>JBKDXO010000059.1:0-15551 GCA_046306195.1 Planctomycetota bacterium | reverse complement strand
CGGTAAGACCTGGGAACGGGCGTTCTACATCGATGAACGTACCGGCATCATCGAAATGCAAATGCATCCGACCGATCCTGAGACATTGATCGTCACGGCCTGGGAACGGCTGCGCGACGGTTTCGACAGTTGGCCCGGCAGCGAGATTCCGATCCCCGAAGGCTACGGCGGATACGATCCGATTCGCAAATGGGGACCCGGCAGCGGGTTGTACAAGACGACCGACGGTGGCAAAACCTGGCGAAAACTGACCAAAGGCCTGCCGACCAGCCAGATGGGACGGATCGGAATCGATTGGTATCGCAAGGACCCGAACACTCTCTTCGCCGTGATCGACTGCGAGAACATCGGCAAAGGACCGGCACCGCTGAATGTGCTCTGGGGCGCGGTCGGCGAAAACCGCGATGGAAAAGTCATCGTGACCCAGGTCTACCCGAAGAGCCCTGCGGCCAAAGGCGGGCTGCTCGTCGGCGACGTCATCGAAACAATGGGAGAGAAGTCCGTGACCGACTTCGATCAAATTCTCGACGAACTTCGAACCAAAAAAGCCAACGACAAACTCGATCTGAAAATTGCCCGAGGCGAAGAGAGACGTTCGATCGAATTCACGCTGGCCTCCCGGACCAGTTCTGGGCAACGGACCGGTGTTTGGTTCGGCGCATTTGGAGAAGATGAAGAAGCCGGGATCAAAGTGATCCAAACGGCGCCGGACAGTCCGGCGAGCAAAGCGGGCCTACAGGCCGACGACATCATCGTGGAGTTCGATGGTGCCAAAGCGGAGTCGTGGGAGTCCTTGACGGAAAAAGCGACCAGCAAGAACGCGGGAGACAAAATCAAAGTCAAAGTGATACGAAGCGGCGAAACCAAGGAAATCGAGGTCGTCATGGAAGAACGGCCGTCCAGTGGCGGTCGCGGGGGCGCTGCAGCGCAGCAATCACCCACCTACATCGGCATCGTCGGCCAAAACGCAACGGGGGGAGGAGCGTCGATCACGGAAGTCACCGAGAACGGACCCGCTTCGAAGGCGGGTGTTCTCAAAGGGGACATTGTCAAAGAGATCCAAGGAAAGCCCGTATCGGATTACCGCGAGGCGTTAGGGATGCTGCGGGACTTGAAGGCGGGAGAAAAGCTTCGACTGAAGATCTCGCGGGCGACCGAGATGAAGGAGATCGATGTCGTTGTTGAAAATCGTCCTCTGCCCCCGCGGCCTTACACCGCCTCGCTAGGAGGCCAAGCTCAGAACGTACAGGATCAACAGGGTGCGAAAGGCTACGAATATGGTGGCATCTACAAGTCGACCAATGGCGGCGAGAGTTGGACTCGCATCAATAGCCTCCACTCGCGTCCGATGTACTTCAGCGTGATCCGCGTCGATCCGAGCGACGACCAAAAACTTTACTTGCTCGGAGTCTCGCAATACAAGTCGAGCGATGGGGGACTGACGTTCGAGTCCACGCTGGGGCGAGGCGTTCATGCCGATGGACATGCCCTGTGGATCAACCCTCGCGACGGCAGGCACATGGTGATCGGTGTCGACGGAGGCGTTTACACGACTTACGATCGAGGCAATCGATGGGATCATCTCAACACACTGGCATTGGGCCAGTTCTATCACGTCGCAATCGCGCCCAAGTATCCGTATTACGTTTACGGAGGTCTACAAGACAATGGTACGTGGGGTGGCCCCGCATTGTCCCTCAGCGGCAGCGGACCGGTCAACGAGGATTGGCTCAGCGTCGGCGGCGGCGACGGTTTCATGTGCCGAGTCGATCCGAACGACCCCGACTTGGTCTACTGGACTAGCCAAGACGGCAATATGGGGCGTCGCCACATGAAGACCGGCGAACGAGCCTCGATCCGAGCCCAGGCAGCAGAAGGCGAGACGGCATACCGATTCAATTGGAATACGCCGTTCATTCTTTCGAGCGCCAACTCGCGGATCTTTTACGCCGCAGGCAACTTCGTGTTCCGATCGCTCGATCGCGGCAGCAATCTCGAAAAGATTTCACCGGAGATCACATTGACCAAACGGGGATCGGCGACGGCCCTATCGGAATCTCCACGCAATGCCAACGTGCTCTATGTCGGTACCGATGATGGGGCATTGTGGGTCACGCGCGACAGCGGCAAGGAATGGACAGAGATTGGAAAGAACCTCAACCTTCCTGCCCCTCGATGGGTTTCGACAATTGAGGCGTCACGGTTTGCCGACGGCCGCGTCTACGTCTGCTTGGACGGCCACCGTTCCAATGATGACGATCCGTATGTGTTCGTCTCCGAAGACTTTGGCAAGACTTGGAAAAACATTCGAGCCAATCTCCCCTGGGGTTCAACACGTTGCTTGCGGGAAAGTCCTTTCAATGAAAATGTATTGCTGATCGGAACCGAATTCGCGGTCTACGCGAGCGCTAACCGCGGCGAGTATTGGAACAAATTCAACTCCAACCTCCCCACGGTTGCGGTCTTTGACTTCGCGTTCCACCCCAACAACGGAGAAGTCGTCGCCGCAACACATGGCCGAAGCCTTTGGATCGCGGACATCACGCCGCTGCATCAACTCGCGGCCGCCCACGTAACCGATACACCGTTTCTGTACAAACCCACAACCGCGATTCGATGGCGCCGCGAAGCGACTCGAGGCACAACCAATCGCCGCTACGTGGGAGAAAATCCACCCGCAGGCGCGAGTTTGTTCTATTCCCTCCCCAAGAAGGCCGAACAAGTCTCGATCAAGATTCAAGACGTTAATGGAAATACCCTTCGCGAAATCCGCGGCAACGTCGATGCCGGCTTGCATCGCGCGGGCTGGGACTTGATCGCAACACCCCCGCAACCCAATCGCGGCGGACCTGGCGAGCGGGGTACCGGTGGGGAACGCGGCCCGGGAGAAGGCCGAGGTACCCGCGGTGGCGGCCGTGGCAGCGCCCCCGGTGGTGCGGCATCCGCCGGCGAGGGGGGGCAAGCAGCCCCAACCCCACCAAGCGAAAGCGGGGCCGGTTCATCTGAGTCGGGCGGCGAAGGTTCTTCCGGTAGCGAAGCCGCGGCGCGGCGTCCCCGTGGTGGCGGCGGTGGCGGCGGTAGCGGTGGCGGCGGTAGCGGTGGTGGCGGTAGCGGTGGTGGACCTGGGGGAGGCGGTGGTCGCGCTCGGGCTGTGCCGTCGGGCAACTACCGTGTGATCCTGACCGTCGACGGCAAGGAGTATTCGCAGGAACTCCGTATCCTTTCCGACCCCAATCTATCCATCCAAACCGAATTGTCCGGTACCGGGGATGCATACGATGTTTGGACCGGGGACTCGGATTCCGTCGAGTCCGAGGAAGAAGAAGAACAAGAAGAAGGCATTCCATCGAAAATCGACTCGGATGGCTGAGTTAGCATCGGGAATGCGGCTCGACGAGTCTTGGTGCGACAGAGTCTAATGACGCAGGCGACGTGCCAATGTGGAATCCTTCCAAGCACCATGTTTCAAAAACCCTATGGCGATCCAAAGCGTTAGCGAACCCGAAGCCACTCAGGAAACTCCCCAGCACCACTACCTGCTGGATTGGAGCGAGTCGCAATTGTGCGAGTGGCTCGCCGAGCGCGGCTGGCCGAAGTTTCGCGCGCGTCAGATTTTGACCTGGGTTTACCAGAAGCGGGCGGACTCGTTTGAAGCGATGACCGATTTGCCGAAAGGGTTGCGAGCTCAATTGGCATCGACCTTCGAGATCTTTCGCTCGGTCACCGCTGCCCATCAAGAGTCGTCCGACGGTACGGAGAAGCTTTTGTTGCAACTGGCGGATGGCGGTCGCATCGAATGTGTTCTGTTGCGAGACGGCCCACGCCGTTCGATCTGCGTTTCGAGCCAAGTAGGCTGCGCGATGGGCTGTGTGTTCTGTGCCAGCGGACTCGACGGAGTAGAACGGAATCTGTCGCGTGGTGAGATCCTCGAACAGATGCTCAAGCTGCAGCGACTCCTGGAGCCCGACGACCGGCTCAGCCACATCGTGATGATGGGAATGGGAGAACCGCTTGCGAATCTTCCTCGCGTGCTCGAAGCCCTGAACGTTGCCCGGGACAGCCAGTACGGTTTAGGGATCAGCCCGCGACGAATCACCATCAGTACGGTGGGACTTCCGCCCGCGATCGACAAGCTCGCTGAGTCGGACGCGCCGTATCAATTGGCGATCAGCCTGCATGCACCCAACGACGAGCTGCGGAATCGGCTTGTGCCGGTCAACAAGACCATCGGTATCGAAGCGATCATGGAAGCCGCCGATCGCTATTTTGCTCGCACAGGCCGCCGATTGACATTCGAGTATGTGCTTCTTGGGGGATTCAACGATTCGATTTCTTGCGCTAAGGAACTGGTGCAATTGCTGCGCGGACGTACCGCGATGCTCAACGTGATCCCCTACAACCCTGTTCCCGGACTTCCGTACCAGACACCCTCCGCGGAAGCGATTCATGCGTTTCGCAAGACACTCCTCGATGGCGGGATCAACGTGATGTTTCGCCAGCGGAAAGGGGACGAAATCCAAGCCGCTTGTGGTCAACTGCGGCGACTGCGAGATCGCGAACCGCAGGTGGTCGGAATCACCCCTGTATCGAATTGAATCGGTTGCTAGTTTCGATGGAATCGCAATTGATTATCCGCGAGGTTTTTTTGTGAGCACTTGCTGCTCTGCCCAGGGCTTGAGTTTCTCGCGAAAGATCTTGGCGTTGTGCCGGATATCCGTCGGCAGTGCTCGCGGATAGATCAGAAAGCGATCGATGTCGACATCGGGCATCGCTTCGCGAATCATTGTGCGCCACTGGGACTCGCACTCCGCGAGGTGGTTCATGACATGATGGCGACGCGCGGGCCACGGTTCGACAACCAGGCACGGTTGCTGGTTCGGGGAGGAACCCAGGGGGACAAGCGCCGATCGAAAGATGTCTGGATGGGTGTTGAGGACGGCTTCGATCGGTTCCGTAAAAAGAACCTCGCGACGCGTCGTGACGCGATGCCCTTTGCGGCCGCAGTACCAGAATCGTCCCAGCGCATCCAGGTAACCGACATCCCCCATACGATGCCAGATCCTGGTCGCATTTTCTGAGGAACCGCGTTCTTCGACTTTATGGATCGCATTTTGGTCGGTGCGAGTGACATAGGCTCGCGTCACCGGCAACCCCGAAACCATCAATTCACCGATCTGGCCAATCGGAAGTTCGCGTACTTGGTCAAGAGTCGGGATCGGATCGTCGGTGATCGCGACGACTTTCCAATCGATGCCTGCAAATCGCCGACCGACGCACGTTCCGGCTCCTTTTTCGGTCTTGGCTCTCGTCTCTTCGAGCACTTCGCGCGACTCGATCGATGCGATCGGGAGCGCTTCGGTTGCTCCATAGGGGGTAAACATCATCCCTTCAGGGTGCATGGCAGCGCGGATTTGCTGGAGAACTCGTGCGGGGACGGGTGCTCCCGCCGATAGAACCAAGCGCAGCGATTCCATCCGGCGCCCCGTTGCATGGCAATCCTCACCCACGCGAGTCCACAATGCAGGGGAGCCGAACGATTGATCGATCTCCCATTGCTCGATCGCGTCGAGAAGGCGTTTGGGAATCACCGAGGCGGGGTGGGTCGGATCCATGTCAGGCAGGATAGTCGACGTCCCCATGACGGCGTTAAAAAGGCCAAAGAGAGGAAACCCGCTTAGGTCTTTGCACCCCGGTTCGATTCCGTAGTGGCTGGCGATCATATCGATCTGGGCATGGAACGTTTGGTGTGTGTAGAGGACTCCTTTGGGCGGTCCCGTGCTGCCGGTGGTAAAAATGATCGCTGCCGGATCGAGGATCTGAGTCTCGGGCGGGCGAAAATCCGAGGCTCCATGCCGCCGCTCCAAGTCGCTAAGCGCCGGAGCGGGAAGGATTCCGAAACGACGACCCACGGTGACATTGAGGCGCGCGGCGGGAAAGAGAGGTCGTTTGGCTTTGACGATCACCTGGGCCAGCGGGATCCCGACAAAGCCGTCCGGGCGCGCTTGCGACAGGCAACCCAAAAGATGCTTGCGCCCCATCCCCGGATCGATAAGAATGAGCGTTGCACCCGACTTCAGAAGCGCGAAGACCAGGGTGATGAAATCCTCGCCGAATCGAACCAGCAAAGCGATTCGCTTGCCAGGCCCGATCCCCATGCTCTGCAATCCTGCCGCGATGGCAGAGGAGCGGTGATCCAAATCCGACATGGAAATGGTCGTGTACGAGCGGCGGGAACCTTGCCGATGGGAACCGGTCGGGGTCGCAATCGCCAGTTGATCCGGGGAGCGGGACGCGTGGAGGCTGAGTCGCAGGCCGACGTTCGCATGGTTGGCAAGACAACCGGCGGCTTGGCTGTTCAAGTCTTTCGGTGTGATTGCGTTCATTGGATAGTAATCTCGATGCGCCAGGGGGCCTGTCGCGAGGCGTCCTTGGGAACTGCTATCAGGGCTTGGTCAAACTTTGGGGGACCGTACCCCCGTTTGGGATTGTTCGAGAAACCGTAGCGTTCCGTGGGAATTCCTATCAGGCTTTTGTCGAGTTGGCCGTTGTCGTTCTGATCATGATATGCGGAAATGGCCAGTCCAGCGGGAGAGAGTTCGCGACCGTTGTCCTGCCAAGTAAAACTCCACCGCACCGAGTTCCCCTCAATGGGCAGGACGTTGCGGGCGACGGCATGATTCGGATCTTGAAAACCGGAAGATTTCTCGTAAGCCGCGACACGGCATCGGCCTTCGTTGTTTTCGAAGCCCGTAATCTCAACCTCGACGAGCATCCCTGCGGGCGAGTCGGTGCTGTTCGTTTCGCGAGGGGAGTTGACGGGTAGCGGCGGTGGTTCGCAGCCCGCCAGCGGGCATAGCATCCCGAGAAGAATGGGGAGGTTTCGCAAAAGACATCGCGAAAAACGCATTTGGGGAATGCCCGAAGGAAATGGGTTGCCAACGCTGATCTTTGGGTTTTTCCACCAACAATCAGTACACGTCGCCGTTGTGAATTGTTACCATAGCGATTATCAAGGCGACTCCAATCACCCCACGAAATATTTGAGGATGCAGATGGGAAAACCAGAAGATAACCAAGATCCTTTGCTTGGTCTTCCGGGATTCGAAGAGACGACCGGGGCTCCATCCCCCGCGAATTCGCCGACGTCGACACCCGCCACTCTATCGACATCGCCTGCGGTGCCCGCTGCAAAGAAAGCCCGAACCGCGTCCACTTCCAAAACGGCTCGCAAACCAGTGGACTCGTCGCGAGCGACTCCGGCGAACGAAGCCCAACCTGTCGAACACCTGGACAAGCAAACATTCGAGAATCCCCGCAAAGGCAATTTCTGGACATTGCTTCCGAGCTGGGGGATTAGCACAGGCGTGCACGTCGCCGCACTTCTCGCGCTAGCTGCGTGGCACATCGAGCCGATTCAAAAGGAATTGCGATTGTTGCTGAATGTTGCGGAATCCGAATCGGACAGCACCGGTTTGGAAGAGTTTTCGATGGACGAATCGACTGCGGAATTGAGCAGTGAACCAGAGGACGAATCACCCAGCGAGACTCCCTCGGTCGAACCAAGCATGGTGCAGTCCGAGGTTACCTTAGACGTCAGCAGTCTTGTGGCATCGGCACCCGAGGTATCCATGCCGACCCTTTCTCAAGCGCTCGCTCCAACCTCCGGAATCTCCGCCCAGAGCAACGCTGCGATGCGTGCCGCGATGGGGGCTCGTTCCAACAAGGAAACCAAACGTGAGATGCTCAAAAAGTTCGGTGGAAGCGACGAAACCGAACGCGCGGTATCCCTAGCACTCAAATGGCTGGCCGCTCACCAGAATCCACAAACCGGTGCCTGGACCTTTACCCACGCCCAGGTTTGCGGGGGGCAGTGCGATCACCCAGGTCGCCGTATCGCGAGCTTGAACGCTGCGACCGGCATGGCCCTCATGTGCTTTCTCGGTGCCGGACAAACCCATTTGGAGGGAGAGTACAAAGAGACCGTCTTCAAGGGCTTGAGCTTCCTGATTCAAAGTATCCGTGTCGAGAAAGGGATTGGTGGGTGGTATCGAGGGGATGGACACTCGCAGGGATTGGACGACATGTACTCCCATGGCATCGCCGCAATCGCGATGTGCGAAGCCTTTGGCATGACGCGCGATCCCGTCCTTCTGGAACCCGCGCAACTCAGTATCAACTTCCTGACCTACGCGCAAAATCCGCTCACTGGCGGTTGGCATTATTCCCCATTCCCGCTGGGCAAATTACCCGGTGATACCTCGGTGGTGGGATGGCAAATGATGGCTCTCAAGAGCGCCGCAATGGCGGGCTTGAATTACGATCTCGAAACCGTGAGGCGATCCAACGTTTTCTTGGACTCGTTGATGGTACCCGGTGGGTTCGGATACCACTACAGCCTCGATTCGAAAATGAAGGACCCCGCAGGTTATCGTCCTGCGATGACCGCTTGCGGAGTCCTTTGCCGCATGTACTCAGGCTGGAGCAAAGAAGAACCTTCGATCAAAGCTGCGGTCCAGAAATTTGCAACCGACGGTCCCTCGCCAGCTGACAGCTACTACAACTACTACGCGACCCAGGTCATGAAACAGCATGGTGGCCAAGAGTGGGTGAGTTGGAACAATCGCATGCGCGATATGCTGCTCTCCAGCCAGATCCAGTCGGGGCACGCGACAGGAAGCTGGTATGTGGACGAGGGGATCGGTTCCGAACAAGGCGGACGATTGTATATCACGTGCATGAAGACCATGATGCTCGAAGTCTACTACCGCTACCTGCCGATCTACGGCGAAGAAGCAGCCGAAGACCCGTTTGAGCTGTAGGCAACTCACAACCGACTCTTGATTTCCTTGACCGCCTCCGCCGTTTGCGTTCCCTTGTAGAAATCATCCAGCGGATAACATCCTGACGGAAGACCGTTGCGAGGTGCAGTCGTGCAATCCGAAAACGTGCGGCAAATCAGCTTGCGGGCCGACGGCTTGCCCTCTACCGCATCGCGAAGGACCTTCGGATACGAGAGCATCGTCCTGCCAAGACCAATGCAGTCGGTCCAACCATGTCGCACCGTATATTGCGCCACGTGTGGCAGGTACTCCTGAAGGTAGGAATAGCCAGACCCGACCACGACGAGATCCGGATTCCTCTCCTTGATCAGCCGCGTCGCCTGCAGGTGCCTCGCTACACCCAGCAACGGATCCTCATGCGGTTGGTATCCATCCGATGGCGGAAACGCCGCGGGCCGCACCAAGTGCGGTGAATAGTACGGACTCCCCGCAGACACATTGAGGAGGCTCACGCCCGCTTGCTTGAACAAATCGATGCACCGAAGTGGTTCCTCGAGATCCATCTCCGTCGGTTTTTGAGGATTGACGCCGAACCCCCAGCGGTAGGGCAGCAAATGCGCATGTTCGGCCGGACGCCCTTGGCCGAGCCGGCCATCGACTGCGGTGGCGGGGTTGGGTTCAAACGGGACGGTATCAAAAGCGCTGAGTCGAACTCCGATCCCAAGGCCGGGGCATGCAGCTCGAATCCCAGCGATGATCTCCAACGCGACGCGGGCCCGATTCTCGAGGGAACCTCCATATTCGTCCTCGCGTGTACGGGCGCTGAGAAATTCATGCAGTAGATAGCCATGACAGCACTTGACGTCGACGAAATCGGCTCCAATTTCCTGGGCTCGCCGAGCGGCAGCGATGTAATCGTCGATCAATTCCCGAACCTGTGTCGCAGACAGGAGCTGGTCGTCGGATGCGCCACCGAAACGCAAATCCAATAGCGGGTGGCGGTGGGCAATTCGGCCTTCCCAGCGATGATGATCTTGGGGCCGACAAAATCGCCCGGAATGGGTTAATTGAAACCCCACCACCAAATCGTCGTCGGATCCCGTTTGGTTTCGGTGTTCCTCGCGGAGCGAGTCGAGGAGTTGTCGAATTCCTTCCCGATTCCGATCGATCAAGATCAACTGGTTGGGATTGGCCCGTCCATCGGGACGGACCGCCATCGCCTCGCCACCCCAAATCAATTTTGCCCCCGACTCGCCAAACCGTCTCCAACGACGAAGCATCGGTTCGGTGATTCCGCCAGCGATTGTCCCGTCCCAGCCCTCCATCGGCTGCACCGCAATCCGATTGCCAATCGTACGACCCGCCCACGAAATGGGTTGCAGCAAACCGCAGCCAGGATGTACTTCTATCGCGTCATCGATCGGAATCTCTGCACCGACCGACTGGATATGGCTGCGGAACTGAGAAATGGTTTTGAGGGATGCGATTTTCGTCAAATGATACATGGTCGGTCTCATGTTGTCGTAATGGGAACTTGCGGGCGGAAACCGTAGCGAAAGGACCAAAAAAGAATGACCAGACCGGCAACGATACCTAGAACGCTAATCCATTGGGAGATACTGAGCGGAGTACCGAAAACCCCTTGTTCATCGACGCGGATGATCTCTTCGAGGATGCGAATGATCCCGTAGCCGACCAACCCTGCTCCAAAGACGAAACCGGGTCGCTGCACCCAGGGTGCGATCGACAGAGTCCACAGGCACAACAAGAGACCGCTGATCGAGGCATAGATCTGGGACGGGTGAACCGGCAAGCTTCGTTTCGGAAAGGCCTGGACAGGCACTTCCATTCTCTTGCCGTCCACGATCAAGCTTGCCACAAACTCAGGGGATGCAGTTGGTTTATCGGGGGGAGGTGGCAAGATGATGATTTTCATGTCGTCGAGGACTTGCCCGGCCTTCAATCCTCGAGACGCGGCCCAACCGTTGGCATCGACCGATTCAATCTCCCGAGAATCGCCACTCCCCTTTCGGGTGCGCATTCCGAGCAATCGGCCATGTTCGAGTTGATCCATGTAGGCTGGCGCCCCCGGCGGAAACGCAATCGACGGCAAGTGCGACTCGCAGACTCCGCCAAAACAGCAACCGTTGAGCAGGCAACCGATCCGACCGAACGCCAAACCAATAAAGAAAGCGGGAACCACCGCATCGAAAAGCGGGATCGGACGAACGCGATTCCACAAAGTCCACGCGAGGATAACGACCATGGCTCCGAGCACGCTTCCGTAGACGACCAGCCCTCCTTCGGTAAACTTCAGAGCGACGCCCAATTTCTCGCGAAATGTCGTCCCCTCCAATTCGTTCCACTTTTGGACAACATAAAACAGCCTCGCTCCGATCATTCCGGATACGACGACCAAGACCAAAAGAACAAAAAATGCATCGTCGGAAATCCCGAGCTGGTGGATCCGCCGGCTTGCGATTTGCACGGCGCAAAATATTCCGATGACGACCATGACGCCATAGCCTCGGATGGGTACACCGAGACGCACTTCCTCCGGCGTCCCCGCAAACATGGTCGTTTCAAACTGTGGAGCGAATACACCGAACATGAACGTCACGATGCCCCCCCAAATGCACCATCCAAGAAAATCCTCTCTCAGGCCTCTCCACGGATCGGCCTTGGTTCCGCTCATCGCGATCATCAGGGTCGCGTAGAGGACCATTCCCAGCATCACCCAACTGACCAATCCAACCACGGGCAGTGGTCCGATGGCATGAGGCAAGTAAAAGAGGGTTTGAAGCATGGAGCGGACTTCCTTCCGTGCAGCCGTTATGCTCGTCGCACCAGCGTCTGGTTATCGATCAAGCGGGTCGTACCTACGCGGGCAGCGATGAGCGCCACTCCCTCGCGTTCCACCGATTCTAATGGCTCGAGCGACTCGGTGTCCACGACGACGGCGTAGTCAATCGAGTCGACAGGCGACCTCAAGAGCACCTCGCGCATGGCTTCCTCCAACTCCGAGATCTTGGTGCAACCAGCATCCAACAACTCCCGGGCTCGATGCAAGGCTCGGCTTAATCCCAAGGCTCTCTCCCGCTCCGACTGGGACAAATAGCGGTTGCGGGAACTCATGGCCAACCCATCCCGTTCTCGAATCGTCTCACAAGCCTCGATGCGTATCGGAACGGCCAGATCCCGAACCATGGCCGAGATGACGGCGACTTGTTGGTAATCCTTGCGACCAAAGTAGGCGACGTGGGCTGGGATCAGCATGAACAGTTTCAGCACGACGGTCGCGACGCCCCGAAAGTGTCCCGGTCGGAGTGTTCCCTCCAATCGGTTTGCCACCTCAGGAGGCTCAACGAACGTGGAATAGCCCGCTGGATAGATTGTTTCCGAGGATGGAGTAAAGACAAAGTCGCAACCTTCGGCCCGCAGCATCTGCAAATCCGCGTCGAGAGTTCTCGGGTAGCGATGGAAATCTTCGTTGGGACCAAACTGCGAGGGATTGACGAAGATCGTGGCGACACAAATCTCGCATTCGGACTTGGCTCGCTGCACGAGCGACAAATGTCCTGGGTGCAACGCTCCCATGGTGGGAACGATCCCAATCTTCTTTCCATCGCGCCGAAGATGATCTAGGGTGCTGTAGATCTGGTATGGATTGGAGATGACGTTCATGCGTTACCCAAAATAGGTCACCGCGTTCCGGAACAATTTCAAACCATCGCCATGTTCCGGTAGGCTGGCCATCCGAGTCCACTGGGGATGATTCATTGGAAAAAGAAAACGCTCGGGATGCGGCATCAATCCGAACACCCGGCCCGAGGGATCGCAAATGCCCGCCACATTCCACTGGGCTCCATTAGGATTCCATGGAAACGGCAATTCGGTGTCTCCCGTCATGCCTTGAGGATCGCAATACCGAAGCGCGATCTGAGAATCGCCCTTGAGCTTTTGCTGTGTCGTCGCGTCGCGCATCAGGAAACGCCCCTCTGCATGCGCCATCGGCAAATAGATTTCGGAAATGCCTCTCAAAAAGACGCAGTGGTCCGATTCTGGCTTGAGATGCACCCAACGGGTTTCAAATCTCGCCTGACGATTCCACGTCAAGGTCGCAGGGGTTTGGTCGATATCCTCGTCGAAGAAGATCCCGAGCCGCATCATGATCTGAAATCCATTGCAGATCCCCAGCACCAGCCGGTCTTCGCTCCGAAATTGGGCGAGCGTGTCGCTCAGTCGCGTCTGCCATTGCACAGCTGCAATCCGGCCCGCTGCAATGTCATCGCCGTAGCTAAACCCTCCCGGAAAACAAAGAATCTGAAACCGCTCGGCCAGTCGCGGATGATCGATGATCTGATTGACATGCAGACGCTGCGTCTCGGCTCCCGCCAACTCAAACGCGTACTCGGTTTCGACATCGCAGTTGGTCCCAGGGGCGCGAACAATCAAGACTCGAGGCTTGGCCATTGGCCGACATTCCTTCCTAGATCAAAGGGTGAATTTCCACGCCACGGTATCGTACCCTCAACCCGGGCAAGTCAACAATCCATCCTGGTCTTCTCCGGCCCGCGATCCACACGTCTCCGCAAGAAAAAACCGGGAAATCTCAGAAGTCACGGTGCGGACTCGTTGAGGGCAGCCTGCAATTCCCGCATCGCAGCAACGTCTTTTGTATCGCCGGTGTGGATCAAGGTTGAACGCAGGTTGTTGAGGATGCGTTCAATCCACTGCCTAGGATGACAGATCGGGAACCAATCGACATCGTCCTGCCAAGGCTGCTCCACCACCCGTTCAATCATCGTGACACCTTCCACAGCGGAAAGCACCCGCCCGGCATGAAAAGGATCGACCAGCATCGTATCGCGATCGAGATGAACCCTCACCAAGAAATGTCCGGGACTGTTAACGCCTTCGATGTCCAACCCCACCAGGCGACCAACCGTTGTGTAAATCAAACTCAACGTGATGGGGATGCCTCGCTTGGTTCGGAGCACGGATGGGATCAAGCTATTTTCGATGGCGTAGTAATTCGCTTCGTTGCCGGTGAATCCGAGCTCCTCGAACATGACTTCGTGCAATCGTGCTACCAGGGCGTCCGGTGTAGCGTGACGAACACGCTTGCGAACCGTCTCGGCCATATCCAGGACCGACTCGATCGACGGCTTCAAGGACTCGGTCGGCTGGAAATGGATCGCAATGGCGACGGCGGCCGAAAACAAACCGAGCGGCGTTTCAAGCTGGGAAATCGAGTCCCGGAAGTGAGCCAGCGCAGGTGGGTTACAGTACTTGGGTTCTCGAGGATGCATCGCTAAGTGGCTCGGTTGAAACCACCGGAATGGAAACGACTCGCCCAACGCTCAACAACACCAATGTCAAATCGAGTTGGTCGGTTCGCAACCCATATTGTTGGCGCAGAACGCCGCCATACAACCGCAATTGGGGCGAGTGCTCCCGAATTCGATCAGCAATCCAAGCCTCCAAGTCCGAAGATTCGGTCACTTGATCGATCTTGAAGTCCAGGACTTCGCCTCGTACTACCCGCTCCCCGTCGTAGCCCAGCACGCAGCGATCGATCGACCCCCGGACGAGCTGTCGGTCGAATTGCTCCAGGAGTCGGCGCTCGCGCGAAACCTCCAGCCGCAGCAACTTGGGGCGGTGCCATGCCTCGTATCGTCCACGCGACAGTGCGGCACGCACTTCGGGAGCTTCCAAGTACTTCCCAAATCGGTCGATCCATTCGGGAACGCGGATCTGAGACAATTCATCGAGTGTCATTGAGGCATTTGCCAATTCCTGAAGCCGCTTTCTTCCGGGCACCCCATCCTCGATCCAATCGCGAATCTCTTCCATCCAACGATGGACGAGCTTACCGACGACAGCACCCTGGTTCGTCTCCGGTTGCCAAACATTGGAAAGGGAGGTCTCGGTTTCCTGGGTCGCTTTCAAGGAACTTGGCGCGACGATTCCGTCGACCACTGCGTCCATTCGCGAAGCCAACGCAATGCGGTAGAATTTCACGCGGTCGGATCGACTATCGTCCGACAAATCGCTCTCGACGGGCTCAGCCCCGAACTCAGCCTCCGCACCCGTTTCGTATGACGGACCAGCGTTCTTGAGATACTCATACCAATCCGGTTTGCCGCTCTCGTAAAGCATGGCGCCGGGGCGACTGGAAGTCGACGAGTTTCCGTAAAGAGTATGCAGAACAGACCCCCACGTTTTGGTCGGGTTCTTTTGCGGCACTGTGACCAGATACAGCGCATGCCGCGCCCGCGTTAGCGCCACGTAGAACAAACAAAGCGCATCCCCGAGTTGCTGCTGGGCCGCCTCCTTGAATGCGATCTGCCAAAGAGGATCGAGGTAATTGTGCAGTTCACGCGTGACATAACGCATGATCCCGATAGGAGGCGAGACCGGGGATTCTCGCATGACCAAGTACGACGGAGGCCGAGACACAATCTTTTTTTCGAGCGACGGAAGAAACACTGCGTCGAATTCCAGTCCCTTTGCTTGATGGATCGTCATGACGCGCACCCGACTCTCCGAAGGCAGGCTGACGCGATTGGCATTCAGGAATTCGATGAACGCATGAAGATGATTGCTTCGGAAATTCATGAACCGAAATGCTTCCTCGACCAACTGGCGTTGCCGTTACTGATCCAGAGCGTTGCAAAAAGTAGCGATATGATTGACGAGATTGCTGACCTTAGCTCCAACTCCTCGCAGATCGATCTCCCGGCTAAGTTCGGGAGCCAGGAGGTTGGG
>JBKDXO010000058.1:0-1928 GCA_046306195.1 Planctomycetota bacterium | reverse complement strand
AGCCGGCCGTCTCTATACTATTCGGATAGTGATCGCCTAAAGGTTCCACCCCAACTTATCCATGAGACCGCAACTCATGCCTCAAGATTCAAACACCATGTATCGGTGGCGGGAATGGACGCCAGAACAACGACGGACGATTCTTGCCGAGCGAAGACAACGACACCATCCCCCGCATTCACCGGCGCATATCGAAAGCGATCACACATCCATCTATCTGATTACCGCTGCATGCTTCGAACACGTGTCAATTATCGGAACCACCGATGATCGTCTCGCAAGCTTTTCCACGCAGCTATGTGAACTGATGCACCAACAATGTCGATTCGTCTTCGCCTGGGTTGTTTTACCTAATCACTATCACGTGCTATGCGATGTAATCAGCCTTGAATCGTTATTCCAATCTATCGCCAAACTTCATGGCCGCACATCCTTCGAGTGGAATGGTGAGGACAAATGTCGAGGCAGACAAACGTGGTGCAAAGCGGCGGAAACAGCAATGAAATCCGAGGGGCATTTCTATGCATCGCGGAATTATGTTTTGCATAACCCCGTGCATCACGGGTATTGTTCCAAGTGGACCGAATGGCCGTTCAGTAGCGCCGCGCAGTATATTGAAGATGTGGGACGCGAAGCAGCACACCGTTTTTGGAGTTCCTATCCGCTTCATGATTTTGGTAAAGATTGGGATCCGCCCAGTCTTTAAGGTTGCGCTGGTGTCCCGGCTTCAGCCGGTTTCCCCCTAGAAGAATCGCCTAAAGGCTACACACCAGCGCCCTAGAAGAATCGCCTCAAGGCTATGCACCAGCGCTGGTGTCCCGGCTTTAGCCGGTTGGTTCTAAACCGTGCAGGAAAAAAATCGCCTAAAGGCTACACACCAGCGCGCGAACCGCAACACGAACAACGGCTTCCGCCTTGCCTTCGTTCCATCGAGAACAAGTGACACCTCGCCGGGAATCTGGACGGAATCGCCACGCGGTGGGGGCGTCGCGACGTCCTAGGCGCGTTCATCAGCGGTTCGCTCTCACTATCTCCCAAAAATCTTTCTGCCCCAACATTTTCGTCCCTCCATCTTTTGCCAAACCGACCGTGCAGGTACCCGGGTTTGAACTGAGGCAGACATAGCAATGTCGAGTTCGCTTCGACCCGGATGCTTGCGCATCTCGGCTAGCATGAGCAACCGGTGAGCACCTACCACACTCGTTTCAAATCGACTCGGACCCGTGGCGCGACAGTCATGATGACTTCGTCGTGGCAAGGGACTTCGCGGTAAGCACCGTTGTCGAGCACTAGCTGCAGCAGCGTATGATCTTCGGGATCGACGATCCAATACTCTGGAATTCCCATTCGTTCGTAGAGTTGCCGCTTGACGACCGTATCATGCTTCGTATTCGAGGGAGATAAAATCTCGACGACCAAGTCCGGAATGCCTTTGATTTTCGAGGGAGTCAAAATCGACTTGCGATCGATTGAGACAAATACCAAGTCGGGTTGAACAATGTCATGCGGACTTAGTTGCAGATCGACCGGCGAGTTGATCACGACACCGAATCCCTTCAATTCGATCTCCATCAACAGTTGAAACTGCAGATGGCGGGAAACGTGTTGATGGTAAAGGTTGGGCGCCGGGTTCACGATATGTTCTCCATCCATGATCTCATGGCGGAGGCCGTCCGCTGGGATCGCAGCGTAATCTGCATAAGTCAAAGCTGCTTTTGTCGACACGCTTCGTCACTCCTCCCTCAAGGCCAAAATCGAAATTCCGACTGCATGCGATCCCATCGCCCTTTGCAGCGAGGGAAACCATTTGCCTCAAATTATAGTCGTGAATCGCACCGGATGCAGACTCGAAGCTCACCTCTCAGGACTCTTGGTTGATGCAAGACACATCCCACAACAGTGAGCCTGAGGCGCTAGCCGAGTTCGTG
>JBKDXO010000057.1:0-10457 GCA_046306195.1 Planctomycetota bacterium | reverse complement strand
ATTCCGAAGGGAACTCGCTACTCATCGTCGGGCCTGAGTGGGTCATCGGGGTCGAAGAAAAAATCCTGCAAGCCCATCGGGAGATGATCGCCTCCGAGCGCCTGTTTGCGGCGTTTCGCGAGCTCGGCCAGGTCCAACGCTTCCTCCCCGAGGCATCCGATGACCGCTTCTCGCCAGGCGGCATCTTTCGACAGAGGGTGCGTCCGGTCCTGCGCCAATCGCTTGATCGCATATCGCAAAATATTGATCCCGTCGCGAGCCGAGAAATCGAGCTTCATCGCGTGGGCGTTTTGGAGAAAATCGACAGTCAACGCCAGGACTTCCGGCTCCGCAAACGGCAAGTGGTACTGCAGGATTGCAAGCTCATCTTTGCGATTCGGAAAACCGACCAAAAGGGTCGGCTGCAATCGACTCAAAATGTAATCCGGAATCTCATAGGTGGAGTCGTCCTGGTTCATCGTCACGGCCGCACGAAAGTTCGCATCCGCCTGGACCGTAATCCCCGCGACGATCGACTCGATGTATCGGCGCTGATCGAACAACGGTGCCAACGAGGCCCAGGACTTCTCATTCATCCTGTTCCCCTCGTCGAGTACGCATACGCCACCGCGAATCATGGCGGTCACCAGCGGAGATGCGTGGTAGGCGATCTTGCCATCGCTCGCCAACACGGGCGTGACGAGCAAATCCTCTGGACGCGTGTCGGCGGTGCATTGGTAGATGTACAACTCCTGGCCGCGAACGGAGGCCGCAGCCATCGCCAGGGCGGTCTTCCCGACCCCGGGAACCCCAACAAGCCGCGGGGTGAGTGGCAAATCGGCAGAATCGACGGTCAGCCAACACGCTGCCAATTGACGCAACGGTTCCTCCTGGCCGATCCAGCGCGACGGATTCCGGACAGGACTGGCGAGCGTCAGGGTGACGCCTTCAATGGTTACCTTGTCACTCATAGACGCAAAAAATAAGGATGCGGATGGGAAGCCCTCACTCTTTTAGGGAAGCCTATCGGAAAGGGTAGGACCCCGCAACGCAAGGCCGGTGGCGGCAAAACAGAAAAATTTCTGCGCGCCGCATGGTTATTCGATCGACATTTGGTAAAATACGGGCTCCCAAGAAAAGGTCGCGAGTGGAGACTTCGGGCGTCGATCGCTCGCGATTGGGAAAGCTCCCTGCACAGTCAGAATCGGGCGTGACTGACTGTGCGGGGTTTTTTTTGCGCCCAATCCGATCGAAGAATCCAAGCGCGGCTCGTAAGCCACGGCGGTCATTTTGTCGGCCCTTCGGGCGTGCGCAGCGCGAAGCGCTAGGACGGGTCGAGTGTCGCGATCCCGAGTTTGCGCATCTTCTTGTACAAAGTCGTCCGATTGATCCCGAGTTGGTCGGCAGTAGCATTGCGATTCCACTGGTTGGCTCGCAGGACTTCCAGAATGATTTTTCGTTCCGGTTCCTCCAATGCTTCGCTTAGCGTCCGGTTCCTCCAGGTCGGCTCGGCCGATGCGCGACTCCGGAGTTCGGGCTCCAATCCTCGAGATGTCGACATAGCGTCAACGTGCGATTGGGAGCCTTCGTGGATCGCGCTTGGAAGTAGCTCGCTATCAATCTGGCGATTTTTGCAGAGAAGCACCGCGCGCTGAATGGTGTTCTCCAATTCGCGGATATTGCCTGGCCAGCGATAGCGCAGCATGGTGTCCATCGCGACTGTGGAGAAACCTTCCACGTCTCGTTGAAATTCCTCGCAAGCCCGCGTTAGGAAATGCTGGGCCAGAAGAGGAATGTCATCCACACGTTCGCGCAGTGGCGGCAATTCGATTCGGATGACGTTGATGCGGTAATAGAGATCCTGACGAAACCGGCCTTGCGCGACCGATTGTTCAAGATCCTCGTTGGTCGCGAGGATGGTTCGGGTGTCGACGGTGATCGTTTCATTGCCGCCGAGAGGTTCGAACTGCAGCTCCTGTAGAGCTCGGAGCAGTTTCACTTGCAGGGCTGGCGTCGCGGTTCCAATTTCATCCAGAAACAGCGTGCCGTTGTGGGCTTGCTGAAACTTGCCGACCTTGTTGGACATCGCGCCGGTGAATGCTCCCGCGACATGCCCGAACAATTCGCTCTCGAGCAATGTGTCGGGGAGTGCACCGCATGCTACCTCGACAAACGGTGCATTGCGGCGACTCGATTTGCGATGGGCAGCTCGCGCGATCATGCTCTTGCCGGTCCCGTTCTCGCCGGTGATCAGAATCGTTGCTCGCGCATCGGCAACGCTCTCGAGAGTTTCGAAAATCTTCTGCATGCGAAGATCGTGGCTGACGATGTTCTCAAGTCCGAATCGTCGATCCAGTTGCTGCTTCAAGAGGGAGTTTTCGGCCCGGATCTGCTGTTGCTGGATCGCCCGCTCGATTGCCGCTTGCAATTCCTGGTCGATCATCGGTTTGGTAAGGAAATCGAATGCCCCGGCCGCGATCGCTTCACATGCGGTGTCTGGCCCTGCGTACCCGGACATCATGACCACCGGGATCGACGGAAACTTGCTGCGGGCCAGTCGCAGGAGCCCCAACCCGTCCCCGTCGTCAAACCGAACGTCGCACAGGAACAACTCGAACCCTCCGCTGGCGAGCATCTTGCTGGCCTGAGCGAGATTCGATGCCTTCTGAATGCTGTATCCCTGGCTCGACAGCCATTCCTCCATGGAGTCCAAGAGCCAGCGATCGTCGTCGGCGACGAGAATCCGGGGCTTTTCCTGTTTCGGTTTGCTGGAACGACTTTGCATCTTTTTTCGGGCAAGGAGCGAGGGAGAAAATGTCTCGATAACGCAACCCTAGGTTTCGAAAAGGCAACATGAGAGAATTGGGGCCGGACTTTTGTTCGATTCGGAAGCGAAACCAAAGCTTCGTGAGCTCCTCCGATCGTCAAATTCGGTAGAATTGGTTGCCGAGGTCCAGAAGTGCCGGGCGGCTACGAACTATCCTGGGATGGAATCCATTCCGATTTCCCTTACGCCTTGAGGCTCACGTGTTTCCGAGTTTTTGGCCGCGACGCGCGGCGATTCGACGTCCCGGATCAACCTGGGTGGCCATGCTATCCGGATTGATTGCCGGTCTTCTTTTGCCGCTGGGAGTTCTGTGGATCGGCTGGACTCTGGAGTTGCTCATCGCCTGCTTGAGCGGGTCCGTACCTGACGCCGTACACGTGGGGCCATTCAGCCTGCCGCTTACCTGGATTGATGCAGGCAGTAGTGCAGTGCGCGCCGTGACGGCCCTCTTGGTGATTCTGGCTGGTATCTTCCTGCTCAAGTACCTGGCAGTGTCCATCAATCAACTTGCAGCCAGCTATGCCGCATTCGATTTTGACGTCCAAGTTCAAAAGCGTTTGTTCGAAAAATCCGCCGCCTTGGCCACCGTGGAGGGACTCTCCGTCCAACGCTCGGCGATGCACTCGCTTCAATCGGAGAGTCTTCCCAAAACTCGCGAGGCAATTGCCGGTTGGTACACAATCTCTTTGCGCTACGGACTTCGCATCGTCCTGCTGATGGCGCTGGCCCTATCGATTCACCCTTGGCTGACAGGAACGGCCGTCGTAGGATTGTTCGTTCTCCGCGTTTTCTATTCGTATGTCGAATCCTCGATCCGAAAGCGACGCGAAGCGTTTTGGGAGCAATGGCGAACTTCCCGCGAGCGGCTTTCTTATCTTTGCGACACGGCCCCCTTGCTCGATACTATCCATCAAGCCGACGAGACGGTCCGTGAGTATGACGCGCAACTGCAAACCTACCGACGCGCGAGTTTGAAGTTGCTCGATTTTAGCGGCTGGAAGTCTCCAGCAGTTCGGCTCATCAGTACACTGCTAGCGCTGATCCTGGCGATTTCGGTCTCCATCCGCGTGCTGGATTGGCCAAACTCGATCGGTTTTGGAGGGGCCGTCACACTCTGCATGTCAGTAGCGATCGCCGTCTACTCCCTTTCCAAGCTTCGGGAAGCCATCGCGGAACGACATCACGCCGAAATCCCGTTGCAGCAAATCGTCAATTATTTGAGCCAGGGTCAGCCAGAGGAGCATGCTCGCGATCGGCTGGGCTCCCCGGTACGCATCGAAAAGGATCTGGTTTTCGATCATGTGATGCTCCGGGAAAGCAACGGAAAAAAACTCCTCGAGGATGTCTCCCTGGTCTTGAAGCCGGGTCAGTTGACCGCTCTGGTCGCTGACGAGCGATATCAAGCTCAAGCCTTGGCGGAGCTTTGCTTGGGGTTTGGGAAACCCACCAGCGGACGGATGCTCATCGACGGGACGGATTCCAATGACATCGCGCGCAGCGCACTGCAGCGACTCGCCCTTTGGGTCGCCCCGAACGGACCGCTCATGACCGGTACTCTCTCCGAAAATCTCTGGGTCAATTGCCACCCGGATGCAACGTTCGACCTGATGGATGCGGCGAGAAAAGCGCGCATTGCCAATGCGATCCTCAATTTGCCCGAAGGACTACAAACCTTGGTGTCTCCTTCGGAGAATCAACTTCCCCCTGACGCTTTGTTTCGAATCGGCATCGCGCGAGGCTTTGTTCGAAAACGAAGTATCGTGATGGCGGAAGAACCCGGGCCTTCTCAAGGTCCGATCGAATCGGAATCGACCCACGCCCTCGAGCAACTGAAACAGGAAGGGGGAATCGTCGTGGTGCTTGCTTCTCGATTATCAACGCTGCGCGCGGCGGATCAAATCGTTGTGCTGCATGACCACCGCATTCAGGACATCGGAGTCCATGACGAACTTCTCGAGCGGAGCGAATTGTATCGCCATTTGAACTACGTTCGGTTCACGCGGTTTTAACATCGAACAGCCCTCTTACTATCGATTCCCATTTTCTGTTTGGATTATGGCAAAACTTCTGTGCCGGTCGCTATCGTCGTGGCTGCTCCGTTTCGCAGCCCTTCCTCTCTCGGTCCTATTCGCTGCCGCGGTATCCAAAGCAGATGGACCGCCGCAGGTATTGCCTGGCACCCAACCCATCGAACGTCGCGACGACCGGGCGTCCGATCTGGTGGACGGTGTCGACCGTTTTCTGATTCGCCAATTGCAGCAATCCATCGATACGCGTGCGGCATCGTGGCCTCAACCGAATCCGGCCAGCAAACCAACGCATGAGAATTACGAGCAGGTAACGAAACCGCTCAGAGACCGGTATCGAGAAGCCATCGGACTGGTCGATCCTCGGATCCCCAATCCGCGATTTCATCTCGATTCGGAAGTTCAACAGGCTTCGCTAGGTAAACCGTTATCCTCCCATGTCGCTACCTTCGAGGGAGGGGCGATCTATCGTGTCCGGTGGCCTGTGCACGAAGGAGTCGACGCTCGAGGACTGTTGCTGATCCCGCATGCTCAACCGACGTGGAACGTCATCCTGGTCCCGGATGCCAGCCAGATGCCCGAGGATCTTTGCAACGGGGAGTCCGGTACCGATGTCGCGATCGAATTGACGCGTCGCGGGGCGATGGTCCTCGTCCCTCAAGTCGTCTCGCGCCATCGCCAAGCTCGCAATGGCCGAGCCACAATGACCGACCAGGAATACCTCTATCGAAGTGCCTTCGTTCTCGGACGTCACCTCCTCGGTCATCAGGTTCAATCATGCATCGCGGGCTTGGAGTGTCTTGAGCAAGTCGACGGATCAAGACCGGTCGCAATCGCCGGTTGGGGCGAAGGGGGATGGATCGCGTTGGCGGCCGGCGCGAGCGAACCGCGGTTCGATGCCGTGCTGGTATCCGGTCATTTCGGTCCCAAGGAAAATCTTTGGAAGGAGCCGATCCATCGCAATGTTCACGGCTTGCTGACCTCCTTTGGTGATGCACAACTCGCAGCCTTGGTCGCCCCCCGTCCTCTGGTTGTGGATCCTATCCCGGGGCCGAGCGTCGAAATCCCCGGCGAGGGAGGCGCTCCCGGTCAACTCCTCGGCCCGACCCCCGATGAAGCCGAACGGGAACTTCAGATCTCGGAGCGGATGCTCAAACCCTGGCAACTGGGCAGCGCTTTGGCCTGCGTCCATCCCACAGCAATCGCTGATATCGGTCGACCGAGTCGGGAAAGCATCGCCATGCTGGCCGAGTCGCTCGCCATACCGGCAACTCGCAACCCCTCCGAGGACTCCCCAGCAGTCGCCTGGAACCAAGTCCCCGATCGCGAACTTCGGCGCATCGACTTGTTAAACGAGTGGGATCGCCACCAGCAGCGATTGCTGGATCTTGCCCACATCGAACGGGGGGAGTACTGGAAGCATCTCGATGCATCCAGCGTCGAGAAATTGGAGGAAACCATTGCTCCCTACCGCAACGATTTCCGCGAGCGAGTGATCGGTCGATGGGACCTGGAGCCATTACCTATGAATCCGAGGACGCAGCTCGTCTATGACCAACCGAAGTGGCAGGGCTACGAAGTGGTGCTGGACGTGTTCGACGACGTCATCGCCTGTGGAGTCTTGCTGGTTCCCAAGTCCGAGGAGCCGATTCGGAACCGGCCGTGCGTCGTATTTCAGCACGGGCTCGAGGGTCGGCCTAGCGACACCATCGTCGGAGACCATCCTGCCTACCACGACGTCTCGGCTCGGTTAGCTGAGGAAGGCTATATTGTCTTTGCCCCGCAGAATCTCTATTTGTTCACCGACCGATTTCGAACGCTGCAGCGGAAGAGTAATCCCCTAGGCAAGACCTTGTTTTCGACCATTGTGGCCCAGCATCAACAGATTGTCCGTTGGTTGGGTTCGCGCCAGGAGGTGGATTCGAATCGAATCGCGTTCTACGGACTCTCCTACGGTGGGAAGAGCGCGATGCGAATCCCTGCTTTGGTTCCGGAATACTGTCTGTCGATTTGCTCTGCCGACTTCAACGATTGGGTCTGGAAAAACGCCAGCACCTCCGCCCCCTACAGCTACGTGTGGACCATGGAGTACGAAATCTTCGAGTTCGACCTGGGGCGCAAGTTCAACTACGCCGAGATGGCGACCCTCATCGCGCCGCGGCCATTCATGGTGGAACGGGGCCATTTCGATGGTGTTGCACCCGACGAACGCGTTGGGCTGGAGTACGCCAAAGTCCGGCATTTATACGCAGCCAAGCTGCATATTCCTGAACGGACAGAAATCGAATGGTTCGTCGGTCCCCACACGATCCATGGGATCGGTACATTCGATTTCCTCAGAAAACATTTGAAACCCGAGTCGCCGTAGTCTGCGGGGCGATGCTCAACCGTTCTCCAGCAGCCACTGGACTGCTTGTCGGTTCAATTCGCCACCATCTCGCGCTCCAAGTTTACGTTTGAGATTCTCGCGATACGTATCGATCGTATGGCGACTCAGGTGAAGTTGATTGGCAATCGCGCCGCTGGTGAGCCCCTGGCCGATCAGTCGAAAGACTTCAAGTTCCCGGTTGGTCAGCAGTTGCGTTGGTTCCGTGGATTCGCCGGGATGCGTCAATGCTTGTGAGATCAAGCGACGCGACAGCTCGGGGCTGACGTAGCGATCCCCTCGCATCACGACCTCGATGGCCTCGAGAAGTTTGGTGTCGGTTTCCTGTTTATTGAGGTATCCCAACGCGCCGGCTCGCAGTGCCCGTTCACCATAGAGGGACTCCTGGAACGCAGACACCACGAGGATCTTCATCCTCGGGTGTTGCTCCTTGATTTGCTTGATTAAATCGATTCCGTTGCCGCTCTTGAGAGTGATATCAACGATCATCAGATCGGGATGTTTTTCCTCTGCCATCGCAATCGCTTCGGGTTCGCTGCCGGCTTCCCCGCAAACCTCAAAGGCGCCCTGCACCGCCAGGCTGAACGCCAAGCCCTGTCGCACGAGGGGATGATCGTCGACGATTAGAATTCTGGTGCGTCTCATGATTTATTTTCTCCCGGACCGTGCCGAAGCGGCGTAAGTGGATCGGGCAGCGGATCGTGGTTCACTGGTCCCAAGAAAGGCGGAAACGTGCATCGGACAATCATCCCTTGCTTCGGGCTCCGTTCGAGCTGCAGGATGCCTCCGATGAGGCTGGCCCGGTACTCCATGGTCCGCAGCCCCATGCCGTGCGAAGTCGTGAACGGATCGAAACCGATTCCGTTGTCTTCGATTTCCAAAATGAATCTCCCATCGGTCTCCCGAAGCTTGATCAACACGGAATTCGCGTTGCCGTGGCGGATCGCATTGTTGAGCGATTCCTGGGCGATACGGAACAGATGCGATGCCGTTTTGTTGTCGACGATCGATACATCGCCCGCATGCTCGAAGCGACAGTCGATGTTGGGGCCGACCCCTCGCGCCAGGGAGTCCAATGCATCGCGCAACCCCTCGGCATCGATGGGGACGGGCATGATCCCATACGCCAACTCCTGAACATGGCGATGGGTGTCGGCCAGCCCCTGGGTCAATCGGTCCGAGGCATCCTGCAGCAACCGGAGCGTATCTCGCCGTTTTTTGGAATCCGCAATGGCTGCCAATGCATCCGCCGATTCGCTTGCTTTCGCCAGTTCACGCACCGTTTGACGCAAGACCCCCGCGAATAGCGACAGTCCCGTAAGCTCCTGTTGAATGCCGTCGTGAAGCTCGCAACTGATGCGTTGTTGTTCCTCAGCGACGATATTGAGCAAATGCCGCTGGAGCTCTTTGCGCTCCGTTACATCCCGGATGAAACCAGTGAACTGTCGCTCTCGATCGATCTCCGCCACCGATAGTTCGATCGGAAAGATCGTACCATCGCGGCGGCGTCCAGAGGCTTCACGGCTCCGTCCAATAATCCTCTTTTCTCCGGTTTTCATGTACCGTTGAAGATATCCATCGTGTTCGTTGCGAAATGGGCTCGGCATCAGGATCTTGATGTTGCTGCCGATCAGCTCGGATTTCGCGTATCCGAACATCCGCTCCGTCGCCGGGTTGACGTCGGTGATCGAACCATTTTCATTGATGGAAATGATGGCATCGGTCGCGGTTTTGAGAATCGCCTGCAGGCGGGCTTCGCGGTCATGAAGGGCTTCTTCGGCTAGCGAGCGATCGATGAGTTCCGCCGCTTGCCACGCCAACAGATCGAGCAATCGCAGCACTCGTTCGTCAAGTCGCCTTGGGCTCTTATAATGGGTGGACAGCATGCCGAGAAATCTACCGGAACGACTGACCAACGGGGTCGATTGAACAGCGCGAACACCCGCGCGTCGCTGGATGTCAAGTTCTTTGGCATCGTGGAAAATCGGACTTTGCTCGACATCCTCAACGACGATGCGTTCTCCCCGCAAAAGGGCTGCGCCACAACTTCCATGCCCTGGCGCAACCGAACTCCAAAAATCAAGCCACCACTCTGGAAAGCCTCGGTGAGCCACGATCTTTAGCTCGCCGGACGAAACGTCAAGCAACTGCAGCGTGCCGAAGTCGGCAAGGGAGATTGCAATCGCTGTATCGAGAATCTCCGCCAGCAACCGATCGACTTTCGACTCATGGATCATCGAAGCTCCAAGTTTGTGAAGACGGGAGATCGCGTCATTGAGCATCGCGAGCGCACGACTCTCTTCTTCATGATCCGACGATCGAGACGGGCGTCCAAGCCATGGGTCGGATTCTGGAAACATCGATTCTTACTCCCTCAAGTTTCGGATCCCAAGGGACCCATCGTATGGTTTTTCAACATGATTTTAACCATCCCAGCCATGCCTCGAACACCAACCATGGCGGAATCCGCGGTGCCAAAATGGTGAACGTCTCGATGGGGTGGAGGGCAGAATTTTGGATAATTGAGGAAACATCGATCGCAACATGCGATTCGGGAGCTTCGAAAATGTAACGCTCGCCTTAGGAAACCAGATCATGCGCATTGTCATTGCCGACCAGAACGATCGTTTCTTGGAACCCTTCCAATGTTTTCTCCGGTCCCAGGGGCATAAGGCCGCGATCGCCAGCGATGGTTTGTCATGCCTCAACGCCCTTCGCGAGTGGGGGCCGGATGTCCTCGCCCTCGGCAGCCACCTCCAGTGGGGGGGGAGTGAGGGGGTCCTTTCGGTCATGCTCGAGGATGAGGAACTTCGCCATTTGCCGGTGATGTTGTTGCAGGGTGAAGGGGAAGGTTTTGGATTGCGTCGCCATCCAATGATCGCCGCTTCTGCCCGCCCACCCTTTCGATTTGAAGATTTGGCCTGCCAACTCAATTTTCTTGCCATTCTCGATGAAGACGAAAAGTGCCGCGGCGTAAAACCAAAAATGCGCTTTGTCGCCAATGCAGTGCCCACTCTGGAAAACGCGATTTGGAATGCATGAACGATTCTGAGTCATTGGGTTGTACATGATTTTTGGGAAGGAGTCACAAATGGCAGGTGCAATTTCAAAGCAAAAGAAAGAGAACGAAGTGGTCGGCAACGGTAGTTCGCTCAGTACGGCGCGAGAATTTCCACCGAGTCGTCATCCGCTGCACGTGACCCCCGAATCCCTCATGATTCGAAGTGCAGCGGATGGC
>JBKDXO010000056.1:0-36115 GCA_046306195.1 Planctomycetota bacterium | reverse complement strand
GGATAACTCCGTCCAGTCCCTCCGCGAGTTGCAGGACCAGATCGATGACAAGAAACGTCAGATCCAAAGCCTCGTCGATCAGCGTCGGGCTGTTCGCAAACGTGCAGACGATCTCCCCGTAAACAGAAATATCTTGGCCCTCTCGAGCAAGATCGAGGCCGCCGCAGAACAAGGTCCTTGGATTTCCCAGCTGCAAAAGCAAATCCAACGGCTCGAAGCCGAATTGCGTCAAACCCAAGAGCAATTGATCGACGACGCCAAGCGGCTCGGTCTCAGCGAATCCGACCTGCAGGCTTTGGTCAGCGACAAACGGCCGACGAATCTTCCGGAACTGTCGCGCGGTGCCATCACGCAATTGGCAGGTCCAGCTCGCGATGTTCGCATGCATCAAATGCAATTGAAACAATCGCGGCAGCAGATCGAGTCCGATCGCAAGGAAGCCGAACGCCTCCATGCCGAAATCGGCGAGTTCCTCGCGGTCCGCAACGCCGATGACCTGCAAGGAGCGATTCGGAACGCCAGCGAGCATATTCAAGCCATTCGCAAGTACCAACAAGTCGAGGAGCGGCTCGAAAAACTGATCAAGCATCGCGAGGAACTCGAAGGGGAGTCGGTCGACCTCGAGAGCGACGACGGATTCTCGTGGGAACGGGTGCTGATGCTCTCGATCCCGTTCTTTATCGGAGCCTTCCTGTTCCTGTCGGGGCTGAATAATTTCTTCGGATGGTACAACAGCAACTCGATGCCCAACGCATCGCGACTGGTGCAAGCCCCGAACAACGACCCGCAGAATACAGGCGTGCTGATGACCGTCCTGGGGTTGCTCGTGTTGGTCGCAACCTATGTGTGGTGGAAGTCGATGGAACGCGGCATGGCAGGGGATATCACCGAGTGCGAATCGCAACTCGACGCCCTGATGTCCCAAGTCCGAAAAACGGAACAGGAAAAGAAGGATCTTTCGTTAGCGCTTCCCGAGCATGGCGGATCTATGGAGCAATTGCTCCGTGAGGCCGAGCACGAACTGGCCAATTGCGAAGCTCTCTTACCGGTGTATCACAACGAGCAAGCGGCACGGCAACGGATGCAATCCGCCAAGCGTCAAGGTGCTCAGGCCTTGGCGGGACTCAAGGCTTCCCGATCGCAATGGCAAAAGACACTGCAGCAAATCGGGTTGGCCGACTCCCTCTCCCCCAAGAGCATCCGCATCTTGGCCGAGGGATACGAGTCCCTCTCGCAAACGCGCAAGCGATACAAGGCCCAGAACGACGAACTTAGCCAACGCAAAATCGAACTCAACTCCGCGATCCAAAAGCTCGATGCGATCTCCACCCAATTGCATGTGGCTCTCACGGAGTCCGCGAACGGAAAAGATGCAACTCCGAACATGAAGATCGCCGCCTTGTCGTCTCCGGTCTCGACGCAAACGATCGAGGCGCCGCAACAACGACTTCAGGAATTGGTCAATACGTTGGCCCAACATCAGCAGTTCCTCGCCCAACGCCGCGAATTGAAAAACGAAGACGAAGAACTTGGCAAGAAGCAAAAACACCTCCGTCGCTTGATGGAACGAACCATCCGAGCACGACAGGCGATGCTGGCCGATCTCGCCGTCGAAACGCCGCAACAACTCGAAGAGCATCTGGCTCGCAAAAAGGAGCATTTGCGATTCGAGTCCGAAATACGCAACCTCGACGAACGAATCAAGGGTTTGATCAGCGTCCACGTCACGTACGATGCGGTCTCGAGGATGCTCGAAAGCTCCAGCGCTTCGGACTTGGAAAAGCGATGGGAAACTTTGGGGAGCCGAATCAGCGGGGCCGAGGAGCGGATCGGACAATTGCTCCAACGCCAAGGAGAGATCTCGCAAGAGATGAAGACGCTGGCCGCCGATCGGCGATTGGCCGAGGCCAAGCTCGAGCTGTCCTGCCTGGATCGGCAGATCGAACTGTGCGCGGCCCATTGGCGAACCTTGGGAGTCACCACCTGCATGCTCGAAAAAGTATGCGAAGTCTACGAGACCGAGCGGCAACCGGAAACGCTTCGCGAAGCGTCGACGTTTCTCAAGCAACTGACGGATGGCAAGTACATCCGCGTATGGACGCCGCTCGGAAAGAATGCTTTGCGTATCGATAACGAACGGGGCCAAAGCCTGCCGCTGGAAGTACTCAGCCGCGGGACGCGCGAAGCGGTCTTCATCGCTCTTCGACTCAGCTTGGCCGCAGCATACTCGCGTCGTGGGGTCACCCTGCCCCTGGTCTTGGACGACGTGCTGGTCAACTTCGACAGCACACGGGCTACGCACGCCGCAAAAGTCCTTCGCGACTTTGCCGCTCTGGGCCATCAAGTCGTCATGTTCACGTGCCATGAGCACATCATGAAGATGTTTCACGCCATCGATGTCCAGGTTCGCGTGCTGCCCGAGCAAGGGGTGCCTGGCGAAGCCCGCGTCTATGATCCGGGGTTGGCGCCGTCCGTTCCCGCTCCCAAGCCTGTCGTTGTCGCAACGATCGTCGAAGCTCCCGAGGTGGAACCGGTGCCGCAGGTGGTCAGCGTGAACCCTGTCGTACTCTTCGATCCACCGATCGAGAAACCTGCGATTGTACCGATCAAACCACGTCGGCAGCCCACCAAGCGACCGCGCATTGTCGAAGAGCAGATCGAAGAGAGTATGTGGTTTGACGAGGAGATCGCCGAGCCGGCTGCGGACGTTGTGGAGGTTGCAGACGATTCCGAATCAGAGGCTTTGAAGCTGTGGTCTGATATCGAGGAACTGACGCAACCCTTCGATAGCGAACCGCACGACGCGTGGTGGGAAGCCCATCAAAATTAAATAAGCGAGCGTCGGCGTTTTTTCTTCGGCTAGTCATCGGCTCGCGTTGAGGTTCGCGCGATCAAGCCCGCGATGTAGCCGGCTTTGAAGCCTGCGTCGATGTTGACGACGGTCACGTTAGCAGCGCAGCTATTGAGCATGCTCAGGAGGGCTGCGATACCTCCCATGCTCGCACCGTATCCCACGCTCGTTGGCACCGCGATGACGGGACATGCCACATGACCCCCTAAGGCCGTCGGCAACGTCGCTTCCATCCCCGCCACGCACACGATCGCAAGGCATTGCTTCATGTCGGGGACTCGGGCCAATAATCGATACGGGCCGGCGACCCCTACGTCCTGGATGAGCAGCGTTTGGTAGCCCATCCAAGCCAGTGTTTCGCGAGCTTCGAGCGCGACCGGTTCGTCGGTGGTGCCTGCGGTTACCACTCCGATGATCGCCTGGCTTGAGACGTGTTCGGGGGCCAGAGGCATTTCATCGCGCCCGACGCGAAGAGTGCGCGCGACATGATTCCAGCGGGTGAAAGGAAACGTGTCTGAGACCACGCGGGCTTGTTCGGGCGAGATGCGAGTGACCAAGATCTCGGGATGATTTTTCAGTAGCGAATCGAGGACCGCAAGGATCGATTCCGGGGTTTTTCCGGCTCCATAGACGACTTCGGGAAACCCGGTCCGCCGTGCCCGATCGGTATCCGGCGTAACATTCCCGCTGCTGGCGATGGCCGCATGCAAAATCCGTTGCCCCAACTCCATCGCATCCCACTCCCCATTGCGATAGCTGGCCAGTAACGATTCGATCGCTTGCTGTTGGGATTCCGTCTCGTTCATCAATGTTCCGCACTTACGTATGAGCTACCGGACCTAAAGCACGACTCAGACACCGCCGACCAAAGTGAGCCTGAGGCGCTCGCCGAGTTCGTTCGACCTGCAAAAAATCGGCCAGCGCCTCAGGCTCATGGAATCGAAAATTGACTTTTGTCGGCTGCGTCGGCGCAGGTCGATATGGTACTCGGAACGGATGACTCGTCGATGTGAACCCGCTGGTTCGTTTTCCGCGAGCCGAGGATCCGCCCCTTCGGTATCGAACCGTCTTCTCATCGCGCGGGCCCTCCGAGGCGCAAAGGGAGAATATCCGCCTTTGCTAGCTTCGTTCTTCCCCCGGAGATTCTCTCGACTCCGTCGCAGAACCGCGATTAAGAGGCAAATCAACCCTTAGAAGGTGGATCAATTTGCTGAAGACGCCCCTTGACCCTTTTCCCGACCGGTCTAAAGTTGAATTGTATACAGTATACAAACGAGAGTATTCATGCAATTTTCACATTCGGTTCGCATGTCCTTGCGACTGGACGAGCACTTTCAGGTGATGGGAACATGATGGCGGAACGAACCACAGCAAATCTTGTCACCTCGACCATAGCGGAGCAGGCTTACCACTGCATCCTGGAACGGATTTCGACCGGGGTTTACCGATCTGGCTATGTGCTCAAGGAACAGGAACTCAGCGAGGAACTTGGGATCAGTCGAACGCCTATCCGCGAGGCGTTGCAGCATCTGGTTCAGTATGGGTTGGTGGAGGAGTTTGGACGCAGCCTTCGTGTCCGGATTCTTGGTCCGGACGACGTTTTTCACTTGTACCAGGTACGGCGGCTGCTCGAACTCGAGGCGGTGCGTCTGGCTTTTGGTCGATTGACCGAGGAAGATTTCGAACGACTCGACGCTTGCGATCCTGGCGAAATCTCAGATACCCCCGAATTTGTCCAGGCCTGTCAGCAATTCGATCTTGAGCTCCATCGCACGATATCGGAGCGGTCGGGAAATCCTCTCTTGGCTTTCAAGATTCGCAAACTCCACGACCGAGTGCAACTGGTCTGCAGGCCGACCACTCAGAGACTGGTCGAACACCGGGAGATCATTGCTGCTCTGAAGGGAGATGATTGCCAAGCGGCAGTTCAAGCAATGGCGAACCATATTGACTCCGCATTGAAATCGCAAATGGCAAGTGCCATCCAAGACATGCCTCCTGAATCGTTTGGTGCGAACCGAGCCCGAACTCGGACGCGTTCGTCGTTATGAACCCTTCGTGTCTCTTTCCTCAATTACCACCTATGAAACACTTGGCATTGGTCATCGGTTTATTGCTGACAATTCCCTTGGTGGGATGTAGCAGCAGCGTGGAAGGTCGCCTTCCTACCTACAAAGTGACGGGAACGGTGAAGTACAAAGGAGCGCCGCTTGAGGCGGCGGATGTGATCCTGCAGTTTCCGGAACTCAAGATCGCAAGTTTCGCCCGAACCAATGCCGCTGGGGAGTTTGAGTTAGCGACTTACGATCGAGCGGATGGAGCGCCGGCTGGTGGAGCGAACATTACGGTTACCAAGTGGGAGCAGTTGCCTCCGAGCGATGCCAAGATCCCAGGCGATCCCGGTTACGATCCCGCGATGGCCTACATGCCCGAAAAGCAACCGGCCCTTTTGGTTCCGGCGAAGTATACCGATTTCAACACTTCCGGCTTGAAAGTTGTGGTCAATGCAAGTTCTGCAAATCCACCGCTCAATATCGAGCTTCAGGATTAGCGAGTGCCTTGATTCCAGGTTTTGTCAGTGAGGTTGGTTTGGTTCTTATTTTTTCTTCAGTTTTGAGGGTTTAGAGATATGTCGATTCTGCGAAAGAGAAATGGTTTTACGCTCGTTGAGCTATTGGTGGTGATCGCCATCATCGGGGTTCTCGTGGGCTTGCTGCTTCCGGCGGTGCAGGCTGCGCGCGAAGCCGCTCGCCGAATGAGTTGCTCGAACAACATCAAACAGCTTGGACTTGCGCACCTCAATTACGAAAGTGTTTACAGATTTTTTACGCCGCGGAGCGCAGGTACTCAGACAGGCCCGATCAGCAATGGCGGCCGCCGATCGGGGATCATCGGCCTGCTTCCCTTTCTGGAGCAGCAGTCTTTTGTACAGAATATCGAAGCGGGAGATCCCACCAAAAGTCCGCCGCTTCCCCCAGGTGGCCCCTGGCCTTGGTATCCCGTGGGTGATGGCCCCAACCAAACTCGGATGTTCGTACAACGGTTCGGCTTTCTGCAGTGCCCAAGCGATCCGTCCACCCCGGATCAAATGGCGGAAGGGCGTGGAATCAACAACTACGCGTTTTGCGCAGGCGATACGCTGATCAGTGTAGGAACGGTTGGATCGGGTATGTTCTTTCGATTCGTCCCGGTTCGGCTTCGAGAAGTCACCGATGGACTGAGCAACACAATTTGCATGTCGGAACGCGTGTCCGCAAACTTCATACCTGGCGGCAAAACCAACCCGACGATTCGGGAAGGCAGTCTGCTCAACGTGGTTTTGCTCGGTGCTGGGAATCCTGCCAATTGCCGAGCCGCAGCAACGGCGGCCTCGGTAGGCGGTCGTTACTTGCCTGCATTCGCTTCGCAAGTGAAAGGACGTTTCAGTTCGATCTGGCTGGACGGCCAAGTAGAGAACGTGGGATTCAATACAGTTCTTGGTCCCAATAGTCCCTCCTGCGTGAGCGGCAACAATCCCGCATCGGACTCCCAGCACGCTGTCTTGTCGGCGAGCAGCGAGCACGGCGGTGGTGTCCAAGTGCTTTTCGTCGATGGTTCGGTGCGATTTGTGAGCGATACCATCGATACCGGCAACTCGTCTGTGAAACCTGTCCCCGGAGGGCTTACTCCATCCCCCTATGGTGTTTGGGGTGCCCTTGGAACGCGACGGGGTGCTGAGACGGTCTCAGCAGACCTGTAGGTCGTTTCTTCTCAGCTGAAAATTTTCTGATCGATGCCCGTCGTCGTCTCCGGTCGACGGGCGAAAACGTTTGTCACTCCTCCTTGGCTCGTCCGGGAGGCCGGTGGGCGGGATCGATCCTGCTGGACGTCGTAGATCCGTAGCTCCCTTGTCGATGGGCCCGGGAACTGCCGTCTGGGGCCTTCGAGGCAGTTGCCGTGGAAAGCTGTGGTCCCTTGCAGGCTTGTTTTTACCCGGACGTATCGTCTGAAAGTTGCAATTCCTCGCTCATAGACCGGAACCGATGACCATTTTTATGATGCTGGCGATGCTGACCAACCTCCTCATGGAGGAGGGCTCATCCGGCCAAACCATCGATCTCCCTGGGGGGAGCAAGGTTGAGTTTGCGTATATTCCTCCCGGTGGTTTTACAATGGGGAGTCCGGATGGGGAAGCGAACCGTGACGCGGACGAAGGCCCTCAGCGTCAGGTAACAATCTCGCGCGGTTACTACCTGGGACGCTACGAGGTCACTCAGCGACAATGGATTGCGGTGATGGGTTCGAATCCCAGCGTCTTTCGCCAAAGCGCGGAAGGGGAAGATCCTTTGGACCGCCCAGTCGACTCGGTGTCCTGGCAGGATGCGCAGCGTTTCATCGAGCGACTTCATGCGTTGGGGCTTGGTCGCTTCCGATTACCCACCGAAGCCGAGTGGGAATATGCGGCCCGTGCCGGAACCACGTCGCCCTATGCATTTTCCTCGGATGTACATCAGTTCGCATGGGCCAATAGCCGATCCATGGCACGCACTCACCCAGTCGGTCGGAAGAGCGCGAATGCGTGGGGATTGTCTGACATGCATGGAAACGTTTGGGAATGGTGCAGTGATTGGTACGCGCCGTATACTGCCGACAGCGCTGTCGATCCGACGGGACCTCCGAGCGGCAAGGACAAGGTTTTTCGCGGTGGAAGCTGGTACGACTTCCCCTACGTTCTCCGTTCCGCCAATCGGCATCGCCATGCTCCGGACCTAGGTTTCACATCGATCGGCTTTCGGCTGGTTCTGGAATCGCCAATTGCCGACGAACGAGTTGCGAATCTGCCAGGCGGAATCGCGATGCGCTTTGTGTCGCTTCCAGCGGGCGAGTTCACGATGGGGAGTCCGTCGACCGAAGTCGGTCGGGCTCCCGACGAAGCGCCGATGCATCGCGTAACGATCTCAAGATCGTTTCTGATAGGTGTATACGAAGTGACGCAAGCCCAGTGGATGGCGGTGATGGGTGAAAACCCGTCGGTTTTTTTTGATGACCCGAGCAATCCGGTGGAGATGGTTTCCTGGGATGACTCGCAAGAGTTTCTTCGCCGACTCAATGCATTGAATCTGGGAGGCACATTCCGTTTGCCGACAGAAGCCGAATGGGAGTACGCAGCCAGGGCGGGCTCGACGACCGCCTTCGGTTTTGGGGACGACCCCGAGTTTCGATTGTTGCCGCAGCATGCTTGGTTTTACTCTCGTGCCGAAGGTCGAAGCCATCCGGTTGGCTTGAAGAAACCGAATGCCTGGGGGCTGTACGACATGCACGGAGGCGTTTGGGAATGGTGCAGCGATTGGTTCGCCCCTTTCGCGGACGAGCAGGCGGTCACAGACCCGCTGGGGCCAACAACGGGAACCCATCGCATTATTCGAGGTGGTAGTTGGTTTAACGAACCGGAGGCGTTGCGCAGTGCGAATCGACATCGACACGCGCCCGACTCGCGACAAACGAATCTGGGTTTGCGAGTGGTATGGATCCTACCTTGATCGCGGTGCCGCACGCGAACGCTTTGCATGGTTTGGTTTGGTTTGATATCGATTTCAAAGTCAGCGAGAGAAATGATGAGGCTTGTTTTCTGCCTGTTAGGCATCTTTTTGCAAACCTTGGCCACTTCCACGGCCTATCCCCAAACAACACAGGAAGGAGCCCAAGCCGACTCGGAAGCTCGGCCGCGGATTGGAGATCCCGGTTGGGTCTTTGACGAAAGCCGCGACGATCCCCGTTTTCCCGAAATGCGGGAATGGGCGAAGGCGGGAGTGGAAGGAGGGATCCCCCTGCGAAACACCCTTCCCATCCGACTGCGCATCTCCGAAGGGGATGATCTCCAGTCGGCGATCGATCGGGTTGCCGAACAAGGTGGCGGTGTCTTGTTGCTCGGTCCTGGCGATTACTGGATCGATCGGACGATCCAGCTCAAGTCGGGCGTGGTCCTGCGGGGCACCCACAAGGATTCTTCCATCATCAAGATTCGCATGAAGGCTCCCTTCTTCAAGATTTCGGGTGGCAAGTCGGTGACAGCCATCGAAGTGACGGGGCAGGAACGAGTCGGCTTTGAAGACCTCACGATCCGTTACGCGACGGTCGATTTCGAGCCCATGGATAAAAGCGATTTCTATGCCCCCTGGGAAAACAATCCCTTTCATGGCGATGAAGTCCGCGACGATCAACTGTTTGTTCACTCACTCATCTTCGCCGATTGTCGCAACTGCTGGGTCGATCATTGCAATCTGCTTTGGGCGGGCGCCCATCCGCTAGGCATGGCAAATTGTAAGCATATGACCATGCGCGACAACTTTGTCGATCGAGCCTATATCAAAAAAGGGGGAATGCACGGAGGTTATTATGGCGTTTGGGGAACGAGCTACAGCCTGTTCTACAATGAAAAAGTTCGGCGCATCCGGCACTTCGCCTTGATGAGCCCAGGGTGCAAGTACAACGTCGTCTACCAGTGTGACCTGGAGGTGGATGTCAATTATCATGACGCTGACGATGGGCAAAACCTGGTGGAGAAGTCGCGAGTTGCCACACCGGTTTGGCACAGTTGGGACGCAATATGCTGCGGCGCTCAGGGCAAACACCGACCTCCTGGACCGAGGAATTTCCTTTTCGACAACAAGGTTATTTCCAAGGGAGTGGAGGGTTATTCGCGTCGCGGACCTGTGAGCGAACCGGGGAAGATCTACACCGTGATGACCGAATTCGGACAGCCAGTCGTCTCCGTGTTGGAAAACGAACCGCCTCCCAAGGGGGATACGCTGTACGCGGTGAAAAGGGAGTCTCGGTGACACGTTCGTCGCGGCAGTCGCTCCGGGTGATACGCGCGCGGGGATCGCCTTGTTCATGCGTTCGCCGCGAAGGTAGCTTACCGATCACCTCGTTTTTCGGGTCCGAACGGGTCTGGCAATTCTTCGAGGACAAGCGCCGGCCTGCACCTTGAGAGTACTTGTCGAGTTGGATTCTGCGGTGCGAAAGTCTGGGGAACGCGTGCCTACTTCGCTCAGTTTGTCTTGGTTTTACTTGACCCCATGCATAAGTCGATTGATCCACGGTGAGGCGAAGAAGAACAGGCCGCCGATGATCAAACCGAGCCACCAAAGCTGGGAGAAAACCGTGGCGTACTGTCCGATCGAGCTCGCTGCCTCATCGTGCCCGCCCCCTCCGCCACCGGATGCGATGGCCGCGATGACTCCCGCAAAGTAGTTGGCCATCGCGGTCGACAAGAACCATCCCCCCATTGCCAAGCCGACTTCCTTGGGAGTCGCCAGCTTGGTGACCATCGATAAACCGATCGGTGACAAGCAGAGCTCGGCGATGGTGTGAATCAGGTAGGTCAGGGCCAGAATCAGCCAAATCACTTTCCCACCTTCTCCGACCCCTTGAATCGCGAGTACCAGGACAAGGAACCCGAGTCCCACTCCTATCAATGCGATCGCGAACTTGCGTGGGATCGATGGATTGATGTTCCTCTGATCCAAGTAGGGCCACAGCGCCGCGAATACAGGGGCCAAAACGATGATGAACAGAGCGTTGAAGCTTTGGAACAAGGTGAAGTTAAACGGCGACTGGACGAAATCCCGTGCAAAGAAATTGAGGGATGATCCTGCCTGCTCGAACAATGCCCAAAATAAGATGTTGGCAAAAAACAGAATCAGCATGGCGATGTAGCGGTCGCGTTGGACGACATCGCCGGTCTGAATCCCGCTTCGAACAAAGTAAACGCAAAGGACCCCCATCAAGCCCATCAACACATAGCCGAGAATGGCGCTCTGGCTGAGCAGGAAGAAGATCAGTGGCACCAGTGCCAGCGCGCCGATGAAGACAACAGCAATCGGCGAGAGGTCAGCTCGGCCAGCGGGTGGCTTGCCCACTTCGCCGAGCATCCCTTTCATCAACTGGAAGACGATCAATCCAAGGATCATGCCGATCCCTGCAACCAGGAAGCCGTACTTGTAGCCATAAGTAGCACCCACGACGGTCGCGCACAGGATCGGTGCAAAGAACGCACCCGCGTTGATCCCCATGTAGAAAATCGTGAAACCTGCGTCGCGGCGTTGATCGCCCGGCGCATACAGTTTCCCAACCATCGAAGAGATGTTCGGTTTGAACAATCCATTCCCAGCGACGATGACGGACAAACCGATCAAGAAGAAGTTCAAATTCTCGACCAGCAGCATAAACATGCCGATGGCCATCAAGAATCCGCCCAACAAGATTGATCTTTGATAACCCAGATAACGGTCAGCGACAAACCCGCCGAGGATCCCAGTTGCATACACCAATGCCGTATACCCGCCATAGGTCAGCGACGCAGCTTTTTTCGCTTCGCCTTCCGGTAGCGTGTTGAAAAACGTGTCGGCGACATAAACCGCCAGCAAAGCCCGCATTCCGTAATAGCAGAACCGTTCCCAAAACTCGGTCGAAAAGAGCATCCATAGCGACGAGGGATGTCCCAGCGTATCCCCGGGAGGAGGCGGCACCCAATCCTGGCCTCCATTGGTTGACACCGGCGTGGCATCGGTATTCGAATCGACGGGTTCATAGGGGTTCTGACTCATTCATGTCTCCTCAAGACAAGATCGGTTCGAAACGGTTTCGCGGGGAGCGAAGGCTGTCGCGGGTGCCGCCATCGCGGAGACATATTACTACAACCGTACTTGCGATGGGATTGGGTTGCTGTGCCTCTCGTCCGAAACCTAGATTTTTTTCCGAAGTGGCATCAGGGCGATCAAGGTCGCGGAGATCAGGCTGGTGCAGGCCAGGAAACAGAGCCCGTACTCGTAGCTGCCGATGTTCTCCTTGACGTAGCCGATCACGGTCGGACCGAGAAACCCTCCCAGGTTCCCGATCGAGTTGATCAGCCCAACGCTCCCTGCGGCTGCCGTTGAGGTGAGGATATAGCTGGGCAGCGACCAGAACGCGGGCATGTACGACTTCATCCCCGCCGCTCCGATCGTGAACAGGATCATAGTCAGCCACAGATACTTGGGGCAGAACGCGGTCAATGCAATGCAGATCGCACCCAGCGCGACCGGCACGACCGAATGCCATCGCCGCTCTTGAAAATGATCCGACGACCATCCAATTCCCAATTGGCCGACGATCACCAGCAGCGATGGGATCATCACCAGCCAAGCAACACGCGTCGGTTCCATCGAATACCATTCCTTGAGAATGCTCGGCAGAAAGAATTCGAGTCCGTAGTTGGCGGTCACAATACCGAAGTAAACCATCGACAGCAGCCACACGCGCGGGTTGGTCAGGCCGGCCAAGAGCGAATGATGATGGGCCGCGCCGATCGCCGCGCGATCCGCAGCGAGTTCCTCCTCAAGCGAGGTCCGTTCTTCCTCGGTCAACCATTTGGCATGGCGCGGCTTGTCGGGCAGCAAATAGAGAACCGCGATTCCAACGACGACCGCAGGGATCCCCCAGAAGATGTAGATCCATTGCCATCCTTTCATCCCCAACAAGTCGGGGTTCGTCACCATCACCCCCTCGATAAGTCTGGTCCGCCCGATATCGAGAAACCACTGCGAGACTGCTGGTCCGATGATCATGGCAATCGGGGATGCGATCAGGAAGTACGAAATCGCCCGCGCGCGATCCCGGCTTGGAAACCAATGCGTCATGTAGACCAAGACACCCGGAAAGAATCCGGCCTCCGCGACTCCGAGCAAGAAGCGGACGGTGTAAAACTGCATGGGAGTTTTTACAAACGCGGTCAGCGCAGCCATGATCCCCCAGGTTACCATGATGCGGCAGATCCACTTCCTCGCGCTCCAGCGCTCGACGATCACCGATCCGGGGACTTCGAGGAGAAAGTAGCCGAGGAAGAAAATACCGGCACCAAACCCGATGACGCTGTCTCCAAAGGCGGGCATGTCCTCCTGCATCGTCAGCTTGGCGATCCCGACGTTGGTGCGATCGACGTAGGCGATGATGTAGCAGACAAACAGAACGGGGATCAGCCGCAGATAGGCTTTGAGCCGTGCTGAGTCCAGCGGGTTCGAAGAGAATGATGCCATACAGGTGGGATTGTGGGAAAGGATGGTTTCAGGGAGCCGTGGAATTCCCGCAGCCAGCAGGCGTCCAGTGTAGCAGGCTCGCGCCGCCCAGGCGCCTGGATCAGGCGCTGCTCGCCTGATCGAGTTCCCGTTTCGTTTCGGAGTCCAAGGCATAGTGCAAAGCCCCGGCAACCCCAGCGACTTGTTCGGCCGATCGCACACCGACGATGGCGGCCGTGACGGCGGGATGGCTGAGCACCCATGCCAAGGCGATCTCCGAGGGTGTTTTTCCCGTTCGCTTGGCCATCTCGATGACTTTGTCTGCGATTCGCAGGTTCCTGCTCAGGAGCGGTTCCTGGAAATGAGGACTCCGCGTTCGCCAATCGTCGCTCGGGAGGTTCGCGACCCGCTCGCGCGACATTGCGCCGGTCAACATCCCCGAGCCCATCGGCGAATAAGCCAGCACGCCGATGCCATGTTGCTGGGTATACGGCAAGATCGCACTCTCGATTTCCCGTCGGATGAGGGAATAAGGGGGCTGCAGGGAAGTGATTCGAGCAATCGGTGCGATCCGTTCCATCTGGGCTGCATTGAAATTAGAGACGCCGATCCATCGCACCTTGCCCTCTTTTTGCAGTTCAGCCAGGGTGCTCCAACCCTCTTCGATGTCCTCGTCGGGTTCAGGCCAGTGGATTTGGTACAGATCGATGGTGTCGACGTGCAGCCGCCTCAAACTGTTCTCGCATTCCGCGCGAATCGCATCGCGTTTGAGGATCTTCACGATCTGGCGATCGGCGTTCCAGTTGCGTGCGCACTTGGTGAAGAGGTAGGGGCGTGGACCGGAATAGGTTTTCAATGCCTGCCCGACGACTTGTTCGGAATGGCCGAGCCCGTAGACCGCCGCGGTGTCGATCCAGTTCATCCCCGCATCGAGGGCCGCGTGGATGGCTCGGATGCTGGCGTGATCGTCTTGATCGCTCCACGAGAACGCCCAACCGCCACCCCCCATGGCCCACGCTCCGATGCCGAGCCGTGTAATCGCCAAGTCGGAATTTCCTAGGAGAGTCGTCGCAGTCATTGGAACCTATCGAGCGAGAGTCAATCGCCAGCGAGGGCGGGAAAGCCATTAATTCTACGAGGTCTTGATCACTCTTGCTTACGTCTGGACACGTTCTCGAAGGAGGATTCCTCGTTTTTGTCTGAGCCCGGTCGAGCTCGAGAGAGATGTTTTCAGGGGGAGGAGTGCGACCTACAATGACACAGCCGACAAAAGTCGATTTTCGTTTTCATGAGCCTGAGGCGCTAGCCGATTTTTGCACGTCGAACGAACTCGGCTGGCGCCTCAGGCTCATTTTTGTCGGCTGTGTCTACAATACGGCTTTTCCCGATCAAGTACACTCCGTGAATGGAACGCGGTGTCGCTCGGAGGCGAGTACGACGCTCAATAAGGTGACAAGCATGGCTCGATGTTTGGTAACGGGTGGTTGCGGTTTCATCGGATCGCATCTGGTGCGGGCCTTGCTCGAGGCCGGTCACAAGGTGCGGGTGCTCGACAATCTGTCGACGGGCAAGCGGGAGAATCTCGAGGAGGTCTCGCATCGCATCGATCTGGTCGAGGGAGACATCACCGATCCGATTGCTGTCCGGGAAGCAATGTCAGGCGTCGAACGGGTATTTCACCAGGCGGCGTTGGCGTCGGTCCCTCTTTCGCTCGAGCGCCCGCTTGACACCCATCACGCATGCGCGACCGGAACATTGACCCTGTTGCACGCGAGTGTCGCGGCCAAGGTCAAGCGATTTGTCTATGCGGCCAGCAGCAGCGCCTATGGCGACCAACCGACCTCGTCCAAGCGGGAAACGGATCTTCCCATGACCCTCTCTCCGTATGCGGTTGCCAAGTTGGCCGGAGAATACTATTGCCAGGCGTATTACCACAGTTTTCGTTTGGAGACGGTAGGACTGCGGTACTTCAACGTGTTCGGCCCTCGCCAAGATCCCGATAGTCCCTACTCGGCGGTCATCCCGCTGTTCGTCAGTCGTATCCTCACCGGCCAGCCACCCAAGATCTACGGCGATGGTTTGCAGTCGCGCGATTTCACCTTCGTCGCCAACGTCGTGCATGGCAATCTGTTGGCCAGCGAACGCCCGAACATCGGCGGACGTATCATCAATGTCGCGGACGGTGGGCAAACCACTCTGCTGCAATTGCTGGAGCATCTTTCCAAATTGCTCAAGCGAAGTATTGAGCCGGAGTTCCTTCCCGCTCGCGCAGGGGATGTTCGCGAGAGCTTGGCGGACATCACACTCGCGAGACGATTGCTCGGCTACGAACCGCAAGTACGATTGGAGGAGGGACTCAAACGAACAATCGAGTACTATCAACAACTGGTGGCCGGCTCGGTTCGCTGAGGTCGGCGTCGCATTCCATGACGCAAAGAATTGAAATTCCCAACACAGCGGAGCAGGCCGAGCACTTGGTGCAGAGGATCGCGGAGTACCCGTCGTGCGTCGTCGCGTTCTCTGGGGGGGTCGATAGCGCAGTCGTGGCGGCCGCAGCGTATCGCGCACTCGGAGATCGAGCGGTCGCTTGGACGGGCATCGGGCCTGCAGTCCCTCAATCGGATCGCGATGATGCCGTGAGTGTCGCGACAGCGATCGGCATTCGGCATGAGCAAGTTGAAACCCGTGAGATCGATAACCCAAGCTACGTTCGCAACGGTCCCGATCGCTGTTATCACTGCAAGACGACGCTGTTCGAGACCATGCGGGCCTGGGCCGACCAACATGGGTTTCACGCGATCGCATCCGGGACCAACCACGACGATCTGGGAGATTACCGCCCAGGCTTGCGAGCCGCCGAGCAATGGCGAGTGGTGGCACCTCTCGCGGAACTCCGGATCGGAAAATCGGAAGTGCGAGGTATCGCCCAGTACTGGGGGCTCTGTGTGGCAGACAAACCTGCCAGCCCATGCCTGGCCAGTCGTATCGCCTACGGACAGATCGTGACCCTCGGCAGCTTAACCAGTATCGATACCGTAGAGCGTTGGCTACGAGAGCATGGGTTCGCAGATGTCCGAGCTCGCGTTCATGCGGACGGACTGCTGAGAATTGAGTTGCAACCGTCCGATTGGGCCCGATTTCTCAGCGGCTCGATCCGCGAGGATTGCCTCGCGGTGGCGTTGGCCCAGGGCTTTCAATTCGTGACCCTCGACATCCTGGGACGGTCCAGCGGTTCGCTGAACCGTGTGCTTCAGCTCGGAGAAACTACCACGTCACTTCAACCCCGGCAGTGAAACCGTTGTAGACGATATCCGACTTGTTGTTGATCGTCGCGACTCGCCCGGTTCCGGGTAGGAACAGGGATGGCGGCGTCGAATTGAAGTTGTTGACTGCCAAGGCAACATTATCGATCCAAATGACCTCATACGAACCTCGCAAGGCAATCGAGTGGCTGATGCGGTACACGAGTTGAGGTGACAACTGGGTCACGTAGGCGTCGGTGTTCGCCAGAACCGACTCGTTGATGACGATCGAGTTGGCGGTGATGTTGGATCGTTGGCGACTGCGATTGTTGTAGATCCCCGTCTTCAGCTCGCACCCGACCTTGACTCCAGGAATCAGGTTGTACCACAGGTCGCCACCGACCTGCCAACCGACCAAGGAGTTGGAGGTGTCCACCGAGTAGTCAAAGAACCGAGGCCCGTTGTTTGCAGCTCCGTTGTTATTCAAGCCTCGAGCGCTGAACAAACTGTATTCGTCGAGATCCACATACCGAATACCGGTCAGGAAACTTCCTTGGAAGAATCCATACGGCTCCGCCCAGCGACGACGGAAGCTGATTTCGCCATTGTGCAACTCCGAGTTGTAGGTGAGGCTGTGCGAACGGGATCGATCCGAATCATCGAAGCCGCCCGGTGGCACGAGGCCAAAGTTGCTTATGAACGAATAGAGATCCGCCTGCGAGCGAGTAACCGTGGCGGTTTGGTTCCAGTCATCCAGTCCGAAGTAGAGAAGTTCGACGTTCGATCCCGGACCGCAAGCGATGTTGAGTTGCGTTTGGAAACCAGCGTTCAACGTGTCGATAGGGACATTGTCACTTCCCAACACGAAATTGCCCGTATTGATACCGATCGAGGACGTATTGAATGGACCTGCGCCAGTGGTGCGAGCCAGTCCAATGACGGAGAACGATGCGTCGTACCACCGCTGCGTAGCGATTCCACCTTCACCGTACGGGCGAATCGAGAACGGAAGGCCAGAGACGCATCCACGCACGTGCGAGAGCAGTCCTGGAAAACTGCGACCAAACCCGTCGCAATGCGAACCGCCACACCCCGATCCTGGTCCACCGCATTCCGGGCAAGGTTGCGGGCCACCCATCATCGCGGGATCCATTCCTTCTGGCATGTAACCCACCGGTTGCCCCATGGAGGGATCGTAGGGTAACGCCGAGCCAGGCATCTCTCCCTCACCCATCATGTTCGAGACCGGCATCGCATTGACTCTGCCTGAGCCGAGCATGTCGGGTCCAAGCGAACCCGGTTTCTGAGCGAGCACCTGCCCACCCGTCACCACCAGGGTTACCCCAGCCAACAAAGTAAGTTTCCAGCCTTTGAGCAGACTCATCGAATTCACTCCAGCGCTTGATGCAAGCGGTCCCAACGATCCGATCACCATGCAAAACGATCGGAATACCTGATACCATCGGCTTTATCGGCATGGCCGGAGGGAAACGTGTATCGAAAGGAAGTTTTTCTCGGCATAGGCTGCAAAATTCGCCTTACCGATACCCGAAGACGCTAGCAAACGGAGCCCAAGAAGCAGGGGGACTTGCCAAAAAAAGTGACCCACAGCCCGGCACGTAACGGTATCGAGCGATGATTCAACCGCGCTTGGACGGTTTTTGGGAACGGTGGGTCGTGAAGCGTTTCATCGCCCGCAGCGTTGATTGTCCGACATGATGCTCGATCCCCTCGGCATCGTTGGCGGCATCCTCGGGTGGAACACCGAGCGCCAAAAGAAAGTCGTAAACCGCTCGATGGCGTCGTTGGCATCGTTCCGCAAGCCGCTTGCCAGCGGGAGTCAAGATGATCGGCCCATACGGTTTGCTCTGGACCAACCCGTCGCGTTTGAGGCGCGCCACCGTACGGTTTGCCGTCACATGACTGACCCCGAAATGGCTCGCGATTTCTTTCAGCCGGCATACGCCGTCGGCCTCGATGAGGTGGAAAATGGCCTCCACGTAATCCTCCGCGATCTCGGTGGAGTGGTCTTTGCGAACGCTAACGTGCTGACTGGCGGGAGACGGTTTCTTTGGCACGAGCAAGTTTTCCCAAGAATTAGAGAACGAGTTCGCGGCGAATGCCCACGTTCGGACATCCCGATGGACCAAGTCTAGATCAACGCGCGCGATGTTTCCAGCCAATTTTCCAAGGTATCCCCCGATGGACGGTTGCAAGTATTCAAAGGGATCGCAATGAAGTTGACATTTTTTTAGCCTTGGCTACACTTTTTGTAGCCGAGGCTACATTTTGACAAGAAAACCATGTTCGATCCGTCTCAAAAAAGACAGGAGCGTCGCTATGCCGTCCGAACGCAAAGGCTTCACGTTGGTGGAGCTTCTGGTTGTAATTGCAATCATCGGAATTCTCGTCGGGTTGCTGCTGCCAGCTATCCAGAGCGCACGGGAGGCGGCTCGTCGCATGAGTTGCCAGTCCAACATGAGGCAGCTTGGCTTGGCTCTCATGAATTACGAGAGTACCTTCCGAACATTTCCGTCCGCCTACGTTTCCGATGCCCGCCACCCATCGCGGGATCCGGCGACTCTCGACGGCCCCAACGGTTTTGCGTGGGGTGCGTTGATCCTGCCTCAGATCGAACAGAACGCGATCTACCAGCGGCTGATTTTCACCCAGCCATGCTGGAACCCTGCTCAGGGAGATGCAACCCAAACGAAAATCCCAACCTTTCTATGCCCGTCGAACAGCCAGAGCGAAGGGACGATCAGGGTCCGAAACGCCGCGGGTGCCGAGTTTCTATTCGGTCGATCCACCTACGTTGCGAATGCCGGCCAGGAAGAACCCTGGCGATACACGCTCGAGGACGTTGCATCGGTCGCCGACGGACCGATGTTTCGAAATTCTCGGATTCGCCCGCGCGACGTCATCGACGGGTTGTCCAACACGGTCTTTCTCGGGGAACACGCGCCGGTGCTGAGCGATAAAACATGGGTGGGAGTGGTGCCTGGTTCGCAGGTCTGCCCCAACACCCCTCAGCGATTTCCGATCACCGAGTGCGATCGCGCGGCGACCTACGTCAACGTCCACAGCGGTCCGGCCGCTGCGGAAGTCGATCCTGTATCCGGATTTGCGCCCATCCATCCTCCGAACAGCCCATTGGCCCACGTCTGCCAAATGTATTCAGAGCATGGGCCCGGTGCAAACGTCAGCTTTGGCGACGGAAGTGTTCGATTCATTTCAGCCACCATTCACCAACAGACATGGGCGGCCCTCTCGAGTCGAAACAAGGGAGATGCGATTTGGAACCTCGACAACTGAGGAAATTCCTGTTCGGTGCGGGAAGTCTGACGGTATTGCTGGTCGCGGGCCTACTTGCGTGGCAGCTGTGGGCCAAGCCTGCGGTCGTTGATTACGACAACCTCAAGTACATTCAACTGCTCCGGACCGCATGCTCCAGCCAACGGTCGGACCAACTCCAGGGCGTGGAGCGGGCAGTCACCCAGCGGCGGGAGGCCGGGAAACTATCCGACGCGGAATGGAAAGAATTCGAGAAGATTTTTGTGTTGGCCCGTCAAGGGGACTGGCAGACCGCCGACCAGCAAGCTTATCGTCTGGAGCAGGGGCAACTCGGTCGGCGCCGCCCTTGACGCCTCCCAGCCTTTTCCTTGTTGGATGCCACCAGTCGATCGTCTGTCGGAGACACAGCCGACAAAAGTCGACCTTCGTTTCCATGAGCCTGAGGCGCTCGCCGATTTTGGAAAGTCGAACGAACGCGGCTAGCGCCTCAGGCTCATTTTTGTCGGCTGTGTCGTCGGAGAAACCACGATGTCATCGTTTCGTACCGCAAGTACGCTTCTGTCGTTCATGCTTTGCTGCTATGCCTATCCCGTGAAAGCTCAGGACATTCAGCCCGGTGATGAACAGCTGCGACTGAACCAAATCCAAGTCATCGGAACACACAACTCGTACCATCTCGCTCCGGTTCCGAAAGTCATGGACTTGATCGCCCTCAGTGGTGCCGAGACCGCGCGCGGAATCGACTACACCCATGAGCCGCTTCCAAAACAGTTCTCCGAATACGGCATCCGACAGATCGAACTCGATCTGTTTGCTGACCCGGAGGGTGGCTTGTACAGTACGCCATCGGCTTGGAAAATGGTCGGCGGTCCTGTAGAAGACCCTCGCGTGAAGTTTGATTTCACGGAAGTGATGCGTCGGCCTGGGTTCAAGATCATTCATGCACCTGGTTTCGATTACGCGACCCATGTACCCACGCTCGAACAAGCGCTCGAGCAAGTGGTATTGTGGTCGGAGTCGCATCCTGGACATCTACCTATCCTCGTCCTGCTCGAGCTCAAGGATTCGGCTCCGCCGTTGGCGGGCGTCAAGCCTCGGTCGTTTGACGAGTCGCTCCTCGATGCACTCGATCAAGTTGTCCTGCAAAGTGTCCCAGCGCAACGCCGTTGGACCCCCGATACGATTCGCGGCCAGCATCCGACGCTGCGCGACGCAGTCACCCGGCACGGCTGGCCTACCCTCCAGGAATCGGTCGGCAAGGTCTTTTTCGCGCTCGACAACACCAACGGGATTCGCGATCGGTATCTCAAGGATCATCCCGGTCTCGAGGGGCGTGCGATGTTCGCATCGGTCGATGCGGATCATCCCGCAGCGGCATGGATGAAGATCAACAATCCCATCGGGGAATTCGATCGGATCCAGCGTGCGGTGCAGCAAGGTTTTTTGGTGCGGACCCGCGCCGATGCCGATACCCGTCAAGCTCGCAACAACGATACCAAGATGCGCGATGCGGCAATCGCCAGTGGCGCACAGTTCGTCAGCACCGACTATCCGGTCGCCGATCCGCGATTTTCCGATTATCAAGTGCAATGGCCTGACCGAAGCGTGTATCGCCGCAATCCCGTGGCCCAGGTTCCCGCTTCCCGTTAGCGATCGCCAACTGTTCCACGTTCGGCCTGCTGCGGCGCGGGATACTTGATCGCGTTCTTCGCGATTTTCGCTTGGAACGCGTCGACCAGATCGATCTCAAGCACGCTCGCCAATCGAAGCAAGTAGGCGAGCACATCAGACATCTCCTCGCCGATCGCTTTCTTTTCGTCAGCCGTGACGCAGTCCCCTGCACTGGTCCACTGGAAGTGCTCCATCAACTCCGCCGCTTCGATCGCAGCGGACATCGCCAAATTCTTCGGGGAATGGAATCGCTCCCAGTTCCGCTCTTGCGCGAAGGCATCCACCATGGCTTGGAGATCTCGCAACGATCGTGCTTCCGACATGGTGCGCTCTATAGGGTGGGACCGATAGCCCAAGGAGTGAATTCTTCATCGCCATAACCGAGCAATTCGCTTTTGGTCTTTTGACCGCTGGCGGTTTGGAGGATCGCATCGAACATGCGATCTCCCGCTTGTTCGATCGATTCCTCGTCGAGAATAGTTCCCATGTTGAGGTCCATGTCTTCGGGCATGCGCTCGAAGAGATGCGTATTGGTGGCCACTTTGATGCTGGGGGTGGGTTTGCAACCGAAACAGCTTCCTCGACCGGTCGTGAAGACCACGACATTGGCACCGCTGGCGACCATTCCTGTGACACACACGGGATCGAAGCCGGGGGAATCCATGATGATCAAGCCTCGGCCGTGGATGGGTTCGGCATAGTCGATGACAGCCTGCAGGGCAGTCGATCCTCCTTTGCTGGCAGCGCCGAGCGATTTCTCGATGATGGTGGTCAATCCACCCGCTTTGTTTCCAATCGAAGGATTGTTGTCGATGTCTTCGCCATAGTGCGCAGTGTAGTCGCGCCACCACTGCAGTTTGTCGAGCAACTTGCGAGCCACGGCTTCGGACTGGGCCCGTTTGGTGAAGAGTTGTTCCGCTCCGTACAACTCGGTGGTTTCCGACAGGATCGCTACTCCTCCGCATGCCACAACCCGATCGGCGGCAATCCCCAAGGCCGGATTGGCGGTGATTCCGGAGTAACCGTCGGAGCCTCCGCATTTGGTAGCGAGAACGAGTTGGCTGGCGGGAACGGTCGTTCGCTGCAGCGCGTTGACCTGCGGTAGCAATTCGCGGACGAGTTCGACGCCGCGGCGGATGGTGGCTCGCGTGCCGCCGGTCTCTTGGATCGAAAGCACCGGAACATCTTGGGCATGCGATTGGCCGCTGGGCGAGTGCCATTGCATGCCAGGCAGTTGAACTAGCTTCTGATGTTTTTGAAGATGTCCGAGTGTGTTTTGTTCGCATCCCAGTCCGATGAGGACATAGGCGGCGATGTTCGGATGCCGTGCGATGCCGCCGAGCACGCGGCTCAGTGTCCGATGCTTGATCCCCTCATACGCCATGCCGCAGCCGCTGTCATGGTTGAACGCGACCACGCCATCGACATTGGGATACGCTTGCAGGATCTCGGAATCAAAGTGCCTCGCGACGGCTCCGGATACTCCCGCCGAGCAGTTGACGGTCGAGATGATGGCGATGTAGTTGCGAGTGCCGACCTGCCCCGATCTGCGCATATAGCCTTCGAAGGTTTTGCCTTCGATGGGTTCGGGGGATGCAGGCGTCTGCGAAGCCAGATCGGTGTAGTCCAGCGCGTGTTCGCAACGCAGGTTGTGGTCGTGGATATGATCGCCGCGGCGGATGGGATGGCTCGCGACTCCGATAGGCCAACCGTACTTGAAGACTTCTTGTCCGGGCTGGATGTCGGCGATCGCCAGTTTGTGTCCTGCGGGAATATCCTGCCTGGCAATCAAGGCCGGGGTGCCATCGTGGATGTCGATGGTCTCACCTCGAGCGATGCGTCGGAGAGCCACAATGCAATGATCGTTGGGGCGGAGTCGAATCCAAGACTTGTGCTGCATGAGTAAAGGGATAGCGGGTTTCGAGTCAGATAGAAGCGGGGCCGGGATTGGCTGGGGATGGATCGGAATCCGGTGACAAACCGCAAAGAGCGGAGACAACGACCGGATCCTCGGCGGGGTCGATCGTTCGAAGCACCAACTCCACGTGATCGGAGAACACATTCCCCCAGATGGCGGGCTGATGCTGCGCAAGTCGTTCCGCGATTCGCGAGGGTGCCAGTCCATCGCGAGCCGTGACTCGCAGGATGGCGCTCTCGAGCGAGACCTCATGCCACGCTCCGCTCCCGAGTTTGCATGCTCGGCTACCGGTTTCCACCTTCACATGAGCGTCGGGGCGGTCGCATTGCGTTGCGATTCGCTTGGCACGATTTTGCAAGTTGGCGAGCGAGTTGCTGAGGGTCGCACCGACCGGGGTCGTATTCCAAGTTTCGCGAGTATGGGTGTTTCGGATCGCTTCGGCCAGAAACAAATGAGTAGCGCGGGAAGCGAGCATGCCGGTCCCCTCGGCCAGTTTTCGGATCGACTGAATGATCTCCCGTTTTCCGAGCAAGATCCCGCACTCCGGTCCTGCGATCAGATCGTGGCCGGGGACGATGATCAGATCGGGGCCATGGTCCCAGCGGCGACTGAGCGCTGCGACGGGTAGTCCAAGATCAGCCAGATCGTGGATCGAACCATCCAAGGCCAGTTCGCACACAAGGCACTCGTTGCCATGAGCCCGCTCGATGCCGCTGTGCAACGAAGGATCTCGCGGACCGCAGGTCGCGGCCAACAGCAACTGTTTCGGCGTATCGAGAGCGCGATCGAAGTCGGAAGGGAGGCATTCCCGATTGGAACCGATTTCGCGAACCGGGATTCCACAGGCTTCGAGCATGTCCGGAAGCATGCTCCCGCCAAGGGACGGTCCCGAGGGGATGCGAATGCAATGCTTGCGAGGCAGTACGACTCGTTCGACACGCGACGAGAGATGCAAACCTCGCACCGCCAGATCCAACGCTACGCCCAGATTGGGAGCTACCAACGCATCCCCCGCGCCGGTCGCGCCTAGGATCGCTAGACAGCACCGTCGCTCGGCTTCGACATCTTCGGTGGTGTTGGTGTGGATCACGTTCAGGAGGGCCAGAGTATCGGGCGCAAAACGGGGCCCGGTCCAGCGACCGCTGAACCACTCGCCTGTTGCATTGATCCCTGGGGTAAAGAATCCCGCCTGATTTTCCGACCATGGATCGGTCGCCACGTCGATCCAACGCCCGGCCTGACGCAGCAATTCCTGGAGACTCGCTAAGGACGGCACCTCGCGAACTCCCAGCTTCTGGGCCGCTTCCTTGAGTGCGTGGGTCAGCATCGGTTGGTTGACCCACTGCGCCAATTGCTTGATGGCTTCGGAGGGGCCCAGGCTTCGAAAGGGAGGAATCGGCATAACTAACCTCGACCCGTGAGACGCCAACGGTTGCGAAAGAGTAATTGAGTCAATTGCAGCAGCAATCCGGAGGTGAGGATCGTCGTCCCAAAATAGCTCGCCACCAGTAGCCAGGAGCCGATCTTGGCACGCGCAGTCATGGTTCCGGACTGGACCGCGGTCATCGGCACGCTATCGGCTGCCATCAGCGGGCTGGTAATTCCGAGAAACCGAAGTCTCTCGACGCTCGTGTTGGGGGGAGCGAAATTCCAGGACAGGAAATAGACGGCGATCGGCAGGCAGTACAGGATCAGCAACGTTACGTAACAGGTCATCAGGGCAACACTGGTGCGTCTGACCACGGTTGAGATGAATAGCGAAAGGATCGAATTGAAGATCGATGCCATGATGCAAATCCCGAAAAACGAGAGCATCGCTTTCCAATTTCGGGACAGTTCCGGGTTGATGCAGGCCAGGAGCATGGGAAACATCAGGAATGCGGTCAATACAAATGACACGCGAAACCCGGAAATCAGTTTTCCCCAAAGAATTTGCGAAGAAGAAACCGTGGTGGTGAGGAGCAGATCGAGGGTCTGCCGTTCCCGTTCGCTGGTAATGCTACCGGCGTTGAACACCGGCGCGGTCAACAGATTGAATACCAGAACATACCCGACGTAGTAGGATGCCAGGTTGGGAAACAGGAACAGCAGGATCGCCATCAAGGGAATGGCCAGCAACATGCTCAACTGGATGACCAATCGCAGCATGAGCGTTCCCTGGCTGAAAAGCTCGGCGTGCATTTCCTTGTCGTAAACAGGATTGGCGGTGTCCTCCATCAGCGTCTTGCGCCTTGGAGGTGCGAAAAGATTGTCGGGAAACTGATCTCGCTGGATCACCAGGCCGACCGCCTCGCGCTGTTCGCGTTCGAGATCGACCACTTCGCTCCCTTGGCTGCCGATGTCGGGTGGATACAGCAACCGCCTCGCGGTGACGGCCAGCAGCGAGGAACCGATGACAAGAGAAAGGATCGGTACGACCGTCGCCGTCATCAACAATCGCAGGTCGCCGCGCGTTGACAATCCGAGCCACGTCGTTGCGCCTACGATCAGGACTGGCAGAATCAATACGTAGCTGACCACCAGCGAAGAAGATGTTCGCTTGAAGTAGCTCGAGCAAAAGAGGCTGATGGAACCGAAGAGAAAAATTGCGAATACGAGACCCAAGTAGGCCGCGAGCAGTTCGTAGATCGACACCCCTCCCAACGGCAGACAGAGCATGATGATCGGCAGAGATCCCAGAATGAGGACCACCAAGTGGGTCAGCGCAGCGACCAGTTTCCCGGAGACGATCATCCATGGACGCAAAGGGCTGGCCAGCAGCATTTCGTACGTCTTGCGTTCTTTTTCTCCAGTGATTGCGCCGGCGGTGAAACTCGGAGCCATCAAGGAAGCGATGGCGAACTGTCCAACGAAGAAGAAGTCGACCAGTCGCTGCGCGGAAGCTGACTCGCGACTCAGGTCGATTTTCGTATCGCGAGGATAGGCGATGAGGACGACGGCAGCCAATGCAACTTGATACACCAACATCAAGATGAACGCGCGAGGTGCACGGAGATTGGTCAGCAATTCGCGCTGCAGTACTGGATTATCAACCAAGAGCATGGTTTGCCCCTTCGCTGGGTCAAGCTTGGTGCGTTAGCGGTCGACCCATTCGACGGGCTGTGGCTCAATCGACTCGGTGTAGGGCGAGCCGCAATCCTTGCGTCCGCTTCCTTCGAAGCGGCTGATCAAGCGAACCGTCATGTCCTGGTCGCACAGAATCTGGCAACTGAGGCGGACACCGGTCACGCCCCGAGCAGCGAGGATATCGCGCTCGGCGACCGTGATCTTGGTCGGTTCGCCAGCGACGAATTCGACGCGGCATGTCGTGCATCGCGCTTTGCCGCCGCATGCATGCAACTGGTCGCTCCCGACTTCCTCGCGCAAGGCCGCGATCAAGCGTTTGTTTTGGGGGACATCGAACTCCCCGATTCCTTCCACGGTCAATTTTGGCATGGTTTCACTTTCCGGATTCAAGTTTCAAGGATGGCGTAGACAGACAGGTTGTTGACGAAGAGAGCGTTGCAGTCACTCCGGGACCATGGCTTGGCCGGTGATCTCGTACCCCAGATCCTGGATCATCTGGTAATCCTCTTGGGGAGGTTGGCCTTGGGTGGTCAAGTAATCGCCAACGAAGATGCTGTTGGCTACCAGCAACCCGAGCGGTTGGAGCGATCGCAGGTGGCGTTCTCGTCCTCCGGCAATTCTCAGTTCGCTCGATGGATTGACGAAACGGAACATCGCCAGGGCTCGCAGGCAATCGCGTGGGGAGAGGTATTCCTTGCGTTCCAGCGGCGTGCCATCGATCGCGTGCAGGAAGTTCAACGGGATCGACTCGACCTCAAGTTCACGGAGCGAAAACGCCATCTCCACGATGTCCTCTCGCTTTTCCCCCATCCCGATGATCCCGCCGCTGCACAATTGCAACCCGGCTTTGCGGACATTGCGAAGGGTTTCGACCCGATCTTCAAAAGTATGGGTCGTGCAGATCTTTTCGTAATAATCGCGGCTGGTGTTGAGGTTGTGATTGACCTTGTCGACTCCGGCCGCCGCCAGGCGCTGGGCTTGGGATTCATTGAGCAGGCCGAGGCATGCGCAAATGTTCAAGCCGAATTTCTGCTTGATCTCCGGGACGATGGTTTCAATCGCCTTGATCTCGCGTTCGTTGGGTGCTCGACCGCTGATCACAATGCAGTACGTCTTGCTCTGCCGTTCGGCAGCGAGACGCGCACCATCGAGCAGTTTTTCGCGGCTGAGGATGTTGTACTTCGGAATGGGGGCGTCGGAGATTTTGGATTGGCTGCAGTAGTTGCAGTCTTCCGGACAAAGCCCGCTCTTGGCATTCATCAAGAAATAGAGTTGAACGGTCTTTCCAAAGTGGTGCCTGCGGATGCGGTTGGCTGCCGAGAGGACGTCCATCAACGCATCGTCGCTCGAATTCAGGATCTCTAGCGCTTGCGAACGATCGATCGCTCCGCCCGCCAAGATGTGGGACGCCCAACTCAACCAACGGTTGTCGAGGGAGTGCGCGTCGCAGGAAACATGTTCGGCACAACCGTCAGGATCGGTCGCGGTCGGTGAAGAATCGGTCGCGTGCGGGGAAAGCATAAGCGGTGGAGTCGCGCGTTGGGGAACGGGGAAACAAGGCCCAGTCAGGGTCGCTGGTAACGAAAGTGCGATTGTAAGGCAAAAACGCCGAACGGACAGCGGTTCGCGTTCTCGGAACATCCGCTACAGGCGGGTCGGGAGCGGAATTCCGCAGAAATGACTGTATTCCCGCCGATCTACTCGTGACTTACCCCGTTTCATTTTCCTCGTTCCCTTTGCACGTCAGAAAGATCTATCGATGGTCCATCCTCGACCGTTTCTCGACAACGTGGAGGATCCACACGACGACGAAATCAATATGATTACCGATCGTCGACGTCGCAAGGATGGCGACCAACTGCAATCTCCTCTGGAAACCTACCTCCGGGAGATCAACGAAACCAAACTTCTGACTGCGGAAGACGAACAGTTCCTGGCTCGTCAAATCGCGTTGGGAGACGTCCAAGCGCGGGATCGCATGGTCCGTGCGAACCTCCGTTTGGTAGTCAACATCGCTCGCAGCTACGTCGGCAAAGGGTTGGCCCTCCAAGATCTGATCGAAGAGGGGAATCTCGGTTTGTTGCGTGCGGTCGAAGGCTTCGATCCCGACATCGGCACGCGCTTCAGTACCTACGCCAGCTACTGGATCAAGCAATCGATCAAGCGGGCGTTGATCAACTCGGCGAAAACCATCCGCATTCCCGCGTACATGGTGGAATTGCTCAGCAAGTGGCGGCGCGCGACGGCTCGCCTCAGCGAGGAACTTGGGCGCATGCCGACCCAAGAAGAGGTGGCGAGGATCCTGGGCCTGCCCAAGAAGAAACTTCCCATCATCAAAAAAGCGATCCAAATCTACAACGCCACTCCGCAGAGCGACCAGTCGGACCAGGGCTGGTCACTCGGGGAAATGGTGATGGATGAGCGGCGCAAGAGCCCTGATGAGGAGCTCTTGGATCACGATGTGATGAAGACGGCCATGGAATTGCTCGGCACCCTCGATGAACGGGAAGCGACCGTTTTGAAGATGCGGTTCGGGCTCGGGGATTGCCCCCCGCACACCCTCAAGGAAATCGGCGCCGAACTCGGTCTGACCCGCGAACGAGTTCGTCAGATCGAAACCGAAGCCTTGGCGAGGCTGCACCATGCCCTCAAGGATCCGAAAGAACGCCTCGGCTTGGCCTGAGAAACGCTCGGTTCCTCGCCGATGCATCAGGGTCGGCGTCTTGCATTCTCTTCCCAGCTCCCGGGGGCGACTCTCTGCGCTGCCTCGGGAGCCGATGCGATCTGGGCAGTATCCCAGATTTTCTTGAAAAAATGGCCGCCCCGGTAGTGGCCGAGCCCCATGGGACATGCATACCATTCGGGCGTGCGGAGTCGAGAATGACTCTCGAAGCATTTCGGCTAAAATCAAGGATCGAAGGTTAGTCCTTGGAAACGTCTTACCGGTTGCTCGTCGCATGAATACCGCACTTGATCGTTGGCTGTCCGCCGATGCGTTGTTTACCAACACAGTTTTTCAGGCTGTATTGGGTTTGTTGGTCCTGTCTTTGGTTACGATCGCCGCCTATTTTGTCCTGGCAAAGTTGCGCGATTCCAACATGAAGGACCAGCCGATCACCGATCTGCTCGAAAAGAATTTCGAAGAAATGCGCAGTGAAGGTGACATCGACGATCAGGAATTCCGAAAGATTAAGGCGTTGCTCTCCGGAGGGTCTCCCCCTCTCGGTTCGGCAGCGAACTTGAACACGACCCCCGCATCCAACTCTCAAGAAAACGATGCCGACCCATCGCGAAACTTGTGATATACTGCGAACAGGGGTGGTGAATCTGAATCGGCCTGGGAGGCCGCTGTCGCCTTGTGCGATCAAGCAACTATACCCATCGGCTCGTAACTGTGGTCACGGATGCCCGGTTTGCACCCGCGTGCGAGAACATGCCCTGCATGGTCTCGCTCTGGGGCGCTGACGATCGAGCTTCCCTCACGTGAACCACATTCCCGAAATCCGGATCCTCCCCGGTCCGTTTTGGGTGCCCCCTAGCAAGGAGTCGAGAATGCCCTCAGGCAAGGATATGATGGCCGGCCGCCGCGGCGGCAATGGCGGCGCTGCGAAGAAGAATGCTTTCTGCTCGTTCTGCCGCAAAAGTTATCGGGATGTCGGCCCCCTCGTCGAAGGTCCCGGAGATGTTTACATCTGCGGTGAATGCATCGAGCTGTGCCAATCCATTCTCGACCAGGAACAGCGACGTCGCGGCCCCACCAAGAAACTCTTCAACGAAATCCCCTCACCCCGGGAGATCGTCGAACACTTGGATCAATACGTGATCGGCCAGGTACAGACCAAACGGTCGCTCGCTGTCGCGGTGCACAACCACTACAAGCGACTGAGCGCCGACTGGGAAGGATCGGACATCGAAATCGAGAAATCGAATATCCTTCTGGTCGGTCCCACCGGTAGCGGGAAAACATTGATGGCGCGGACGTTGGCCAAAATGCTCAACGTTCCCTTCGCGATCGGGGATGCAACCACCCTCACCGAAGCCGGATACGTCGGCGAGGATGTGGAGAACCTGCTCCTCAAACTGCTCCATGCAGCCGACTTCGATATCGAAGCCGCTCAGCGCGGAATCCTCTACATCGACGAAATCGACAAGATCGGTAAGACGAGCCAAAACGTCTCGATCACACGCGATGTCTCGGGCGAAGGGGTCCAGCAAGCGTTGCTCAAAATGCTCGAAGGGACCGTCGCCAACGTCCCACCGCAGGGCGGACGCAAACACCCCGAGCAACAGTACATCCAACTCGATACGACCAACATCCTCTTCATCTGCGGAGGAACGTTTGTCGGCATCGAGGACATCATCAGCAAGCGGATGGGCAAGCGATCCCTGGGATTCGGACCAGGTTCAACCATCAAGGGCGAGACCGATTCCGCGAAGCTGCTGGCCCAAATCCATTCCGACGATATTCTCGAATTCGGCATGATCCCGGAACTGATCGGCCGGTTGCCGGTCGTGACCGCCCTGGCTCCGCTCGATATCGCTGGGTTGGTCAAGGTTCTCACCGAGCCCAAGAACGCCCTGATCAAGCAGTATCAGGCCCTGTTCGGAATGGAGCATTGCGATCTTCAATTCACCGAAGCGGCGTTGCGAGCCATCGCCGAAAAAGCCCATCGCAAGAATGTTGGGGCTCGAGGATTGCGCAGCATCGTGGAGGAAATCATGATGGATGTCATGTTCGACCTGCCAGAGCAGGAAGAAGGAACCCTCTACACCATCGACCTCGATCCGAACGACGGTAGCATCCGTCCGATTAAGTCGACGTCCAAGCGCAAGGAAAGCGCCTAGCCCATCGCGGCTCGGTGCCCGAAAAACCAACCGCTTTTTCCAAACCGCCTAGTCTTCGGACTCGGCGGTTATCTCGCGGCCGAATTCGTCGAGCTTGACGTCGGCCACCGCGGTCTTTTTCTTGGCCACATGCAACAGATCCTCATAGATCGGATTCGCCTCCGACTTCTGGATGGTTGCTACCGCATTGGCCACTTCCTTCAAGTAACGCAGGAAAATGCTGCGGCGGTTTCCTTGGGCTGCGATCGCTTGGCGTTTCCGGATGTATCCCGCCAACGACCGACCGATCGCTTGAATGCCGAGACGAAGCTCTTTCTCAATCTCCGGCGCGTTGGCGATTGCTTCTTTGGATTCGCTTGTGAACGGAACCCAAACGCTGGCCATGTGCACGATCAAGGTGACCGGTCCGGACGGGAGCGCCCCCTTGGATTGCGATAGGCCGTACGGCCGCCAGTTGGTATTGAGGACCGCTTGCGTAATCGCGCAGGCCCCCTGCTGGTACTGAAGCGGAACCCGGTTGGCGAATCGATAGATCTGCATCGATTGCCCTTCGGAAATGTTCACTTCGCGCAGCGCGCTGTGCAACGCATCGAGTTGGTCTTTCTTGAGCTTTTGAGGACTGCATCGCGTTGGTAGCTTGGTCTGCTCAATGATCTTGTCGGCGGCGTCTCCGCCGATCCCGTTGAACGAATCGATCAGGAACTTGCGAAGGGTCCGGGCATCGGACTGCTGGATCACTTCGACCAATTCCTCGCGGGTGATTTTCTGCGTCTCCACCGATCCGCCATATGCCAGCGCGACCTCGATCTGGAACGGCGAGCCTCGAAACACCGACGGCGGACGGGTCACTGCATCATGAAAATCGCCTGGCACGATGGCCTTGAGTCCCGCGTAGAGCAAGTCGCGGCCGATCGGGACGATGCAATCGGTCGAAGGGGGGCGGATCTTCGTTTCCTGCAAAGCTTGGTAGAGACGTTCCGCTTCGGTCTGCCCCACCTTAATGGCCGAGGCTCGTGTGCTGAGTTTTGCCGTTTCGCAGACCTTGCGGGCGACCGCCGGGGTAACGCAGGAAAAGGAGTTGGTCAGAAACGCGCTGATCGAGGTCGATTTGTCCTCGCCGAGCATGGTGATCAATCGACCGAGCTCCACTCCGTACGGATGCGGCTTGATCTCCTTGGCTTCGCGAGGGAGTTCGGAGGTCGTGCGCGGGATCGTCAGCTTATCGCCGTCCGGGCTCTGCCAGTGGATGGTGACGTGCGGGTTGGCGATCGCTGTCTGTTCGAGGTACTCGTCGACGCTGCCGCGGCTTCGTTTGTAGACCCCTGTCAGCTCGATCGTCACGCGGGTGCCCGATTCCAACTCCGGACCCGGCTTGCCATCGGTTTCCGGGTAGTGGCTTTCCCAGACGATATCGTTGTCGCGCATGTGCGCGAGCCCTTTTTCACCGGCGGGAATATCGACCCCTTCCCCCTTGCCGTTGATGATCTCCGGCTGGTTCTTCTTGGTGTCGACCTGCAGCAGGAAGTAATGGACCGGGGACTTCTTGCTCGTCTTGGACAGAATCTGCATCGGGCGACCGGTGGTCAGCATGCCGTTCATGCCGGCGGCGCTGATGCCGATCCCTTGCTGACCGCGGCTCATCCGCAGACGATGGAATTTGCTGCCGTAGAGGAGCTTGCCGAAGATCAGCGGAATCTGCTTCTTGACGATCCCTGGCCCGTTGTCTTGCACGGCGACCCGGAACCGCCCTGCTTGGGTTTGGTCGATGCGGACCCAGACTTCGGGCAGGATCCCTGCCTCCTCACAGGCGTCGAGGGAGTTGTCGACCGCTTCCTTGACGGTGGTCAACAGCGCCTTGCGAGGGTTGTCGAAGCCGAGGAGGTGTCGGTTCTTGGCAAAAAATTCGCTTACGGAAACATCCCGCTGCTTGGTCGCCATGGATTCGGCGGTGGCGCGTCGGGACTTGGTCGAAGTCGATGTCATGCTCGTCAATGATGCGAAACAAATCCTGGATGTCGGTCGGACCCCCCGGGTCGCAGGAGGAGAGCCAAAGGGTAAAGGATAACGGCGGGATGGTCTATGCGGGCTGGCGAATTTCGGCTAGTCCTGGGGCTTTCCCAAGCATTTTCGGCAGGATCGGTTTACTCGGTTCCCTTGTCCGAAATCTTGGACCGGTCCACCCTTGCCTGTCGGATTCGTTTCGGAATGCCAGCGGAATTGGCCGAGCAGAGAGAACGAAGGATTTCCCCTTTCCGCAGATACAGGAGTGCAAGGAATGCGACGGCAACGATTGGTAAACATGGGATTGGCAGGCGTGGTCGCCATCGCCTTTCTGGCAATGATGTCACTTGAGGGACGGGCCCAGTGCTCGAGTTGCGGCTCCAATGCCGTCCCGTATGTGTCGGGGAATTCCTATGTCGGCGGAGCCGCCCACGGCTTGCTCGGCGGCAACGGAGGGATTGGAGCCGGGGATCTCGGCCCCGAAGTCTACGGCCAGTATCTCGGCAAAGGGACACAGCCGCTGTTCGACAACTACTTCACCCAGGGGAACGCCAACCAGGCGACCGCTGGGATGTATATCTCCCCGATCGGAGTTCCAGGTTGGGTTGGACACACCTACTACACCAACCAAGCACTTTACCCACATCAGTACCTTTATCGCCACCATGATCGGTACCATTCGTACTACGATCAGGGCCGCGGCATGAATCGCACGCACGCGAGCTACTCCGTGCCGCCGATTCACACCACACTGAAAACGGCATACAAGAAAATTCGCTTGCCTCACCAATAAGACTGGTGCGGACAGTTGACCGCTTGATCGGGAAAGGATCCTGATCTTCCTAACGATGGTTCAGATGAGCGTCACGGACGATGCGCGACTGATCTTCAACCAAACACGAATGAAGTGAGAAGCGTATGAATCAAAGATTTGTCCTCGGGAGCGCCGTGATCGCCGCGTCGCTTCTGATGTCGCAACTGGGCCTAGCGCAGGGTGTCGTCGTCAGCGACTGCAACTCGGGCGCGTGCCAGGGTAGCCATGGTCATCATTTCGGTGGCCACGGTCTCGGAGCCGGCAGCGGGATCCTCGGACCCAATACAGGTGAACATGGAACGCTCAAGGCGTGGGCATGGCACTCGAGTTGGGGCGATTACTGGGCTCGCAATCAGGCAGCCCAGCGGCCGTGGCACGGCGGCTACTACTGGATGCGAACAGGTCAGCCGACTGCATTGGTCGTTCCTCCTGTTGTGACGATGCAACAAAACTACTCGTGGGGTGTTTCCCAAAACACGATGACTCCGGTCTATCACCAATTTGGTGGCGTACCACCCAACGGTGCTGGCGGCGGAACTTTCCGTGCAACGCCTTACTGGCCAACACACACGGATCAATTCGGGGTCTACCCTGTCCGCGGCCCCTGGTAACACCATCGCAGTGAAATCGATCCCTAGAAAAAGGGTGCTCTTTCGAGCACCCTTTTTTATTTTCTGGACTCCTGATTGGCACCCCCTAGCACCAGGCACAAGGGTGACCCCGATCATTACCATCACTTCGGCGCATCTTCTTGTTCTGGTTGCTCTTCGGACTCGTGCTCATTCCGACAGGATGGTACTCGTACTCGGTTCAGACCTTGGACTGTGCCACTCCGTTCTGTTCGACTCTGTTCGACGCACTGATCCGGTTTGGTGTTTCGATGGGCGGATAGTGCCTAAATGGTCTGGGAATCGCCGCGATACTGAACGAGTATCTGCTGCGACCTGCCCCACCATGGCGAGATGCACAGCCACAGCAGACAACCCACGAAAACGATTGCCCCCGTCACGCCAGGTCCGGGCAGAGGATCGCTCAGCAGCGGTGCCGGATTATTGATTAGGGCATGGACTCCGATCGCAAGGAACAAGTTACCGGTACGAAGGTAAACCGCCGAAAAGAGCAGTCCAAAAACGAATTGGGCGATCAGCAACACTTGTCCTTGCGGCTGATGCAGGTTGAAAATGACATGCCCCAAGGCAAAGTACCCTTGCGAGAGCAACAGCGCAATCACCAGATGCTTCCATCGCTTTGATTCAGGTAGCCAGTGCATGGCGAGAAGCAAACACTGTGGCAAGAGAAAGCCGCGGAAGAGGATCTCCTCGAAGGGGCAGTTGCCAAACAACTGGCCAAGCCAATCGCTGACGGCGAATCGCCAATTCTCGGGTCCCCAGGCCGGATGGATCTCAATCGATTTCCCCAGCGATAAGCAGATCACAAGATGCAGGATTTGACTGGTGATCCAAAAGAGCAGAGTAAGTTTGACGGCTGGCCAGAGACGGGTCAGATCGACTCCCACATCCTTGGGGCGAAGGCGCCCCAGCCAGAACAAGAAGATGGGGAAAAGTACGAGTTGCAAGGTCACGCCGGCGACCAGCGTCCCATCGACAATTCCCCCCGTCGCCGAACTTAGCCAGACCATCGGCGGAAACCAAGTTCTTGGGTTGGGATACGCTAGAAAATGGAAGTAAGCGACCAGCAACTGCTCGATGGCGAGCGTTAGAAGCAGGACCCAAGGTGCCACTCGCCGCTGGGCAGGGATATGGGCCAATGGCCAATCGGTCGCAGGCTGAGCAAGTGAATGATTAGCTGGCGGCATGAGTCCGCAATGAGGAGGGTTGGAGTTCGATGCATCGCTTTACAAACGCATTCGATTCCCTGGCCTGTTTCTTGTCCTGCGTGTGCGGGAATTTGGAAAATCGCGACGAAATCGGGACGGCCTGTCATGTTGCCGCCAATCCGATGGGAATACTCCTTGGGTTCAAACGACGGACCGGTGGAAAATCCAAGACTGGTTGCAACCCGTCGAATTGCTTTCGTGATGACGCGAGTGAGCCTCTCAGAAGGACTTCTGATGTTCGCAGGAAAACGAGATGACTGACAAAACCAAATCCACAACATCCCCAACGAAACCCCGACGGCGCTACCGACGTTGGATAGCGGTGATTTCTGTAACCGCGATCGCGATTCTTGTGGCGAGCATATTTCTTGGATTCTGGCCTCGATCGATGTCCATGCAGAATCCTTGGGATGCCATCCCCAAGGCAACTCCCGAGCAGATCGCGAAGCTACACGAGCCCGAAGCGCTGCGCGCCGACCTCGACGCGATCGTGGCGCTGCATGAGCGGACCAACCCCAACCCCTACCTGCGTGTATCGAAGG
>JBKDXO010000055.1:0-23261 GCA_046306195.1 Planctomycetota bacterium | reverse complement strand
AAAATACTCCACTGTGCCGCTAGAGAACTTGCGCCTTAATCTCAAGGTGTACAGTGCCATTCGTGGGTGGCACGTATTATTGGGCACGATTACACTGCCGGCCCTTCGGGCCTGAGGAAGATTGGGGGCTCGGCGACCGGGGGACTTCGTCGCCCCGGCATTCACACTGTCGGCCCATTCGGGCCTGATGGAGTATCCGAGTGCCACCCACGTGGGGTGTCGCTCGCGAGCTATACTCGGCGGCAACGCGACACAACTCGACTCTTTATTGCATTGGTCTCACACAAGGAGGACAAACAAGGACAAACAAGGACAGGCATTGCGTTTCGATTGGCCGCGAAATGCTTTCATTGCGTGGGTGCTCCGTGCGAGGACAAGTCGGCTGGTCTTACCAGTGTCCTGTAGTACCACCGGTCCACGATTCTCTTTGCTAGCAATCCTGCATTTCAGGGTCCGATACCATGCATGTCCTTGTTTTCTTGTTTGCATGTCCTTGTTTTCGACGTCAGCCGTTGCGCAGGTTCAATTGCAGGAATGATGGCAATCGTTTGACTCTTCCCGAGGTATCGATGCATCCAATTTCACTCGTGCCGGTCACGAGCAACTGCGGTTCTTCGGATTGGTGCGGGTGGCTCCGCACGAGGCGATAGTGATGTTGAATCCTCGCCCCATGGCAGTACCCCAATCGCGTCGTCAGGAGCAATTCATCGTCGAACACCGCGGGCCAGTGAAACTGGATCTCCAACGAGCGAACCACCAGCATCAGACCGGTCGCTTCCAACTCGCGGTAGGAAAACCCTGACGCGCGGAGCATCTCGACCCGTCCACGCTCGAAGTAATTCAAGTACTGGGAATGATGAACGCGACCTTGGCCGTCCACCTCGTGGTAGTGAACGCGAAGGCGTAAATCATGTTGCGGAAGCATTTTTGTCTCGATGGTTTCGGATTGATTGCATTCAAAATATACCGATTGGGCTTTTCTTGATGAGAGGCATTGACTCGCTGATGGTTCTCTTGCTAGAGATTTCCGAGAAAGCAGAGAGAGTCGATCGCAAAATTTAGGCAAGATTTTCCGGTTATCGTGATGTTGCCGGGGGACTCTGACCGATACCTGCACTACCACGAACCATCAAATGCTCTCGGGGCAAGCTACCAAAGGATTGATAGCCATGCGCAGTCGAACACGAAATTGGATCTACACAGGATTGGTTTTGGCCTTGCTCGCCGGGAGCCAAACAGGCTGCAAGAGCGGCTGGAAGATGCCGGGTGCCGATATGTTTTCCTGGGGACGCAAACCCTCCGAGTCCACCTTGGTCGGTAGCGGGCCTTCGGTTTCTAGTCCTGGTTCGGCAACTGCAGGGATGAACGCCAGGCCGAACGGTCCTTCGCCAACGACGACAGCTGGCGGTCCAATCAGCCCGGCGTCACGATCGACTCCGAATGCAGTGAACAGCACAGCAATGAATCCGAACGCAGGCGGTCGACCTTCCGGTACGGCCTTCGGCGGTTATGGTCCAAATGCGGGACCGGCTTATGGCGCGAACGCCGGTGCAGCCCCTGCGCCTGGAGGCGCTGCGTCGGCCAACGGCTACAGCACGGGTGCGTATGCGACCAATCAATCTCGGCCGCCAATGGGAGTTCCCGGAACACCCTACGGTCAGGGTGGGATGAATCTCCAAGCTTCCGGCGTTCAGCCATCGGCTTATCCGATGAACGCTGCGCCGCAAATGTCGGTTCCTCAAATTCCCGCCCCGCAGATTCCTTTGGCGCAGGGTGCGGCTCCTATTCCTACTTCGACGCCGAACTACAACTATCCCCCCACAGCACCCGGTGCAGTTCCAACTGCTCCTGTCTACGGCGGAGTGGCTCCAGCGCGAGGCCCGGCCACGATGGCGAGCGCTCCAGGCAGTGCGCTGCCCCCATCTGCCGTACCAAGCGGCTTTCCTATGAATCCACAAGGTGCGACCGCCGCGTTGCCGCCTGCAAGACCTGCCGCGAGCCAAGGTCTGCCAGCGCTGCCAGTCAGCACGGGATCGAATCTTCCACCGGGACTTCCTCCGAGCACGCAGATGCCCGTGGCGTATGGTGGAACGGCTCCGTCATCGATGCCGATGATGAGCGCGCCAGCTAGTTCAGGAGCATCGGCGTACCGACCAGGTAGCGTAGGTCGAAACAACCCCTACGATTTCTCGAACCAGGGTCCTGGTGCTGTCCCAAGTGCACCGACTCCGTCCTTCCCAAGAACGGCTGTGGATCCCAGCGGGAACCCAACGCGCTAAGTGGCCTGCCGTCGATTTTCCTCGACCAGCCTCCCAGCTGAAATCAACTCATCTCGCCGAATCGCAGTTCGCGTCGGCGAGTATCCATAGCGAGCATGCCACGCCAGTTGATGTTCCGGTCGCGATACCCAGCTTTCTGCTCGTTCACTATCGAGCATGTCCGCGACGATCGTCGTTTTGTCGCAGTCGTCGAGAAATACGCCGTCACGATAGACGAGCTTGCCGCGTCGAAAAACCATCGTGGGATTGCGGAACATCGATTCCGGATCGGAATCGATTCGATACACGGCCAGATCGGCTAAAGCTCCGTGCTCGAGCGTGCCGCGGCGCACCAATCCCAAGGCAGCCGCCGGTCCGGATCGCGTCGAAGTTGCGATCTCATCCAAGGTGTATTCCCGCTTCAGTTCTGGCAAAGGACTGGTTCTTCGAACATCGGGGTGCAATTGCTCGAATATCGACATTCGAAAATCGTAGTCCATCAGCAATCGAATCAAATGCGGGTACCCCGTGAATGGTCCGCCGTTGGGATGATCGGTAGTCAAGAAAACTTTACGCGGGTCGCGAATGCGCAGGAAGAGTTCCAATCCGATCGACCACTGCAGGGAATGAACGTATTGACTCTGTCGATAACGGAAAGGGAGCGCGCCGCATCCAGCTTGGCATTCGATATCTTGGAAGACCGTCTTTCTTGGAGAAGCGAGTTTGCGATTGTCGAACTGGTGCATGGTGTCGGCCGATAGGGTGATGGTTTGTCCAAACAAGACTTGTCCAACATCGATCGTCAACCGATCCGATCCATTGACCCGGTCGGCTAGCAGATGGGCTGCGGAGCTGTATCCATGAGGCCCTTCCGCACCGTAGCAATGGTACTGGGCATGCGCCAGATGCAATCGTCGACCTTCCACGGCATCCACGGTGGCAAGCGTCGCTGCGATGTTTCCCGCCTTCCCCAGATTGCTGCAGTGAACATGCAACGGATGGGCCAAGCCTAAGTCCGTGACGGCGGTGGAGAGAGCCCTGAGGATCTGTCGCGGGCTGATCCCGTAGATCGGATGCTTTTCATCGATCTGCATGTGCCGTTGGTTGAACTTGAACGCATCGATGCCACCCGCGTTGACGACTTTCACCGCGCACGCAGCGTGTGCGCGCAGCATCCACGCAACGTAGTCGGTGATCTGTGGCTGCGAGACCCCATCGGCGATCCATTGCAGCAGCATCCGTTCATTCCCGAGCAGGACATAGCCACCCGTATCCAACCAAGGCGTATCGCGCATCTCCGCATGGGCGTGCCTGGCACCCGCCGGGAGCATCGCAGGCTCAAAGCAGGTCGTGTATCCCATCTGGAGATAGCGACGCCCCGTTTCCCACGTGTTGGGGACCGGACATGAGAGCGGGGCGAGCCACGGTTTGGTATCCGATAGGATCCTTTGCTCATTCCGGACGGATCGTTCGGGCAACAGAAGTCTCGCAACGTTTACTTTACCACCACCGATGTGCGTATGGATATCGATTCCCCCAGGAAACACGACGTGGCCGGGGAGACAGTAATGGGCATCGACTCTGCTGCCCTTGGGAATCGCCTCGGCCAGGCAGCCATCGATCACGAACAAATCGCGGATGGGTGTTGAATCGACGATGCCATCGCAGCATTGGATTTGGCTGAACTGTACGATCATGGCTCGAGAAGTCCCCTCAACCATGGAACGGCCGCAGGGAGGTCATGGTCGACGCAATAGGGATCGCTTCCTCGGAGCAGGATGGCGTGGTCGCCTCGAAAAAACTCGCATGCGTTCCCCAGGCCAGCCGGAAGACATGGAAGCCAAATCGCGTTGCAACCCTGAGGAGGTCGCCTGGGGGAAATCGCAATCGTGGCGAGGCCGGATTCGAACACGGCGATTGGAAGATCCTCAAAAGAGTCGTCGATCCACAGGATCAGCGAAGGTTGGGACGACGACGCGTTACCGCGAGAGCTTGGCACCAAACGTTCCTCGAGCCAGCGTTGGGCCGAGTATCGGCTCGGGTCATACTCTGCTGTCTCGCCATGGAATTGGATGCGTCCAGGAAAGCCCGTCCACCAGGTGCAAACCTGATGGAAGGTGGTTTCCAAATCGCTCCAGAGCACGGCCGCGACGCGTTTGGTTTCATTCCGGCGGGCGATCCAGTCCATCATGCTCTCGTACCACAGGTCGCCATGTTCGATATTCAAATACTTCATCGACCATACGACCGCTGTGTAACCCGCGCGGTGCAGCCATCGACTCGCGGTGCTGTCCCATCCACCGATCGCTTCGCAGGCCGATGCTTCCGAGAGAGCACGAGGTATCTGCGCGATCGGTGTATCGATGGAGAGAACCTCAAAGCCCGCGTCGAGCCAAGGTTTGCGGCCAGCATCGCTCCAGGATCCGAGCAAAAGCACCGGGATGGATTCACCGCGGTAGAGCGAACCCGGTAGCTTTGGGAACTCCTCGGTCCATTCGTCTCCGCCGATCACAATCATCAATTCCGCGATATCGCGTGCCTCGGATAGTGAAGCCGTCATAGCTCCGACCCTTTGGAACGCAGAGATGCCTTCGAATGCGGCATCGCTTTCCCAGGAATCGATCCGAGCATGCTTTCGCTGCGCGATGGCCAAAGCGCCGCGACTGGATTCGACACATCGCAATCTTCCGGTGACCAGCAAATCCTGGGTATTGGCCAGTCGCTGTTTTGCTTCCTCCAAGTTCGATTCCCACGCCGCCACCGATGTGAGCGTGTCTCGGTGCGCTAGCCAATCCCGCAGGGCATCGAGTTCGCGATTCCGCCTGGAACAAAACGTTGCGCCGAAGTTGGGATCTTCGGGGGGAGGTTCGCACAGGAGCGAACAGAGGGCGCAGAATCGGGCGACTGGTAGGGCGGTACTCATGCCTTGGTCGACAAGAAAGAAACCTCCAAGGCTGACAGCACTTGGTCGGTCATGGCGGAGGTTCCTAGAGACGGTTGGCCGCGAGGGACGAGATCTGCCGTGCGGTGACCGTCGGCCAGCACTTTGCGGACCGCCTGCTCGATGACGACTGCCTCGCGTTCCAATCCCAGGGAATGTCGGCAAAGCATGGCCGATGCCAGGATGGTTGCCAGGGGATTGGCGACGCCCTTGCCCGCGATGTCGGGTGCGGAACCGTGAATCGGTTCGTACAAGCCCGGACCGGAACTGCCGAGGGAGGCGCTTGGGAGCATGCCGAGCGAACCGGGCAACATCGACGCTTCGTCGGTCAGGATGTCGCCGAACATATTGCTCGTGACGACCACGTCAAAGGTTTTCGGACGGCTCAGCAAATGCATGGCCATCGAGTCGACGAGGACGACTTCGTACTCCAGGTCGCTGAACTCAGTTTGCATGATTTGCGTGGTGACGCGTCGCCACAAACGCGAGACCTCGAGCACATTGGCCTTGTCGACCATCGTGAGTTTTTTGCGACGGTTACGCGCTGCTAAGGCGGCCATGCGGACGATGCGCTGCACCTCCGAAGTGGTGTAGACGGCGGTGCTGTAGGCTCGCTGCTCGCCGTTGTCCAAGGTCTCGCAACCCGAAGGCCCAAAGTACAATCCACCGGTCAATTCCCGATAGAAGAGAATATCGGTCCCCTCGATGATGTGCCGCTTGAGAGGCGAAGCGTCGAGCAATTCAGGAAACGTGACAATCGGTCGGAGATTGGCGAACAGACCGAGCGCTTTGCGAATGGCGAGCAATCCGGCTTCGGGCCGGGTCTTGGCATTGGGGTCATCCCACTTGGGGCCACCGACCGCACCGAGCAGGATCGCGTGCGAGCCCCGGCATGCCTCGATCGTACTGTCGGTCAGGGGGATGCCGTGGCGATCAATCGAGATACCCCCGATGTCGTGTTCCTCGAAAGTCAGATCGTGACCCAGGCGGGATGCGACCTCGACGAGCACACGGTGCGCGCTGCGTGTGACCTCAGGGCCGATGCCATCTCCTGGCAGCAGGACGATGTGGGCTTTCAATATCAGGCTCCCTCTCGAGATAGTTGGCTAGGATCGGGCGCGCGGATGTCGCATAGGGAGCCAAGCTCCGTTCTGCGCGCTGCTGGCCACGCATTGCTGGATAAAGTACATCCCTTCGACTCCATCATGCACATTGGGATAAACCGTTTTGACTCGCTCGACAGCCTTGCCTTGAGAGACATCGACCATGGCGTCGTAGGCGGATGCATAGATGTTGGCAAACGCCTCGAAGAACGCTTCCGGGTGTCCGCTTGGCAAACGGCATGCTCCGCGGCCGCTGGCATTCATGTAGGATGCATTCGGATCGCGCGTGTAGAGGCGATGGGGTTGGCCGTTCTGACGTATCACCATGACGTTCGGTTCCTCTTGCCGCCACGAGATCGCTCCCTTGGTTCCGTCGATTTCGATGAACAAATCGTTCTCTCGACCATGGCTGATCTGGCTGGCGGTCACAGTTCCCAAGCCCCCGTTCTGATATCGAACGATCGCGGTCCCGTAGTCGTCGAGTTTTCGACCTGGTTCGAAGATCTTCAGATGGCAACTGATCTCGGCCGGTAGAAGGCCGGTCATGTAGCGGCCCAGGTTGTACGCATGCGTCGCGATATCTCCAAAGCAACCCGCAGCCCCGCTCTTGCTCGGATCCGTGCGCCAGGCCGCTTGCTTCTGGTCCTGGCTCTCGAGTCGTGTTCGCAACCAGCCTTGGATGTAGAACGCACGGACCGCTTGAATCTCCCCCAATTCTCCGCCGAGGATCATCTCGCGCGCTTGTCGCACCAGGGGATAACCGGTGTAGTTATGGGTCAAGGCGAAGACGGCTTTCGAACTGTCGACAACCTTGGCCAATTCCTCGGCTTGGTCCAAATCGAAGGTCATCGGTTTGTCGCAAACGACGTGAAAACCGGACTGAAGGGCTGCCTTGGCGATCTCGAAGTGGGTCGAGTTGGGAGTGGTGACGCTCACGAAATCGATACGTTCTCCCGAGGGCTTTTTGGCCTCGGCTTCGAACATGGCCTGGTAAGACGGATAGGCCCGCTGAGGATCGACATCGTAGTCCGGGGCGGCGGCGAGCGATTTCTCGGCACTGCTGCTGAATGCCCCGGCAACGACGGTAGCTCGGTTGTCCAGGCAAGCTGCGATGGAGTGAACTCGTCCGATGAATGAGCCAGGTCCACCACCCACCAACCCCATCTTGAGTTTTCGGTTTAACGGTCCGTTGGTCATGGCGAGATCTCCGGCAGAGGGTAAGGAAAGAGAATGGGTCAGGAAAAAGCAGTTAGAAAACGGAACATCCAAACCACCATGTTCTACCAAACCGTCTTCAAGCGTTCCATGCCCGATCGACTCGACCGGGATTCGTTCGATTTTTTCCGGGGGATTTGGCGATCGAGGCGGTTGAGATGATTTCTGGCTTGGCGGATATTTCTAGTCTGCAAAGCTCGCGGGTGTTCGCGACCTGACTTGGGAATCCTCCCCCTTTCCAACCCCGATATGCGACTTCACTCCAATATGTTCTCTTCAATCATTGCTTGGATTTCGTCGCCTTACCTTCTGGTCGCAATCGGTGGAGGGGCGGGTAGTGCGCTTCGCTACGGGGTCGGGCGATGGGTTGCGTCGTGGAACTCGGGGGCTTCCTCGATGTGGGGAACCGGGATCGTGAATCTGGTAGGTTCGTTTGCGTTGGGCTGCATTGTGATGGGGTTTGGAGCAGCCCAGCGCGGGCATCTCGGAGTCTTGTTATTCGGGGTGGGATTCTGTGGCGGCTTCACGACCTTCTCAACACTCGCCATGGAGTTGGCGGACTTGCTGCACGCGCGCCGATGGGATCTGGCCGCAGCGTATGGAATGGGGAGCATCGTTTGCGGCTGGTTGGCTTTCGTCTGCGGGGCTTGGATGGTCGGAATGTTCACGGAACGTTGAATCGCCGGGCGATCCTCGGGGCGGGATCACGTCCGCCAAGGCCAATCCGCACCGAGGGATTCCTGCTGCAAGGTTTGCAGTCGCGCGATGCCGCTTTTGGCCAGGCCGATCAACTGCTGCAATTGCTCCTCGTCGAACGTCGCTTCTTCGCCGGTGCCTTGGATTTCCACGAACCGGTTTTTACCGGTCATGACGACATTCATGTCGACGTCGGCTCGAACATCGCGAGCGTAGTCCAAATCCAGGCTCGGCAGCCCATCGACGATCCCCACGCTGATTGCGGCGACGGAATCCGACAGGGGGTATCGGTCTGGCGGTGCGCCGCGGAAGACGGAGTTGACCGCATCGATCAGAGCGATCATCCCGCCGGTGATGGACGCGGTGCGAGTGCCTCCATCGGCTTGGAGCACATCGCAGTCGATGGTGAGGGATCGTTCGCCGAGTTTGTCCAGATCGGCGATCGCGCGAAACGACCGGCCGATCAGCCGCTGGATTTCGGTGGTTCGGCCGTCGACCTTGCCGTTCCGTTCGCGAGCCTTGCGCTGAGGTGTGCTGCCTGGGAGCATGCTGTATTCGGCCGTGATCCATCCTCGGCCTCGGCCCGCCATCCATTCCGGTACTTTTTCCTCGATGCAAGCCGTGCACAGCACGACGGTATTGCCACAGGAGTAGAGCACGCTTCCCGGTGTTTGACGGGTGAAGTGCCTTTGGATGCGGATGTCGCGAATCGTGGTTGTCATATCCCTTGCGTTCTGCTGGCGGCTGCGGAGGAGGGAGGTCGGTAATGGACCGGCAGCGTGACACAAAAAGTGCTGCCGTGGCCGAGTTGGCTCGTCAATGTGATATCCCCGCCGAGCAAACGGCACAACTCCCGAACGATCGAAAGTCCCAAACCGGTACCTGTATGTTCACGTGTCAGCGCATCGCGTCCTTCGCCGGGAGAAGCTTGCCGAAATTTCTCAAAAATGACTTCGTGGTCACTCGGGGCGATCCCAACGCCCGTATCGGCGATCGTGATGGAAAAGTTTTCGTCGCTGGATCGATCGCATGCGATGGTGACCAACCCACCCTCGGGAGTGAATTTGATGGCGTTGGACAGCAGGTTCGTCAGGATCTGCGCGAGCTTGGGCTGATCCTGGACCACGAGCAACTCGAACTGGTTGGAATCGATCTGCAGGTCGATATTTTTGTCCTCCGCCATTTTACGGAAGATTTCCACCTGATCGCGAAGGACCGACAGCACGCAGAACTCCGTGGCTCGAACCTCCATTTTGCCCGCTTCGACCTTGGCGAGATCGAGAATGTCGTTGATCATTTCGAGGAGAACGCGGCCGCTGTTTTGAATATTGCTGACGTAGCGCCGCTGTTTGTCGGTCAGCGTCTCGATGCCTTGGAGCACATCGCTGAATCCGAGGATGCTGTTGAGCGGAGTGCGCAGCTCATGGCTCATGCTGGCCAGAAATTCCCCTTTCAGTTTGTTGGCTTCGAATAACTGCAGGTTCAAACTCGCGAGGTCATCGACCCGAAGATCCAATTCCCGATTGACGGTTTCCAACTGGGTTTGCGTTTCGATCAAGTGCCGCAGCATGCGGTTGAACGATTCCGAGAGTTCGGAGAATTCATCATCGGTATCAACGCGAAATTGCATGCCGGTTTTCCCGCTCGTGATCTCTTCGCTGACCAATTTCAGCTCCGATAGCGGATTGATGACCAGGCGTTTCAAGACCCAATGGATGAAGAATAGGCCGGTGGCCAGCGTGGCGATGCCGATCGATGTCAGGAGGGAGTAGCTCCAGATGCGCCAGACGCGTGTTTCGCTGTAGGGCAGTTTGACGCGCACGACGCGAAATGGATCGGTCGATGGAGTGCTGGGTATATCCGCAGATGCCGGCAGTTTGGCGTGGCAGATCAGACAGGTCTGGTTGAACGCGACGGGATGGTAATAGTAGTAGAAACCATCGATCGGACCGGCGTCTCTGTAAACGTATTTTGTCGGATTGGCGAGATTGGAGAGGGGATTGGTCGCGGGGGGGAGTCGACTGCGATCCACCTCTTTGGTCGCGATCGATTCCAGATCGCTCGGGCCAGCGGATGCGCCGCCGTCGCTACTGCCCGAGATCCGTTTGGCTTCCTCCTCAGCCGCTTCGCTCGCCAAGGTATCTTGGTAGGCGAGACTCGCATGGATCTCGACCAATCGGGACAGGTCCCCTTCGGTCGCGATCGAATTGTCGAGGTACCGATGCTCCAGTCGATCATTGATCCGGAAAATGGAAAACTCGAACCGCGACTCGAGCATGCTCTGCCGCACGGTTCGCATCAATTCTGTCCGTTTGCTTTGGTTAGCGGGATTGGAAGTTGAATCGTCGTTGCCGGGGGACGACTCGTTCCAAGCGACATGCTTTAACCCGATGACGGCGTTGGCGTAATCGCGAGCCGATTGCCGGGTCGCTTCGATCACCAACCGTTCGGCGACGAACTGAACGGCAAAGAAGCCCAGAACGAGCGAGACCAGGAGCGCCAACCCCAGAAACAGGAGGCACTTGCTCTCCAAAGACCACGATCGAAAAAGAGATTTGAGCAACAGCCTCTCCTGCTGGCCAGCGGACACGACAACTTCGAGTCCGGACCATTATTGTAAATGATAGAGCCGGGCATGTAACGGTCCAAAACGGGGACCGGATCAACTCCGATATTACGAGTACGCTCGATACAACCCATCTTCCTGGCAAGCTCCGACGCGGGATTTTTTCAAAGGGATTGGTTCGCGACGATCTCGATTGCCGAACAACCGAGGGTATTGATGGCTGGGAAATGACACAGCCGACAAAAGTGAGCCTGATGCGCTAGCCGAGTTCATTCGCAGTGCAAAAATCGGCTAGCGCCTCAGGCTCATGGAAACGAAAATCGACTTTTTTCGGCTGTGTCGGAACTGCACGGAGGATCTTTACGATGGCTAAAAAATTCCAGATTCGTCTCGAATGTATCGCGATCCTGTCGATGATCGCGGTTTGTCCATCCGCGGGTTTCGCAAGCGATCCGGTCGTGCGCCGGCATCTGCGAAATATCGATGAGAATCCCCCGAAAGAAGTGGCGACCACGGACTCCGCGTCGAACCCGTTCGAAACCTTGTTCGATCGCCCCGTCTTCTCGCCTCCCAGTGAGTTTCGAGGGGCGGAATCTCGAAAGTGGATCGACAATACGGGCGCCTACGAAGTGGAAGGTCGCCTGGTCATGATCTATCCGGACAAAGTCCGCCTCCAAAAAGAGAACGGTCGCACGACCACGGTTGCCATGCGACGGTTGAGCCCGGTCGATCAAGCCTATGTTCGATGGGTAGCCGACCAGATGATGCGGACCGACATCGCTTCGACAGGCAACAACCGGTAACGACGAATCGCTACGCGTCGAGATAACCGTTCTGCATCGCCAGCCAGACCAAGAGCCCTTTCTGGGCATGAAGTCGATTTCCCGCTTGCTGGAACACGATACTCTGCCTGGAATCGAGAACTTCATCGGTCACTTCCAGTCCGCGACGCGCGGGAAGGCAGTGCAGTATCTTGCAGTTGTCAGGGGCGTGGCGGAGCACGGACTGGTTGAGTTGGTAGGGTGAAAAAGCCTGCTTGCGAATTTCGTTCTCGGTTTCCTGCCCCATGCTGGTCCAGACATCGGTGTAGAGGTAATCCGCCCCGCGGACCATGGCGTGGATATCTTCGGACTGCGCGAAATCGGTTTCGCCGTAGCGATCCTTGATCTGATCGAGGAACGATGCGTGGACTTGGTAGGGTTTGGGGCATGCCAGTCGAAATCGCATCCCAGCCATATGCGTTGCTTTAATCAGGGACCGAACGACGTTGTTGCCATCGCCGAGGAATGTTAATTGCTTGCCGCGCAATTCACCCCGGGAGTCCTCGAGCATGGTCAGGATATCTCCGAGTGCCTGGCAGGGATGCGACTCGTCGGTCAAGCCGTTGATGACGGGTAGCACATCGTGGGCGGCCAGTTCGTTGACGGTTTTCTGGGATATCGCGCGGCAAACGACGAAGTCGCAATATTCGCTGAGAACGCGAACGAAGTCTGCGATCGATTCCCGTTCCCGCCATCCCGCATCGCTGGTCAGATAGATAGCCGTTCCACCGAGTTGGGCCATTCCGGCCTCAAAACTGACGCGGGTCCGCAAACTCGCTTTCTCAAAAATCAAGGCCAAGGTGCGATTGCGAAGAAAGTCGGGGCGTTCGCCTGCGGCCAACCGCGACTTGAGCGAAACCGCAAGCTCGATGATCGCATGGAAATCATCGTTGGAAAGATCGAATAATGACCGAAGATGCCTCATCGTCAGTTAGATCGCAATCCGCGATGCGGAAGTGTTGCGGCGCTGAACGATCTCCGTTCCAACACCGGCAGTGGTATAGATTTCGAGCAGGAGCGAGTGACGAAGCTGGCCGTCGATGATGTGGACCTTGCCAACTCCGCGATTCAATGTGGCGAGGCATGCCTCAACCTTGGGAATCATCCCACCAGCGATCACGCCGGTGCGAATCAGTTCTCGCGCTTCGTCCGCGGTCATGGAGTGAATCACGCTCTCCGGGTCGTCCTTGTCTCGGCGGACTCCGTTGACGTCGCTGATGAAGATCAGTTTCTCCGCCCCCAGAGCCTCCGCAACCGCCATGGCCGCTGTATCGGCGTTGACGTTGTACTTTTGGCCAGTCTCATCGATGCACATCGAAGGAATCACCGGAATCTGTTCGGTGTAGGTCAAGCTCTCGATGGTCTGTCGTTCCACACGAGTCACTTGGCCGACGAAACCGAGATCGATCGGTTCGCTGCCCGGTTCCTCGAGGAGAAGTTTTTCGCCGAAGAGAACGTTGGTAGTCTTGAAATTCAAATTGATAGCCCGGCCCCCCAATCGCTCAATCTCGTTGGTCAGATGCTCATTGAGTTCATAGCCAAGGGTTTGCTCCACGATCGCGAGTGTCTGCGCATCGGTCACGCGCCGCCCCTTGATCCAGGTGGGGGTGATTTTGGCCGCTTCCATCGCCTTGTTGATCGATGGGCCTCCGCCATGAACAACGACCGGGCGCATGCCGACGGTTTCCATGAAGATGATGTCGATCAGCGTGTGGCGCATGGCGTCGGGATTGCTCATCAAAGAGCCCCCGAGCTTGATCACGGTGGTCTTGCCGCGGAATCGTCGGATCCATCCCATCGCTTCAATCAGGATGTCTGCTTTGTTGATGGCTTCGGCTTCTTCGTTCAACGCGGTATTCCCAGAGGATCAAGACGACGGCGAAATGAAAGGTCCACAAAACAACGATCGCCGACACGTTGGAGCGGGTCGGCGACGGCTTGGGAGACGGGAGGAAACCGAGAATTGTAGTTGTACTTAAGGCTCAGTGTCAACCATTTGCTTGGCGGACTTGACCAACGGTTCCGCCCAGGGTTTTTCTTGATAGAGCTCAATCATGCTCCGGAGCCAGGCGTTGCGTTCCTCTGGGGAAAGATGGGTCTCTGCCCAGCGCATCTGCTGCTCCAACGACTCCGAAGCGAGGTTCGCTCCTTTTCCTAGGGAGTCCGACTCTAAACCTGCCAGCATCTGCTTGGCTGCAGCGATCAATTTCCTGTGCCGCAGGCTCATCGTCTCGGTCTCGGGAAAAACGACCAGGAGGGCGGCCAATTTCCGTTTGGCATCCATCGGATTGAGTTCCGTCGCCCGCGAGCAATCGACGAACGCCTGCTCGAGCGCATCGAGATCAACATCCGAGCGACCTCGGGACCGACGTTGCAGTTGGCGAATCGTGCGTTCGATTTGCAATTGCTCCAGTTCCGCCATGATTTCGGGGACCCTTTCGTCCTCGGGATACAATTCGACGAAGCGCTGTGCGGTTTCTTCGACCGATTCGAAACGGCTTCGGTCGTCGCTGGCAATCGCTTCACCGATCGGTCGGTAGAGAGTCTCGGCGCTGGGAGGACGCGAGAACCAATACCCGACTCCAAGACACGCCAGCAACAGCAAAACCAGACCCCCGATTCCGAGCCAAGTGGTCCAAGATTCGGAATCGCGTTTGTCGTCGATGACCAAAGCCGAACGCTTTCGATCCGAGTCGGTGACTTGGGTGAAATTCGTATTTTGAATTTGGCCGATCCCGCTGGGCTGATCCTCGAGCGAAGGACGGTTCGACACGGACGGTGCCTCGATCGTAGCGTCGTTGGGACCAGCGATCTCTCCTTTATGGATCGCTTCGGTACCGATCCGGGGCTTCTTTGCGGCCTGCGGACTGACCATCCGCGTCTGCGCTGGATCCTCTCCCAAGTTTGCCAGCGACGGATGATCGCTCAGATTGAGGCTGGTCTCATCGCTTCCGGACTGCGTCCCTCTCGGTCCTTTTTTGGAATCGGAACTCGTAGGGTTTGAGCCTACTTTGGAGAGCCCGATCTTGAGCGACTGCAAGCGTTTGTTGACGACGATCGTTGTGGGTGGACGCTGCGCCGGATCCCGCTTCATCAATTCTTCGATCAAGTCGCAAAACTCAACGGGAGTTTCCGGTACAAGTTCCCGAAGATGCGTGAAATTCCCATAACGGACATTGAACAAGATCTCAGGGACATTGGTGCCGGTGAACGGAGGACGGCCGGAAAGGGCGGTGTAACAGATGGCACCCAGTGCATACAAGTCGCTGCGGAGAGTTACCGGCTTGCCCTCCGCTTGTTCCGGAGACATGAAATCTGCCGTCCCCAACACGGAGCCCGGCACCGTTTCCTCCGAGGCTCCAAACAGCTTGGCGATACCGAAGTCGGTCAGTTTGATATGCCCCTCGGTGTTGACCATCAAATTGGCAGGCTTCAAATCTCGATGAATGATTCCGAGATCGTGCGCATGTTTGAGTGCACTTCCGATCTCGATTCCCCAGTCGAGTACCTTTTCCCAGCGAAACTTTTTCTCGCGACGAAGCATCTGATGGAGGTTCTCGCCAGCGACGTACTCCATCGAGTAGAAGAGCAACCCTTTTTCTTCGCCGAACCCGATCAATTGCACGATGTTCGGATGCTTGAGTCGCAGCAGCGTCTGGATCTCCGCATCGAACCGGCGCCGAAACCGAGCGTGCTGAGCGATGTTGGCCGAAATCACCTTGATCGCAACCACGTCCTTCGTTTTGGCGTGGACTCCTTTGTAGACCGTCCCCATCCCGCCCTGGCCAAGGGTGCCGACGACATGGTAAGGACCGATGACTTCAAAATCGTACGACACGGAGGACTCGCCCTTCCAACGGCTCAAAAAAGCAACGCCTTAACCAAGCAATGCTTCATTGTAACGGTCGGCGCCGATTATTTGAGGGTCCACTGCGTGTAGGAACGGCGATTCCCAAATTGGCGATGCCAATGCATGGACGGCTTGGACCCAAACCAACCATACGCGTACGGTTGAGCGGGTTTGGCGACGACGAGCGGTTTCGAAGGCTCTGGAAGCGTCTCCGCGAAATGCCCCGAGTCGGTCCGTTGCAAGATGCGGTATTCCCGGGACCCAGTGGGGTTTTGAGCAACCACCGCACCGCTGGCTGTCGCAACGAATACCAGACAAAACTTCAAAAAGAATGGGATCAATCGCATCGCTATCCTCGCCCTTGCCTCTCGAAAACCGCTCGCTCGCCCCGGCGCTCACTCGGCCAACGACGATCCCGTGCTTTTCTCTCTTCGGATCATCGCGCCCACACCTCGCGGGCCTGCCGACCAATCCCTCCCAAAAAGTCACGGAATTGGGGGGAGTTGCGGTTTAGGCAAGCGAGAACGGCACCCAGAATCTCCTTCCAGCAGGGGGCGGGACTTGACGGCAGGCTGATTGGTTCTAAACTCGACTCGTGGCGGGTTTTTTCCGCTTCCCACCCTGCGGTCGTGGCGAAATTGGCAGACGCGCTAGCTTGAGGGGCTAGTGGTAGAAATACCTTGGAGGTTCGAGCCCTCTCGACCGCACTCTTCTTCTCCCCGCGCGTTTTCTTCTCTCGCGAGTGTTTTTGTTCGCATGCGTGCGGGGCCTATCCGGTCGGTTACTTCGCCAACCATTCGATCCAACCCTGCCGCAGTCGATGCATCTGCTGTGCATCCACGCCAGAGTAATCGTTCCATGAAGTCGGTTCGTTGAAATTCCCTTGAGCATGAGAGTTCGCGTGCAAACGCAATTGAGGGCGTAGCCACTCTCCGAAAGCATAGCGGCTGACTCCCCCCTTCACAGCCAATTGAGCCAGCAACTCGGTGTCCTGTTGGCCGTAGCAATACGCCTTGAGTCGGACGGACGGAATCGGACCCTGCCGAGGGTCTGTCGGATGGGGGTAGAAAAGAGATAACTCATCAGCCTGCTTCCAGGAATTCGCATTCCCGATCGTCTGCCACGGAAGGATGCCGTCCGCACCTTGACACCACGCATCCCAGCTCCATGCAACCGCCATGCAATTGCTCGTGCCGATCGGATTGTTGCCTCCATAAACCACAACGGTTTGGGAGTCTCGGAATTTTCGGGTGAGAACCAACGGTCGATACTCTTGAAAGGAAGGAAACGAAATGACGTAGTACTCGGATAGCCCATCGAGCGTGTCGCGTTGCCATTGAGGTCGCGAAATATCGACTCGAAAGAGCAATTGGGCGGCATCCTTGTCATTCTTTCGCGCTGAGCGAGTTTGTCCTTCCTTGGTAGCGCGGCCAAAGTAAGTCAATGCCCAGTAATCCTGAAAGTTCGCGGGTTCATCCAAAAGCCAAGGGGAGGAAGCGCGAGACCATCCCCGCTGCTTGTAGTCGACTTTGTTGTTCAGATAGACTTGGAATCGAGTCTCGTGCCAACCCTGGCTCTGAAAGTGATCAGCGTATTGCTCCACCGCGGATACAAAAGCTTGTCGATAACTCTCCGGAAATGCGCGATCCGCCCAATAGTCGCCGTTGTAATTTCCCTCCATCGGACTGGGCCAATTCTCATGCATCGGCAGATAAAAACATTCGATCGGAATCTCGCCGCGCGGCAAATCTGCAAAGGCGCGGCCGCTGAATAGATCGCGGTAGTGGGCGTCGTACGCTTGCCAATCCATTTGACCATCTCGCCATATAGGGCAACGATTGGCAGCCAAACGGCCGTCTTGAAAATAGGGGAGACGGTTGACGACCACGCGATGACGATTTCCCAAGCGGTAGTAATCGATGTCGTTCTCTGGTAGATCATAGCAGTTCATCTCCGGCAAGAACGACAAACGATCGGGAAGCACGACATCGTGAACGCGCAGCAGGATTTCAAGCTCGGTGCGGGATGCGGATTTTTCGAGAATCAATCTGCCGCGGTAGTTACCCGGAGCTGTCGGCTTGGGAATGTACGACTCCACTAGCCAACTTTGGCCCTCCCCGGTCGCAGGTTTACCTCGCTCCAGTATCCATGCCACGCGATTCGATCCTTGAGCCATCGGGATCAACGGGTCGGGGATCCGTTCGGATTGTCCCGGGACGCATCCATAGCGAAAGCATTCGGTGCGCAAGCCATCGACGTTGCCGATCGGTCCATCCCACTCGATGCGGCATGAAATGCCGTCAACGGGGCGTTGAGATGCCAACTGGAATCCTATCCAAGCGCCTCGAGAGGCATGCAGCGTGATCTGCTTGTTCGCTGCATTCCAGAGATGGTTTTCCACCAGGTATGATTCTCCCTGAGCTGGAATGATGCGTTGGGAATCCGGTAACCAGAGATCGAGCGGATCCACGATTGCCCACTTCGAGTCGGCAGCGCTGAGACAGCGAGACCAGTTCGTTCGGTTGGACTTGAGTTCGGTGTCAGGCGGTCTCTGAAAGGGAGGTAGCCCGACGATCTCGGGTGCGCTGGGCAATATCTCGATTTTCGACGGCGCAGTCGCTCGTCCAAGCCGATCCAACGCGACGATCGAAATGGTCGTGGGTGAAGTGAACCGACGGCCTGTGAGCCAGGATTCGAGATTCATGACATACACGCCGTTGCGATGGTCTGACCACGAAGGGACCTCGGTCGCAGGAATCGATTCACCGTCGATCGTGGCGCGAAAGCCGAGTAGTTCATCCAGGTCTTCGACTGGCATGCGCCATTGCAAACGCCGCCAAGGTGACTCGCGATCGGCGGAACGCCATCGCAGCTCCGAGGGCGCTTCGAGCGATGCGATATCGGAAGACTTCCGCGCGCTCTCTCCCAATCGCACCATCAGGTACGGGGCGCTATGAGAATTGGAATTGCTGCTGAAGACGTAGCGATTGGGAAAGAATTTGTATCGAAAGTTCTCACCGTTGCGGGTCCAGGTGCTGCCTGTGTCGTCCATGAGCACGATGCCGAAGCTGAGCCCTGCAGATCGGGCGCGAAGCACTTTTTCAGGAACGGCGATCTGTACCCATCCGTCTCCAGTCTGCGGGACTTGTTGAAATTTGAGAATTGCGTTTGATGCTGGTATGGCATCGTTGGAAGCATAGAACGAGCCGCCGTTGCCGATACATACGGAGGTCATATCGGGGCCGTGCCATTGTTCGGTAGGATGCACTCGATGGGCAAACGTCGAGACGCCGTCAACGACTTGGTATCCGGTCGCTTCCCCTTCGACCCACTGGGTCGTGATGGTGCTGACGGTCACCCGTTCGATGGGTTCGTCGCCGGTTACTTTCAGCAACAAGTGCGCTTCGAGAATCTCGCGATCGACCAGCTTTTCGGGGTCGAAGTCGATGATGGAAAGTTCCTGGATCGATTTGATTTTTAATCGAGTCGCACCGCCGTTGGAGCCATTGGCTTCCGCGCCCACGCCAGAGAGCCATGTATCGCGAGTGATCGGCAAGCGAACCCAGTCGTCGCCGCGAACCGCGACTCCCAAGGAGGTGCTCAGCAGCGATACAGCAAAAAACCTGACTATCAATACATGGATTTTCATGGAAGGTACCATCACGCGAAGTGGATTCGTGGGAGCCTCTATTGTAATTCCCGCTCGATCCAACCGACGAACCGATTTTGATCGTCCCCACTCCAAGACCGTTTCGACCGCTGCCAACCGGTGGAGAGGAAACGACTACCCCACCCATCCAGAGAATTACCACGAATCACGAGTATCGCCCGTACCGACGGTTCGATGAAGCCAGGCACCTGCCTGGCGCGAGTGACGGTACTCCGGGACAAGGCCGACACGGCCCCCCAAGAAATCCGTTGGGCAGTCGTGTGCTCTCACCTTTGAGATGCCGCCGAACGATGGCGGCCTTTTCCTCCACCGGTTGAGGGCATTACGACGGACTAGAAGTTTATCGTGCACGTTGCGGTCATTGAATCCGGGTATTCGTGTCTCGCACTTGAGACATCGCTGGCACCCAAGACATGGTTTTGCTCGGACTTGCAGACTAGCCCTGGAGGGCATAAGCTGTCGCCATGGCAACGATTTCTTGCATTCAAACCGAGATCGTGTCGCAGCATCTGATCGCTCGTGACACATGGCAAGTGCGCGTGCGAGCCCCTGAGTTGGCCCGTTCTGCGCGCCCCGGTCAGTTCTTCATGGTCCGTTTGGCTCATTGCAACGATCCGCTCATCGGCCGCGCCCTGGCCCTCTACGATGTGCATCACGATGCGCATGGCGAACGGACCGATCTGAGCTTGGCCTATGTAACCAAAGGAAAATTCACTACCGCTCTCGCGCGATGCGGGGTGGGAACTCCTCTCGATTTGTGGGGTCCGCTGGGGAACGCTTTTTCAACAGAACCTTGTGCGCATCTGGTGATGGTCGCCGGCGGCGTCGGGATCACTCCGATGCTAACGCTGGCCAGCGCTGCCCTCGGCGAGGAAACCTTCGGTCATTCCACCGAAGCTGTCCCGTTCGCCAAACGCGTCAGCCTCTGCTACGGAGCGCGCACCGGCGAATACCTGGCAGGTCTCGATGCATTCACCGCCCGAGGGGTCGAAGTTCACATCGCGACCGAGGATGGATCGCTCGGCCATCGCGGTCGCGTGACCGATGTCCTGCATTACTTGCTCGACACCTCCAGCAAAGGCGTGCGCATTGCCTGCTGTGGCCCCGAGCCGATGATGGAGGGGGTCAGCCAGATCGCCCACCAGCGCGGTGTGCCGTGTGAGATTTCGCTCGAAACGCCGATGGCGTGCGGGATCGGGATCTGCTTCACGTGCGTCGCCAAGATCCGACAACCCGACGGCTCCTGGGATTACCGTCGCACCTGCGTCGAAGGACCCATCTTCCCCGCCGAAACGATCGTTTGGTAAAAGAGCAGGCTCGATCCCGACTACCCATCCGTTTGCTGCTTGGCTCCGACTCTGCGTCCCAGCGGCTCTGCGAGAGACACCTTTGATAGAAGAACGAGGCCGGGAAGATACCCATCTACCCCTGACTCGTCCCCGGATAAGCAACCGACGCAATGCATGTCCTTGTTTTTCATCCAGCGGAAGCCGGGACAGCTGCGCTGGTGTTTAGCCTTTAGGCGATTCTTTGGGGGGAAACCGGCTGAAGCCGGGACACCAGCGCGCTACGAATTGCCGAATAAATTTAAATTCGGGGGTGGCATGCATTATTCGCTCCATGGATCGATCAAACGTTCGATCGAACGCGTCGTCGCCAGATAAAACCGTCGAGGATGTAGTGGGTGATCTGCGGCAAGGCGAGCAGCGGCACCAAGATCGAGTGAAAGGCTGCCCAATTCTGCGGCGAGCCGAACAGCCAACTCCGCTCATGCCACACGCCGACGTCCCAAAGAAACTCCTCGAAATAAGCCAATCCCCACAGAATCGCTAGATAGGGTACCCAGCGACTGCGCTGCCCCAGGACCGAACGGCTCGCACTGCGTTGTTGCACCCAGTAAACGAGCACCAAGTACGGGACGCCGTGCGTGATCACATTCGTTACCGTGAACGCGTAATCGGAATCCAACGCGATGATTCCGACGTACCAACACACAACCGTCGTCGCGAGCATGATCTCTTTGCCAGGATTGAACCGACCATCCATCCACGACCGCTTCAACACCCGTAGACAATACAACCCCAAGGCGATCCCGTAGACCACCGCGGCAACATCCGATAACCACAACGGCAACGCGATGAAGTCACCCTCCAGGAACCAAGCAAACTTCCTCGGCAGATGCGTATGCCAATAGACCAGCGGATAGACCGTGGCCATGTAGATCGCAACGGTATCGATCCACCAACCCAGGCGTCCGGTGTCTCCTTCCTTGGCTCGATACAGCGCCATCCACCCATATTGTTGACGCACGAAATGAAAGACGGCGAGGTACGCGAGCGCCCGCCAAAAGACCATCGCTCCTTGTTGGTACAGCCACCAGGCGATCGCAAACCCGAGGAGAGGAGTCAACCCGTACAGCCACGGATGCCGTTTTAGTTCCTCGGGAACGAAGTAAACGCGGAATCCGGTCGCGTACACATGGGCGACATCGATCAAGAGGATCGTGGCGATCCAAATCCAATCGGGGGTGTCTGCGTCGATCAGCCCCAGCGGCTCACCCAGTGCCAGCAAGCCGAGCGCGGCCACCGCGCTCCCGAGGAACGCGAGCAAGTCCAGCTGGGGATTGAACAGCCACGGATACCGAGAGCCTCCCTCTGCGATGGCCATGGACGTTGTTGTCGAACTGGTGCTGGCCATGTCAGATGCGATCCCCGAGGATGCCCAGGACTTCGTCTGCGGCGCGGACGCCGTGATAGAACGCTTCCTCCATCAAGGCAATGCCGCTCAGGTCGGAGTGGGCGAAGTGAATATTCCGGTCCGGCTTGGCGGCGGCTTGCCGCGCATCGCTCCACACAAACCCGGTGTAAGGCTCGACCATCGCATGCCCCCAACGCATGATATCGACCCGCGTCACCAACGAACGGATCTCGGGGTGGGCGATCTCCAAATCGGTCAGAACCAAGTGCACCCAATCCGCCCACTTCACCTTGAGAAGATCTTCACGCGAGAATCGTGGCGTTGCATCCGCGAAGGGATAGTACCAAGTCCAAACCGTCGGCCCATGATCGCGACCCGATTGATGCGTCGAGACGACATAGCCGAGGGACTTGCTCTCATAGAAGATGTTGTCCCAGCAGACCGGAAAACCGACGTCGTGCGGCCGATCGCGCAGGTGGACGTTTGCCACTAGCCACCCACTGTATCGAAACGGGGGGGCGTTGGCTCCAACCCCTTCGCGAAAACGATCGATGACATGCCTGGCGATGAATTGGGGCGCGGCAACGATCACGCGCTTGGCTCGGTAGCCGATCCACTCTTCGTTCTCTTTATCATAGACCGCCAATTCGCAACGCGCATCGCGACCTGAATCCGCCGACGGTTGGATTCGATAAACGAGTTTGCGCGATTGAATTCGAGATTTCAGTTTGTCGCGCAGGTATTCGACGATCCGTCCGTTGCCCGAGGGCCAAGTGATAACATCCTGCGATTGGCGCGATTCGCGGCGCAAGCGACTCGCGTAGTAAAGGATCCCTGCCCAGGCGCTGGTGCGATCGATCGACAGTCCGTAGTCATCGCGGCAAGCGTAATCGACGTACCATCGCAGGCGCGGCGAATCCCAACCCTGTTCCTGCATCCATTGCAGCATTGAAATTTGGTCGAGCGATCGGGGTTCCGGATCGTCGGAGCAGTGGGCGATCGGGAGGGCGAACCATCGCTTGCCGTTGGCATCGCGCTTCAGAGCCCAGGCCAGCATCCGTTCGTGAAAATCAGCGACTTGGTCGAGGTCGTCCTGGGATGCGCCTTGGACCGGGAAGAGTCCTTCGCGCCATGTGCCTTCGGCATATATCCGTTCCTCCGGATCTCGGCAGAGGTATTCCTCCGCGATGATCGGATCGCCATCGGGAGCAATATTCTCAACGACTCCCATCTCTTGCAAGAATTCGATCAGGGGGATGTTCTCGGGTAGCGGGGTCGTGATGTAGTTGGCTCCCCAGGGAAATTGAAACGAATCGCGACTGCAGCTGCTGGAGGTGCCTCCGACACGAACCTCCAACTCCAACACCACGAAGTCCGAATATCCCGCTCGCTGCAACCGCCAACCGGCGGTCAAGCCTGCGATCCCACCCCCGACAATCGCGAC
>JBKDXO010000054.1:0-6626 GCA_046306195.1 Planctomycetota bacterium | reverse complement strand
GTACGATCGCCAAAAAACTCAATCAACAACAAGCGTATGAAATATGCGGGCTAGCGCCTCAGGCTCACTTTTGTCGGCTGTGTTTGTTGTGGGTCACGTTTTTTATGGTTAGCGTTTGGCATCAAAGTTGCACTGTAACTCGATCGTCCGCGGTTGCGGGTGTCAAATTGGTTTTTGGGGTCTTCCTTACTTCTCAAACTGAGACCATGAATCGCATTCCAAACAACTCCTTCGGTTCCTCCTCACCCGTACCCTTCCCCAAGTCGGATCGGGTCTCGCTCGCTGGATGCTTGCTCGCTGCGCATCTCGACATGTCCGACCCGATGTTTCGCCAAGGGGTTTGTTTGATCGTGGAGCAAACCGACGAGGCGACGGTGGGCATCATGCTCAATCGGCCCCTGTCGATCGATCCGAGCCCCCTTTGGAAATCGCTATTCGAGGGGGGGCCAGCGATGGAGTCGGGGGTGGTGGGAGACTTCCATTTCGGTGGTCCGCAGAAGGGTCCGATTGTCGCGATTCACAACGATTCAAAGCATGCCGATGGTGGGAACAGCCAGGGTGTGTACGTTTCGGCTCAGGCGGAGTCGTTGCAAAAACTGGCGACGACCGCACCCCAGTATTTGCGATGGTACATCGGGCACGCAGTGTGGAGCAAATCGCAGTTGGAGCAAGAGATCGTTGATGGCAAGTGGTATGTGGTTCCCGCGATCCCAAAGATCGTTTTCGCCGAGGAGTCGCAAATGTGGCTCGAAGCGGTCCGTTTTTCGGCGAATTCGGTGATTGGCACCTTCCCGGGTATCGATCACTTGCCCTCCAACCCACGCGTGAATTGAGTGGGTCCCTGGCGCCTGCGACTTTGCATCAGCCCGTGGGAGTGGTTCGGAGTCAGTTTCGTTTCGGATCGCTTTTGTCCGTCAGATGCTGATGCAGATAGTTTGCGCGCTGGGTATTCCGGGCGCTGACACTGAGTTTCTGGCCACACAATTTTTGCAGGTGCGCGGGTTGCGTTTGGATGAAGAGTTTGTTGACCGTGGGAATGGGGATCGAGTCGAGCAGTCCCATGTTGACCCCCATGCGAACCTTGCTGAGGTAGTGCATGGTTTCTTCACTGCTGATTTTCTTGGCGGTGCAGAGGATCCCGAGCGCGCGACTGACATGGTCGTGTAGATCGTCTCGGCTCTCTTGCACGAGGAACTCCCTCGCTTTGCGTTCGTATTCGATCAATCGCGAAATGACTTCGCTGACTCGCTCGAGGATTTGCTCCTCGCTTCTGCCGAGAGTCATTTGGTTGCTGACCTGGTAGAGGTCTCCCATGAACTGCGATCCTTCGCCGAAGAGTCCACGCACCGCAACGTTGATTTTGTTGAATGCTCGAAAGACTTTTTCGATTTGCTTGGTGGCTACCAAGGCAGGCAGGTGGAGCATGACGCTGATTCGCAGGCCGGTACCGACATTGGTTGGGCATGCGGTGAGGTAGCCCAATTGCTTCGTGAACGCATAGGTCAATTTGCTCTCGAGGATATCGTCCAGTTCGTTCATCCGTTTCCAAGCCGATTGCAGATCCAGCCCACTTTGCATGACCTGCAGACGCAAATGATCCTCCTCGTTGACCATGACGCTGAATCGTTCCTGGGGATCTAGGATAACGGCGCGAGCTCCCTGCGCCTCGCTCAGTTCGTGACTGATCAATTGCCGTTCCATCAAGAACTGTCGATCGAGATCGCCGAGTTTCGCGACATCGACGTACTCGGTTTCCGCACCGAGCGGGCATCCGTCGATCGCTTTGCGCACGGTCGCTGCGATCGAAGCTCGATCTTGCGGGGTGCATTTTCGGATGAACGGATGGTCTGCCAGGTTTCGAGCCAGGCGAACGCGGCTGCTCATCACGATGTCGGATTCGGGGCCGTTGCCGCGCATCCATTCGCCGGTTTGTTGGGCAAGTTCTTCAAACTTCACGATCGTTGTGAATACTCAGTGGCTCAAAAGGGTGGTGGGTCAATAGGTTTGGATTGGAAGTCATCGTCATCTGAGGCATGGGGATCTTCGTCGAGACCGCTCCCCTCTCCTTGCTCGATGGAAGCGATGCGGTCTCGCAATTTACCGGCCAGTTCGTATTGCTCATGGTCGATAGCCTCTTTCATCTCATCCTTGAGTTGTTTGAGTCGAAACTGGCGTTCCGGGGTCCCGTTTTGGTTTTGCGGTGTTTTTCCGGTGTGGCTGGTGGCCCCATGGATGTTCACCAGGAGCGGTTCGAGATCTTCCTGGAAAGCAACATAGTCGTAGGGGCATCCGAGGCGTCCCCCTTTTCGGAACTCGGCGAAGGTGATTCCGCACATGGGGCACTGTTTTTTATCGACCGCGGACAATTCCTCCGATATTTTCTCGAGTTTCAGTTGCTTAGAGAGCATTTTGTTCAGCGCCGTGGCAGGGTGGGAGGATCCCTCTTGATTGAAGAAATCGCGGGCGTGCTCTTCGCAGAGGTGAAGGATCGCCGGACCATCGGGGTTGGTTAGCTCCGTGATGTGAAAAGTGGCGGTCTTGTCGCAGTGCTGGCACTTCATGATTGAAAAGTCGTTTAGCGATTCGCGGTTTCCTGAAGGCCTGTTAGTATAAGCAGGTCTCGTCCATCGGGCGATGCGGTGAAAAAAATCGTTCAACTCGCCATGAATCTGCCTTATGAGCGCATTTCCCGACTATCCGACCTTCTGCGAATTGGCCCGATCGTACGATTGGGTGCCGGTCTATCGAAGACTGTTGAGCGATCAATTAACGCCTGTCAGCGCGTTCCAACTGCTCGACGATGGCCAGAGTTCTGCGGGACTCTTCGAAAGTGTAGTCGGTGGGGAGAAGATCGGCCGATACAGCTTCATCGCCCTCGGGCCACGTGCCCGCCTGGTCGCTTGGGGAAATCGCGTCCAATGGCATGAAGCGGGACGCGTCCAGGAACTGGAACACGAAGACCCGCTGGCTTTCTTGGCAGAGAAACTGACCGGTTACCGAGTCGCGGACCTGCCCGATCTCCCCCCGTTTGTCGGCGGAGCGATCGGGTATGCCGCCTACGATGTGGTCCGTTACGTCGAGCAACTTCCCGATGCACCGAGTGATGATCGCGGGTTACCGGACCTCGATTTCGGCTTCTATGAAGACTTGGTCATTTTCGATCACGTCAACAAGACCGTCATGGTACTCAGCCTCGTCCGCACGGGCGCCGATCTCAATCCCCACGAAGCCTACGGGGCTGCGACCGAACGGATTCAAGCGATCGTTGAACGTTTGGACCGTCCTCTGCAGAACCATCGCATCGCCGATATTCCGCTTCAGTGGACACCATCCCTCCAGACGCGATCGAACTTTTCACGCGAAGCATTTCAGGCCGCTGTGGCACGATGCCGCGAATACATTCAGGCAGGTGATATCTTCCAGGTCGTGCTCAGCCAGCGTTTCGAAGTCGATTGCGATTGCAAACCGATCGAGATCTACCGTTCGTTGAGGGTCATCAATCCGAGTCCGTTCATGTTCCTACTGCGGACTCCCCACTGCACCCTCGTCGGAAGCAGTCCCGAAGTCATGGCCCGCGTTGTAGACAAGGTGGTCACAGTTCGCCCGTTGGCGGGAACTCGTCCTCGTGGAAAAACCCCTGCCGAGGATGAACGCTTGGCTTCCGAGTTGCTCGCCGATCCCAAGGAACGCGCCGAGCACGTCATGCTCGTCGACCTCGGAAGAAACGACGTCGGCCGAGTTGCCCAGTTCGGATCGGTGCGTCTGACCGATCTGATGGTGATCGAAAATTACTCCCATGTCATGCATTTATCCTCGAATGTCCAGGGGACGCTTCGCTCGGAACTCGACGCCATGGATGCCTTCCGGGCCTGCTTGCCGGCGGGGACTGTTAGTGGGGCTCCCAAGGTTCGGGCGATGGAAATCATCGACGAACTCGAACCGACCCGGCGAGGCCCCTATGCCGGTGCGGTCGGTTATTTCGATTATCGGGGCAATATGGACACCTGCATCACCTTGCGAACCATGGTCATCTGTGGCGGCAAAGTCTATGTCCAAGCGGGTGCCGGCCTGGTCGCCGATAGCGATCCAGAGAGTGAGTACGCCGAAACCATCAACAAGGCCAAGGCGCTCGTGGCCGCCATCGAAATCACGATGCTTCGGCAAGCCGAAAACGGCTGACATCAGACCGATACGTCGGTGTCGTCGGTTTGACTTCAGATTGAAAGGGCAGACCGGCCGTCTCTCCGTACCGAGTTCCCAATTTTCATTGGAAAAGGGGGAACTGCCGACATTACAATCACGGTGGTACGCCATTCGCGGTTTCCCCGCTCCACTGGGAATATCACCTCCGCAGGGATTATTCCCTCAGCAGGGAGCGGTCGGTTTTTTGGGGCGGAGTTGCCACTTGCCGATGCTAGCAATTCCCCTCCGTGATTTTTGCAAGATGATAGGAATGAGGAAGGTATGAAGATTCTCAAGGTGAACAAACTCCGAGGACCGAACATTTGGGCGAATTCCCCAGTGCTCGAAGCTTGGGTTGACCTGGAAGAGCTGAAAGACACTTCTTCGGAAATGATTCCGGGATTCAACGAGCGACTGATGGCATGGTTGCCAACGATGGTCGAGCATCGTTGCAGTGTCGGCGAGCGCGGTGGTTTTTTTATCCGTTTGCGTCGCGGCACCTACATGGCGCATATTTTGGAACACGTGACGCTGGAGTTGCAATCGTTGGCGGGTACGCCGGTCGGTTTTGGCCGCGCGCGAGAGACCAACGTGGACGGCATCTATAAAGTCGCCATCGCATACCGTGAAGAGAAGCTCGCACTGGCATGTCTCGACAAAGCGTTTGCGTTGTTGATGGCTGCGATCCATGACACGCCGTTCGATGTTGCGAAAACGGTCGAAGAACTGAAAGAGTACGCGTACGATGTCTGTCTTGGTCCGAGTACGCGGTCGATCGTCGATGCTGCCAAGGCGCGGGGGATTCCATGGCGACGGTTGAACGAAGGAAGTTTGGTGCAACTCGGCTATGGTGTATTCCAGCGTCGGATCTGCACGGCGGAAACCGATGCGACCAGTGCCATTGCGGAATCGATTGCGCAGGACAAGGACATGACGCGTATGTTGCTTCGTTCGATCGGGGTTCCGACTCCGGAAGGGCGAGCGGTGGAGAACGCGGAAGATGCTTGGGAAGTTGCCGAAGACATCGGGTTGCCGGTGGTCGTCAAACAGCAATATGGCAACCATGGTCGCGGTGTCGCTACCAATCTTCAATCTCGCGAACAAGTCATGGCAGCTTACCAGGCTGCTCGCGAGGAAGGTCGATCGATCGTCGTCGAACGCCATGCTCCCGGTGACGACTATCGGCTTCTGGTGATTGGTGGGAAGCTCGTTGCTGCTGCTCGGCGAGAGCCCGCGCACGTGATCGGCGATGGTCGCACCACGGTTCAGCAATTGATCGACGAGGTGAACCGCGACCCTCGGCGGAGCGACGGCCATTCCACGGCTTTGAGTTTGATCAAGATCGACGCTGTGGCGCTCGGGGTGCTGCTCGAGCAAGGGATGACCCCGGACACGATTCCTGCCTTGGGCAAAAAGGTGCTCATTCGTCGCAATGCCAACCTTAGTACCGGTGGTACCGCCACCGATGTTACCGACATCGTCCACCCGGACGTCGCCCGTCATGCGATTGAGGCAGCTCGGATTGTCGGGCTGGATATCGCCGGCGTCGATGTCGTCGCCCAAGACATCTCGCAACCCCTTCTAGGACAACGGGGGGTGATCGTCGAGGTCAATGCTGGGCCCGGTCTGCGCATGCATTTGGAACCCTCGGCGGGTTCACCGAGACCGGTCGGCCAAGCCATTATCGACATGATTTATCCGGAGGGAAACAACGGTCGGATTCCGATTGTCAGCGTCACCGGGGTCAACGGCAAGACGACGGTCACTCGATTCATTGCCCACATCGTCGCGAACACCGGCAAGTAAGTCGGGATGAATTGCACCGACGGCATTTACGTAGGTGGTCGACGAATCGACGCGGGAGATTGCAGCGGTCCCCAGAGCGCGAGGTCGGTTTTGATGAATCCGTTTGTGGACGCAGCCGTCTTGGAAACCGCCCGGGGAGGCATCCTTCGCGAGGGTCTTGGGTTTGACAGTTGCGATGTAGGCATTGTTACCAACATTGGGGAAGGAGATCATCTCGGACTCTCCGACATCGAAACAATCGAACAGCTTGCAATCGTGAAACGCTGTGTCATCGAAGGCGTTCACAAGAACGGTTTCGGAGTTCTCAAGGCGGACGATCCTTTGACCGCGGCGATGGCAGATCGTTGCAAAGGCAGGGTCATCTTCTTCAGTTTGCAGGAAACCGATCCTGTTCTCCAATCGCACCGACAAAAGGGGGAACGGGTCGTATTCGTTCGCAACGGTTTGATTGTCATGGCCGAAGGGGATCGCGAAATCAAGCTGACGACGGTCAATCAGATTCCTCTCACGCATCACGGACGCATTCGCTTCCAAGTCGAAAACGCTCTGGCATCGGCTGCCGCGTGTTGGGGGCTCGGAATGTCGAGCGAACAGATTGTTGCGGGGCTCGAATCCTTTTCCGCGCACATGGACAAAGT
>JBKDXO010000053.1:0-80116 GCA_046306195.1 Planctomycetota bacterium | reverse complement strand
GACCCTCTCCCCCTCAAATATCAAAAACTCGCACGCATCGCCATCGTCCGATGCGATGCCGCCGACGGAAAAACCGACCAAGCCATCGCCGAATTGGAAAAAATGGTGGACGAAGGGGATTCCACCGATTCGGAATTGTACTCCGAATTGTTCAACACCCTGGGCTTGATGTTCGAAGCTGCAGGCCGGAACGACGAAGCCGAATTGTCCTACCTCAAAACCGACCTCCTCTATCCCATGCAAGCCGATGCGCACGCCGAGGCGCTCTACCATCTAACCAAACTTTGGACCAAACTAGGGAACACCCAACGGGCCGCGGACGCCAAGCAAAAACTCGGAAAACTTTACCCGACCAGCGCTTGGACAAAGAAGTAGTCCACAAAGCCCAAAATTCGCAGACATGCCCTAGCAAGTTCGCTAAGATAATACCTTTTCCGCCCCCCTCATCCTCACGCAATGCAAGCTCTTTCGCCTTTTGGAGTTACTATGCTTCCTCGCCGACGCTCGATGCGATATGCCCCGATGAACCCATGGACGCTCGTTGTATCCATTATTTCGGTTGCCTTTCTCACCAGCGCGACGGCCTTGGCACAAGAGGGTGCAGCGAAGAGCGAGAACATGCTCGTCAAGACGTGGAACGCCCTCGGCACGATGTACGCCGTGACGTTCCTGATCATGTCGATCGTCCTGGTGGCTCTCGTGGTCCGAGCCATCATCGCCGTCCAAAAGAACAACTTCATCCCGGCGGATCTCATCCAGGGAATCAACACCAGTCTTGATGAAAAGAACGCACAGGCTGCTGTCGAACTGGTCCAAGCAGACGATAGCTTCCTCGGCAACCTCGTCTCCGCAGGGCTCGGGAAAATTTCCAAAGGGAAAGACGCCATCATGGAGGCGATGCAAGTCGCCGGCGATTCGGAAACCATGCGACTCGAACAAATGCTCAGTTACATTGCCCTCATCGGCAACGTTGCACCCATGGTCGGTCTCCTGGGAACCGTCCAGGGGATGGTCGCCTCCTTCGGCACCATCGCCAGCAGCGCGCAAACTCCCAAACCCAACGAACTGGCGTCCGGTATCGAACAAGCCCTCTACACCACGCTCGTCGGCCTCTATCTCGCTATCCCAGCCATCGCTATCTACAACATCCTTCGCAATCGCATGCAGCGCATGATTCTCTCGGCTGGGTCCGAAAGCGAAGAGATCATCGAGAGATTCCAAACCCTCGGTAAATAGCGTTATCGCAAAGGCAGGCCCATGGCTGTCATCAAGAAATTCGATACCAAACTCGCCGAGGGAGACATGACCTCGATGATCGATATGGTCTTCCAGTTGATCATCTTCTTCATGGTTCTCATCAACTTTTCGCAAGAAGACCAAAACGAAAAGATCAAGCTTCCGTCGAGCGAATTGGCCAAGCCTGCGGAGGTCCCGCTCGAGCATCCCATCGTGCTCAATCTCGACTACAGCGGCGCGGTGTACATGGGTTCCGAAAGCAGTTCCGTCGATGGTCTGCGTCCCCTGTTGCAACTCGAAGCCGATGCCCTCAAGGCGAAGGGATTCGGAGCCAAAGACGCCAATATCATCATCCGGGCCCATCAAAACACCCCCGGCGGCAAGGTCCAGGAACTAATCAAGAAATGCCAGGAAGTCGGATACGAAAAGTTCGCCCTCCGAGCCCGCGAGGATCGACCCTAATATGGCGATGAAATTCAAGACCCACGCCCCCGAAAAGGTCGAGATGCAACTGACATCCATGATCGATGTCATCTTCCTGCTCCTGATCTTCTTCATCATGACATTCAAGATCTCCGCGCAAGAAGGAGACTTCAACATCAAGATGCCGATCGGTGGTGGTCAAGGGGCGATGGATACCACCAACATCCCCATCAAACTCCGATTGCGCGCCAATCCGGACGGCGAACTGGTGGATATCGTGGTCGACGAAACACGATCGTTTGGAAACGACTTCACCAAACTCCGCGCATACATCCTCCAGTTGACCGGCGGCAATGCTCCCCCCAATCCCGAAGAGGGACCCGAAGTAGAGATCGACCTCGATTACAACCTGCGCTATAGCCATGTGATCGAGGCGATCACCGCTGTTACCGGCCAACGCCAGGGAGATCAGATCCAACGCTTGGTCGAACGGATCAAATTTGCTCCACCACGCAAACCCAACTGATGGGATGACGGGAGCAAGCCACTTTCGGAATGATCTCAGCGATCGTTAGCTGTCCGTTTCACTCGCGTTTTTTCTAGCCAGCGGTCGAAAAAACCGGCTTCGTTCTCTTTCAAGACCAGAAACGCAGGTCGCTCCGGCATCGCGGCCAAGCACTCCTCGATGACGTTGAGTCGTTCGCGTCGCAGTTCGTGAAAGGATTTCTCATCGCCGCGCAGATAAGCGGCTTGGCAAGCGAGTTCCAAATAACGAATCCAATCAACCCGGTCATCAAGCACGCTGCTGGGTCGCTGGAGAAACTCAAGGGTTTCCTTTTTGGCAACAGGCAGCCACTCATCGACTTTTGGACGATCCAATTGCTCCAGATAGTAAAGAGTCATCGTCCTCGCTGCCGTGCCAGCGTGCCTCCATTCCAAACAAGGGGTCGGGCTTTTTTCCTTCAATTTGATGGCCGAGTGGTAAAGTTGTCGGATCCGCTCTTCATGGTCAATGTTTTGGACATCGATCAACTTCACGCGTACACAGATTTGGGCATCGAGATAATGTTTTTCCTCGGGATAAGCCTCGACTAGCCCGGAGATGATTTTGTCGGCTCGCAGCAGGTTTTCGGGGGCCGGAGCTCTGGGATGTGAGAGCCCCTCTTGGATGTGATGGCGTGTCAAGCAACAGTGGAACAAATCGAAGCGATAGGCCGCAACTTGGGGAACCGCGTCAACCAAACGCTGAAATTGCCCCTCGGCCTTGCTGAGTTTTTCCTCTGCAATCGCATATCTCCCAAGATGCAATGCGACGCTAGCCAGGCGGAAATTCGAGACCGCCGAATCGTTCACGAGCTCGATGTCCGTGGGGTAACGCGCGAGAAGTCGGTCAAAGAAATCCGCCGATTTCTCCAGTCGCTGGTAGCGAAATTCCAAGGTTCCCGGCACCGCGTCCAACGAACGTTCCGCCACGCGGTCTCCATCGTTTAGGATCTCACGTGCGGTGACCAGCATTTCCTTCACGGCAATCCGTTCCCGTTCGGCAGATCTCCATAACCAGAAACTGAGGACAAGTCCGCAGACGATGGCGCTGGCCAAGGCCAAGCACAGTGCCGAGGTGAGAGGTTCTGCCTGAATCCAACGTTTCATACGCAGCGCCCATGGTACGCGGCGAATACGGACAGGCAGCCCCTCGGCAAAGAGCCCAAGATCCTCTTCGATCTCCCTCATGGAACCGTATCGGTCAACCGGCGATTTTTCCAAACACTTCAAGCAGATCGCCCGAAGCGCCGATGGGATTTGACGCCGCTTGTCTCGCGGGAACGACACTCGCGTCGAGTGCGATTCACGGAGCGCCTTGAGAATATTGCGGCTCTCGTTGGGCGCTTGACCTGCCAGCACCCGATAGAGAGTCGCCCCGAGGCCGTAGATATCCACCGCTCGCGTCACATTCTCTTCGCCCCCCGCAATCTGCTCCGGAGCCAGGTAACCTAGGGTCCCGAGAAGTGCTCCAGTGATCGTCACCGAAGGGAGGGATCTGGATTCCTCGCGCGTTGCCGAGATGTGTTTGGCCAAACCAAAGTCCGTGACGATCGGAACACCCTGATCGGAAACGAGAATGTTTCCTGGCTTGAGGTCGCGATGGATGATACCCCGCTCATGCGCATACTGAAGCCCCGATGCGATTTGTGAAAAGAGTCTTGCGACACCTGGAAACGCTACTTTCTGCTGCTGGACGTATTGATCGATTCGCATGCCATGGATCATCGGCATCACGAGGTAGGCGATTCCGTCATCGGTTTGCCCAAAGTCAACAATCGAAACAAGGTTCGGGTGATCGAGTTTCTGAAGGATGAAGCGCTCGATGTCCAGTCGTTCGATCGCATCCAACCACCGGTGGTTAAAGACCTTGATGGCGAACTCCCCTTCCGGATCCTCGCGGGTCGCTTGGTAGACGCAGCTGAACCCGCCACTCCCGATTCTGTTCCGCAAGGTGTATGGCCCCAGTTGCCTCGGGAGGGACTCCTCGTTGCTTGTTGTCGCCGCGTCACGTGTCGCCGCATCACGTGTCGCAGCATCTCTTGGGGACAAAAAGCTGGCGCTTTCGGAAGCCTTGATCGTCGACCGAAGTTGCCTCAGGTTTTCCGCGAGCGAGAGTTTGGGATCGCGCGCGAGGAAGTCTCGAACGAGCGGGTCGTCGAGATCCAAAGGAGTTTCCGACGGGGTGTTTTTCTGGTCCGAGTGCATCGATACTCTTTCGACGTGAGGTCGGAGAACGATTGCGAGTCTAATCTCCTACTCCGAACGACGGTTCTGAACGCTTGGAGGATTTTTTGAAAACCCGTCGCTAGGCGTTCGTACCCCCCAGGCGGCGAAACAACCAAGCGCGAGCAAGTCTGAGATCGGACTCGACCGTCGACTTCGATATTCCCAAGGCGAGGGCGACTTCGCAAGCGGACATCTCGCAGAAGAATCGGAGGTTGACGACCGAAGCCTTGCGGGAATGGATTTTCTCGAGTTCTTCGAGAGCCGTTTCGAGTTCCCGTTCGTCGATATGTTGGTCGTGAAAAACCTGCTGAAACCAAGGGGAATCCGCCGGTGCGCCGAACTCAGCGTGCCGGCGACGGGAGTCGACGCGGCGGTAGTGATCGATGAGCAGTTGTCGGGTCGCGCGCGAGATGGCGGCAACGACGTAATAGATATCGGGAGCCCTATCCATCGTATTTCCGCGCACCAACCGCACGAGAACGTGGCTCATCAGCGACGAATGCGACAGCGACGAATATCGCACGCGCAGCGCTCTCGAGGCTTGTGCCTTGGCCGTGTGCAACATCCAAGCGGCAATCCGTTCCCGCGCACCGACGTCACCTTTCTGCGCTGCCACAAGCAATTCGTGCAGCACACTCGCGTTTGTAACAAAAGTCATGCGTCATCCTTCGTAACGTGAATCTCGTCTTTTACGGTTGCAACCAACGGACCATGGTCTTGGTGACCTGGTCGGCGGCGTCTTGTTGGACAAAGTGATCGGCGTCGGGGATCGTTACCAGCGTCAGGTCCCGATCGAGCCATTGCCAGGTGCCGTTGAGCGCATCGGACAAGAGCGCCTTGTCCTTGAGACCGTGGAACATGAGCACCGAACATCGCACGCGAGGCGACGGCTCGCTCGGGGCCGTGTACGGTTCACGCGGATAGTTGGCTTTGTAGTAGTTGAGCATCCCTTCCATGCTCGATCGCTTGAGCGCCTCGAGATACTTGTCTTTCGCATCGGGATCCTTGACCCATCCGACCAGCGTGTCGACCTTCACCATCTTGGACGCCTCGGCCGTTTGAAAGAGTCGTGCATACGCGCTGTTCTTCTGTTGTTCCGGGTTGCTCGCCAATTCACGCGAAAGACCATTTGGATGCGGTAGATTGAGAATGATCAGCTTGCTGGTTGCGTCCGGATATCGCATCGCGAATTGCCATGCCACCATTCCCCCCCAGTCGTGGCCGATGATGATGGCTTGCTCGCGCTCGAAATGCTTCACCACCGCGAGCACATCATCGACCAGGTGATTCATCGCGTAGGATTCGACTCCCTCGGGTTGGTCGCTCCAGTTGTACCCGCGCTGATCGATCGCGACGACTTGATGGTTCTCCGCTAGGGCGGGCATTTGTTTTCGCCACGTGTACCAGTAGTCCGGAAAACCGTGGATCATCACCACCAGCGGCCCAGTCCCCTTGGTCACGTAATGAATCTTGGTCCCGCCCGAATTGGCGTAGCCATGCGTACCGAGGTTCCCCTCGGCGGGATCTCCTGCGGCAGGTTTTGCCGTCTGGGCATTCGCCCAAGGAGCGATCACCCATGCAAACAACGTCAACCAAGCAATCCATCGAAATCCGGAAGTCATGGTGGTATTCCTCGGTGCAATGAGGGCTCGGGTAAAATTTTGTCGTTGCGATTTCAGCCGTTTCGAACTAGCGAGATTCTACCGGGTTTTTCGCAACCCGACGCGTGAGCGAGGGACGCAGGAGAGAAGATCTCAAGAAGCATGCGGTGCAGGCTCGAGAATGCGATGGATCGGAACAGACGATTGAGGAAAATATGAGTCGGAGCCAGTTTCGGACTGTGCAAACGCATCGCTCGATTCTCCGTATCCACGCGAGGCTTGGTATTGTATTCAAAAACTTTTTAACAAGTAGATGCGCCGAAGTTTTCTTACGGCAGTGTGCCCAGGTAAGCGAATAGATCGGAGACATCCTGCGGGGATCGATCTTCCAGCAAGCCGCTGGGCATGATCGATTCCGTGGAAAAGGCTTTTTGTTGGATTTGATCCTGGTTGATCCGGAGGATCGAGCCATCCGCTGCTTGCAGCGTGACGCCATCGGCGGCGGTGTAAATGCTCATGCCGGTCACCACTTCTTCATCGACGGTCAGGATGCGGACGGCTCGATAGCGGTCTGGAATATCGCGGCTCGGTTCGTAAATCGCGCGTGCCAGATCCTCGCGGGAAAAACGTTTGGCGACTCCTGACAAGCTCGGTCCGAGGGCGGATTGGCCACCGTGGCACAGCGCGCACTTGGATTGAAAGAGCGCGGCTCCTCGCTCGGTGTTCCCTGGCAGGCGTTCCATTGCTGTCAGGACGCTGGCGAGGTCGGGTCCTGACTTGGGCGCGATCAACGCCGTCCTCTGATGTTCGTCGAGTTGCGCTTGCAGGTACGAGCCCCAATCGGACCAGGATTCGGTGGCGGGTGGAACGCTCCGTTTGCTGGCGTCGGCGGCGCGTCGCGCGCGATCGAGTATGGCGGTACGCGGGATCGCGATGCTGGTGTTCAAACATGCCGAGACGAGCTTCGCAAGAACAGGAAACTCGCGAACGGGGTCGCTCATCGCGAGCGAAGAGAGTCCTCGCCACGCATCTGCCCACAGCATCCGATCCGAATCTTCCAAGGCACTCAAATACAGATCGTACTCGCTTGCCTGGGGGGCTTGAGCCAGATAGCCGAGGCAAGCTTTGCGAGTCGATTCCACTTGGCATCCTTTCGCGAGCGATTCCCGCAGGGTTTCATCCACAGGGCCCGCGACTGCGAATCGTAGGAGCGGTACCGACCATTGGTCCGGAGACGTCGACCGAAGGTGGTTGCGAATCTTTTCGCGAGCTCGATCCTGAATCGAAGGTGGAAACGCGTTCAGCAGCGCGAGATCCTCGCTGGACGGCGGGCTCGGCAACGCAACGAATGCCGCACCCAGTTGGCTGTCCCGGGCCATCAAGCGGGCGACCAGTTGATTGATTCGGATCGGCCACTGGTTGTCGGTGTACAGCCCGCGTCCTTGCACCTTGCGAACGATGTCTCCAAGTGCGGATGCCGTTCTGGTTGTCGCCTCTTGTGAGCGGGGTGCCGTGCATTGGGTCAAAGCGCAGAGCATATGGAGATCCGACGTCGGATGAGATTCCTGGGTGATTTGATCCAGGAGGTAGCTGACACATTTCGGATCGCTGGGCTCCGTCATCGCCAGGGTGCGAATCGATTCGGCGTAGAGAGGTTCCCAGCCTTGCTTTTTTGCGGAATCGGCGAGCTGCAGTCCCCACCGAGCCAGGTTGTTTCGCGAGGCCTCGGTCAATTCTCGGGCATACACTCCGCGGTATCCATCGCTGATATCGGCCGGAGCATCGGTCTGCAACGGAAGGCTCCAGCGACGGTCCCCCAACGCAGCTTGCATGCAAGTCAGGGATTCCATCTGTTCCCGTTGCGAGAGAGAACCGGGGTGATCGGCCAGATTCTTGAGGATCGCTTCGAGGAGTGGTTTGTCGACCGATTTTCGTTCGGCGGCGAACAAGAGTTTCGAGATTTGTTGATCCTGGCGGATGGCGTTGTTGGTTGCGAAAACGGACTGGGTTCGGCTCAACGCCCACAGCCAAGTGCGCCGCAACGCGTTGTCGGCTGGAGTGGATTGCAAGAGAGGCGTCTGGTTGGACGGGATCGGCCATCGCTTGAGTCCCGCAGCTTCCCATCGCAACCGCTCGTGGTCTGGTCCAAAATGAATTTCCCAACGGCTCTCTGCATTTCCTCGGGAACCTTTGGTCTCCAGGACACGGGAAACTTCGTTGGGTAACGTGTACGATGTTTGCCGACCTGCCAGCCACCACGCCGACGCAACGACGGCCGTGTCGGAGGACGTCGTGCCGCGTTGGATTTGATCCGCGGGAACGATTTCCCCGAGGCGCGAAAGTATCTGCGAGGCGCGGAGGCGATATTTTTCGATCCCATCGCTCGGTCCATCGAGGGGAAGTTTTCCCAATGCCAGGTCAATGAGATACCCGCGCAGGCGAGTTGTAACCCGGGGTCGCCACGTCGCGATCGACCAAGCGCTCCAAGGGGACGGGGATTTGACGATCTCTTCCAACGCTTGAGCGTCCTGCTCGCGGAGTATTTTCTGCTCGAGGGCGGTTGCAAAGCAGTTTGGAAGCGCGTCCCCTGCGCGAGGTAGGAGGGTCGGAGCGTCCGGCGCATACGAGACGCGGTAGACTGCTCCCAAGGTTCCTCGACCTCCCACCGAGACCAAGAGGCTTCCGTCGGGAGCCACGCACGCCGAGGTCGGAGCAAAACCAGCGGTGCCGGTGGGCTCCATGAATATCTCCGATGGAATCTTGTCCTGAATACGCTCGTCGGGCGGAAGGTTCCCCGACGGATAAATCGCAATCACGCGACCGAACGTCCAGTCCAGTACGAACACCGCGTCGCGATAGCGTTCGGGAAACGCGGTGTGTTCGTAAACCGCGACTCCGGTGGGGGAGCCTCGTCCTAATCGAGCGAGAACCAACGGCATCGTCACTCGGTAGTCATCATCTTTCCATGCGGCACCGCACCATCCCGCATCGGACCCTGGACCGAGGACCATCGCGCGCGTTGGGCGATACCAGGGCAACGTGGCTTCCCGTTCGTCATCGCTGTCGTAGGTCACGACTTGGCCATCGGGGAAGAAATCAAAGTCATAAGCGTTCCGCAGCCCGTGGGCCCAAACCCCGCGCCGCGAAAAATCGGGGCTCATGCGCCAAAGCGTTCCAGCGCGTGCGCGTTGCACGGGGGCGTTTGGGTCGTTGGCGAGCCGTCCGACATTGGCTGCGAAGTTTCCGGCGATGAAGTACCAGTAACCATCCGGCCCTCGCTTGATCGCATGGCAGTCATGTTCGCCACCCGTGGGAACTTCCAGCACGCGCTGCGCCTTGGAATTGGCAACCGAATCGCCATCGGTATCGGTCGATCGCCACAGCCCGCCATCAGCTACCCAGTAGAGGGTATCGCCGTCCAGCCAGAGGCCCTGCGCCCCCTGCTTTATCTCGCTCGTCCAGTCGACGCCGCGATCGAAAAGGCCATCGCCGTCCTCATCCAGGAGCGTTCGCAGATATCCTGGGCCCGAAACGATGGGGCGACCTTTCGCATCGAGGGTCATGCAGAAGCAGTCGTGCGCGAGACGATCGTCGGCAACCCGCTGTACGAGGAACCCGTCGGGGACGGAAAAGGGAGGGGGTTCGGCCTGGGCAACGCATCGAGCAGTTGCAATACTGACAGGTATCAACACCATTGCCAAACGAATCAAACAGGTTTTCCACCGATCGATCGACATGGATGCGGATTCCAGGGGAGGACAGTTTATGCGGGAGTGTAGGTCATGCGTGGTCCAAGATCCTCGCTCCGTCGACTATATTAACGCATTCCCCCACGAACAAGCATAGGAACCGTTCATGAACTTGAGACAAAAAGCCTGGATGCCGAGACTCCGCAATCTGTCCGCAATGGCGCTCGCCTGCTTGTTCGCGGCGGGTGGCTTTCTCGATGGCACGTCGGTGCGAGCGCAATTTTCGGTCGATCAGCAATCCGATCGCGTCGACATCCTCTACCAAGGGCAGTTGTTTACTTCCTATCGTTTCCGGTCGGGCACCAAGCCGGTCCTGTGGCCAATCCATGGTCCTGACCAACAGCGGATGACGCGAAGTTATCCATTGGACGATAGCGTGGAGGGGGAAGCGCACGATCATCCCCATCATCGCGGTCTTTGGATGACATTCGGGGAGGTCGATGGAGGCGATTGGTGGGCCGAAGGTTCCGGGCGCGGAATCGTAGCCCATCGTCGCGTTGTCGAGGCTGTATCGGAGGGTGAAACCGCGCACGTTGTCGCGGACCACGAATGGGTCCGACCTCGCGGTGAAGGAGAAGAAGCGAGCCCCGTTTTGAAAGAGACCTGCCGCTACACGTTTGGAGGAGATGCGAACGAAAAAATCATCGATTGCGAATACGTGCTCCGAGCGCAGGATCCTCGAGCGACGGTCCGCTTCGGCGATACCAAGGAGGGAATGTTTGCGATCCGAGTACCGGAAACGATGCGCGGCGATCGTCCTGGTGGCGACTTGCTCAACAGCGAAGGAGATCGCGGTGGAGATGTGTGGGGTAAATCGGCCCAGTGGGTCGATTACTCGGGGCCGACAGCAACTGGCGGAACCGACTTGTATGGGATCGCCATCCTAGTTCATCCCGCCAGCTTTCGCGCAGCGGGTCTATGGCATGCGCGAACCTACGGCTTGTTCGCCCACAATCCGTTTGGCATCAAGGATTTTATGCCGAACCGAACCAAGACTCCATCCGGTCAGCGCGAGGCGCCGCACGAGGGCGGATATGTCTTGAAGGAAGGAGAATCGCTCCACTTTCTTTATCGGGTTGTTTTCCATCGCGACCGCTGGTCGATCCCGAAGGGAAACGAGCACTGGGAGGCATTCGCGAAGACCGTGCCGACCTTGAACTCTCAAAGAGCCCGCTGATGAGGACCGCAACTTGAGCAGCGAACCGAACTCGAAACTGAGTTTCAAGTGCCCGCGTTGCAAGCACCCGTTGCGAGTGTCCAAATCCGCATCTGGCAAACAAGTCACGTGTTTGGCATGTCGCGAGAAAATTACCGTACCTGCGGAGGAGATCGCTCCCGGGGATGCGGATCGATGGCTGCAGTTGGAAGACGCACCCAGCCCCGAGCCGAAAGGAGCGGTGGAGAAATCCTCGCCGCCGAAGTTGGGCGCGAGTAGCTTCGACGACGATCTGCCCGAATTGGCTCCCTTGTCTCCACCCTCTCCGTTGGCCCCCATCCCGGGCATCGGGACCGCGCTCGATGATGCGCTAGCGCGGTTGGCCCAAGACGAGGCTGACCGAGGGGACCAGCAACCGCGCACCCAAGATGAGGAATTCTCATTTCCGTGCAAGGTGTGCGGCACCTTGTTGTACACCTCGGTGTCGCGCGTCGGGTCCATGACCCGCTGTCCCGATTGCCATTCCGAGTTCAGCGTGCCATCGCGCCCCGCCAAGAAAAAATCGCTTCAGTATGAGGTCGATACCGGTTTAGCCGACGTGCGACTCGCCCCGGTCAACGAGGGGAAGCCGCGGGCCGAGACGATGGAAACTCGGAATACCAAAGAGATTCTCGATCGAGCCGCCATCGAAGCGGACCGGGAACGCCAGGAACTGGACATCACGGTTCCACCGTTTGACTCGCAACGATGGCTCTCTTTGGTATTCGGATGCTTTCGCGATCCTGGGGTTATTTTTATTGCCAGTATCCTCGGGGGATTCGCCGCAGCCTGCTGCTATGGTTTGTACGAGATCGGCAAGATCGAGATGTCGATCGTTCAGGTATGGATCCTGCGAGCGATCCTCTTTGCTGTGGTCGGTGTCCCGATCCTAATATCGATTGTAATGTGCTTCATGGTGATCCTCCCGATGGCTGCCAATCGCCTCAAACGGGTCGAGGATTGGCCATTCGGCCGGTTCGGTGAATCGATAGGAGAGATCGCTATGTTGGTAACGGCGATTGCGATCGCTGCGTTTCCCGGCGCGTGCATCTCGACCATGCTGTCGTGGGTGGATGCTCATCCTGTCGTTCGCGAAGTCGTCGTGCTGTTGTCGATCTGGGGATTCACCCCCATCATGCTCTTGAGCATGATCGAAAACAATCAGATCCTGAACCCATTCTCCAAGGTCATCTTCGATTCGATCCGCATGCGCAGCGAGGGATGGGGCGCGATGTACTTCCAAACCGGAATTTTGATCGCTGGCCTGTTTGTTTTGTATTCGATCGCATACATCACCAACGCAGGCATGATGGCCTTCTTTGGATTCGTTTTCCCGTTCTGCATGTTCCTGATAGCGAACCAATACGGAGTCCTGGCCGGCCGCCTTAGCGAAATCACCAATCTGGGATTCGAAGGGGATTTCAGCCAGGACAACGAGACCTAAGACAACGAGACCTAAGCCGTCTCGGTGCAATCGAGGGACAGTTACCAATGCCGCGCGAACAGCAGTATGATCGAATTCAAGAATCGAGAGCTCTTTGGAAACTCGCCGCGTACATCTTTGCCGTCGTCATCGTGAGCGTCATACTGCTTGCGATCAACGCCGGCATGGTCTTCGGTCTTGCTACTGCCTTGGAATCGATTCTGCAATTTGTTCCATTGATTGAATCGATTACGCAATATGCGATCTATGTCTTCCCGGTATTCTTTCTATTCCTCGAATGGTACGCGTGGGATGTCTTGATCTCGATCCGGCGTACCAAGTAGCGATCGTATCAAGAAGCGCGGGCCAGCGTGGGTGATTCCGTGGAATCGCGATCTGAGAGAGGGATCGCGATCATCGTTTCCTGATGATGGGAGGGAAGGCAGCAGTGCCGTTTGTCGCAAGAAGAACTCCATCGCCTTCGCATGTTCAGCCCATGCGCTAGAATCAGCAACAAGCCTCCGATCGGTGTCATCCAGGGTTGGGCCAATCCCATACCTGCCATCAGCAACGTCGGCGATTCGTCCTCGGCTTGGGTGAGCGAGTGATCAGGATGGGGATGATTGTGCCCTGCGTGCGAATCGTCGTGCGAATGGGATTCGGCATGCGCCGTGGTCCCGGGGGTCGAACAACAACTTTCAGGCATCAGAAATGCGGATGTCAGGATGAGCCCAAGACCGGTCGACGCCAGAGCGAGGAGTCGGACGTCTCGAAAACGCCACGCCATCGGTGCGATCGCCAAAGCGACCAGTCCGCAGCAGAGGACAGCGACAATTTGGTGAAATCGAGGATCGGCCATCCACTCGGTCAGCTTCAGCGTCGGCAATGTCGCGACCAGGACGGGAGTCGCTGCGCAGTGAACTGCACACGCGGCAGAGGCAAAAATTCCCAGCCGATCCTTCCAATCACGCATTCCATCACCTCCCAATCTCGATTCGAATGACTACCCTCGGATCTCGGAGCCAATCCCAAACGGACCCCCCACTCTCCGACCGCGAGTTTTGACTATCGTAACGAGATTGTTGGTACATGCAATCCGATTGCGGAAACATTTCTATTCTTCTTTTCCAATGCATGCATCTTCCTTACGAGCCGCAAAGATTCAGGAAAACTACCGGGAAATCCTGCGCCAGGTCGCGTCTGCCGCCCAGGCGACGGGGCGGAATCCTGGGGATATTCGCGTGGTGGCGGTGACGAAATATGTTGGAGTCGCCGATGCGATGGCGTTGGTGGACGGAGGCTGTCTCGACTTGGGGGAAAGCCGACCGCAGAGCATTTGGCAGAAAGCGGCGGCTGCCCCCTCCACAGTCCGCTGGCACTTGATCGGGCATTTGCAGCGCAACAAGGTCCGTCGCACGCTCCCTCAAATCCATTTGCTTCATTCGTTGGATTCGGTGCGGTTGGCGGAGGAATTGGCGAAGGAGGCGTCCTCGCTCGACATGTCCATCGGCGTTCTTCTCGAGGTCCAGATCGCGCAGGATGCGAGCAAGACCGGCATGGCACCCGAAGATGCCGCAGCCTGGCTTGATCGCTACGTTACGGAGGACCAATTGCGAAATCGTGTCCGACTCCAAGGATTGATGGGCATGAGTTCGCTCGGTGCAGATGCCTCCCAGGTGCGTCGCGAATTCGCATCGTTGCGTTCCTGGATGGAAATCTGGAACCAGCGATACGGGTTGGAGATGTCCGAGTTGTCGATGGGAATGAGCCAGGATTTTGAGGCTGCCATCGCGGAGGGATCGACGCTGGTTCGGATCGGCTCGCGACTTTTTGAGGGATTGCCCGACGCGTGAGCTGACGCTTTGGATTGAGATGATTCCGAATGGCGCAGTTTCCATGAGCCTGAGGCGCTAGCCGATTTTTGCACGTCGAACGAACTCGGCTAGCGCCTCAGGCTCATTTTTGTCGGCTGTGTCTTGATGGCCCCGGTGTCGGCAGGATGCTTTGAAACGCTGCCGGCAACTGGTCGAGCAGATCTTCAGGGAGAGTGCTCGGGGTGCCGAGGATCCGATGCGCGATGTCTCCGGCCAGACCGTGCAGATAAACAGCAAGCAAGGCAGCGTCCCAGGGGGAGAGGTGTTGGCACACCAGGGCGGCGAGGATCCCGGTCAACACGTCGCCGTTCCCTCCCACGGCCATGCTGGGGTTGCCAGTGGAATTCTCATGGAGCCGATCCCCGTCGGTGACGGTCGTCCGATGTCCTTTGAGTACGACGATCGTTTTCGAGTGTCTGGCGATTTCAACCGCTCGCTGCTGTTGCGCTGCGCGATTCGATGCGGGGATCCCGCACAAACGTGACCATTCGCCGGGATGCGGCGTCAGGATGCGGTCGGCGGTTGGGCGGAGAGCTTGCCAGTGGGTGTCCGCCAAGGCGTTGAGGGCATCGGCATCGAAAATGGCGGTTCCTGGCCACGAGACAAACAGCTCGACCGCACGGCGATCCGACTCGGGCGAGCGTCCAAGTCCTGGCCCAATGGCCAGAACACAATCCTCGAATCGCGGGTCGGCCAACGCAGACATCGAGTCGTCCAAACCCAGGGTCATTGCGGATGGGAGGGCCGTGGCAGCGATGCTTTGGCATCGGTTCGGAACGGCGAGGGTCACCAGTCCGGCCCCTGCCCGGAGAGCGCCGCGTCCGGCGAGGAGAATCGCACCGGTCATGCCCAAGCTTCCGCCAACCAGCAACGCGTGGCCGAAGAGTCCTTTATGGGCGTGGTCATGGCGAGGGGCGAGCCTCGGAATGGGGTGCGAGTGATTCAGCGGTTCCATCTTTAATTCCTCCCGCAACAGCAATCCAAAACCTTCAGGTTTCATGGTACTATACGCAACCTCGACCGGCGGTCCGGATTGGGTTTCCGGCGCCTTGGACCCCTTTTTTTTCGGCCAGGGGCGAAGCATCCCGTCGAATCAGCTTCCGCAACCTGAACTGCTACCGTCACGTGACCAAAGCCAAGATTGTACTCGTCGCCATCGTTTGGCTCATCCTGCTCGGGATCGGAGTTTCGGTCTGGCGTTTGGTGATTCATCCGCTTCGTTCCCAGCAGCAAGCCCAGCAAGCCCAGCAACAGGCGGAGCGGGAAGTCGCCGCAACCTCGGGTACCAGCCGCTATCGGCACGAACTTCTGCTGGGCCTGGACAGTTTCTCAGGCTATGCCGTCTTGAGGAGTGAAGAGTTTCAAAAACAGCTCGCGGACCGGGGGATTCGGATCAAGAGCGTCGACGATGGTGCCAATTACGCCAAGCGGGCATCGGACTTGGAAAAAGGGGCGCTGCAGATGGCCGCCTTCCCGATCGATGCGTTCCTGAAGACGATGTCCAGCACCGATTATCCCGCTGCGACCATCGTTGCGATCCTCGACGAGACGCGCGGCGCCGACGCGATGGTTGCTTACAAGAGCAAGTTTCCCGACGTCGATCGACTCAATCAACCGGATGTTCGTTTCGTGCTGGTCGGCGATTCACCGAGCGAAACGTTGGCGCGTGTCGTCATGCAGGATTTCGACCTTACGGGGCTGGCGGCGACTCCCATACAAGCCGTGTCGTCCCCAGAGGAGTTGATGGCCCGCTATCGCGGTTCGGGTCCATCGACCAACGATGTCTATGTGACCTGGGAGCCATTTGTCAGCCAGATCCTAAGCAACGACCAACTCCATGTTCTCGTCGACAGCTCGCGCTTCACGGGGTACATCGTCGATACGTTGGTCGTCAGCCGGGATTTCCTCCTCAAAAACGGCCCGGTCGTCGAGTCCGTGCTCGAATCCTACTTCACTGCCCTATACGCGTACCGAGACCAGGACGCGCTGATCCGATTGCTGCTCAGCGATGCCAAGTTGACCAAGCAGGAATTGACGGCTGAGCAAGCCAAGCGATTGGTCGACGGGATTCAATGGAAGAATACCCAAGAGAACTTCGCTCACTTCGGAAAACGAGCCGGCGCGGTAGTGCACATCGAGGACATGCTCAGCCGGATCGCAGCGGTGCTGGACAAATCGGGCACGCGGGCTGGCGGCGGGAGCGACGAAAAATTCAATCGCTATTTCTTCGATCGTCCGCTTGAGAATATCCAGACTCGGAACTTTCATCCCGGGCTTTCGAACGAATCGGTACGAGTCGAGGAAAAACTCAAAGCCTTGGGCGATGAGCAGTGGAAACGACTGGTGACAGTCGGCACGCAGAGCGTCCCAGAGCTTGTTTTCCTGCGAGGCAGCGCCAATCTTTCGGACCAGAGCAAGCGGATTCTCGACGACCTCTTTCAGAAACTGCAGGCCTGGCCCCAATACTACTTGATCATTCGAGGAAACGCCTCGCAGGCGGGCGACATGCAGGCTAACATCCAGTTGGCCCAGCAGCGGGGAGACGCCGCGCTGAAATATCTGCTATCCCTCGGGATCCCGCCCGAACGGATGCGGGTCGTCACCGGTGAGATCACCGGTCAGACCCGCGTGAGCTTTGTGGTAGGTCAAGTGCCGTTTTGAATCCCAGCATCCGCAACAGGACAACTTGCCTTGGACGATCTGCGCAAGCGAATCATAAACGAGCTGTTCGTCGCTCCCTCGGTCGTCTTGCCGATCGTCGGGGGTGCGACGGCGTGGCTCTTGTCCTGGGCTGGAGGCGGGATCGACTGGCTCAATGGGGCTGGGCTCGCGGGTGTTCTGGTCGGAATCGGATGGTTCGCTACCCGGTTCATCTTTCAGATCGATGCGATCACCGAGAAAGCGATGCGCGATCAGGTGGCCGACCGGATTCGACGCGAAGAGGCCAAGCTCGACGACCTTGCCCGACGTCTCGCGGCCGATCGCGATCCACGCACCGAGGACTGTTTGAAGGTTCTGCGAATCCATCGCGCCGAAATCGAGCGGATCGCCCAAACCCCCGGTATCCAAATGCGCAGCATCGGGGTGGTGCAGCAATCGCGAGAGCTCTTTTGGGCCGCTATCGACCAACTCGAACAATCCCTAAAACTGCATCATTTGTCCGGGCAGCTCAGCGGCCCATCGCGGCGCGAAGCCATGGAGCAACGCGAGCGGTTTTTGAGCGAAGCCATCGAGAGCACCTCGCACCTGCGCAATGCGGTCGGTATCTTCCAGAACATCGCGGAGAAAAACCAAGAGCGCGACATCGATGCGCTGCAAAGAGAATTGTCCGACTCGATCGAGGCGGCCAAACGCTCTGACGAGCGGATGAGGGAATTCGAAAGCGCCCCCGACTACGAATCCTTCTTCAAAGAGTAAACCAAGACCAATTCCATTTTTGAAATTCCCGAGAGGAGCAGAAGCTTATGTTCAACGCAATCGGCCGTTTTTTTCGTGCGATCAAATACCTATTTACCGGAAAGATCGATGCGGCTGCCGATGCGCTCAGCGCCAATCCGACCGTCATCTCCGCCAATTACGATCGCATCATTCAAGAGAAAAAGAATCGTCTCAATCAGTACAAAGATGCGATCAGCGCCATGATCGCGCAGGAGGAGAGCAAGAAAGCCAAGCTCACCTCCTTGACCGAGGAAATTCAGAAACTGGAAAAACTCAAGTCCGGTGCTGCGGCCCGCGCCAAGCAGCTGGTCGACAAGTACAACGGCGATGCGGTCGCCGTCAAAAACGATCCCGAGTACGCCAAGTGCCAAGCCGCCTTTAAGGATTTCACCAGCACCCTGGCGGAAAAGCAACAGCGGGCCACGGAAATCGATGAGGACCTCAAGCAACTGGTCAAGAACGTCACCGGTCACAAGAACCAAATCCAGTCGCTGATGCGCGAACTGGAAAAGATCAAGGAAGAAAAGCACGATGCCGTCGCCGATATCCTGTCGGCCACCGAGGAAAAGCAGATTGCCGACATGGTCAACGGCATCTCCAACGACAAGACGTCCGAGGAATTGCAACGGCTCCGCGATATGCGTCAAAAAGCATCCGCCAACGCTCGCGTCTCCCGCGAACTGGCTGGCATGGACGCGCAGCGAGCGGAATCGGAATTCCTCGAGTACGCCCAAAAATCAGCCGCCGATGACGAGTTCGACGCGCTGATCGGCTTGGCAACGGAGAAGAAGGGGAGCGAACCGGCGGTTCAAGACACGAAAATCCCCGAAGCGTGATCGATCGAGAACTTCATCCACCATCCAAGGAGAATCGAAGATGAACATGAAATCCCAATGGAGATGTTTTGCGCTGGGAGGCTTCCTCGCAGCGTTCGCCGCGAACGGTTGTACCGAGAGCAAACCGCCTGTTGCCTCCGGAGGCAAGGGTGGGTCGGGGACAAAAGCCCCCGTGAAATTCACGCTGGCTTGGAGCGAGTACCCTTCCTGGAGCATTTTCGGCGTCGCCGATGATGTCGGCCTGATCAACCGCCTACCAGGAGCTCAAGGCTCGATCGAGAAAAAGTACAACATCGACATCGAACTGCAGCTGGCCAGCTACGACCAGTGCATCGCCCTGTACGGCAATTCGCAAGCCGATGCCGTCTGCATCACCAACATCGACATCCTTGGGGTAGCAGGGTCGCGAACCAGCGTCGCCATCGTCCCGACCTCCACCAGCGCCGGAGCGGACGCTTGCATCACCGCTGGCATCACCACCCTTGACGGGCTCAAGGGGAAAGCCACCCGCGGGCTCGAAAAGAGCGTTTCGCAATACTGCTTCGACCGTTGCCTGGAAAAACGGAACGCCACCAATGCCGACTATCCGTTTACGCAGATGGATCCCGAGCAAGCGGCCCAGACCTTTCAGGGCAAAGACCCGAATGTGCAGTCGATCATGGTCTGGAACCCGTTCGTCATGCAATCCTTGCGCAGTCGCGACGATGCCAAGGTCCTGTTCAGCTCGGAGGAAATCCCCGAAGAGATCATCGACATGGTGGTCGTCGGCAAGGATGTGCTCAGCAAGGAAGGGGGCGAGGAGTTCGCCATGGCCATCCTGGAGACCTTCTATGCCATGAACCAACGCATGGCCGATCCCAAAACCGCCGATGAGACCTTGGTCGGCATCGGCGCCAAATTCGCCAAACTGGAGTTGGCGGACATGAAGACCGTCGTCCAGCAGACCCGGTTCTACGCCGATCCGAGCGATGCGGTCCGGCTGTTTTCGAGCGAAACCTTCCAGAAGGAAACCATGAAAAAGGTCAGCGACTTCTGCGTCAAGTACGGTATGACCCCGCAACCGGTCGCGCTATCGTTCGGGACGGGCCAAGGGGTGATGGACTTCGATACTTCGTACCTGAAGTCCTACCTCGAGTCGCAGAAAAAGTAATCGGAAAGCCCTGCGGGAAACCTTTGCATGATACGACGCGATCTTCCGAAATGGCTGTTTTTGGCGCTGGCCATCGGCGGAATCGTCGTCTTGCTCGGGCTCTACCAGTGGATGTCCGTGCGGCAGACCGCGATCAATCCCAAGCAAACCACGATTCCCTCGTACGCCAAACTGGCCGAGGGGGTCAATCGCGTGTTCCAAACGCAAGGGACTGCCGAGAACCCGAAGCCTCCGATGTTCTGGGCCGACGTCGGAGCTACCCTCTGGCGTTTGGCCGTGGGACTGGGGCTGGGAGTTGCCGCCTCGATCGTCGTCGGTGTTTTGATGGGGTGTTACCGATGGATCGAGGCACCCTTGAGTCCGATCATCATGTTCATGTCCAAGGTCCCGCCCATCGCGATGATGCCCCTCTACTTCGCGGTGGCCGGAATCGGGTTCCGGATGTACATCCTGATGGTCGCCTTGAGTGTGTTCTTTTCCATGGCCCAGGCGATTTTTCAGGCCGTTCGGGACAATGTCACCGACGAAGCCATCAGCAAGGCTTATACCCTGGGGGCCTCGGAGTTCGAGGTGATTTACGAGGTGATCTGGAAGCAGATTCTCCCCAACGTCCTAGACTGCGTCCGGTCCCAAATCGGCCCCGCCATGATCTACCTATTGGCAGCCGAATATTCGATGGGGGAACCAGGCGTCGGTTGCCAGATCCGGATGCAGGGAAAACTCCTCAATTTCCATATCATTTTTGTCTATATCTTCGTCCTCGGAGTCCTGGGACTCCTGCTCGATTTCGGCTTGGAGTGGTTCAGGAAATGGCTGTGCCCCTGGTTCCAGGAGGGCCGCTAAGGGGCCCTTACGCCCGCTCAATGCTTCTGCCATAAGGGCGGATTTTTGAACTTTTCAGGCTCGTAGCCAACAAAATTTTCACCTTCTAGTAGACTTTGAAACATCTCGTTCTTAAAGTGAAACAAACAAAAGCTTGTTTCCTTTATTTCGCTGTTATGTTGTTTTTTGTAACTTTCGGAGGTGGGTAATGAATCGAATTTCTCGACGGAGAGGCTTTACGCTGGTCGAGTTGCTGGTGGTAATCGCGATCATTGGGATTTTGGTCGGATTGTTGCTACCAGCGGTACAAGCAGCCCGGGAAGCCGCGCGGCGGATGAGTTGCGGCAACAACATGAAGCAACTTGGATTGGCCATCCACAATCATGAATCGACCTACAAATGGGTCCCGACTTGGGCCACGAAATTCAGGCCCACGGATGCCTACGCGTCCACCGGGAATCCGTTTTGGGCCGCGAATGACGCACGATTTGGTTTTGGCGCCCTCGGCATGTTGCTTCCGTATATGGAAGGAAACAATGTTGCTCAGAATTTCGATTATCGAAAGGCATTGATCGATCCACGCAACTTGCCAAACCCGCCATTCGCCGGCTCTCCCTTCACCGGTGGGGTGCCAGGGGCGTCAATGTCTACCAACCCAACCTTCATTTGTCCCTCCACCCCAACCCTGCCAACCGAGTCGGATTACGGTCCGTACCTCGTTTTAGGTGGTCTTCCGGTTCCGGGCAACCAATTGATCCTTCCTCGGACGGATTACGTTGCCCTGCGAGGACTTCACAGCAGCCTTGCCTCGTGCGTTGGTTTGCCTGCGACGACGACCCAAAATTCGATGCTCGGAGCGAGCGACGAGGGCTGTTCTGGCTCAACGGCAACGACCGGGGCCACGTGCGAAATCATCGTCAATCCGCGTCGTCGGTTCGCCTCAGTAACCGACGGTCTGTCCAACACGTTTTGTCTCGTCGAACTCGCTGGCAAACAGCGACGCTTCTTCAACGGCGTGGCATACCCCGGCGATTTCCTTACCCCTCCCCCAGTGCCAGGTTTGACTCTGAACTCATCGTGGGTTGATTGGAACTCCGCTCGCCATCCTCGTGGTTTGGCAGGAACCGATCGCCTTAACCCTAACCTCGCAGGTTGCTCGGTCATCAACATCTTCAACGAGAACAATCCGTACTCGTTCCACGGTGGTGGCGTCCAGGTTGTTCGCGGCGATGGCTCGGTGACCTTTGTCAACGCGACGATCGCTACGAACGTCTTCACTGCAATGGTTACTCGAGACGGCAGCGAAACTCTAAACATCCAGGAATAAACGCCCCGGTTCACGGGAATACCTGAATTGCAAATTGCTTCGAGCGAGCCGGCAGACATGCCGGCTCGCTTTTTTGTTTCACTAAACCTCGAGCGATTGCAAAACGACTTCGTAGATCTGTTCCATGTCCCAGTCGAGAATACACGTGGAGAACAGGAAAACGAAGGGGCCCGAAAACCCGATGTTGGCAATTCGCTGGAGACCGAAATCGTACTCGTAGTGAAAAAGGAAACAGGGTTGCGGACCGTGAAAACCGGGAATCGCGATCTCTCGTCGATCGACCAACTCGATGCGCTGGGGTGCCAGCGCGAACCATTCCGGTTGGCTTAGTTGCAACGCCAGCATCGACCTTGCGAGTGCTTCATCGCTTTCCCATTCGGGCTCGATGCGATCTGCGAACCCCAATTCGCGAGCGTATTGCAGAACGCGAGGGCGGGTCGCATCGTCGTGTACCAGTTCCAACAAGCGATCGGCGGCGGACGGGTCCCCGAGCTTTGCCAGCGCAAAGGCAGCTTCAGCTCGAATCCGCCGATGGCCTAGATCCATCGCTTGATTGAGCTTCCCGATCGCGCGGGAATCCCCAAGAAGCGCCATCGTGTGGCACAAGGAAATCGTCAACGAGATGCTGTCAAAGAGGATGCGTTGAATCTCCGACACACTTGTGGAGAAGTGCTGCGGGTCCTCTTCCATCAAAGCCAATCGGGAAACAACACCACCGAGCAGTGCGCGCAGCGAATCGGATCGTTCGTTCGCCGGATGGGGAGTCACGCCTCGTTGCTGAAACAAGAGATTCGCCAGATCCAAGGCGGGTGCGAGCACCGCTGGGTCCGTGGACTCGAGCAGTCGCGGGAACACATTCTCGACATCCCACGGAAACGCTTGCACCAAGGTACTGATCGCCAGACTCGAGTCCTGCCATGCATGCGGAGGAAATTGCACCAGGAGATCGACTCCGAGCGCCATGGCGGAGGGAATAGGATTGGCGAGCAAGATTCGTAGCAACGGCCCTTCGGTATGACGCAGATGCAGTTCCCGAAAACGCTGGTACAGCATCGCCCCACGCTGCGCGGCGGTCGCCTGGAACAATCTCACGCGCTGTGGGTCCGACTCCTCCGTGCCGATTTTTTGAACTCCATCGACCAACCAGCTGGCCAGGCATCGAAGCCCTTGCTCGAGCACCCCTCGGGCGCGCGGGTTTGTTCGCAAGGCTGCGAAATCAAAATCCTCTTCGAGGACCCGGTCGGCCAGCAAGAGAATCGCCTCGTGGGATGGTGGCGTAATCCAGCGAATGGGTTCCGCGGCCCCCTCAGCCAAGGCATCCATCAACTGCCCGATGCAGGTTTGCGACCACGAATCCTCGTCGCGCGTGTGATCTATCGACATCTTTTCCCGAGCAAATCGGTGGTTTGGATTGAACAATTCGAGCTCAAGACGGTATCGTAGAGCGAAACGCAATTTGCAAGAAGACGCCTTTAGGAAACTGGTTGTTCATGAATTCCCCCAAAGCCGAGCGATTCTCGGACCTGCACCTGTCTCCGATCATGATGCGCGCCCTGGAGCAGCTCGGTTGGGCGGAGCCCTCTCCGATCCAGGCCGGGGTTATCCCCTTTGCCCTCGAAGGATACGACGTTCTCGGACAGGCTCGCACAGGGACGGGCAAGACCGCTTCGTTCGCCATCCCGATCTTGGAACAACTGGACCCCTTTTCGGAAAACCCATACCCCCAGGCACTGGTGCTGGTGCCAACCCGCGAATTGGCTGCCCAGGTTCATGGCGAGTTCGTCAAGCTGGCTTATGGGTGTCCGACCCGGACACTGGAGATTTCCGGTGGGAAACACATGCGCCGTCAGCTCAAGGCGCTCAGCGAAGGGGTGCAAGTCGTCGTCGGCACCCCGGGCCGAGTCATCGACCACTTGCAGCGTGGCTCGCTGCGACTTGATCGACTCTGGTGCGTGGTGCTCGATGAAGCCGATCGCATGTTGGACATCGGGTTTCGCCCGAGCATCGAGCGAATCCTTCGCCGTTGCCCCGAAAGTCGGCAAACCCTCCTTCTGAGTGCTACGCTCGACGAACGGATCCGCGAATTGGCAAACCGATACCTCTTTGAACCGGTCGTGGTCGATTGCTCCGAAAACGATGTTTCGGTCGAAACCATCGAACAACGCTTCATCACCGTGGCGCCCGAAAACAAGATGGCGGTCCTGTTCCAACTCCTGGACCGGGAACAGCCTCCGCAAGCGATCATCTTTTGCCGTACGAAAATTGGCACCGCCAAGCTTCACAATCGCTTGGAGAAACATTTTCGAAGTAACCCCGCCAACCCGGTTCGCTTGGGGATGATCCATGGGGACATGAACCAATCCCAGCGCGATGCTGTTTTCCGAGCGCTTCGGGAAGGAGAGCTTCAGATCCTGGTGGCCACCGATGTCGTGGGCCGGGGTATCGATGTCTCCTCGATCTCGCACATCATCAATTACGATCTCCCTTCGGATTGCGATGACTACGTGCATCGCGTCGGTCGAACCGGGCGCATGGGACGATCGGGAATTGCATTTTCCTTTGTCAGCAAAGACGAAGGGGAGCGACTCACCGAGATCGAGCATCGAATCAATCGACTGCTCGAGCGAGACCCTCTCTCCGAAGCGCCTCCCAGCAAGCGGCCACCCCCGATTGCCATTTCTGCTACGGCTGTCCCGCGTCCGCCTGCGACGCAATTCGGAGAGGCGAAAGTGGCTGACAAGAAACCGCGCTGGAATCGCTCGCGGAAAAAAACGTCACGAAGTTAAGTGATGTGTCGATTCCGTATCCAGCCTACTTAAGCTTAGGCCTTCGTCGATATTACGGTTGCTTAATTTTTCGAGCGAGATAATCTGTGTATTTTGCTCGAGCAACCGAGTTCACTTTGACTGACGCGATTCCGATCGCTTGATACAATCGGGTCTGCTTTATCGCATTAAACGCGTGCAGTGGGACTTTGGAAGCCCGACCCGGAGTTGCCTGGCGTTTGATGGTAGGCTCTTTTTCATCAGCACTTTGAGGAATCGTTAATGAGTTTTCAAGCACATCGTCGCGGATTCACGCTCGTAGAATTGTTGGTAGTGATCGCCATCATCGGCATCTTGGTCGGCTTGCTATTGCCGGCGGTACAAGCCGCACGCGAAGCGGCTCGGCGAATGTCTTGCAGCAACAGTGTTCGGCAGGTGGCTTTGGCTCTCATGAACTACGAGAGCGCCAACAAGACTTTCCCGATGGGGGCGGTTTACGGAAACGGAAAGCATCCTCGTCCTGGGACGGGCGACCCAGCGTTCACGCGACCCTATCATCACACGTGGTTGACCGCGATTCTTCCCAACATGGAACAGCAGTCGCTTTACAGTAGCACCAACTTCAATGCGCCAGCTTGGGGACAACCGATTGTCAGCACGGTCGTTCCGACCTTGCTGTGCCCTTCCGATTCGGGAGCGAACAAGGTTTTTCAGGCACACAACATTGCCCCAACCAGCTACTCGGGGAGCCAAGGTTGGCACTGGTGGCCGACGGCGAGCACGAATTTCGCGGATCCTGCGAACCGCGCGTATTGGACGAGTTTAGGACTTGGGGAAAGGGATGCGGATTTCTCGGGGCTCTTCACCCCCACGAACATCAACAAGATTCGCGACATCACCGACGGCACGTCCAACACGATGGTGATTGGTGAAACCGACACGTTCAATTTCTACGGTGGCCCGGGCAATACATCCGGAACGGGCAAGCGACGTGAAATCGTCGGAGCGGCTGTGTTTCGCGCCGCGTTCGTTAGTCCGCACGTAAACGGTTATGCAGGTGGAGAGTCGGGTTTGGTTTTTGAAGTCGACGGGTCAGCGTTGAAGACGGCGCCCGCCTGGTTTCGTGTGGCCCCGTATGTCCTGGAACCGACTTTTCTAGCACTCTGGGGTATCAACACCGAATGGCCAGGGGCTTCCAGCTACCACGCCGGCGGCATCCAAGCAGCGTTTGGCGATGGCAGCGTTCGATTTGTCAGCTCAAGAATGGAGTGGAAAACTTACCTACTCGTCAATGCGATCGCGGACAACTACGTCACTCCAGCCGTGGAATAATGGTGGCCGCCAAATCGGCAGAAGTGAAGTTCGCAAGACTGATGAGAAAGGAGTTCAAATGAGAAAAATCTATCGACTTGCAGGTTGCGGCCTGCTGGGACTGGGCCTGCTGGGACTGAGCCTAACGGTTGGATGTGGAGGACCGGATCCTGCCAAGAATCCGAACTTCAACCCGCAGACGCTGGAGAATCCGACCGCCGTCAAGATGCCAGAAATTCCAGGTGGTCCAGGAGGCGGACCGGGTGGACCAGGCAGACCGGGCGGACCAGGGGGAATCCCTGGAGGCGCTCCTGGTGGACGGCCAGTTTCCCCTCCGAGGTAGAGTTCTCTTTCCACCGGACACCGCAGCAGCCATCTTCAAAAGAGCGGGAGGATTCATCCCCCCCGCTCTTTGTCATTTTGTTGGCTGGTTTCAGCCTTTCCCGAATTCGGGACCGAAGTGTTATCGAAGTCATTGACGCGGAGACGAGAAACCAAGTACCGTCATTAGAGGGCGATCGTGCGCATTGCAATACGGTTAATGCGACGCCACGCTCCGTTGCAATTATTTCTTGATGAATTTGTTCCGGTGTCCTTTTTGGGGAGAATCTCCGATGGCTGTTCGCGCGAGAAGGTCTGGTTTTACGCTGGGGGAATTGTTGGTGGTGATCGCCATCATTGGCGTCCTCGTCGGTTTGTTGTTGCCCGCTGTGCAGGCAGCGCGGGAAGCGGCGCGACGCATGTCGTGCGGCAACAACATTCGCCAAGTCGCACTGGCGTTGATGAATTATGAGAGTGCGAACAAGACGTTTCCCATGGGGGTGAATTATGGTCCTGGCAAACCTCCACGGCCCTGGACGTCGGACGCTCCATACGCACGACCCTACCACCACACGTGGTTGACTGCGATCTTGCCCAACATGGAACAGCAGTCGCTCTACAGCAATATCAACTTCAGTTTGCCCGCGTGGGGACAACCCGTTGTCAGTACCGTGGTTCCAACGTTGCTTTGTCCTTCGGATTCGGGAGCCAACAAAGTACTTCAGGCGCACAACATCGCGCCCACCAGTTACTCGGGTAGTCAAGGCTTTCATTGGTGGACGGACGCGATCCTGGGACCATGGGCACCCTGGGATACGTTGGGCTTCACGGAAAAACCTGCCGCGGATATGGCAGGTCTGTTCGCGCCCACCTTGGAAAACAAGATCCGGGATATCACCGACGGTACCTCCAACACCATGGTGATCGGTGAAACCGATACCTTTGGTTTCTACGGCGGTGCTGGGTGGACATGTGGGACAGGCAGGCGGCGCGAGATTGTCGGTGCTGCCGTATTTCGCGCAGCATTCCTGGGTGCAGCTCATGCCGGTTTCGGTGGGAATGAGCAAACTTACTACGGCTATACCGCCAAAACCCTTGAAGTCGATGGCACCAGCAAGGCCCCGGGCAGTTGGTTCCGGGCAGCTCCCTACGTTTATGAACCCACGTACATGAGTTACTGGGGTCCCAAGGCCGAATGGCCAGGGGCTTCCAGCTACCATCCCGGAGGTGTGCAATCTGCGTTTGCAGATGGGAGCGTCCGCTTCGTGAGTACCACGATTTCCTGGAGAACCTACGTCGTCATCAACGGCATGGGGGACAACTACATTACGCCCTCCACGGAATGAGGTTGGTCTCCAAGCATACCTTGGCGACGTTGCTTTACGTTGGTGGCATTGTCGGTCGTCTCCAGACGATAGAAGCCAGTCCTTCAGTGCATCGGCCGGTTCTGGCTATTCTTCGTACTCGGGCTCGCACGACGGTTCGCGCCGCGTGGGTCGGAAGCGTTTTTCGCAATAAACCAAAAGGGGGGATGTGCAGAGTGTGGGAAATCCTCGCTATTCCGAGAATGCCAAGGACGCAAACTTATTGACTTCCGTTCAGAAGGATGAGTACACTGCTAGGGGGTCCGGGCCGCCTTAGCGTTCCTTTGCTGCGGTCCTAAGGCCCGCTAGGATTTTTCTTTCGTGAATTTTGTTGGTAGTTATCTTTTCTTTGGAGATTCTTCTATGTCTAGGTGCTCGCAGAAGCGTGGTTTCACGCTGGTCGAATTACTGGTCGTGATTGCCATTATCGGCATCCTGGTAGGTTTGCTCTTGCCCGCAGTCCAAGCGGCCCGCGAGGCGGCTCGCAGAATGTCGTGCAGCAACAACCTTCGCCAAATCACCCTGGCCCTTATGAATTACGAGAGCGCGAACAAGACGTTCCCGATGGCAGTCGTTTATGGAAACGGCAAGCATCCGCGTCCTTGGACTGCGGATGCCCCTTTCGCGAGGCCGTATCACCACACGTGGTTGACTGCGTTGCTGCCACAAATGGAGCAGCAATCGCTCTATAGCAACATCAACTTCAATTTGCCTGCTTGGGGACAACCGGTTGTCGGCACTTTGGTTCCGGCTTTGCTGTGTCCTTCGGATTCCGGTGCGAATAAGGTGTTCCAAGCCCACAATGTCGCTCCAACCAGCTACTCGGGAAGCCAGGGATACCATTGGTGGCCCAACGGTACTGCAGTCCTAGGCCCTTGGGCACCTTGGGCAGCGATGGGCTTCAACGAAAAGCCTGCGGCAGATTTTTCGGGACTCTTCACCCCAACAGACATCAACAAGATTCGGGATATCACGGACGGCACATCCAACACGATGATCATTGGAGAAGCCGATACGTTCTCGTTCGGAGGCGGACAGTGGTTCACCTCGGGAACGGGCAAGCGTCGTGAAATCGTTGGCGCCGCCGTATTTCGTGCAGCCTTCGTTGGTCCAACAACCCACGGTTATGGCGCCGAAGCGGGTAAGGTATGGGAAGTCGATGGGTCCGAAATCAAGCCATTTGCGAGATGGTTTCGTGCTGCTCCTCACATGCAGGAACCAACCTACATCTGCGCCTTGGGTCCCAACACCGAATACCATGCGACCTCCAGCTATCATCCCGGCGGGGTTCAATCAGCCTTTGCGGATGGTAGCGTACGATTCCTCCGCTCCAACATCGATTTCAAATCTTACGTCGTGATCAATGGAATCGCGGACCAGTACGTGAATCCAGTCGTGGAGTAACGTGTGTTTGGAAGGTTAAGGTTTAAGGTGTTTGTTTCAAGAATCTCAAAGAGAAAGACTGACATGAGAGCGTTAGTTCGGCTCGCAGTATGCGGCCTCGTTGGAGTGGCAATGATGACAGGATGCGGAGGTCCGGATCCGGCTCAGAATCCGAACTTCAACAAGGAGTCACTCAAGGATCCAACGGCGGTGAAAATCCCAGATGAGTTCAAGGCCATGGGTGCCGGTGGACCCGGTAAGCCCGGTGGGGCTCCAGGCCCAGGGGCCCCAAGGTAGGGGTTCGCCGAGGAACACGGTTCGCGAAACATCAAGCAATCGGGAGGGGAAACCCTCCCGTTTCTTTTTGCCCATCGCTGACTCTTCAAGAAGGTTGCGTCGAGACAATCTTTGGCGTTCCCCGCGCTTTGCAAGCGGAAAGTTGTTGACATGGAGCCCGAAATTTGCTTAAACTCCAAGGGTAGATTCCTAGGCTTTAGAATGCTCTCAGGGTGATTCTGACTCGCTTTATTTCTTCGCAGGAATTTTTGTCGTCTTTTTTTGTTTCCCGGAGGTTACGATGGTTCAACGTGTGCGGAGGCGTGGTTTCACGCTGGTGGAATTGCTGGTGGTGATTGCCATCATCGGCATCTTGGTGAGTTTGCTTCTGCCTGCGGTTCAAGCCGCCCGCGAAGCGGCCCGAAGAATGTCTTGCGGCAACAATGTTCGCCAAGTGACATTGGCTCTGATGAATTACGAGAGCGCTAACAAGGCGTTCCCGATGGGGGTCAACTATGGACCCGGAGTGCATCCGCGTCCTTGGACTGCAGATCCCGCGTTCGCGCGCCCCTATCACCACACTTGGTTGACGGCGATCCTGCCCCAAATGGAACAGCAATCGCTTTATAGCAACGTGAACTTCAATCTACCGGCTTGGGGCCAACCCATTGTCAGCACAGTGGTTCCGACTCTCTTGTGTCCATCGGATTCAGGAGCGAACAAGGTTTTCCAGGCCCACAACATCGCTCCAACCAGTTACGCAGGAAGCCAAGGCTGGCACTGGTGGCCCAATGGTACTGCGGTCTTGGGTCCATGGAACGGCTTGGGATTCAACCAAAAGCCGCAAGCCGACTTTTCGGGACTCTTTACCCCAACGAACGTGAACAGGATTCGTGACATTACCGATGGAACGTCCAATACCTTGGTGATCGGTGAAACCGATACTTATGGGCATTATGGCGGCGTACCTTACACCTCGGGCACGGGCAAGCGGCGTGAGGTTGTCGGATCGGCGGTCTATCGAGCAGCTTTCGTCGGTCCAACGGTCCACGGTTACGGAAGCGAGTCGTGCAAGGTTTGGGAAGTGGATGGATCGCGTCTGAAGTGTGACTCGCACCCCAACTGGTACTGGTTTCGCGGTGGGCCCCACGTTCATGAACCCACCTTCATCGTCGTCTTCGGCATCAACACCGAATGGTACGGAACATCCAGCTACCACGGCCCCGGCATGCAAGCGGCCTTCGCGGACGGTAGCGTTCGATTCGTCGACTCGAGAATCGATTGGCTCACCTACGTGATGGTCAATGGCATCGCCGATCAATACGTCAGCCCACCGGTCGAGTAATCGGCTTTGCTGCGGTCGGTTGAGCCGATCGGTGGCTAGAAGTTGCAGACGCAAAAGAAGAGAGAACGGGAGGGAAACCTCCCGTTTTTTTGTTTCGTCAAAAGCATTGGCGATTCTCACCGTTCGACAAGGAAGGTCACCGGCCCGTCGTTGACCAGGGATACCTGCATATCGGCTTGAAAGATCCCTTCCTCGACCGGAACGTGTAGCGAGCGAGCATGCTCGCAAAATCGAAGATAGAGTTCCTTAGCCTCTTCGGGCGGGGCGGCCGCATCGAAGCCAGGCCTGCGGCCGCGTTGGCAATCTCCGTAGAGGGTGAACTGGCTGACGACCAGCAGCGATCCGCTGATGTCGATGACCGATCGATTCATCTTGCCTTGTTCATCCGCGAAGCCTCGCAAGTGGATACATTTTTCGGCCAACCACCGGGCCGATTCGACGGTATCTTCTTTCCCGACCCCCAGCAGAATCAGCCACCCGACGCCGATTTGGCCGACGACCTGGCCTTCGACTTCCACGCGGGCTTGGGTGACGCGTTGCAGCAAAGCCCGCATGTCAATGGTTCCACTGGAACTCGGTACTGTTGAGCAGGACCCAGTAGAGGCTCCCCAGAGCATTGCTTCGTTCGCCGCCGGTCAGGCTTTGGAGTCGCGAACGGAAGAGTTCGATTTCCTCGGGTTCCGGCAAACGGTTGAGGGTCGCCAAGTAAGCCGATTCAATCGCCGAGGAATCGGTCATGCCAAGATTGGCGATGCGGGTCGACGCATTCATGATCGGGTTATGGTTGATACGTTCGCTGAGGAAGGAACCGTTCATCATTAGCAGACGCTGCGGCACCGTGACCGCTTCTTCCTCGAATTCCTCGTCGCCGCGATCTCCATAGGCCTTCGTGAAATCGAGGACACCTCCATACATCTCCAGTTGCGAGAAGATGGATGCGGAGGCATCGATGGCCTTGAGCCGACAGGCTTGATGGATCGAGGCAGCCATTTGTTCAGGTCGCAACTGCGTCATCGGAAACACCGCCCATGCCTCTTCGTGGGAGGCGGTCGCTTCCTCAGACTCCAGTCGCGAGTCCCGCTGGAAGACCTGGGTCGCGACGATGACACGAATCAAGCGATGCAGGTTGTAACCGTGGCGAGTGAAGTCCTCGGCGAGAGTTTCCAAGCCGGGAGGGTATGGCCCTTGCAAAGGGATGTCGTCAATTGGTCGAACCAAAGGCTTGCCCAACAGAATCGCCCATACGCGATTGACGGTGGCTCGGGCAAAAGCCCGGTTCTCGGGATTGGTTATCCAGTTGGCCAAGGCATGTCGATCGCGCCCCTTCTCGGGACAGCGGTCGCGATCGAATGGGACGTCGGGTGGAACCACCTGTTCCTCGGTGGCGTTCAGGAAACGGTAACGATACTCATCCTGATTGTTTCGCAGCCCTCGGAATGGGTTTTCCATCCGGACGTTGGCAAAGAAAGCGGCTAATTCATGGAAGTCCGACTGCTCGCCGCTTCGCGGGCTCTCCTGATCTGCTGCTGGAAACCGGACGTTCCCCAGGTAATCCTCATGGCACTGTAGGCAATCGATCCGTGTCGCCAGGAATGCCCGGGCTGTTCTGCCCGCGAGGCGAATGGGATCTGGCCGCCCGTTGCCTCCTTCGTCCATGGTAGCCGTGAGGAAGTTGACTTCCGGGGTATCGGTCCAGGATCCTTCGGCGGTGATCAGTTTTCGAACGATTTGATCGTAGGGAATGTTTTGTTGGAATTGATCTGCGAGCCACTGCTGGTATTTGCGTCTTCGATAGATCAGGAACGGGCCATTGCTGGTCCCTACGGTCGCTCGAGCCCATCGTTCTGCCAATTGATCGGCCGAACGCCGTTCGCGGAGCAGGTACTCGGTCCACCAAGCAACGCGCTGCGATTCCTCGATGCTTTCGAGCGTACGGTACTCCTCGAGCGACAGGCTGTTGCCTACCAGGGCGAGGCTCAATCGCCGGGCGACCAGATTCCAGGGTGCGGCCGGCGCGGATTGCAAACCCAACTCGCCGGCTCGCCGATCGAATTGGCGATCGACCTGGGCTGCGACCTCAAGGACATCGGGTTCAAAGCGATTGGATACTTCATCGGTCTGCCGCAGCAACATCGGGCGATCTTGGGTCGCCCAGAGAATCGAGGCCAGGATCAGCAGTCCGGTCCCCAAGAGCAAGCATCGTTTCTTCCATCTTCCGGCGGTTACGGACGGAGCGGCTTGAGCGATCACAGGTAGACCCTTTGTGCGGGATTGCTTGATGGCGAGAACTCGGCGCCATGAAGCAGCCTTCTATTCGTAGGAATCGGTCAAAGCTTGGGGAAGATCCTTTCGGATTGGGTCTTTGCCGACGGTTTTTTCAAACCAGCCTGCAATCCGTTTTTTCAAGAGCTCGTTCTTCGCCGCGGCTTCGCGAAATTGCGGGGCCAACGAAAAGAAGACAGCTCGCGCTGCGACGTCGGTAGGGGCTTGGCTATCGAGGGACATATCGATGAGCGCGATCGCAATCCCGAAAGGGAGTTTGTCCCAGGTATAAGGTTGGTTCTTGCCGTTCGAGCGAATGACCAGTCTCTCCGGAGTGCTCTCCACGATGCTGACTTCTGTGTTGTTGATCCGAAGGGAGCTGGTCTTGCCATGGGTTTTTTTCTTGGCCTCATCAAACGCTTCGGTTCCGATTTTATGGAGCTGGCCTAGCTGGTCGAGCCGAGCTGCTTTCTGTTCGCCGATCGGTGTTTGGGCGGTTTCCAAGCATTGGCTGATCCCCTTCTCGAAGGCTTCGAAATCAGCTCGATCGAGCGCTTCGCGAGCGCTCGCCATCCATTTCTTCCATTCCGCACTTTCGTCGCGCGGTGCCGGGGCCTCTGGCATCGGAGCAGGCTCCTTGAGCATGGATTCGGTTTCTGCCGCAGGTGCAGGGCCGGGATTGTCCCGATTCGTCATCCGAGACTCGTCGGCGGAGAAGGAACCCTGATTTCTGTTTTCGATGCTGGGAAGCTTCCGTGGTTTGGCGTTCCCCTCATCCACCTGCCGCTGGGCGATTTTCCGACTTTTGGTTGCGGACGATTCTCCCGGCGAACGCAGATAGGCAAATACTGCCACACCAAGAATCGCTTGAGAGCCGAGCAGAAGCAGCATCGAGACCAGGACCCGATTCCGCTTGCGTCGGCGCGAAATCTGTTGGGCCAGCGATGCTCCCTTCGAATTCGAGGACATTGTCGCCGAAACCGGAACGACATCGAAGTCATCTTCTGCTTCATCCAGCGAATCGCGGTCAAGCTCTGAGAGGGACGGAAACAATTGCTCCAGTTGCATAAGGCGAGTTTGCGGGTCCTGGATCTGCTCTAACAACGCGCAACGGGAGGCAGGGTCCGGAGTCGAAGAGGATGGCGAATTAAAGTCGTAGGGAGCCATGGGATCGGAATCCGGAAATAGCAAGCTGCCGTCGGGGGCCGCCTCAGCAACGACCAATGGCGATTCGGTTTGACTGCGTCTCAAGTTTGCAAGCTGAGCATCATAACGCGTGCGTTTTTCTGGGTCGAGCAGGATGATCTGCGCTTGCTTGAGCAGTTTAGCGATGATCTGCGCGGATTCCGGATACTTGCCCGTTTCTGATTGCATCCATCGATTGGTTGCATCTTGAAGTGCCTCGCGAATTCGCTGGGCGTCACTGCAGTACATCTCAAGCCCGATTACTTGATAGTAATCAAGTTGAGCAATCTGCACGGAACGGCCTAGGTGGCGTTCGATGGCATCAAGGACTTCCTGCATGGGCGAGCGATCAGGTGAAGGGATCGGAGTGGGTTGCGGAATCGTTATTCGATGGATTGGAAAACCGGCGATGGCCCAGGCTTTTCAGCAGGCTGATCCACAGCATCAGCATCAAAGGCGAGGTATAGCAAAACAGGAGCATGAAAAGATGGGTTGAGCGATCTGGCTTCCCTTCCGTGGATGAGCTTTGGATTCCCAAAACATCGTTGATGCTTTCCGAAATCGCGGGAACGCGAGCAGCGAACATGAGCAGCAATGAAATAAAAGCAAAAACGACCATGGAGACCAAAAGCATCCATAGTCCTACTCGAGGACGGGTTGCCTGTTCTTGCGGGGCGAACGGGGTTTGAGAGGTAGTCGGGCTTGGGGGTGGGGGCACGGCGAGCGGATTAGCCAAAATCAATGGGGGGAATATCTACCCCTCAATATACCCTGCCAAGGCATGGACAACGACTTCTGAGTGATTGATAATCAAGGATTCTGACCTGATGGAACGAATTTTTTGTCGCGATCGCAAAGCCTCCGGCAGCACCACATCTATTGAGTCAAATGGGATTCCTCCATGAAGCGAAAAAAACGGCTCCTGACGCTGGTATTGTGTGGCACCGCGGCAATGTTCGGCTGTGGCGGTAAGCAACCACCCCAAACTCCTGCATCAAATGCCCCGAATGTCGCGGCAACGGGTGTTGCTTCCGGAAACGCTCCCATTCCAAACAACTCCCCTCCACCGTCGTCGGCCCCCCCGTCTCAAGATGCGCCGGGTGAACCCGAGGGTGATCAACCCCCTCCCGGGTCAAATGCACCTCCATCGCCGCCAACATTTGGTGGCTCGATCCCTCCCAACGGCACGCCTCCGACGGGCCAAGCTGGCGCTCCCCCATCGGGAGGTGTTTCCGGGGCATCCGGAAAGTCGAAAATGAATAGTATGCTTCAGGGTGGATTGGGTACTCCAATACCTCCCGCTCCCGCCCCTGGGGGCTCGCCGCTGGGAGGGTTTGCGGGCTCGAACCCCTCCAACTCAGGTGCCTCCCCTGGAGATAATCCCTTTGAGGATCCATCCAATCAGATCCCAACGTTGCTGTCATTGGATGAACGGGCGGTCCGCGCATTTCAAGCTGGCAATGTCCCGCGCGCCTACGGTCTCTATGAAGCGCATCTACTTTCCTTGCCGGAGAACGAGCGCAACGAAGCAATGGGCCGTGTCCGTTGGGACAAGAAACGCATTGCGCCCCGGTCGGGCTACAGCTTTGCCGTCGGCTTGGTGCTGAACAATACCAGTCGACAGGATAGTTTGAAGCCGATCGGAACAAAATTGGATGCCTTACGGGGTGGACCAGGCGGAGCCTCCGGACCAAGCGGTGGAGGCTTCGGCCTTGGCGAAGGTTTTGCAGGAGGCAGTGGTATTCCTGGCGGCCCTTCGGCGAACCTGCGATCCAAGGAACTCAACGACGCAGCCGGCAAATATGCGACCATCTTCGTCGATGCTTTTGGTAAATCCCATTCGGATGGAAAATGGTCCGAAGCGTTCCGCGATGTCGATCTAGGTACTCCCGCAACAAACCCAACGGGCCCCGCGGGATCCATGGGATTACCCGGTGCAGGGGCGTTCAGCGGTTTCGGCAAGACGGGCGGAAATAGTGCCCCAGGCGGGCCTCCCGGCGAAGGTGGCGGGGCAGGTGTCGAATCCGGGATTAATCAGTTCCGCTTCCGTTTTCCACAAGGTCCTTTCACTCCAGGGAGTCCCGGGTTCGGCGGACAGAACGCATCTCCCGCTCCCACCCTTGACCCTGTCATGGCGAAGGACATCCAGTTGCCCAGGGACTCGATCCCATTGGCCGCAGGCCTTACCTACATCGGAAAAGGAGACAGTATCGGCGAGTTGTCCAAACTCGCCACCGAGCAGCACTACGATGCATTGATCGTCTTCGAAGTCGATGTCTCCTTCCTCCGTGTTAACAACACAATAAAAAACGATTGTCGTATCCGTGTTCTCAACCTGCGAGCTGATAAAGACTCCAAGGACAAGGCGATCGTTTCCACGCTGCTGAACAATCGCGATGTCGCAAACGAAAAAAATCCGGATGCGAAAGTCGAAACCGCGGTCGAAAACCTTCTCAAGAAGATGCACGAAGCCTACCCGCTCGACGACCTCCCCAACTTCAAAGCGGAATCCATCCAAGGTCGTCGCCTCAAGGATCTGGTACAAGACAAAGTGCGCAGCAAACTCGATCTGCTCTGCGAAGTCGAACTGTATGCGTCCCGCGGTTTGATCGATGACAAACTCAAGCTCGCGGCCTTCGAACGGATCGCCGGACCCGATGGCAAGGATCTCGCCACCGCACCACCCGAAGAACGAATTCCGATCCTCGAAAAGATGATCCAACGCCAGTACGATTGATCGACTCGATCGATCGACTTGGAAACCAGACGCTTTGTAATCCCGTCAACGGCTCGATTGGAAAATTACCTCCCCATGATGCTCCGACTCCGAATTCTCCTCGCCTTCCTGGTTCTCTTTCCCGTCCATTCGAACATCCCCCTGAGTGCCGATGAGCCACTGTGGCTGGAACTCCCCGGCAACCCGGCGGCCGATATGCCCGGTCGAGGAAAACGAGTCGTGCTCATCTCCGGCGACGAAGAGTATCGAAGCGAAGAAGCCCTGCCAATGCTCGCCAAGATCCTCTCGGAACAACACGGCTTCCACTGCACCGTCCTGTTTTCCATCAACCCCGAAACCAAAACCATCGATCCGAATTACTCGAGCAACATCCCAGGGTTGCAATCGCTCGATCAAGCCGACTTCATGGTCATGTTCTTGCGCTTCCGCGCGCTGCCTGATGAACAAATGCAGCACATCGACCGCTTCGTCAAAGCAGGCAAGCCATTCCTCGCCATCCGTACCTCAACCCACCCGTTCAACTTCGGCGGTGATGCAAAAACATCCTATGCCGATTGGTCGTGGAACAACGGCAAATGGCCCGGCGGTTTCGGCCAGCAGATCATCGGCGAGACCTGGATTTCCCACCACGGTGCTCACAACGGCCAAGCAACCCGAGGTGTCATCAATCCCAAACACGCGGACTCCCCCATCCTCAACTCGGTGACGGACGTGTTCGGACCAACGGATGTCTACGGAGTCATCCATCTCCCGGAATCGGCCCAGGTGTTGATGTATGGCCAGGTTCTCTCGGGGATGAAACCCGACGACCCACCCCTCCCTGGCGAAAAGAATGAACCGATGATGCCTCTGATCTGGGCCAAGAGCTATCAGATGCCCGGAGGCAAGGAGGGCAAAGTCGTCGGGTCCACCATCGGTGCCGCTGTCGACCTGCTGAGTGAGGATCTGCGACGATTGTTTATCAATTCGGTCTACTGGGGAGTGGGACTCCCAGTCCCCGTAAAAGCGAGTGTCGCAATCCCCGCGGAGTACCAACCCAGTTACTTCGGCTTCAAACCGAAGGATTACTTCACCCAGCAAAAACGGACTCCGAAAGAGATGCTCAAGTAGCATTTTTCGAAATCATCCCAACCCGAAACGTAAGTGAGGGATGTATTATGTATTTACATCACTTTGGATTGTCTTCCCTCGTGCGTCCCTCGCTGACGCGTCGGGTTATGAACAACCCAAGAGGATCGGCGCCTCGCTTCGATTCGTCGGAGGATTGCTAGGTAACTTTGAGCATATCTCTCGCGATCGGTGATTGCTGCAGATGCTCCGCGACCGACGCCAAGAGCGGGTCGATCGTCTGCTCTTGAATACGGTGGGGCGGTGACCAATCCCACCATTGATGCCCGAGATGTTCGGTGCACGCGATCTCACGATCCTGGAGCAGCAGCCCGAGATAAATCGTGAGTTCTTTCAGCGCTCGTTGCGATGGCCCTTTGCGCGGCTTCACCCAATAGCGATGTTCGAACACGAAATCGGGATCGGTCCAAATACAGCATGAGGTCAACCCCGTTTCCTCTTCCAGTTCCCGCAGCGCCGCTTGCTGTTTCGTCTCACCGGGGTCGAGGTGCCCTTTGGGCAAATCCCAGCGGTCGCCGTGCCGCATCAGAAGAAACTGCGGGCCACTGCGAAAGATCAGATAGCCACTAGAAAACACAGTGGGCTGGGGGTCGCCGGTTTTGGGTCGTTCCATGGTAATCGGGCTCCTTGAGGTTGGTTCGCCCTGCTGCTCTTGACGTCGATTGACAATCCCAGGGTCTCGGATACCCTGACCCCGTCGCGTCGCTCGATTCTCGCTCGTTCGCCACCTGAGGTAGCATGAAGATATACACGAAAACTGGAGATGCGGGGACCACGGGACTTTTCGGAGGCCCTCGCGTCTCGAAAGACGACGTGCGCATCTGCGCCTACGGGTCCGTCGACGAACTCAACGCGGTGTTGGGAATTGCACGGAGCACGCCTCTGACCGACAGCCTCGATGCGATGCTGGCCCAGGTCCAACACCAACTCTTCTCGATCGGTGCCGAGTTGGCGACTCCGAACCCGGAGGAGCACGATTTGAAATGGGATGGCGAACCCCATGTCTCCCAGCTTGAGCAGTGGATCGATGCGATGGAGGGGGATCTCCCGCCCTTGCGATCCTTTATTTTACCAGGGGGCAGTCCTCAGGCAGCTCATCTCCATTTGGCGAGAACCGTGTGTCGCCGTGTGGAGCGAGAAATCGTCAGCTTGAGCCACAACCCGCGCGTCAGCGACGTCTCCCACATTATTATCTATCTGAATCGACTCAGCGACATGCTATTCGTCATGGCGCGGCGAGCCAATCAATACCAAAACGTTGCGGATGTTCCTTGGGAGAGCCCGCGCAAGTCCTAGTCTCGTAGCTCATCGGAGCATCCCCATGCCAACCACCTCGCGGTCCGTGAAATTGGCCTTGGTCCAAATGACCACCTCGCGCGACATCCCCGCCAACATCGACAAAGCCGTCGCGCGGGTCCGCGAAGCGGCACGGCAAGGCGCCCACATCGTCTGCCTCCAAGAACTGTTCAATGCCCCCTATCCGTGCCAGAGCGAAGACCACGATCGATTCTCCTGGGCCGAGACGATTCCCGGTCCCACGAGCAATGCCATGAGCCAAGTCGCCAAGGAATGCGGCGTGGTGGTCACCGGCTCGGTCTTCGAGCGCCGCGCGCATGGCCTGTATCACAACACGGCCTTGGTCTACGACGTCGATGGCTCGCAAGTCGGGTTCTATCGCAAGATGCACATCCCCGACGATCCGCATTACTACGAAAAGTTTTATTTCACCCCGGGAGACACCGGCTTCACCGTTGCCAAGACGAAATATGCCACGCTCGGCGTCGGCGTCTGCTGGGACCAATGGTATCCCGAGGCGGCCCGCTTGTTCGCGCTCCGCGGCGCAGAGATTCTCCTCTACCCGACCGCGATCGGATGGCTCGCTGCCGACAAACCGGTCTATGGCCGTAGCCAACACGAAGCGTGGGAAACCATGATGCGATCGCATGCCATCGCGAACGGCGTATTCGTAGCGGCAGCCAATCGCGTCGGCCTCGAGGACTCCATCGAGTTCTGGGGAGCGTCGTTCGCCTTCGATCCGGCGGGCAATCTGCTTCATCGCGCCAGCCACACCGACGAGTCTCTTGCGATCGTCGAGTGCAATCTGGATCAGATCGATGTCCAGCGCACCTACTGGCCATTCCTGCGAGACCGTCGCATCGACGCCTACGCGGACCTGACCCGCCGCTGGATCGATGTGTGAGGATAGCCATGGACGAGCGCGCAACAACCAATCCATCCGCGACCGATGCCGGCTTTCGATGGGTAGCGGAATGGGAAACGCATGAAGCCACCTGGATCTCGTGGCCCCACAACCTGGGCACATGGCCGGGCCGTTTCGAAAAAATTCCACCGGTGACCGAACGCGTCATCCGCATCCTCGCCGAGGTGGAACATGTCCACGTCTGCGGTGGACCATCCCATGCGTTCGAGCAAGCCAAACTCGCTCTTGAAGACGTGTCAAACGTCACGCTGCATGACATTCCGACCAACGATTGCTGGATCCGCGATTACGGTCCGACGTTTGTCGTCAATCGGAGTACCAACACCCTCGGGGCCGTGCGTTGGCGATTCAATGCGTGGGGGGAGAAATATTTTCCTCACGACGAGGACACAGCGGCCAATGCGAGGATCTGCGACAGGCTTAATAATCACGGGACCGCGAGGCGACCCAGCGAACCTTCGATGCCTTCGTTTGCATCCCCCCTGATCTGCGAGGGTGGCGGATTGGAAACCGACGGAGTCGGAACATTGATGACCACCAGCAGTTGTCTGATGGCGACGACTCGCAACCCGGCTTGGACGCGAGCCGACATCGAGCGGGAACTGTGCCGCATGCTGGGGGTGAACAAGGTCCTGTGGGTCGATGGGGGGGAATTGGCTGGCGACGATACCGACAGCCACATCGACCAATTGGCACGGTTCATCCGACCGGGGCTGGTGGTGGCGGCGGTCTCGTACACAAGCGACGACAGCAACGCTCCCAAATTGTTGGCACAGCGTAAACTCCTCGAGACGATGACGGATGCTCGCGATCGGCGGCTGGAAATTGTACCCTTGGTGACACCTCCGCCGCGAATGATCCAGGGCAAGCGGGTGCCGGAGAGCTACTGCAACTACTACCTCGCCAACGGCATCGTAATTGTTCCCGAGTTCGGTTATCGGGCGACCGACGATGCGGCCGCATCGCTTCTGCGGGATCTCTATCCCGATCGCGAGATCCTCCCCGTCGACGCCTCGGATTTTATCTGGGGCTTAGGGGCATTCCACTGTGCAACCCAGCAACAACCTAAGGTGTGATGGAAAGCGATGCGGTGCCCCCAGGCACCCGCAAGACAATAGCCGAGATGCGCGAGCATCCGGGTTTGAAGAGCACGAAACGTTGCGATGTTTGCCACAGTTCCGACCCGAGGGCTCGCGCCCAACGGATATCAAAGCGATCGCTCGTTGCTATCCCGAAACACATTCGAACCACCCACATCCTGCGCCTCGAGCGTGTATCGAATGGCTGCTTCGAGCGATTCCTCATCAAACAAGTATCTCACGCTTCCTTTGCTCGTCCACCATTTCTCGCGAATGTCGTTGTTGTCAATGCAACGAGACTTTTCGTCATCCTTGAGCTTGCGTTTGCACCACGACTTCAGTTGATCTCGTACTTCTTCGCCGTCATGACTATTCGCGGTAACGACGGTGTGGCAGTGATTGGAACGGCAATTCACCGCATGAAGATGCCATCCTCTGATTTGAGAATGCAGTGCGACCGTGTCGTTGACGATGATCCGTTGGTTTTCGTTCAAAAATAGTGGCTGATCGGTCATCTGGTCACGACACCAATCAGCAAGGCTTGGTTGCGGAATACACTCGCCCTTGTGCCACTTAGTCCAACCGCGTTCGTCGCCGGGTAGCCAAGTTCCATGGCACGTCCACGTGATGAAGTAAGCCAGCGGGTCGCTGTACATATTCGGAATTCCGTGCGTGAGGATTAAGGAACCCACGCCCATAATAGCCGAGATGCGCAAGCATCCGGGTTGAAGTGCACTCCACGCCGCCATGTTTGCCACAGTTCCGACCCGAGGGCTTGCGCCCAACGGCTAGCATTCTTGCGGTGCCCCAGGCACCCGCAAGATAGTAGCCGAGATGCGCGAGCATCCGGGTTTGAAGAGCACGAAACATTGCCATGTTTGCCACAGTTCCAACCCGAGGGCTTGCGCCAGCTAGCGCCCTACCGCTCCAGTTACGTCCGATGCATGAGCTTCTCTAGCAATGCGAGATGCCATCGACTTTACTTTCCGATGGAATGCCCCTTGAGAAAATCAATGAGCATGTTGATTTCGGCTTCTTGAATCACCAACCGATTGATCTCTCGGTCCAATGAACGGATGCGATCCTCGCAAGCTTCGATCGCGAGTCGGTTCTTCGTTGTACTTGTAAGTTCTTGCAGCCCGCGCCGTAAATCGCGAATATCGTTTTCCAAGACCGTCCGTTGCTGTTGCAGTTTTTTGGAATTCAGCGCCGTCTTCTCGATTTCGGTCATCTCCTCGATTACGATTTGCTGCCTCAACTCTTCTTTCCTCTGTTTCACCTTATCCAAATCGCGTTGAACATTCGACAAAGTATTTTTCGCTCGAAGGACTTCATCTGGGTTGGCGACACCCTTTCTGTTTAATTCTTCGATTTGATTGACTATCGTGGATTCTCTAAGAAATATCTTCTCGACTTCAAGTATCTCAGCCTCAACTTGAGAGAAGCGACTTTCCAAGATGTTTCGGTTAAGGTCGAGAACCATCGATTTCGAAGGATCGACCTCCGCAGCCGCGAGCCAATTCAGCCGTTGCAACTCGACCAAGCTATTGCGTAATAACATTTCGATCGTTTCCTTCGAGGTTGCAGGAACGACCGATTCCGTGCTCTGCTCCAGCTCCGCAGCCCGCAGTTTCTCCAACTCCTCGAGCGTCTTGTAGTGCGTTTCAAGAAAACGCTTACGTTTTTCCGTCACGAAGTGGAATTGCATATTCAGTTCGTTGATGATCGGTTTCAGCAAGTCTTCATTGGATTTGGATGTCGGGTTGCTGATTTCTTCGAATGCCGCGTCGATGCGCAGCTGCATTTTCGGAGACAACCATTCGCTCGATCGCGCTTGCGCTCGACTTGATCGCTCACTCGATAACAGTACCGCGCAGAAAAAACAACCGATTAAGCAATACCTAGGCATTGGCATCTCCTTGAGAAAGTCACTTGCGTTCATGGTTCGGTGGAATTATCGGGAGCGTTGAGGGATTCGAGAATGATCCGATCGAGCTTTACACGATGCTCGTGGTCGCGTCTCAGACTTCGAATCGAAGCTAGCTCTTGATCGATTTTGGTTTGCAGTTCGACGAGCATCAGCTTTTGTTGCAACCGCTTGGTCTCGAACTCGAGTGCATCCAAACCTTCGAGCGTTTCCGTCTTCTGTTGCTGAAAGTCGAGTTCGGGTTCGGCATTCGCGATCGACTGCTTCGGATCCGGTGTCGGATTTCGGTTGGCAATCAACACGGCTCCCAAAAAGATCGCCAGACCAGCGGTGACAGCCAACGCCAACTTTTGGGGAGTGGACGGATAGCTTCGAGTTCGGGCCGCGCGGCGGATCAGTTGCTCTCGCACCGATGGGCGGATCTCGCCCTTTGCATTCCGTTCCCAGTTCTGTAGCCATCGATCGACCTGGTCGTCTGGATCTTCTCGATGGGAGCTCATATTTCACCCAGTAGCTTTCTGAGCCGCTGACGCGCCCGGTGCAATTTCACGTGAAGCCGATCCTTCGACAGATTCATTTGGATTGCCAACTCCTCGTGCGACCAGTGTTCCAGATGGATCATCACCAGCAGTTCCCGGTCTTCGTTCGTTAATCGCTGCATCGCGGATTGCATCTCAGCCCACCGTTCTCGATCATCCGGCGCGATCGGCATCCCGTCGCTCGTTTCCGCCTCGCCTTGCTCGATCGGAGGGCTGGACGAGTGGCGAGGGAGTCCTTCGAGGAACCGCAGCCATCGAATCCAACGGCGGTGGGCGCTTCGTTGGTGGTCGCGGCAGCTTCGAAACACGATACTGACCAACCACTTTTCAAGCGGACCATCACCACGAAATCGATCGATTCGGTTCCATGCTTTCCACAGAGCTTCTTGCAGGATGTCATCGCCATCGTGCGACCAAGCGGTCAACTTGCCGACCAATCGACGCAAACGTATTCCGTAGCGATCGATCAAGATCTCCATCGACGCAGGGTCCCTTTTCCTCATTCGCTGCACCAAGGCGTGTTCATCCGGATCCATAATCACCCGACAACCGACGATTCCAAGGTGCCATTTCCATATCTATAGACGCCGCGTCTCGGCGGCACTTTCAAGCTGCAGAGGAATTTTAGTCAGGTTTTTTGACCGCCAATGTCCCGAATACGGATCCCCAAGAGGTCCATCACCGGCGACAACCGCTAGAAAGCGTTGGTCGTGTCGATGCAATCGAGCTAAAATAGGCACGTCATCACGACCCTGCTTTGTTCCATCCCCATTTCGCCCCTGTACCATCTCATGAGACTTTCGCAGCTTCTCTGCGCGACCCTGGTTTTCTCTGCGCTGGCCTCGGTGCTGCAAGCCCCAGTGCTGCACGCCGGGGACTGGCCGACCGCGCGGGGCGATGCGTGGTCCACCGGCTTCGCGGATGAAAAGCTTCCCAGCCAACCCGAACTCTTGTGGGAATTCAAACCCGAAAAGTCGGGCTTCGAAGGGGCCGCCGTCATCGCCGATGGCAAAGTCTGGATCGGGGACGTGGAAGGGAAAATGTTCTGTCTCGAATTGGCAACGGGCAAGGAGATTTGGCGCTCGGTGCAAAAGAACGGCTTCATCGTTTCCCCCGCGTATCGCGAAGGGCGCGTCGTCATCGGCGACTTCGATGGACAAATCTTCTGCTTCTCGGCTTCCGATGGGACGGTCCTATGGCAAGCGGAACTCGGACAAGCCATCGCTGGCGGTGCGAACTTCATCGACGAGATGGTCCTCCTGACCAGCGAAGCCGGACAGCTGTTCGCCTTGGAGTTAAAGACCGGCAAGCAGTTGTGGGAGTATGCGACGGGAGACCAGTTGAGATCGGCCGCGACCCTCTGGAACGATTACGCGCTGCTCGGTGGATGCGATGGCCGATTGCACAAGATCAACATCCGAACCGGATCCTCCGAGGGTGACGGGCTTCTGCTCGACGGCCCGAGTGGCTCCACCCCGGCCGTGCTCGACGCGATCGCCATCGTCCCGACCCAGTCCGGGCAGGTGCTCGCGTTCGACATGGAAAAGGGGGTGAAGAAATGGAGCTTTGAGGATACTGAGCGCTCGCAAGAGATCCGCTCCTCTCCAGCGGTGGCGGTATTGAGCGAAACAGCCCAACAAAACATCGCGGTCGTCACCACCCGCAACCGCAGGGTGTTGGGGCTGGAGTTCGACAGCGGCAAGATGCTGTGGGAAGCGGTCGTTCGAAAACGCTGCGACGCTTCCCCGGTCATTTGCGATGGACGGGTGTGGGTCGGCGGGCTCGACGGCACCCTCTATGCCTTCGATCTTCGAACCGGCGAAGAGCGATGGTCCTACTCCCTGACCGGTCAGTTGATCGCCTCCCCATCGATTTCCAGCGGCAAAATCATTGTCGCCACCGACAAAGGGACCGTCGCCTGTTTTGGAAACAAAAACTGACCGGATCAGGCTACAATACTCCCTATGACACGTTTGGAATCCTCCTCCGAAACCGCCTTGCCGTCGGCATCCCAGACAACGGCCAGCCAAGATGGGCCCCTGTTGTCCAGCGAGACCATGGCCAAGCTGGAACGGATGGAACTCGTCACGCGAAAGATCTTTCGCGGTCGCATGAAGGGGGAGCGTCGCAGCAAACGCAAAGGCCAAAGCGTCGAGTTTGCGGACTTCCGAAATTACGTCGCCGGCGACGATCTGCGATTCATCGATTGGAATCTTTTTGCCCGGATGGATCGACTCTATTTGAAACTTTTCCTCGAGGAAGAGGATCTCCATTTCTACGCCATGGTCGACGATTCGCTGTCGATGGATTTCGGGACCCCGAGCAAGTTTTACGTCGCGCGGCAACTTGCGGCCAGCCTCGCGTACATCGGATTGTGCCGGGGCGATCGCGTATCGATCTCGACCTTCGGGCGTTCGGCCTCGCCGGTGGTGGTTCGTGGCAAATCGAGTGCGCACCGACTGCTGGGCTACCTCGAAAACGCGCGCTGCGCCGAAAACTCAGCCACCATGGAGGAATCGGTCCGACGGTTCTGCTTGAAGAACACCGGCAAAGGGATCGTGGTCCTGATCACCGACCTGATGAGCAAGACGGGTTACGAGACCGCCCTGAAGATGCTGGTCGCGCGCGAGATGGACATTTACCTGCTGCATATCTTGAGCCCCGAAGAACTGCAACCCAAGCTGGCCGGAGATCTATCGTTGCTCGATTGCGAAGACAGTGACCGCCGCGATATCTCGGTCTCGGCATCGCTGCTGCAGCGGTACGAACAGACCCTCAACGCGTTCATCGAGCAAGCCCGCACGTTTTGCAATCGCCGTTCGATCACCTACGTCTCGATCCGCAGCGACCAGCCGATCGATCCGCTGGTCAATGAGTATCTGCGCACCCGTGGTTTGGTCCGATAGAAGGGCGTTTGCACCATGAATTGGATCAATACGCTCAGTCCTTGGCAGTGGGTCATCCTGGCTGCGATTCCGCCAGCCATCCTGAGCCTCTACTTTCTGAAGCTTCGGCGGCGCGATGTGGTTGTGCCGAGCACCATGCTTTGGAAAAAAGCTATCGAAGACTTGCACGTCAACAGCATCTGGCAACGGCTGCGAAACAATCTGCTGCTCATCCTCCAGTTGTTATTCATGGGCCTGCTGATCCTGGCTTGCCTACGTCCCGGTTGGAGCGGCATGAACCGGATCGGTGAGCGACGAATCTACATCATCGACAACTCCGCCTCCATGGGTGCGATCGATTCGGCTCCGACGCGGCTCGAAGTGGCCAAGGCCAAGGTACGTGAATTGATCGAGGATACGGCGAGCGACGACGTCGGCATGGTGATCGCGTTCTCCGATCGCGCCGATGTCCGTCAAGGCTTCACCAGCGACAAACGGCGATTGATCGATGCCGTGGAATCGATCCAAGTCACGTCGCACACGACCGACGCGCGCGAAGCCTTGCGGGCCGCCGCCGGTCTGGCCAACCCAGGCCGAACCAGCTTCGAAGACAACAAGGACGTTCAAGTCGCCGACGCAGTGCCGGCAACCGTCTACCTCGTCACCGACGGCGCGATCGGCGACTTGGGGGATGCGGATTATGGCAAACTGAAGATCGAATACGTGCCTGTGGGAGTTGTCGATACTCCGAATCTGGGGATCGTTGGATTCGCTGTCGAACGCAATGAAGAACAAACCGATCGCTTGGAAGCCTTCGCCCGCGTGATCAATACCGGTTCCGAGCGCGTCGACGGCACGGCGTCGCTGTATCTCGATGAAACCCTGCTCGATGCCAGCACCCTCTCGGTCGACGCGGGCCAGGAAGTGGGGCTTCGCTTTGAGATGCAAGGGATCGATCAGGGCAAACTCAGGTTGGAATTGGATCGCACAGATGCGTTGGCGATCGATAATGTCGCCCACGCAGCGATACGTCCCGCGCGTCAGATGGCCGTGCTGCTGGTCACCGCTGGCAACACCGCGCTGGAAGCAGCATTGAAGACCCAGCGTGTACGACAGGTCGCGAACGTGACCGTGGAGACCCTCACCTTTCTCGGGAGTCCGGAATATGCCACGGCCGCTGCCGAATCGAAATTCGATCTCATCATTTTCGATGCGTGCGCGCCGTCGAAAATGCCTGCCAGCAGCACGCTGTTCCTGGGCGCCCTGCCTCCCGAAGACATTCATGGCGCACCTAGCGCGTCCCCGGCACCGACCGACCCGGCTGCCCCGTCGACGTCGCGTTGGAAGTTTGGAGAACCGGTCAGTCCCGTCATCATTTTGGATGTCAATCGACTGAACCCCATCACTCAATACCTGGAGATGGCCAGCGTCAATATTGTCGAGGCCCGAAGCGTGACTCCGCCTGAAAGTGGTTCGGTTTTGATGACTTCGGATTCCGGACCCGTGTTCGCACTCGCTCCCCGCGGTCCCTTTCAAGATGCGATTCTCGGGTTCGATATCGTTCGCCCCGGGGCCAACGGCCTCGAAATGAATACCGACTGGGGGATCAAACGCTCGTTCCCGGTATTCGTGTACGGCGTCGTGGAATACCTCGGCGGCGGTACCACTCAAGCGTCGGCTCCGAGTGTCCGTCCCGGGTGGCCGATCAACCTGACCTTGTCGAGCCGCTCTGCGTCGTACGAAATCGTTGACCCCAAAGGCAATCGGACCCAGGTCGATCGCGGTCCGGATGGACGGTTTATTTTCACGCAGACCGATGAGCCGGGTGCCTACGAAGTCCGCGCGCCAGGATTGGAGTTTCCCGTCGAGATGTTCTGCTCCAACCTGTTCTCTGCCAGCGAAAGCAATCTCGCGATAGGCACCGAGATCAAGACCAGCGCCGAAAAGATTGCGGCGACCGATATCACCATCCGCGCGCGCCAGGAAACATGGCGTTGGCTGTTGATGATCGGCTTGGGATTGCTGATGTTCGAGTGGATTGTTTTCAACAAGCGAGTCTTTATTTGACCGCGATGCATCCCGCGCGAATCGACGTCGATGATTTTCTCGCCCAGTGCCGGTTTCGATTCTCCCGCGCCTCCGGACCAGGGGGCCAGCACCGCAACAAAGTCGAAACGCATGTCACCGCCGAGCACGTGCCGACAGGAATCAGTGCTTCCGCAGGGGAACGCCGCTCTCAAGCCGAGAACCGAAAAAATGCCATCCATCGTCTGCGCTGCGCGCTCGCGGTTGCGGTCCGTACCGAGTCGCCGTCGCGCCCGTCGGAGCCGAGCGAGTTGTGGCTGCGCTACGGCCGCAGCGGTCGCATCCGCATCGGTGAAATGAACCCGGACTTTCCGGCAATCTTGGCCGAGTCACTCGACCGACTCGCCGAACTCGATTGGGATCCCGCCGACGCGGGCGCAGCTCTCGGCGTATCAGCCACCCAAATCGTCGGATTAGCGGCGCAATATCCGCCCGCGCTGGCGTTGTTGAATCAGCATCTGGTGGCCAAGGGGCGGGCTCCGCGCGTTGCACCCGGCAAGTGAACCATGCGGCGTCCTTTCGTTCTTGGGTCCTTTCGTTTTGGCCGGCGGTGCCCATAATGCGCAGCGACCGGTCTGAGATCAAGAGTTTTTTCTTCCGAGGTATTCAGCGAGCATGGCCAAGAAAAGCATTTCCGATGTCGATTGTCGCGGCAAAGTTGTCTTGATGCGAGTCGATTTCAATGTGCCTCAGGATGACCACGGGGCGATCACTGACGATCGTCGAATTCGCATGGCGATTCCATCGATCGAGTCGGTGTTGTCTCGCGGTGGCAAACTCGTATTGATCAGCCACTTGGGACGTCCCAAAGGGAAAGGGCCCGAGCCCGAATTCACCCTCCGTCCCACGGCAGTGAAGCTGGCGGAGTTGCTCGAACGTCCCGTTGCGTTCGCATCCGATACGGTCGGTCCAGAAGCCGAATCCAAGATCAAAGGGTTGAAGGATGGGGAAGTCCTCGTGCTCGAGAACTTGAGGTTCAATGCCGGGGAGAAGGACGGCGATGCAGCGTTTGCGGGCAAGCTGGCGGGTTGGGCCGATATCTACTGCAATGATGCTTTCGGTACGTGCCATCGCGAGGATGCATCGATGGTCGCGGTCCCGCAAGCCATGGGGACCAAGCCCAAGGTCGTCGGATTCCTGGTCGCCAAGGAGATCGAGTACCTGAGCGACACGATCGCCAACCCGAAACGACCGTTCGTCGCCATCCTGGGTGGAGCGAAGGTCAGCGACAAGATCAACGTCATCAAGAACCTCTTGTTCATCTGCGATTCGGTATTGATCGGCGGTGCGATGGCCTACACGTTTTCACTCGCGCAAGGGGGCAAGGCGGGCAAGAGCCTGGTCGAGCTCGACAAAGTAGAGTTGGCCAAGGAGTTGATCGCCGTGGGCGGGTCCAAGTTGGTCTTGCCGGTCGATACGCACTGCGGCGACAGCTTTAGCGGCGATTGCAACAAGCAGATCGTGCGTGCTGGCGAGATCCCCGACGGTTGGGAAGGGCTCGACATTGGCCCGGAAACAGCCAAGCAATACGCGGCGATTGTGGGACGAGCCAAGACCGTGGTGTGGAACGGACCGATGGGTGTGTTCGAAATGCCCCCGTTCGATGCCGGGACCAAAGCGGTCGCGAAAGCCATCGCTGACAGCGACGCAACGAGCATCATCGGCGGAGGAGATAGCGCCGCGGCGATCGAGCAGCTTGGCTTTGCGGACGCCGTCTCGCACGTCAGCACCGGCGGCGGCGCGAGCCTCGCGATGCTCGAAGGGGAAAAATTCAAGGCGGTCGAGTTGCTCGACAACGCATGAGTTTCGAAGCAACGCGTGAGTTTCGAAGCGTTCGGTCGCGGACTTACAGAGCGACCGCGATGCGCTGATGCTGCTCGGTGCTTTGTTGGGCGGCTTCGAGAATGCGCATGGCCTGGAAGGTTTCTTCCAAGTCGCTGACGTGGCATACCAGCGATGTGATCGCGCGATGGAATTGGATCAGCATCTGCTGGCCAATCGATAGCTCGGTATCGAGCGTCTCCTGATGCCGACCCGCGTCGTCGAACCAGACCAAGGTCGACGGCAAATCGACGAACGCCAACCCTTTCTCGCAACAAACCTGGACCGCGGCGGGAGGTCGATAGGCGATCGCTTCGTGCCAGACGGCTGGTATGTATGCCCCGCAACTGATCTGCGCCAGGATCGCTCGTGGGTCCTGTTCGGGGGAACCGAAACCAAGACTGAAAATTTGATAGTCGGAGTTTTCCGGGCTCGGAAGGCTCGCGTGACGGATTGCTTGAACCCAGGTGGGCGTTTCCCCCACGATGTACTTGCACCAATCAATCAGTTCGAGGAGTTCTCGCTGCGCACGCAACTCGAGCGACCGATTCAAACGCGGGTCGGGAGACTCGCACGCCAACCTTCGATGGCAGAACAGGAGTCGCGGACGACCCAGTCGAGTCGCGATGAGTTCCTTGAGACGCAACGTTGCCGGTGCGAACCGTCGCGAGAACTCGTTCATGAACGCGATCCCGGAATCGCGAACACGCTCGTGGATGCGGGCGGCCGCGGATGGGTCGAGATGGACTTCGGAACCGCAGAAGACCGACTTGCGGTAATCGCAGGCCGCCCACAAGGGCATCAGTCGATACCAATCATCTTCGAGCACCATCACGGCATCGAGATGGGGCATCTCCATGATCGCCCGGTAGCTATCAAGGCGCTCGGCTTCCAACTCGCGGGCCGCTGTGTCTGCCAGAACCGAGACGCTGTTGTAAACGCCCGCGACTTGAAAGCGATCGCGCATCGAACGAAGCGCCGGCAGATAACGGGACTGCCAGTCACGCCCCAAGCCGATCAATCCCAAACGCAATTTCATGAAATGCCCCAGCCCGACAATCGACCTGCATCACCATGCCCGTATGGGCACCATCGATCGTCAAGCGATGATCGGCAGGTCGAGCCGGATGCTCAGCCTAGCGCTTGCGGCGCTTGCACTTGGCGTTTCCTTGGCGAACCTTGTAGCGAGGATTGCTCTTGCAAATCACGTAGATTCGGCCACGGCGACGCACGACCTGGCAGTCAGGGTGACGATATTTCAAAGCACCAATCGATGAAACGACTTTCATTGTATCAAACTCCTGCTGCGGCATGGGCCTCGGATGCCGCAGCGTTCACCAAGGAATCCTGTTGGTTCAAGGGGATTTGCGACTTGTTTCAGGGAGGGAAAGTATATCCAGGCGTGGTCCTGTGGCAACAGCAAAACTCCAGGACTTTTTGCCCGAACCATCCCAACCCGAAGCGTCGGTGCGGGATGGCGTTGCGTCGCTTTTGAGATCTTTCCTCGTTTGTCCCTCGCTCACGCGGCGGGTTGGGAAAATCCAGCATAACCCCCATTTTCTCAAGGTTTTCGTCCCCGTCCCCGTCCCCGTCCCCGTCCCCGTCCCCGTCCCCGTGCTCGTCCCCGTGCTCGTGCTCGTGCTCGTGCTCGTGCTCGGCTATCGCCTCAGGCACACTTTTGTCGACTGTGTCGGGATAGGCTCCGCCCGGCCAATTACAATCAATGGCTCCCTGGATTTTCCCGCCAAACCGTTGGTCGGTCCCGATCCGTCTCCCTGAAATTCCCCGCAGAGAACGCCATGCGAATCGCCTACATCGACTGTTTTAGCGGGATCGCTGGCGACATGTGCCTGGGAGCCTTGATCGACGCGGGAGCGGACCTCGAGCGGATCCAGGTTGGGATTCGGAGCCTGAATCTCGATGCGGTGGTGCAGCCGTCGTCGACCACCAAGCAGGGATTCCGTGGCTTGGCGATTCGGGTCGAGCATCCAGAACAGCACTCGCACCGCACATTGCGCGATATCCATACGATCATCCAACGGAGTGCGATCGACGCGGCGTCTCAGGATCTGGCGCTGCGCATCTTTGAGCGGCTGGCCAAGGCGGAAGCGAAAGTCCATGGCACCACCCTCGATCGCGTGACCTTTCATGAGGTGGGAGCAATCGACTCGATTGTGGACATCGTAGGGACAGCGATCGCATGGACGGGCCTGGGGATCGAACGCGCCTTTGCGTCGGCGGTCCCGACCGGGACCGGTTGGGTCGAGATCGCGCATGGGAGGGTCGCGATCCCGGCTCCGGCGACGGCGGAATTGCTGCGGGATGTCCCGATCGCTCCGTGCACGATTCCCAAGGAGATGACCACCCCGACCGGTGCAGCGATCTTGCGGGAATTGGTTCGCGATTTTGGTCCTCTACCATCGATGCAGGTTGCGCGGATCGGATACGGCGCAGGGACTCGCGATCTGGAGGATCGACCCAACCTAGTGCGGATCCTGGTGGGGGATTCGGTCGCGCGCTCGATGCCTCGGAAACGATCGGCCCGCACTCCGGATCCTGCCTCGGTCGTTGTCCTCGAGACCAATCTCGATGACATCACGGGCGAGGAGATCGGATTTGCGGTCGAGCGACTCTGGAGCGCCGGGGCGCTCGATGTCTTTTTGATCCCGATCCAGATGAAGAAGAATCGTCCGGGCACTCTCCTGTCGGTGATTGCCAAGCCCGAGGACCGGGAGGTCATGGAGTCGATCGTATTCCGGCACACCGGAACGCTGGGCGTTCGTTGGCGTCAGCAATCGCGCACGATCCTAACGCGCGCGGCGATCGATGTGGATACTCCTTGGGGCATGGTTCCTGGCAAGGTTTACGAACTTCCGGACGGCCAAGTCCTTTTCTCACCGGAATACGATGCCTGCCGAGAAATCGCGGCCGAGGAGGGGCTTCGTCTGGCCGAGGTGACCGACGAGGTGCGGGCGTGCTACGAGTCGCAATCCGAAGACACCCCCCTTCCGGCTGACCCGATCGATTCTGAACAAGTCGATGCACCGAAGTTATTCAGGGACCAGGAACCGGATCGGGAGGCGGACATCCGCGACGAGAAGGACTGGTACCGCTGGGACAGCTCCCCTTGGAACGAGGAGTAGGTGGCATTTTTTAACTTTTTTAAAAACGCGCGCCTCGAACGACGCGCGGGAAAGCCTTGGGGTAGCGACTCGCGTTATCCTTGTTGTACCCAGCGCTCTTGTCCCGCATCATCTCGGTGTAGCCACGTGTGTTCAGCCCTTAGGGAATGGCTTTCATGACCAAGGAATCCCACGCATCGAAAATCGGATTCGCAGCTCTGGAGCTGTCGGAGTTGGTTTCATTCAATGATCGCTTGGTGAAATTGGTGGATGCCGGAGTGCCAATCCGTTTTCCAGGGGCCCCGAGCTCGTTGGTCGAGTGGTTGAAAGGGATCAGCGATCGCGTCTCCGCGCGGGTGGGATCGGGCGAATCCACAGCGACTGCGCTTGCCGCGGTCCTAGGAAGCAACGGGGCGTATCAGGAAGCATTGTCCGCATGGCTCAATAGCCGTTCGTCTCCGTCGATCGTTCCGAGTTCCGATTCACAGCTTTCAGAACACGATCTTCGGGTTTTGGAGCCTTGGGTCCAAGCGGGCTTGAACGGAGATCGCGAAATCGATCGATCGGCCTTATTCGCTTTTTGGCTTTGGATCATCGCGGTCATGGCATCGGTATCGATGGTGCTTTCGGTGTGGAGGATCTTTCCAAAGCTCGAGCAATTTTACGACAACTCGGGATATAAGCTGGGTATCAGCTATCGCGGTTGCCAGTGGGTTTACGATCGCCTCGGGATCATTTCCTTCCTGCTTGCAGTCCTATTGGTGGCGGTACCGTGGTGTTGGCGTTATTGGTTCCAACGCGTTGCGAAACACCGAGCGTTTACTGCAAAACTGCGGTACGGTTTTTTCGCGGCGTATCTGGTCTTTGGAGGGGCGATTGTCTTGGGAGTCGGTTGGCTGGTTATCGGGCCGATGGCGGAATTGCTTGTGCAGGTCGGAGAACCGCAACCATGAGCCATCCAGCGAATGCGACTGAGGAAGCGGACTATTTGCGGCGCATCGACGATGCGGTGGCGCACAGCGGTCCGCTTCAGCAATGGCTTCAATCGCGATCCTCCCAGGTAGGGGAGTTCCCGTCGAAGGAGACGAAACGTTTGCTCGGGGCCCTCCAAGATCGCGTTGCCGCTGATTGCTGGATGAATGATCCGTCGTTGGTTCCGCTCTTGCCGATCGTGCTTCGAGCCGCTGCGAACCCCGAGGATCTTTCCGGACTGGAGCCGTGGTACCGGTTGCTGCTTCAGCGGCCCGTGGGTTGGCTGGGTCTGTTACGCATTTTCTACTATCCGTTTTTGGTCGGGCTTGCTGCGTTGTCTCTCCTGGTTTTCTTTTCGGTGTTCATCATCCCGACGTTCGTGGCGATGTACGACGAGTTCGAACTCCGGGTGCCGAATGACACGAAACTGATTTTTGCGTTGTGCAATTTCCTTGCCACCCAGACGATCGCCGCGGTCGGGCTGATAGCCCTTGGGATCGCGTTGGCGATTGGGCTCATCAAATTCATCGGCGCTGCCATGGATTTCATGGAACGAAGTCGTCTGGTCGGATTCCTTCGCCGAGGAAATAGAAAAAATCTTGGATCGATGGCTCGGTGGTCTGGAGCATTGTCTGAGCTGCTGGCCATTGGAACTCCCGCCGCGCTTGCGGTAACCATAGCCGGCATCGCCAGCCAAAGAACCTGGCTCCGAGCCCAGTCGCGTCGGCTGGCGTTGTCAGGCGCAAAGCCCCCAGGCACATGGAGCGAGCAAAGGTGTTCACGCAGTTTTGCTCGCTCGGCGATTGCAATCCTGGACATGCATTCGGAAAGCGGCGAGGGTTCATCGGTGCTTCGGGATCTCGCGCAAAGTTATGCGGTCCGCTGGTGCAATCGTCCCCGGCCGTTTTACGGCTGGGTCGGCCCGGTTCTCCTGTTAATGGTCGCCGCGCTTGTGATGCATGCGATGCTCGCCATATTCATGCCGATGCTGAGCCTCGTTACATCGCTCAGTAGATGAAGGAGTCACATCGATGAGTCAACGCGACGAAAGGACGATGCTAGGCACCGTATTCCCACCCCAAAGCCTTCGGTGGCATAGCTCCACGTTGATTCCAGGCAGCTCCCTTTTTGAGCATCGCGTGTCGTTCCTCGCCTTGCTGCATGGGTGTATTCGCGATTCGATCCCGTTGGTTCCTATGGTCCGAGCCTTGGCGCTCGAATACCCGGGGGACTATTCCTACGTTCTCGGAAAATTTTCCCGATTGATTGAGCGAGGGGTTCCCTGGATTGACGCCTTGGAGCAAACGCCAGGGGCCTTGTCCTCGGACACGGTTGCAGCCCTACGGCTCGGCCATCAGAGCGATCTATTGATGCCGATGTTCGAGCAATTGCGGCGCGATGAACTGGACCGATCCGTAAATCGGGAACGATCCTACTGGAGAGATTATCTGGCATATTGGTTTGCCGTAGCCTTCGTGATCCTCTACAGTTTGTCTGCGGTTTCCTATTTCATCGTCCCGACGTTCATAAAGATGATGGAGGAATTCGAGGTTCAGGGGCCGTTGCACGCGAATTTCGTCCTCGCCTTCACCCAAGCGGTTTATCCGCCGCTGATTGTACTGGCGACGGTCGCGCTGTTAACGCTGGTCGGTTGGTCGCATACGATCCGTTATGGAATCCGCAAGTTATTTCGAATTCCTGACGCGAACATATCCACCGTTCGAGCGAATGTGATTCGAATGTTGGCAACCATTACGGAGCATGGTCGTCCCATCAACCAAGCCCTCACCACGCTCGCTGAACACAGCACCAACGGATATCTTCGAAACCGTTTGTCAGACGCCTGCACTCGACTCGAGCGAGGTGTTGCTCCCTTCGAAGCCCTCCAATCCGCGGGTTTGATCTCGCGATCTCAATGTCTCGCCCTTCAAGACGAGTCAGCCAGCAATCAAGCCTGGATCTTGCGGAAAATCGCGAGTTCTCTGCTCGTGAAGGAGCAATTCCGTGGGCAATGGGTACAGTCCTTGGTCTCTCCCGCGATCGCTCTGTTCTTGGCGATTAGTGTTTTTGGGGTAGCCTCGGCCTTGCTGGACAGTATCTATGGAATAGTCCTCAAGGTGGCCAACGACATACAAGGGTGATGCAGAATGCAGCGTAGCGAAAACCGATACTACCTAAGGAAACGGCCGCGGGGACTGATGCAGCTCGAAATCGTCGTGGCTGCAACGCTTCTGGGTGTCGTGATCGCAGGCATTGCGACGTTGAACTATCGCTTGCTTGGAGTTGCGAAAGATACCCGCCATTACCAATTTGCCATTCATGAGGCCGCATATCAAATCGAGCTGCTCACTGCTCCCGGCCTGGAAGGACTCGATGATCGGATCGATGAAGCCAGACTCTCTGAGGACGCGCTGCAGTCGCTTCCGGGTGGCGTTATGGAGATCCAACGAATCGAGGATTCGACCGGCACCAAGGTTTTGGTCCGGATTCGATGGGAACGCATCGGGGCACCGGTTGTGGTCGAATTGTATGGCTGGGCATCCACCCGAAGGACATCGGCTCAGGAATCGACGAATTCCGAACCATCCTCCCCGGAGGGATCGCCATGAAACGAGCGCGCCAGGGCTCCATGCTTATCGAACTATGCACCACCATCTCCGCCGGTTCGATGGTCCTGTTCCTGGGTGTCGTGTTGATCGAACAAACCATGCGATGGTCTCGTTCGATGCAAAAACACTCCGATACGCAACGCGAACTGAGCCGGTTGGCCGATTCATGGCGGGAGGATTTCTCGCGAGCCCGACGGGTGGAATTCCAATCGACGCAGCGTGTAACACTCGATCTTCCGGGCAAGGAGATCGTGTACGAGTCGTCGAGCGAGAAGGTTGAGCGACGTTGCAGCCGCACGAAGGGCGATGCAATCACACCGCTTGGAACCGAGTTCTACGTCTTGGGAAACGGTTATGTCGCTCAATTCGACTCCTCGCTCCTGGTGGTCCGGGCTGTCAATCCAGCAGGCGAGCCGACCGGCGTCAGACTGCGAGTTTTGGGTAAATCAACCGACAAGCGATATCAAATTGTCGACTTCGTCGAAACAACGCAGATCGACGAGGCCTCGCGATGAAGTCGAGCAGACCATGCAGGCGGTCCGGAGCCGTCTTGATCGTCGCGTTGGTGGCCATTGGAATCTTTTCGGCGCTCGCGGCCGCCAATATTCGTACCCTGCTCAGGCATCGCCAGTCGGTCAAGTCTGAGCGGGATTTGGTCCAAGTTCATCTGTTGTGCGATGCCGGATGCGACCGAGCCATATCGATGTTTACCGTCGATCCGAATTACACCGGCGAGCTATGGCTCGATCAACAAGATCCCAACTCGGGGCATCACATGAAAGTGGTGATTCGAATGTCATTCAAAGAGGGCGAACCCGTCGCGATCATTCAAGCTTCGCTGGAAGGTCGCAGTTACTCGCCCCAAAGGATTCAACGCACGAGAGCAATCATGCTCCGCGCCAGCAAGTAAACCAAGTCCAGCAAGAAACAATGCCAAGCAACATCCATTCATCCCTTGAGGAGTATCGTAATATGTCGCTCATGCTTTTGACCCATGGGTCGCGATCCTCGGTGAGTCGATTGTCCCATCGACGAGCGTTTACACTCGTGGAGTTGCTGGTCGTGATCGCGATTATTGGCGTCTTGGTCGGATTGCTGTTGCCAGCCGTTCAAGCTGCCCGGGAGGCTGCACGAAGAATGTCCTGTGCAAACAACGTCGCGCAAATCGGACTGGCTTTGCACAATTTCGAATTCGCAGCGGAGCATCTTCCCTCGGGGACCGTCAACGATTCCGGCCCGATTCGCAACGAGCCGGTCGGAAATCATATCAGCTGGACGGTGAAATTGCTTCCTTACCTCGAGCAAACCTACCTGTACAAAACGGTCGATACGAGCAAGGGTGTTTATGATCCCGTGAACGCGAACGCTCGCACTGTCCAAATAGCGACGCTGTTTTGCCCCTCCCATCCTGCGGTCGGCCTGTCGACTGAGGCAGACAAGAGGGTTGGAATGTCCACTTACGCTGCATGCTACTCCAGTATCGAGACGCCGATTGACGTGAACAACAATGGAGTCTTCTATCTCAATAGCCGAACAAAGTTCAGCGAGATCGAGGACGGGGCATCCAACACCGTGTTCGTAAGCGAAAAAATCTCCGAACAAGGGGACTTGGGTTGGATGTCCGGAACGCGAGCTACGTTGCGCAATGGCACCATCAGCCAGCCTCCCACAGGCCTAAAGTTCGGTTCTATACAAATGACTCTGTCGTCGAATCCCGACAACGGCAGTTTGGAAATGGGAGGCTTCTCGGGACTTCATGGCACGGGTTGCAATGTGCTTTTCGGCGACGGTGGAGTCCGGTTTGTCCCCTTCCAAATTGAGCCGCAGGTGTTTCAAGCCTTGTGCACTCGTAACGGCAACGAGCTGAAAACCACCTTCGAATGGTAACTTGTTGCAACCAATCCGCGAGCTTCGTACCGTAACCTTGGGAGCGATTAGCCATCCGGGCCATCGAGGAAAACGACGGTCCCCATCACTTCATCCCGAATGAACCTGCGCGGCGTGCAACGCCTTGCAAGCTCGATTCAATCGTTCCTGGACCAGGTCCACGGCGCGAAACATCCTTTGGAAGACATTGAGTCCGCTTTCGCCGACCCGGACACGCCCCGCCCCATCAGAGCCGCGGATCGATCGGTTCGCTTTCCATCGCCAGGACGGCGAAGACGCACTCGTGGACGCGGCGCAGCGGTTCGCGCCGTACGAATCGCTCGAGGGATTCGGCCCCCAGCGCGAACTCGCGTAGCGCCAATGACCGCTTGGCTCCCAGGCGCCGGGCGCGCAGACGTTGCAAATGCTCCGGCTTGGTGTACTCGGGACCATAGATGATCCTCAAGTACTCCGAACCCCGCACCTTCACCGCCGGTTGCAACAAACCATGCGGTCCCTCGGCGATGAACGAGAGCGGCTTGACCACCATCCCTTCGCCACCTGCTCCCGTGAGCGCGGTCCACCATGCGATCGCTTCCTCTTCACTCGCCGAGCTCGATAGATCGACCAGTTTCCATGGTGTCGCGAACAGCACGGGATCCGCACCATCGGCAAGGCGCGCGAGGGTTTGCATATGCCATGAGTGCTCGCGATCGAAATAAACATTGCCTTCGCTGGCTAGCAAATGAAAAGGAGCGAGTCGCAGGTCATCGACGTTGCCCACCTTCCAGCAGTAACGCTGGTAAGCTTGTATATAGCGCTGTACGAGTTGATACCGCTCGATCGTGTTGGTCAGGATCGGCTCGACGGCCGAGACTCGTTCGCGAGTTTTTTCGAGGGCCGCGGCGGTTGCTTCAAGACCCGCGATACCGGCGGCTCCCACGGCAGCATACTGATCGCGGATCAGCGCCTGCGCCTTGGCAGACCAGGGCATCAATTCACAATCCAAACAGATCCAGTCCGTGGCGAGTTCCTGCCACAGCCCCACTCGCTCGATCGCATCGCGGACCCGCGCGAGCAAGGCCTGCTCCATGACCCGATCATCAAAAAACGGTCGACCGGTGCGGGTGTAGACGATCCCCAGCGACTCGCCGCTTCGAATGCCAAAGCGGGCCAACGGAACCTGCGTATCGCGACAGACAACCACCACGGCCCGTGAACCCATGTGCTTCTCTTCGCACACCACCTTCGCGACTCCGCCCGAGCGGTAGTACTCGAACGCTTCTTGCGGCTTTTCCAGAGAGTGGCCATCGCTGGCGGTCTCGCACGGGGACATGGTCGGTGGCAAATAGATCAGCCAACGCGGATCGGCTGCGAACCGGCTCATGACCTCCAGCGCTGCTGCAGCATTCTCGGTGCGGACAGTGATGTTTCGCATCAGTCGCGTTTCAATATGGCGTTTGCCGGATACATCCTCGAGATCCAGGAGATCATCGTACTCCTGCTGCAGCGACAAAGGATGCTGTCCATCCTTCAGGAACGGTTTTCGCGGTTCCGCGTAGGTTGCCCGCGCTTCGATGGAAACGAACTCGCGCTCCGGCCATCGCAGCGCAGTCAGTTTCCCTCCGAAGACACAACCGGTATCGATGCAGACCGTATTGTTGAACCATTCGGGGCGAGGGACGGGCGTATGGCCGTAGACGACAGATGCCTTGCCTCGATAGTCCGCCGCCCAGTTGTAGCGGACGGGCAATCCAAACTCATCGGTCTCGCCAGTAGTTTCTCCATACAATGCAAACTCGCGGACACCTCCCGAGCCCCGTCCCTGCATCGATTCTTTCATCCCCGCATGAGCCACCACCAACTTGCCGTCATCCATGACGTAATGACTTACCAGATCATCGATGAACCGCGCGACGGCTTGACGGAATTCGTCCGACTCTCTCTCGAGCTGTTGCAGGGATTCCGCCAGACCATGTTTGATTTGGATGTTCTTGCCGTTGAGAGCGCGCATCAGCTTGATGTCGTGATTGCCGGGAACACAGAGGGCGTGTCCGGATGCGACCAGGTTCATCACCAGGCGCAGCACGGCGGGCGTCTTGGGACCGCGGTCAACGAGGTCCCCCAAGAAAATAAGCTTGCGCGGGACTCCGTCGTCATGGGGCGAAACTACCTTGCACGTTCCCTCGGGCTCGCCGGGGACCTGCGTGATCCCCCAGCGGAGTTTCGCGAGCAACTCGACCAATTCGTCGTAACAACCATGCACATCGCCGACTATATCGAACGGTCCGTGTTCCTGCTTGAGGTTGTTCCAGAGGGGTTGCCGTACCAGGGTTGCGGTAACGCATTGCTCCGGAGTTCGCAATGTGAACACATGACGAAACCCTTCGCGAAACAGCCCGCGCAGCTCGCGCTGCATGGATCGGCGTTGATTTCGGACGACATGGGGACCGAAGTTGCGATCCGGTCGCGTGGCGTTTCGATCGTGGCAAAGTTTCTCAGGGATATCGACCACGATCGCAACAGGCAGGCAATGATGTTCGCGAGCGAGTTGCACCAGCGGTTGCCGGTCCTCCGCTCGGACGTTGGTCGCGTCGATGACGGTCAGCAACCCTCGCGCAAGGCGTTTGCGAGCCAAGTAGTGCAACAATTCGAAGGCATCGTGGGTCGCTTCCTGGCTGGTCTCATCGTTGGAGATCCAGCCTCGGAACGTATCCGACGAGAGGATCTCGGTAGGTTGGAACAGACGGCGCGCGAGGGTGCTCTTTCCGGATCCCGATGCGCCGATGAGCACAACCAGGGACAGCTCGGGTACGACGATTTCCGGGGGAAGGTCAGCAGTCTCGGGGGCGTTAGGAGTCACGGGTGAACACCCCCATTTGCGATGGGGTGCCGACGTCGCGACCGTCAGGCATCGTTCCCGACTCGCCGATGTTGCGAAACTCGCATGTGTATCCAAAGCGGGTGCCGATGCTGTTCCCCCACGCCTGGAATTGGGCTCGCGTCCATTCAAAACGATGGTCCTTGTGCCGCATCGAACCCGCACTGAGGGATTCCCACATCGCGTTGTATTCGCTGTTCGGAGTGGTGACGATCACCAACTCGGGCTTCAGGGCCCAGAAGACCATTTTCTCCATGGCCTCCAGCCGCGGTTCGTCCATGTGTTCGATGACTTCGCACAGAACGGCGGCATCGACCCCGTCGATTCGTCCGTCGCGATACATCAGCGAACCATGCATCAGTTCGACGCGCTCTCGCACGCGGGGAGGAAGGCGGTCCAAGCGAAGGCGATCGGCCGCTATCTCCAAGCTGCGATGGGAGACATCCATGCCGATGATCTTTTCAAAGTTCGGTTGCTTTAGGAGTTCGCGCAGCAGTCGGCCTTCGCCGCAGCCGAGATCGACGACCTTGCGAGCGCCGTGGATTTGAAGCACCGACAGGATTTCCTGGTGGCGCTGCTGATGCAGGCTCAGTTTGCGTTCGGTTGCTTCCTCATGCGGATCCTCCGAACTGTCCGACTCGATTGCGATCGGGCTTTCGCCATCCTGTTCTCGCAACTGCTTGATCGCTTCGTCGGCGAGGGTGCGGCGGTATTTCAAGTAGCGACTGGCGATCAAATCGCGTTCGGGATGCTGGGCCAGCCAGCCTTCGCCATGGCGCATCAATTTCGCTACCTCGTCGTCCCCAACGTAATAGTGTTTTTCGTTGTCCAGGACCGGGATCAGTACATACAGGTGGCTCAGCAGATCGCTGAGTGTTTTGGTCGCGGCCAACTCGATGCCAAAGAGGGAGGGTGGGGCATTCGTCTCGTCGGGAGTGTTCGATACATGTGCCGTCACAGACACGCGATAGCCTAGGGGTGCAAACAATCGACGTAGCAGTTCCTCGCCACTCGCGCACGGCACTGTGGGGATACACGCCTCGAGCGGGATCGGGGTAGTGACCAGCTCCGGCCGGTCCTTGCAATTGCCTGCGAGAGCTGTGCCGTAGACCTGGGCGATGGCCACGGCCAGCATCGACGAAGCGACGTAGGGGCGATCGTTCACGTACTGGTCGAGGGTCCGTTCCCCTTTCTTGCCTCGTACCAGACCGATCGGGTCGACATCGAGCATGAGGCAGGCCGTGCACCGCTGGCTGTCGGAGTCCGGATAGAAGACGTGGGCCTTGTCGAACGCGAGGGAGAACGACTGAACCCGATTGGGATGTTTGTGGAGAAGGTATCCCAGGTCCGATGGAGGGTGGTGTGTTGTCGAAATCGAGAGGAGCATGAATCGCTCGCGTGGTGGAGTGAAAAAACTTTAGTGCTCGCGGTATTAGTGTACGAGTATTCGCAAAAGATCGCTACGCATGCGAAGCATGCCTGACACAGTCCGCAGGTAACGTCCTGATCGCCAGTGCCTTAGGCCTTGGAGTCCGGGCCCGCTCGCAAGGCTACCAGCTAGCCGAATTGCATTACGTGCGATCCCTCACGGAATGAGAGTCGGAGCGTGCCGAGGCTTGGCGGCCGAACTCGGCGTTTTCTTTCCGAACGGCCTGTTGAAAAACAGAAGCGGCACAGTACGAGCTTTCCGGCGAGTCACATTTTTGAACGGAGAAACCGTGTCCACCGCCGCAGATCGATGACGTTGACGGCTACCGACAAATCATTGGCAGATTGTCGCAACCATCATCGTTTCAAGTTATCATCTGGTCGATTGCATCACCGGTGCTTCACTAAACCACAACACCGAATTCCCCGACAGGAACGAACACATCAAGACAACGACCGTTGGCTGAGATCCGCAACTGCATTTCCCGCGACTCTGACCGCGCCCCTTGCAACGATTCCGGAGAGACACTTGCAAAACGATTTTCTCGAACTTGATTCTTCGTGTGCTTTGGAATGGGTGGTCCCGAGGGTAGGATCTCGCCGCATTCTCGTCACGGGGGCGAGCGGGTTTGTCGGGGGGCGAGTCGCCGATGCGTTGGAATGGGCCGGGCACGATGTGGTTCGCGTCGGTCGGCGCAAGCTCGATCGAAGCAACTACATTTCATGCGATCTCGCGGAAAAGTGGCCGATCGAGAAATTGAAAGGCTGCGACGTGGTCGTACACGCCGCGGCACGCGCGTCCCCCTGGGGGCCGAGACGCGCATTTGTGAGAGATAATATTGATGCGACACGAAACCTGCTCGCCTACTGCGCTGCGGTCGGAAATCCTCGGATCGTCCATCTATCTTCCTCCAGTGTTTACTATCGAGCCGAGGACCAGCTCGGAATTTCCGAGTCGACTCCGCTGCCTCGCCGATTTGTGAACACCTATGCCGAGACCAAGCGCGCGTCGGAGGAAATCGTCGAACAGTACCCGGGAGTCTGGTCGATCCTTCGCCCGAGGGCGGTTTTTGGGCCTGGCGATACCGTTCTCTTGCCGAGGATCCTCGAAGCAGCTCGCCGAGGAAAGTTGCCGTTCCTCTATCGCGCTGGCACTCCTGTCGTAGGCGACTTGATTTATGTGGACAATCTGGTCGACCAAATCGCACAAGCAGCAACCCGCGATGGGATCGCCGGCACAGTCAACGTCTCCAACGGAGAGCCGATCGCCGTCATGGATCTGATTCTTGCCATTCTCCATCGCATGGGGATCCCGTCTCCTTCACGCCGAGTTTCCGTGAGACAAGCGATGTTTGCAGCAACGCTCCTCGAATGGGCTTATCAATTGGGCCGAGTCCGCTCCGAGCCGCCGATCACACGCTTTGGTGTGCATGTCTTCGCGTATTCCAAAACATTCGACGTCACACGCATGCTGCAGTGGTTTGGCCCCCCAAAAATCAATCTTGACCAAGGAATCGATCGCACCGTGCGAGCATGGTCCGCGACCGCGAAGGCAAGAGGCTAGCATGCGCGAAGCGATCGGATATTGCGGAGTGGTATCGGCGATCTTGTACTTGGTCATTCAATCGCTGAAAACGTATCTGGCGATTGCCTTCTACCGATCGCGCACCGAACGGCGCAATCCTGTTCACTCCCTCTCCGTGCTAACCCCGATTCTCAGTGGCGATCCGAATCTCGAAAACAATCTGCGCAGCCATCTTCAAGTCCTCCCGCCGGACAGCCGAATCTTCTGGATCATCTACGAGCAAGATGCGGAAGCAAAGCGAATCACCGCCCGGCTGGTCGAGGGCAGTCAGCTCCCGATAAAGATCGTTCCGTCGCCCGAGATCCCTTTCAACGCCAATCCGAAGGCGTTCAAGATGCAGCTTGCGGTCCCGTTGATCGACACACAATACGTTTGCATCCTGGACGACGATACGGTCCCCACTCGCGAAACCTTGGAGGCGGCGATGGGGGCGCTGGAATCGGCTGATGTTTACACCGGCTTGCCCTGCTACATGCGGGGGGCTAATCTCTGGTCGGATTTGATTTGTCACTTCGTTGCCAACAATGGCATCGCGACCTATCTGGCAACGCAATGCTTCGGCCCTCCGGTCTCGCTCAACGGAATGTTTTATGTGATGAAGACCGAAACGCTTCGCAGCTACGACGGGTTCACCCGTATCATGCCTTTTCTCTGCGATGACTATGCTCTAGCGCGTGTCGTCAAGGAGCAAGGAGGTGTGATCCACCAAAGCGTTCTGCCCCATACGACACGAACGCATGCCGAAACGAGCCGGGATTACTTTCGCTTGTTTCATCGCTGGTTCGCCATGGCGATGGTTCTGTTTCGGGATCAGTCGCTGAAAATCCAATGCATGATTATTTCATTGCTCGGTCTGCCACCGTTTCTCCTTTGGTTCTCGCTGCTCAGTCCACTGGCAGGTTGGTGGGGCTGGATCCTGTTGGCGGCGCTCCTGATGACTCGCCACGGATTGATTCGATTGCAGCATTCGGTCATTCTTCCATTTCCGTACAAGATTCATTTCCTGACCAGTTTGATTTCGGAATGGCTTCAACCCATCCACGTCCTGCATGCTTGTTTTTCAAAAACTTTTTATTGGAGGAAGTGGCTGATTCGAATCGGCCAGAACGGCACATTCGAGTACGTGAGGGACCGCCGGTGATCTCGCCCAAGATCTGGAGTCAACCGCCCAGTCCGCTGCCGCACAAAGCTCGCCGCGTCTGCTTCGTAAGCGGACTGAGCGACCCGACCAGCTCCGCGTTATCGATGGATCAGCTTGCCCTGCTTCGATCGCTTCCATTCGAGGATTCGGAAATCGTGACTCGCAATTTCCCGTTCACGATCGATAGGCGAGACGTCGCGCGCGAGGTCTCGCTGATATGGGCAAGTTTCAACAATGGCTGGCAGTATTGGAGATTGGATTCGCCTCGGTACTGCGATCTCATGGCGAGGCATTGGCAGAATTTGCTCCAACACACAGACCGGCTGTATCTGGTATCGTTGAGCTGCGGCTTGGAATTCATACGTGCCGGGATCCATTCGCACGCCGACGCGGCGCGGATGCATGTGGTTGCTCTCGGACCGGTTTGTCGCTGTCTGCCGGAATGCGAATTGACGATCATCCAAGGGGCGCAAGATTGGATTTCGCGGAGATTTGTACCGGCGGCGAATCATCGCATTGAGGGTTTGGGACACATGGGTTACATCAGTCATCCGAAGGTGCAGGAAATTCTATGCAATGTCTTGGCAAACAGCATTTCCGCATAAGCGGCACGGGCAGTTATCTGCCGGAAGCGGTCGTCCTGGCGGAGGAAATGGATCGTCGATTGGGCAAGCCGGTCGGCTATGTCGCCAATACGGGAGGGGTCCTTACCCGTCATGAGTGTCGATCGCCGGAGACGCTTTCATCCATGGCGATCGCAGCGTCTCACGCCGCGGTCGCGAATGCCAACTTGAGATTATCCGACCTGGATCTGATCATCGATGCCAGCACGTGTCGACACCAACCGATCCCTTGCAATGCAGCGCTCCTGTCGAAAGCACTTGGAACGGATGTCAAAGGAACGCCAGCTTTTGACATACAAAGCACCTGCCTGGGATTCATCGTGGCATTGCAAGTCGCCAACGGCTTGTTTGCAACCGGCAGCTACGAACATATCTTGATCGTCTGCAGCGAAGCGCTCCTCGCAGGTGTCAACTATTCGGAGCCGGAAAGTTCTGCGTTGATGGGGGATGGATCGGGTGCCGTCGTATTGTCTCGCGCCGCACCGCGCGATGCGTTTGCCTACTGCCATGAGACGCATGCCGAACACTCTGCGATCTGCGAAGTCCGCGGAGGTTCGCACAATCTTCCTCCTTTCGAATACGATCCATCGAAAGAAAGCTTGTACCGCTTTCACATGGACGGGCCGGAACTGTTCCGCGTGGCTCGCAAACTGCTTCCGCCTATGGTCGAACGAATGCTTGAGACCACGAAACTCCATCGCAACCAACTGCAGTTTATCCCCCACCAGGCATCGCCGCGCGGTGTCGAGGCGATTCGGCGATCGCTCGGTGTGGGAACCGATACTTTTCACAATCGGACGCGGGAGATCGGCAATCTCGCATCGGCCAGCATCCCGGTCATGCTCGATTGGTTTCGACGGCGCCCTGGGCTTTCGCAACCCGCGTTGGCGATGCTGCTGGGAACCTCCGCAGGTTATTCGCAAGCGGCGATGATTCTCGAGGTATAGTCCTTCATGGCTCTCAGCGTACGATTCTTCCAGAGTGGTTATTGTCGGCAAAGCAATGCGATGTCGGGAGGGACGGGGTGGCAGTGGCGCCGCTACTACGCTGTCTTTCTTCTCGTATCCCACCCTGAGCAGGGGAATGTGTTGATCGACACCGGATACAGCCAGGACTTTTTTGACGCAACGCGATGGGGGATGGCGTTCCTAAGCCGTTTAATGCTCCCCGCAACCCTCGACCAACATCTCGATGCCGCGGGAATCTTGAATTCCTGCGGGGTAGCTCCGGAAACCATTCGATCGATCTTCATCACCCATTTTCATGCCGACCACATCAGCGGCTTGAAAAGATTCCCCAATTCCCGGTACAGCGCGCGGCGAAACGCTTGGTCCTACCTGGCGTCGTTGTCTTCGTGGGGCAAGTCGCAGGAGCTGCTCTTCCCAACGCTCGTGCCTGACGATTTCGAGCAGCGGACCGATTGGATCGAAGAGCATGAATTTGCGGATGCGCATTCGAGTTTGCCCGGTTTCCGATTGCTCGATTATTGGAAGGACGGATCGATGTTTCTGGTGGATCTGCCTGGTCATGCGATTGGTCAGTACGGTCTCTTCTTTCCGGGCCTTCCGCGACCGTTGCTGTATGTCGTCGACGCGGCTTGGAATCTCCAGGCGATGCGATCAGGTCGACAAATACCATCTCCGCTGATGTTTTTGCAGCACGACGCAAAAGCGTATCGCGAAACATGGACCACCTTGCGGTCGCTGCAATCCGAAAACAAGATCGATATGATCGCATGCCATTGCCAGGAAACCCAAGCTCGAGTCGAAAACCTTGGTGCGGACCATGCACATTGACTTGATCGCACCGCCGTTCCCAGGGCATCTGTTCCCGCTATTGGATCTCGGCCAAGGGCTCCACAAGCTGGGTTTCGAATCGATCCGGGTCCTGACAACCGCTCGCCGCCAACAGGCCGTGGAACAATGTTCTCTCGAGTTCGTGGAGTTGCTTGCAGGAGCCGATGCGTTCATCGATTCGATTGGCAATACCAAGCAGCGCGTCGGTTCCAATCCGTGGCGACTCCTTTCGCAGTTCCGAATGAATATGTCACTCATGGACCGTCTTCGCGAGGAACTGACCACGATTTGGCAGAAGCGCAAACCGGATGTAGCCATCGTCGATTTCACCGTTCCGCTGGCTGGAATCCGCGCGCAGCAGCTCGGGATTCCGTGGTGGACTAGCTGTCCGACCCCATGTGCGATCGAGACGCGCACCGCGACTCCGTCCTACTTGGGAGGCTGGTATCCGAGGCACGACCTTTTCGGCAAGATGCGTGATGGTGCTGGACGGGGTCTGATTCGCACGTTCAAGCGGACGGTAGGCTTCCTTTTTCGAAAACCGTTTCGACGCTGGGGGATCGAAAATGTGTACCGGAGCGATGGGAGCGAAGTTGCCTACTCGCCGGAATGGATCATGGGGTGCGGCATTCCGGAATTCGAGTTCGATCGCGATTGGCCCGCCGCTTTTGAGTTCATCGGCCCGTTGACGGGTGGGCCGCCCATCCCATTTCAGCCCCCCGAATTTGAAACGGATCGAGAGCACGTACTGGTCTCTCTGGGCACGCATATCCCCTGGGCCAAAGAGGCGCTTCGCACAGTGATCCAGGCAGTGGGCGAGCAAATGCCGCAACTTCAATTCCATGTTTCTGGCGGCAATCCAGGTGGCGTGAAACGGGAGCAATTCGGCAATGTGCAATTCGTCGATTACTTCCCCTACGAGCAATTCCTCCCGCGCTACGCAGCCGCCATCGTCCACGGTGGAACTGGACTGGTGTACTCCTGCATTCGTTCTGGCGTTCCGATGTTGGTGGCGCCTCAGGATTTCGATCAGTTCGATCACGCGGCCCGGATCGTCCATCGGAACTTGGGGATTGCGTTCTCTCTGCGTGAGTCCCCTGTCGCGATCGTGCGCAAGCTCCACGATCTACTCGCCGACGAAACGAAGAAACGTTCCCTACAAATCATGCAAGCAAGCCTAACGCATTGGAATCCGCACCAGACCGTCGCCGACCGATTGCCGAGGTGGAACCCTCACCGTTCGTCGTGCCGGCGTCAGCCGGCCGACCGTGAGCCACCTCTCGTAAGTCCGCTCCTCTGCCCGTTTGTATGACGTCTATGTTGCGGGGGAGCGTCCGTCCGGTGGATGGTCCAGGAAGATCGTTTCTGCAGCCAGTTCCTCAAAACACAAGTTGACGGTTCGTCCGATAGCTCGCGTCCGATGGACGACGCTGGCAGGGATCGTCACACTCTGCCATGGCGTGAGGCGAAGTTCGCGACCATCCGCCAAATCGATGACGAGACAACCTTCGACGACGATGAACAATTCGTCCGAGGTCGGATGTGAGTGCCATCGAAACTCTCCTTCGAAAACAGCCAGCCTCAGGCAATGGTTGTTGACTCGGCTGATAACCATGTTTCGGTAAGATTCTGAAACACTCGCACTCTCTCGCTGCAAGTCTACGACTTGAAGCGCCGGATAGCGCACCGGCTCATTTTTGTAGTCATCCGCGTTGGGTGTCATGATTCCTCATAAAAAGCTGCTCAAGGGGAGTGGGGCAAGCCAAGTCGGGCTCTCGACCACTGCAAGGTAGCTGGCCTCGGACTTTCCATGTAGTATGGGCACGTCAAAATAGCTGTGATTGCGATTGAGAGTGGTATGGGCAAGCGATTGAGGAACAGTGTTTCGACTCCGAAACTTGCTGCAGCATGGGAAACATGGCCCTACCGGATCGGTTGCCCGGTGTGGGGTTGCAAAGCATGGGGCGGGCTCGTTTATCCATCAGGAACCACGTCCGATACATTCCTGCCTTGGTACACTCGCGCGATGCCAACCGTCGAAGGAAACAGTACCTTCTACTCGGTCCCTGGTCCGGATGTCTTTCGCAAATGGGCTGACAGCGCGGCGGATGGATTTCAGTTCTGCTTCAAATTTCCGCGCAGCATCTCGCATGATCATCAACTCCACCATTGCCAGGCGCTGACACAAGAATGGCTGGCTCGGCTGGAAATCTTGAAGGATGCAGGGCGGTTGGGCCCGACCTTTCTCCAGCTGGCACCCTCGTTTTCCTCGCGTTCCTTTCCGCAGCTCGCGCAATTCCTCGAGCAACTGCCGAGGGATTGGCCCTGGGCGGTGGAGGTCCGGCATCGGGATTGGTTTGATGGCGACGTTTGGGAAACCAAGCTCCATCGGCTGTTGTCGAGTTTGGGGATCGATCGCGTGATTTTCGATTCGCGTCCCTTGAACGCGATGGCTCCATCCGACGATGCCGAAACGGTCTCGCAGGAACGCAAGCCCAAGGTTCCGCTTCGCGTCGAGACGACGGCATCGCGACCGATGGTACGTCTGATCGGTCGCAACGATGTGCAAGAGGTATCGACCTACTGGGATGAATGGGCGGAGAGAATCGCGCATTGGATCGGCCAAGGATTGCAGCCCTGGGTCTTCACCCATGCGCCCGACGATGCGTTCGCACCTGCGCTCGTCCATGCCCTGCACGAGCGAATCCAGGCCCGGCTTCCAAACTTGCCCCCCTTGCCCACGCTCGAGCAAGTGATCGCCAAGGAGACCGAGGCGTCCGCCCCGGGTGACACCCTCAAGCAATTACGGTTATTTCCATAATGACACAGCCGACCAAAGTCGATTTTCGATTCCTTGAGCCTGAGGCGCTAGCAGATTTTTGCACGTCGAACAAACTCGGCTAGCACCTCAGGCTCATTTTTGTCGGCTGTGTCGGGGATACCGCGGGCTGCTACTCGATCCCCATCGCCACCCCATCGTTGCGGCTCTCGGTGGCCCCGTGGAGTACGCCGGTTTCCCAATCGATCAAGATCCCTTGGTATCCACCCATCGAGGTCCGGGCAGGTTGAAGAACATGGCCGCGGCGTTTCAACTCCTCGACCGATTCAATCGGAAATCCTGACTCATAGTGGATGGTGCCTCCGCTGGGGTCGGCGGGCGCCCCTGTCGGTGTCGCGCTCCCCTCGTGCCGCACCCGAGCGGCGTCACCGGCCATTTGAATGTTCATTCCGAAGTCGATCCAATTGACCAGCACTTGGACTTGACCCTGCGGTTGCATGTCCCCGCCCATGACTCCAAACACAAACACCGGCTTGCCATCGCGAGTCACTATCGATGGGATGATGGTATGGAACGGACGCTTTCCGGGCTCCAAGCGATTGGGATGATCGTCCGAGAGCGAGAACAAATTGCCTCGGTTTTGGAGTGCGAAACCGACGTCGCCAGGAACGATTTGGCTTCCGAACCCGTGGTAATTGCTTTGGATCAACGAGCAGCAATTGCGATCCTTGTCGACCACGCACAAGTAGACCGTATCGCCATGGATCAGCTTCGGGTCGCCAGGAGGAACCTCCTCGGCCGCATGTTGCATGTCGATGCGAGCATTCTGGCGGCGTGCGTAGTCCATGCTACGAAGACCCTCGACAGGGACATTTTCAAACGCCATGTCGGCGTAGTAGCGGGCCCGATCCGCGTAGGCCAGTTTCTTGGCTTCGATCAAGAGATGGGTGTAGTCGGGGGATCCCCAACCCATGGACCGCACGTCGTGCTGCTCGAGGACGTTGAGGATCTGCAGCACGGACAATCCCTGTCCGTTGGGAGGGATTTGCCAAACATCCAATCCGCGGTATCGGGTGGAGATCGGGTCGACCCACGTGTTGGCATGTTGCGAGAAATCCTCGAGTTCGAAAAAGCCACCGTTGGCTCGGCTGAAGTCGACGATGCGCTGCGCGATATCGCCGCGATAAAAAACGTCCGGTCCATGTTGGGCGATTTTGCGATAGCTGTCGGCCAACCGGGGATTGCGAAAAACCTCGCCCGCTTTGGGTCCCCGTTTTCCATCGAGCAAATAGGTCGCTTGCGAGTCGGGCCACTTCTCGAAATTCGCCGGCGCTCGCTCCCAAAACCCTGCGATGATCGGCGCGACGGGAAATCCGTTGTCGGCGAGGCGTATGGCGGGCTCGAGCACTTGCGTCATGGCGAGCCGGCCAAATCGATCATGCAGGTCATACCAACCCGCAACGCACCCCGGCACGCTCCAGGATAACGGCCCGAAGGTCGGGATCTCGCTCATCCCACGCTTGCGAAATACCTCGCGGTTCAAGCTCATCGGAACGCGTCCGCTGGCGTTCAGTCCGGTCAATCGCCCCGATTTGGCATCCCAGACAATCGAGTACAAATCCCCGCCGATCCCGCAACTCATCGGTTCGACCACACCAAGCACCGCGTTGGCCGCGATCGCAGCATCCACTGCGGACCCACCCTGCTGCAGGATTTGCAGCGCGGCCGCGGTAGCCCGCGGATCGCTGGTGCACGCCATCCCGCCGCGCGCGTAGACCACCGAGCGGCTCTGGGCGACCGGACCGCTCGGACGATCGTAGCGCCCCGGAGAGGAAGAATCGCCTCGCTGTTGATCCTGGGCAATCGCCACCGATGCGCCCGAGTGCAAACCGACCCACATCGTCAATAACAACCCCAGCCAGCGCATCATCGATCCTAACTTCGGTGCATCGACTTGTTAATTTTTCGGCACCGCGTAATGGAAGTATCCGATCATCATCTCTTCGTAGGTCTGGTCGCCCCAGGTCACCCACGATTTGGGGTTGGGGTTGTTGAGATTGTTTTCGGAGTTGTCGAAGACCGCTTCGCAATAGATACGGCATCCTTTGGGAAGGATCCGTTTCTCGGCCAATCGGTATTCGGTTTGCCAGTTGAAATCGTAGCGTGGGACATCGAGGAGGATCTCCCTGGATTTGTCGGGCATGACGAGGGTGTAGCGGAACGACTTGCCGCGCACGTGCATATGGGGGCTCATCGCGAGCAACTCGCATTCGGGAAGGCGTTCGGGAAGCATTGCGTCCGTTCGGTAGTCTGCCTTTCCGGGTGGGATGCGAAACCGCGGATTGAGGGCGCTGGAGGTGAGGACTTCGTGCGTCACTGTCGACGGGTCGGCGACAAGGAATCCAACCTTGCTCAAGTCTTCCTGGGGCGACCCATTCGGGGTGTAGTGCACTTGGAAAATGAGTTGGCTGTTGGCGGGAATCCGCTTGGCGTAGCCAGGAGGCATCCGTTCAGCGCGGGTTCCAGGTACGTATCCTGCGAGGAAGCTTCGTTCCCCTCCCAATTCGCGGCCACGGGCTCCTTTCTCGCGGGCGAAGATCAGAATGTGATGGACCACTTCGCGGTTGCCGGGGATCACTTCCATGCCTCGGAACCAAAGTTCTTTGTCGTTCTTCAGGTCGCTGACGAAGTACTGATAGCGCACCTCACCTTGGGCTGGAATTTTGTAAGGTTTATCGGCCATGGGGACGACGAGGTCGGGGGTCTCTGGGAGCAACCATCCCTCGGTAAAGGTGAGTTTGGCGGGTCCTTTCTTGGGATCCCCTTGCGGTGCGCCGTTGCGAGCCCACTCCTCGATCTTTTGCAATTCTTGGTCGCTCAGGCGGCGATCGTTGGCGAAGTGCCCGTGCTCGGGGTTGGCGTGCCATGGGGGCATGCGCCGATCTTGTGTGACCTCGACAATCATGTCCGCCCAGGCAGCAGCATCGTCGTAGGAACTGAGGTCCATCGGTCCGATGTCTCCCTCGCGATGGCACGCGACACAACGAGCCTGCAAGATCGGCGCGATGTGCTCGGAGTAGGTGATGGTTGCCGACTCGGAAGCTGTGGTCGACGGGGATTTGATACTGCGTCCAATCAAGCAACCGGACGCGGCCGCCGAGGCGACTGCGATCGGTTCGCCGCGCACCATCGCTTCGATCGCATCGCGCAGTTCGGTCTTGGTCGGTTCATCCTTGGAATACCCGATCCCGTACTGGTCATCGATGCGTCCTCGATAGCGAAGGACCCGTTGGGCATCGAGGACGCAAACTTCGGGGGTGCGGGTCGCCCCCACAAGATCAGCCACGTGCTGGTTGGGATCCTTCAAGAACGGGATCTGCAAATCGAATCGACGCGCATGCGCCGCCATCTCCGCCAGCGAGTCCTGGATGTTCGAATCGATCGCGATGAAACGAACGCCTCGGTCTCGGTACTCCGACTCCATGGCCGCAATCCGCTTGGAATACTGTTTGGCTAGCGGGCACTGGGTTCCGAGAAAAGCGATCACGGTCCCCTTGTCTCCCAAGAGTTCGCTGTCCTTCCATTCCCGTCCTTGATAATCGGTGAGTTGGAAGCCAGGTATAGGATCGCCGATCGATGCGGAGTTGACGCTGTTCGGCGTATCCTCGGCTCGCGAGGTATCCAACCCGCCGATCCACATCGCCATCGCAATCATCACCCCTGCCAACCGTTTCGTAACCATACGTTGTCCTTTGGAAGTGAAAGTCATCGGTTCCAGAGCCGGATGCACCCTGAGAATTCGTTCGATTCAGGATAATCTGGGCAATTCCTTGCTGATGGGCAAGATTGATCTACGGAAAATTCTTTTTTGGGGCCAGGAAAACCTGAAAGAGGTTCGCGAAAGTATGCCGTGGGGTCAAGCCGGATGGCGAATGGCGGGATCGCTAGGGGAAGGTGGCGGAGAGGGCAAAGCGGCGAATGGGCGAAGCTTCGGGACCAGGAACAAACTCAATCCATAAAAGAACGCTCCCAGGATTCCCGCAATCCAAAATTGCTCCAGCTTTCCATCGGCAGACTGTTGCACGATCAGCGCCGAGATACTCGCTGCGATGCCGGTCGATAAGGCTTGCACCGACCCCGACAGGCTCAGGAATCCGGCTCGCAGGTGCGGCGACGGAACGCTCGAGACCATGGCTTGTCCCGGCACCATGCGGGCGGAACTGAGGATGAAATAAATGGTGGTGATCAGCGTGCAGGTCCAACTGGCCATCGGGGGTAGCAATGGTATCGCCAGAGTTGGCAGAATCGCCAAGCAGGCGACCCACAGGTAGGTTTGCGGTTTGCCAAATCGATCGGCCAAACGACCGATCATCGGCATGGTGAAAAACGTTGCTCCACCCCCGAAGACATAGATCCATGCGATATGTTCTTGAGGCAATCCGACATTCTTGACGAAGTACGTTGCGATGTACGGCACGATCAGGAACGTCTGAAAAACGAGGACCGATGTGAAACCCAATGCCCAAAGATACGACGGTTCGATCAGAATCTCGCGAAAGGTGTTCCAGTATCCGCCTTGCTGTTCGGAATGCGGTCTCGCGATATTGGGCAACACGAGGAACATGACCAACCATACCGGGAGGCAAGCTCCGGTCAGGTACAGAAACGGGCTTTGCGCCGAGGACGACCAATCCGCCAACCACAGACCGATCGGCACTCCGACGACCGATGCCATCGAAAACGAAGTCATCACGATCCCCATGGCGAATCCTCGACGCGATTCGGGAAACACATCGCTGACGATCGACAGCACAATAGAGCTGATCAAACCCCCGCACGCGCCGGTCAGGCATCGGGCCGCGACGAGCATCCAGAAGTTCGGTGCGGCGTAGCACAAGTAAGAACTGCATGCGAACAGGGCGACCATCAGCAGGGCGGTCGTGCGTCGCGGTGTGCGATGCATCCAGCCAGCCGCCAGGATCCCCGCGGTCGCTGAGGCATAACCGTAGCTTGCGACAACCGCTCCGAACTGCTCGGTGGTCAATTTCATGCCGTCTAGAAACCGCGGTCCGAGCGGCATGATGACGATGAAATCGAGGATGTTAAGGAATTGAATTGTGGTTAGAGCGCCGAGAATCAACCAATGCACTGCGCGAAAACGGTCCCGAGCACCGAGTTGGAGGTCGGTCACTCAGGCTCACCGTTCCAATGCTTCTCCAAACCGTTACCGAGTCGCAAACAGGCGAGCAATGCCTGGGCGCACTCCTCTCCCTTGTTCCCCTTGTTGCCGCCGCTGCGATGGATGGCCTGGTCGAGCGAATGGACGGTCAGCAATCCGAAGGCGACGGGTTTGTTGTGGTCGAGCGACAACTGCATGAGCGCCATGCTGACCGCTCGATTGATGTGCTGGTCGTGCGAGGTCTCTCCTTGGATCACGGCACCCAGAGCGATGACGCCGACGACGCCGCGAGCATCGAGCAACCGCTGGGTTGCGAACGGCAATTCCCAAGCGCCTGGCACCCTCGCGATCAAGATTTGATTCGTCGGAATGCCTGCATCGACCAACGTTCGAACCGCGCCATCGCTAAGCTTGTGGGTGATCTGATGGTTGTATTCGGAAACGACGATCGCAAGGCTCTGTTCTGTGTCGAGGAGTGCGGAAGAGGCTGGGAGAGAGACTTCGACAGGCATACAAGGATTCTTTCTCGGACGCGTTGCATCAATGCTTGAGCGATAGCAGGAACTCGGCGTTGGATCGCGTTTTGGCCAGACGATGAACCAGTTGTTCCATGGCTTCCGGCGCATTTTGGCCTGCAAGCGCCCTGCGCAGCAAGGTGACTCGCTGATATTCCTCGGGGTCGAGCAACGCTTCTTCGCGCCGGGTCCCCGACTGGAACAAATCGATCGCAGGCCAAACCCGGCGATCGACCAGCGATCGATCCAATACGATCTCGAGGTTCCCTGTCCCTTTGAATTCCTCAAAGATCACGTCGTCCATCCGGGATCCTGTACCGACGAGCGCCGTGGCCAGAATGGTCAGCGACCCCCCCTCTTCGACTTTGCGAGCTGCCCCAAAAAATGCCTTGGGCTTTTGCATCGCATTGGCATCGAGGCCCCCGGTGAGGGTCTTGCCCGATTGAATACACTCCCCGTTCCATGCACGGGCCAATCGCGTGATCGAATCCAGGAAGATCACGACATCGAAGCCGTCCTCGACGAGCCGCTTCGATTTTTCGAGAACCATCTGGCTGACCTGAATGTGCCGTGCACCGGGTTCATCAAAGGTGCTGCTGACCACTTCGCAACGTGGCCCTCGCACCTCGCGCTGCATGTCGGTCACTTCTTCGGGTCGCTCATCGACCAGCAGCAGGAAAACATGCGCGTTGGGGTAGTTCCGCAGCACGGCGCGGGCCATCTTCTGGAGCAAGATTGTCTTGCCAGCGCGTGGGGGTGAGACGATCAATCCACGCTGGCCAAAACCGATCGGGGTAATCAAATCCACCACGCGAGTCGCGATTTCATCAGGCGTCGTTTCCATGATGATCCGCTGGCGAGGATGCAGCGGCGTCAACGCATCAAACGCCTTGCGACTCCGAACCTCGCTCGGGTTGCGATGGTTGATCGCTTCCACTCGCAGCAGAGCAAAGTAACGTTCGTTCTCTTTAGGAGGGCGGATCTGCCCTGAGACAGTCATGCCGGTCGTCAGTCCGAAACGGCGGATCTGTGACGGCGAAACATAAATGTCATCGGAACACGCGACATAGTGATGGTTCGTGGAACGAAGAAAACCAAAGCCGTCTTGCAGCACCTCCAATGTCCCTTCGCCGATCATCATTCCCGACGACTGCATGCGCGAGCGAAGGACCTGGAATACCAACTCCTGCCGATCGAGCTTCGCGTATCCATCGATTTTTTCAATCTCCGCGATACCCTGCAGTTCCTCCATGCGCATCTGCTGCAACGTCACGAAGTCGAGCACAGGACGTAGCTCGGTCGGAACGACGTCGGTCCTGCGTCCGCGTTCGCGCAAGAGTTCTTCAGAGATCGACAATACTTCGGTTATGCTAGATGTCGATCGCGGTCGATCGTCGTCGATGCCGGTCATGGTGGGAAAGGATCAGGTCAACTCCCGAATCCACGCCAGGCCGGATTCGAATCTGTTGACATAGGAAAGGGAGGGGAGGCAGGAGAAGAGTGCGACCGCGAGCGATCACGGTCACATCTAGTATAGGCAACGGTGCAAGCAATGAGCAACCGAAAAAATTGCCCCACCCGGACACACCGTCTGCCCTTTCCCTCAGTTTTTGCATCTCCCAAAAAGGTTGTTCCAGCCACGGTTTGGCCGGATCTACCCCCGAGGTCGGACAGTTGAGGGGACTTTCTCACCTCAAAAAGCGTTGGCGAGTATTGCTAGCGTGCCAACGATTTTGGAGCCTTGGCAGCGCCTCAAAGGTTTTGCAAAAGGCAGAATCTTCGTAAACCTCCCCGTCTGCGGCAACCGATAGAGAACGAGGAAGCGGGAGTCCGTTACCTCATGCAACTCGCGGTGAATTCAAAGGCCTGGTCATGTGTGGTCGATCCGGTTCGACAATCCTCAAGCGATGTGTTGCAGGCGTTGTCTTGCTGGGCCTGTTGGTGGGTGTGCCCGGTTGCTCCAGATGGTCATTGAGAGGCTTTCCACGTTTTTCAAAACCACAGGCTTGCGACACCGATTCGTCGGTACCCAGTTCGATGTTCTTTCTGAGGAAGTGTCATGCTCCGGATGGCACATTCACGACGTGCCGTCCCGCCTGGGTTCAAAAAGTGAAGGCGTGCGCTTCCCATGGTGTCGGACGCATCAACTACTGTTGGTACGCGTGCCAGGAGAAGATCCAACGCAAGCGCGAGGAGGCCAACGCACCGCCGTGGCCCAAATTCCACTCGGTACCTGTGGAGCCCGCATTCACACCGCGCGGCGATGCAATGCCTGTCGCCCCGGATGCGTTCGGTACCTTCGGGCCTGCGTAGCCACCTGCGTAGCCGCCACCGTAGCCGCCACCGTAGCTACCGCTGCCAAGCGGTGGTGAAGTGTTCGCCACCGTTTTTCTCGCTGCCGCCGCCTGGAGCCGGTCCAACGAACGTTTCTGCGAGCCGAGCAGTTCGGAAGTGCCGGATCGTTCGGTCGATCACGTCCGGACAGCAACCGAAGGCCTCCATGCGGCTTGCCCGCGTGGAGCCCTGATCGCAACCAGAACGCGAGGCCGATCGCGAGGCCGCCACCGCGTGGCTTGCCCACGTGGAGCGATGCTCAGATTCGGCGCGCGATCATCCGATCATCATCCGACGGGGGTAAACCCCGCCGTGATGAATAGCGATTCGCTGGTTGCGATTGTCGTCCGACGGGGACGAGCCCCTTCGAAACGTACGGCCGTATGGCTGCGAACTACGATCAGGACGCTTCGATCGGAGCCAGGCGTAGCTACCGCTGCCAAGCGGTGGTTGCGATTGTCGTCTGACGAGCACGAGCACCGTTCGCCGCGTCGGTCTGAGCACGTGCACGGTACGTTTCGATCGACGATGGGCCAAAACCTTCGCTTGACCGCGAACCTGACCGCTTGGGTGGATCAAAACCATTCTTCAAAATTTTCTTGACTTGCGGTTTTGAAATGTTCTAATCGCCGACGTCAATGATACGAGCCCCTCGCGGAGCAAGATGCTCCCCTGTTCGCCCGAACACGATCGATGGATCGCAGCCTTTGTGCTTCGCTTCACAATTCCTGTTTTCTTTGAGGGTACCATGGCTCTTGCGCTCGTTGGCCGCCTCTGCGGACGGCTTGGCTCGGTTTTTGCACACACAC
>JBKDXO010000052.1:0-5312 GCA_046306195.1 Planctomycetota bacterium | reverse complement strand
GAATGGACCAGTGCGGGTCAGCGATGAGGACCGAGGCAAATTGCGCGAGGCATGGACCGCTTGGAAAAATGGCGTCTCACTCGACGCGATTCCGGTTCGAGAAGTCCTTCAAGATGGGAGCAAATTCGAACTCCGCCGCCGGGAATTTGATCAGTACTTGCGAGACGCGATTGGCAATGCAACGCAGGCTCTGGAATTTATGCGTCAGTTGACGATTTGTTCCCGAACCTGTCTCAAAGAAAATTTGTTGCTCCTCATCGAAGGGGCCGACATTCTGCTTCCTTCCGGCGATGGCGATGTGGCGCGGATGAACGATGCCCAACTCCGAAGGATCACCATTGTGACCGATTGGTTTGGCGACCCGGCATTTTTCAATGGCAAAGACAACGTGGTTCTGCTCGCGGAATCCCGCAGTTTGATCCATCCTCGAATCGCGCGGTTGCCGCAGGTGTTGTCGGTCGAAATTCCGTCCCCGGACTTGGCGGGGCGCAAGCATTACGCCCAGTGGCATGCAGCCAACTCCGGCAACAAAGCGGTTGCCGAAACGGTGGATATGGTGGCTGATGCGACTGCAGGTTTGTCGATCCATGCCATGAGGCAGTTGCTGTTGGCATCGGATTACTCCAAGGAACCGATCCAGCGCCAGGACACCACTCGGCAGGTGGAAAACTTCATCCAGTCCCAACTCGGTGATGATGTGATCGAGTTCAAAAAGCCGGTGCATACACTGAAGGACTGCGTCGGTTTTTCCAAGCTCAAAGAGTTCCTGCATAGTTATTTGATTCCGCGAATGAAGTTGCCCGACGATCGCGCGTTGCCGGGGGCGGCCATCGCGGGTCCCATCGGCGGTGGGAAGACCTTCATTTTTGAAGCGGTGGCGGCGGAACTCGATATCCCGGTTCTGGTCCTGAAGAACATTCGAAGCCAGTGGTTCGGGCAGACCGACGTGATCTTCGAGCGCCTGCGACGCGTTCTGGAAGCGTTGGAAAAGGTGGTGATCTTCGTCGATGAAGCGGATACGCAGTTCGGGAGCGTCGGCGAAGGAGCGCACGAGACCGAACGCCGCTTGACTGGCAAGATTCAGGCCATGATGAGCGACACGAAACTGCGAGGACGGGTCATCTGGTTGCTGATGACGGCCCGAATCCATCTCTTGTCCCCGGACATCCGTCGACCTGGCCGGGTTGGGGATCTGATTATCCCTGTGCTCGACCCGGTCGGTGAGGACCGGAAGGAATTCATTCGCTGGATGCTCGGGCCGACGAAGCTGGCTGACGACGCATTGGTCGATTGGCTGGACCAGGAAGGTCTCGAAGAGGATTTTTCCTCGGCGGGATTTTCCGCGCTGCGAAGTCAATTCAAGGCGATTCCGCCCAAGGATGCGACGGAGCTGAAGGCCATCGTCCGCGATTTTCTCCAGCCGGCGATCAAGCAAACGCGGCGGTATCAAACCTTGCAGGCGCTCATCAATTGCACCCGCCGATCCCTGTTGCCTGATCCCGATATCTCCGAGGAAGACCGCGCCCAGATGGAAGCGGAAATCCGCCTACTGGAATCCATGGGCATCCGGTAACCACGAATCCTAACCACGACTTCTCAAAACTCTTGTCCAGTCCGATTGAATGAGGAAACGCCAGAATGAATACGATCCTGCGATACTGGATTGATCGCGTCGCGGTTGTCACGCTGCTAGGGCTCTGTTTGTTGGCTCAAATTCCCGGCTCTGCCGATGCACAAGAAAAATTTTCTGATCTCGTCGGGCCGGTTCGGGTGGAACCGGTGGCTGCGGGAGCGACGGTCAACGTACCGTACATTCTCTGGGGGGGCGACGTCGCGACGTTCTTAGCAAACGGGGATCTCAAGACCAAGTCTGGATCCACCTTCCAAAAACTGGGATTGGACATGCAATTGCAACCGGGCGACGATTTCGTCGGCCAAGTTAGGAATTACTTGAGCGGCAAGAGCCCGATGTTGCGTGGAACGATGCACATGATCGGATTGGCTGGCGAAGTCCTCGGCCAAGATCCGCGTACCAAGCCGGTCGTGATCCTTCAGTTGTCATGGAGTGCCGGGGACCACATCGTTGCTCGCAAAACAATCCGAACGCTGAACGATATGAAGGGGAAGAAAGTGGCTTGCCAGCAAGGCGGTCCCCACGTCGGTCTGCTTTACGATTCGTTGGCTGCGGCCGGGTTGGGCCGTTCGGATGTGGAGATCGTGTGGACCAAAGACATTACCGGGCCCAATGGTCCGGCGGAAACCTTTCGTCGCGATGCAACGATCGACGCATGCTGCGTGATCACGCCCGACATGATCGGGTTGACCAGCGGACTCGAGGCGGAGGGATCCGGGGCCGAGGGGACCGTTGCGGGAGCAAGGGTAGTGAACAGCACGGTGCAAATGAGTCGCTCGATCGCAGACGTCTATGCCGTTCGACGAGATTGGTATGACGCCAACAAAGACTGGGTGAAGAAGTTTGTGGCGGGACATCTCAAGGCCACCGAGCAACTAGTTGCGATGCGAAAAGCGTACGCCGAATCGAGCAAGATGGCCAAGGACTACGAACAAATCCTGGCCATGTCCCAACGGATCTACGGCAAGGATACTCTGCCAACCTTGGAAGGAGATGTCCATGGACTATTGCTGGATTGCTCCTTCGTGGGTTTGCCCGGCCAGATCGCGTTCTTCCGACAGAAGTCAAACGCTAGCGGCTTTGAGGAAACGATGACCCGGGCAATCGATCTCGCCACGACGTGGAAGTACGCAGGTGTGCGTGCAGGTTTTGAGCCGAACGATTTCGACTACAAGGACATCGCGAAAATCGCGGGCATCGAGTACGTCGAGCCCAAGGCCGTGGAACGATTTGCTCCAACCGGAGAGGCCACCGACCTGTTTCTCGGTGAGAACCTCGATGCCAACACCATCGTCAGTTTCTCTATCAATTTCGAACCCAACGAACAGCGATTCTCGACCGATCGATACGGAGCTGAATTCTTGCGAGCTCTCAAACAAGCCAGTCAGTTCGGAAACGCGAGGGTCGTCATCCGCGGCCATGCCGATCCGACGAAAACGCTCGTTGACCTGGTCAAAGCGGGTATGGCCAAGGGAGTGATCCAACAGGTTGGGCAGCCGGGCAACTTCCGCTACTTCATGAACGGCAAGCCGCTCGACTTGAACAACACGAAAGACATTGTCGAAATGGTCAAAGCCGGCACGTTTGGAGGGGGGGCTGTCGATCCCATGGTCACGATGCAAGCGGCGATCAATCTGTCGCTGTCACGCGCGGAGGCGGTCAAGAAATCGTTGCAGCAGTTCGCGAGCGAGTCGCAAATCAACATCGACGTGTCCCAGATCGTGCCGGTAGGTGCGGGAATCCTCGAGCCAATCATCCCCAAGCCGCGAAACATGGATGAAGCCAAGGAAAACATGCGGGTCGAATTCCGAATTGTCAAAGTAAACCCCGAAGCGTTGGCCCCCTCCGACTTTAACTTTTAGAGGTCGCTATGTGCATTCGCTCGAACATTGCGCTCGCATCGGCTTTCGTGGTCTTTACGCTGATTCCCTCAGTTGATCGAAGTGCTTTCGCAACCGACCATGCCGTGATCGTTCTCGACGACTCCGGATCGATGAACGAAAGCATGCGAGGTCCGGGCGGCCGAAAAATGGACGCCGCCAAACGGGCTCTTGTCAAAGTCATCGAGCAAATCCCCGAACGCACTCAAGTCGGCATTCTGCTGCTCAACGGCGCTCGAGCCAGCAATCATTGGTTGGTACCGCTCGGACCACTCGACAGGGGAGTGGCGACCGCGAAAGTCAACAGCATCGTTGCCAACGGAGGGACACCCCTGGGGGAAGCGATGCGTTTGGCGGCGGATGAATTGCTGCGTGCTCGAAGCAAGTCGGTCTACGGGACGTACCGATTGATCGTGGTGACAGACGGAGAAGCGACTGACAAGCGAGCATTGGATCAGTATTTGCCCGACTTGCTCTCCCGCGGCCTCGTTGTCGATGCCATTGGGGTAAATATGGATCAAAACCATTCCCTGGCGACGCGTGTGCACAGCTACCGCCGCGCGGATGATGAAGCTTCGCTGAGAAACGCAATTGTCGAAATCCTCGCCGAGAACAACGGTCGCGATTCCGGATCCAGCGATGCAGATTTCGAATTGCTCAACGCGCTCAACGACGTCGATGCCGGAGAAATTTTGAAGGCGCTCGCAACACCCAACAACAATAATGTGACCGGGTTTGTGCGGCAGGATCCGGCCGGGGAAAATGCGTACCCTCTCCCGAATGTGGTGGGCGGGGGGCCTGCTTCCCTTCCGACAAGCCCTCCGGTCAACCCCAAGGATGAGGCAAGCTTTATCTCGCAAGTGGTTGGCACGTTTTGCACCTGCATGCTTCCAATCCTAGTCGCGATCATGATCTTCATCACGATTGCGTCGAAAGGGAATGCGAAGCGACGTCTTTAGATGCGACGCGGGTGCCACAGCATGACGCGGAATGGTTCATCCCGCGTTTTTAGATCGTACTCGGCCTTCGATAGCGACTGTTGGCCCAGCGTATTCTTAAGAGTCCGCCAACGGCTTTTTCTTTTCGGTAATCACGGTCGACTTCGCCGCCATTTCGGCGTTGAGTTCGATGTAGCTCTTCCAGTCGTCGGGCACGTTGTCCTCATGGAAAATAGCTTCTACCGGACACTCAGCCACGCAGGCTTCGCAATCGATGCACTCGTCGGGGTGGATGTAGAGCATCTTCTCCCCTTCGTAGAAACATTCCACGGGGCAGACGACCACACAGTCGGTGTAGCGGCAGCCGACACAGGGTTGGGTGACAACGTGAGTCATGGCGACAAGAGCCTTTCCTAGAAAAACCGGAATCCTTTCGACGCTTCCATCGAATCAAACAAACCGTCGAATTCAACAATTCCTCGGGATTCCCCGGGGAATTCAGGCAATGTAGGCGGTGCGATTGGGGGTGTCAAGCAACCTGAATTCTCTTGCTGGCGAACATCTGCCTACCTAATATTAGAGGCAGGTTGGACGAGGAAACCTTCCCAGGCGGTTCCATGCCTCGGGAATGGTTCGTCTCTCGGCACGCCTGGCAGGTCGATTTCGGATCGCTCACCTTTTGTATTTTGGCACAGATTCGCAGTGGCTCTTTCCAATATCGATCGCGAACTTCTACACGACTGCCTCTCGGGGAGCGAACAGGCATGGCGAGGATTTTGTGACCGATATGTCTGGTTGATCTCGCGTACGGTGGCGTTGGTTGCGAATTCGTTTCGTTTCGCCCTTGTGGGGGGATGGCGG
>JBKDXO010000051.1:0-26892 GCA_046306195.1 Planctomycetota bacterium | reverse complement strand
ATTCAGTCTCTCTACCCCCGCTGCATAGTGGCTCGAGGCTATCCCTCAAAATATTTCGGAGAGAACGAGCTATCTCTGCGTTTGATTAGACTTTCACTCCTCCCCACAGATCATCCCACCGGTTTTCAACCCAGATGAGTTCGGTCCTCCACGCAGTTTAACCCACGCTTCAACCTGTCCATGGGTAGATCACGCAGTTTCGCGCCTAGCGCCCGCAACTTAGTCGCCCTATTCAGACTCGGTTTCCCTTTGGCTACGGCCCGTAAAGCCTTAACCTGCTGCAAACGCTAACTCGCCGGATCATTTTGCAAAAGGCACGCCGTCACACTTTCGATAGTGCTCCGACCGCTTGTAAGCACACGGTTTCAGGTTCACATTCCTCCCCTAGCAGGGGTTCTTCTCACCTTTCCATCGCTGTACTGAGTTTACTATCGGTCATTGAGGAGTATTTAGCCTTGCGGGATGGTCCCCGCAGATTCAGACCACGTTTCACGTGCATGGTCCTACTCAGGTACCATTCGGGAGGCGCTCAACTTTCGTCTACCGGACTGTCACCGTCTATGGTTCGTCTTTCCAAACGATTCGACTAGCTGCCGCTTTGTAACTCCCATATGAATGGCCCTACAACCCCGGAGAGGAAACCTCTCCGGTTTGGGCTCTTCCGCTTTCGCTCGCCGCTACTAACGGAATCGATTTTTCTTTCTTTTCCACCAGGTACTAAGATGTTTCAATTCCCTGGGTTGGCCACATGCAACTATGAATTCATTGCATGTCAATTCGAGCATCTCGGGATCATCACCTGTTTGTCGGCTCCCCCAAGCTTTTCGCAGACTTCCACGCTCTTCATCGCCTCTCAATGCCGAGGCATCCCCCGTGCGCCCTTAGTAACTTGACCATCGGAATCTCATCCTCAACCCTTCACCGCCCAACCCCAAGACCACCAACAGCTCATCGCCGCCAATCCTCTTCGAGTCACGTCGCATCCGGCTTGAGTCGGATCCCCGCTTCATTTCTCTATTGCGCTCGCTTGAAACAGTTTAGAAACCCCCTCGAAAGCCTTCGCTTCGGAGCCTGCCGAACAACTCGCGTTGCACAACAACCTTCCGTCACGATTCGACCCCCAAAGGAATCACAGAACCGGTTTCAAACATACTTGTAGTCGCATGCTCACCTCGCTCACGCAAGGCGATCACGCTTCTAGATGCCATCTACCAATCCAACCAAATTGCCAAAGATCAAACCTCAAAATCAGCTCGTAAGCTTTTCGTGAGGGGTTCCCATTCTAGTGGCTGCCAATCGCCGAGTCAACGGCAATCGTAGTCACTTGGGAAATCTTTTCTTCGGCTCTCACGTCGCCGCGAGTGCCGAGTCCAAGGTTCGAGAATGATCCAGATTTCTTCCGAGGACACAAGTCCTTTTTTGAAGATTTCTGAACGGCATTTTTGAGTGCCGCCAGCACTGACCCATGAAGGATACAGCGCCGTCATCCCGAAGTGGAGGTGAAGGGACTTGAACCCATGACCCTCTGCTTGCAAAGCAGATGCTCTCCCAACTGAGCTACACCCCCGACGTTGTCTACCCAATCGATCTGCGACAACAGATCATGCGCACGCGTGGATTCGAACCACGGACCTCCACCTTATCAGGGTGGCGCTCTAACCAACTGAGCTACGTGCGCGATTCCTCAATCCATGAGCCGCGTCCAATTCACTAGGAAATGGACGGGCAAGTGTATCGCAAGGTTCCCTCCTGTCAACGGAAAAACCTCGACAACCGCACGCGCATCCACAGCCCGCCGTTTATCGGCATCCGGGCCCGGAAACTTCAAAACTTCCGTAAAAAACCCAACCTTTACAGCGACTTGGCCACCGGCGTCCGGTAGGCGGCGACGGCCGGGATGACTCCTGCGAGCGTGCCGACCACCACCAACCCCGGAATAATCCACGGCTCCAGGCTGGAATTGAAACTCAACCAGTCGATCTTGACCCCGGTCGCAGGCATCGTCCATGGATTGCTCAGGGGCCCAAGGGCATGCCCCGCCAGCCACCCCACCAATCCGCCCGCCATCGCAATGAGCAGGGACTCGAGCAAGATAATGGCGGTGATGTGGTCTCGCGACGCACCCAACGCGCGCATCACGGCAATGTCTTTCTTGCGTTCGTTCATGCTGTTGTAAATGCTGACCAGAATGCTGATCGCGCTGACGATACAAACCAAGCTGGTGAGCGCCAGCAGCGCCCATCGCAAAGGCCTCACAAACAATCCGAGCAGTCCTTCAATTTGAGCGATCGGAGAGACGGCCTGCGCGAATTTGGTCTTGTTGACTTGCTTCTCCAAACCGATGGCGGCGAATCCGCTTGGCTTGAGCAAGATCGCGGTCACCTCCCGCTTTTCAATCGGCAAACGAAGCTTGGACAATTTGGAAGAGCGCTCAGGCCCTGTCGCCGTGCCTGCCTTCTCCAACCCCGACTCCTCGTCCCGATCTGGCGCGACGTGCCCTTCGAGCAAGTAAAAGCCTTCGATATTCACAAACGCGCCCCGATCGTTGGGGCTGCCGGTCCGATCCAAAATCCCGACCACCACAAAGCCTTGCGCGTGCGTATCCCCGCTCTCAGCGCCGTGCGACGCGAAGATCTCACTCCCAAGTTTCAAATTCAACGACTCAGCGACCTCGGCCCCAACCACCGCCTCAAAAAAACCATGTTCCTCGGAGTAGTCCTGGAAATTGCGCCCTGCGGAAAACGTGTACGGAGAATCGTTGGTGTCCCCATGCTTGAGCAACGCAAAGTAATCCGGCGTGGTGGCAACGCACCGGAACCGATCGACATAGTCCCCCATGCAAAGCGGAATGGCAAACCCGCCCTTCATGAGAAACGAATACAAACCGCGCCGATCCGGCTCCTTCAATTCGCCGCCGATCCGCTCTCGCTCCTGCTGGCGACCGTCCCCTGGCAAGTACTCCAAGTAGTACGAATACGGGATATTCTCCACCGGTTTGCTTAAGAAAAACACGGTATTAAAGACCAACTGGAGTGGACTCCCTTTGGCCCCGATGATCAGGTTGTAGCCGACGTTGCTGGTCCGCTCGAGGGACTTTTCGATCACCCCAGAGATCGTCAGGACGAGCACCACCAAAGCGACCCCGAGGGCCATCGACAGGGCGGTCAACATGGATGCCAAAGGGCGATACCACAGATTTCGGATGGCGATAGCGAACAAATTCATACTGCATCCTCCACGGCAGGTTGCTGAACGGCCCGATTCAATTCCCCGAGCTGTTCGACCCGCGAGAAACGACCCGCCACTTCATCGCTGTGCGTGACCAGTAACAGAGCGACGCCTTCATCGCGGCAAGTCGATTGGATCAACTCGATGATCCGGGACTGGTTGGCGGGATCGACATTGGCCGTCGGCTCGTCAGCCAAAAGCAGCTTGGGACGATTGGCCAAAGCTCGCGCGACCGAAACCCGCTGCTGCTGGCCGACCGATAACTGGCTCGGAAGATAATGCATGCGATTCTCAAGCCCGACTCTTGCTAGCAATTCCCTGGCACGCGAAACATCGACCGCGCGACCCGCAAAGGTCATGGCCAATCGGACATTCTCGAGGGCCGAAAAGGCAGGGAGCAGATTAAAAGTCTGGAAAACATACCCCATTTTCGCAGCCCGGATCCGATCGCGGCGTGCCTCGGAAAAGCTGGTCAGTTCCACCCCCTCCAAGCGAATGGAACCGCTGTCGGCCTTGACCAATCCTGAGATCAAATGCAGCAACGTGGTCTTCCCTCCACCACTTTCTCCGCGGAGTACCACCTGCTCCCCCTCATCGATCGCAAACTGTGGGATATCCAGGATCGGGACCTGCCTCCCCCCCGGCTCCGCGTAGGATTTCTTGAGATTTTCGAGTTCCAGCAGCATGCTCAACGTCGTCCCTTCTGCTTCATGGCGCGATCGATCTCGCGCCGGGCATCGTTCTTTTTCAACACTTCCCGCTTGTCGTGCACTTTGCGCCCCTTGCACAGTCCGATCACGCACTTGGCCACCCCGCGGTCGGTGAAATACACGCGGAGCGGGATCAGGGTCAGCCCCCGTTCCTTGGCTCGACCAGCGAACTTGGCCAACTCGCGCCGGTGGAGCAGCAGTTTGCGCACCCGCTTGGTGGGATGATTCCAAAAAGTCGCTTGCCGATACTCGTCGATCTCGCAGTCGACGAGCCACAATTCCCCATCTTTGATCCTCGCATACGCTTCCTCGATGCTGCAGCGACCGTTGCGCAGGCTCTTGACTTCACTCCCATGCAGCACCATCCCGCACTCGATCGAGTCAAGAATTTCGTAGTTGTGGCGAGCCCGTCGATTCTCCGCCACCGATTTGAAGGTCGGTGCGGCTGCCGCGCCGCTTGCTTTGCCCGAGGCAGTCCCCTTGGCTGCGGGCTTCGAAACTTGGGTGCTTTGCGGTTTCTTTTTATTCACTGCGAAGGGCTGCTCGAGGAGGCTGGAATCTCAAAAACCGAAAATGTCGCGTTGTCTTCGCCAGGGGGCGGGTACAGGATCGGGAGCAGGGGCGGCCCTTGCCGAGGCACCCGCTGGTCGAGCAGCACGTAGCGAAACCCGTATTTTTTGTGCAATTCCCACAGGCGCTCGGTCGTCCAAGGTATCTGGATTTTCTCTTCGTTCAACTGATACGCATCGTCCAGCCGCGCGGCCCACTCGAAAATTGCTCTCGAATTCTGCGGCATGTCCTTGGTCGACGCCAATTCCGAACGGTGCGTATGCCACTTGAACGACTGCTGGTTGCGGGGCGTGAGCCACAACTCGCCGGGCTCTGTGTTTTCGGAAATCCACCCGCAAACCGCGAGCCAATCTCGGTAATGCTGGCGCTGCGTTTCCTCGTCATCCCACTTGGACAAAAAACGAGCCTTGTCGCCAAAAGGTATCCAGGCTCGGGAATTGTCGAGGAAACGGCTGCCGATCAACAAGGCCCCCAGCCCGACCAGCCAGGTCGCTGCGATCCATTGCTGGACGGGCCGATCGGACCGGCGATCGGTTTTCCAACCCAGAAAACCATAAGCCATCGCAGCGACCACCGCCGCCACCCCCAATGGCCAAGCCACATCGTTCCAGCGAAACCAATAGTACTTGAGAATCTTGGCCGCCAACGTCCGGTCGACAGCCCCCACCCCGAAATCGATCATCGCCCCCAGGCACGCAATTCCCAACGCCAACCATGCGTTGGCAAACAACCAACGCACACCCCACGGCCAGCGTTGGAACGGTTCGCGGATAGCAAACCCATGGACCAAACAACCGATCGCTAGCAAGATACCGAAGGACTGCCATCGCAAATCGGCGAATAGGCTCGGGGCCAAATGATGCCCCAATCTTCCGTAGACTTGAATCTCCGCGGCCTTGCCGACCGTCTCGGAGGGCGATCCCCAATCCATCGCCAAGGCAGGAATCGCCCCGATGCAGGCCAAACCAAGCCCGATCACCAACGGACCGGCGTTCTCCGCAAGCCATCGCCGCATGCGCCTCGGCCCGGGATCGCTCAACACGAAACTGACCACCGCGCAGCATCCAATCACCCACACTCCGGTCACGATGTGCATGGCGCTGGCAAGGCCCAACAGTGGCCCGGCCAACCAAGCTTGTTGTCGAAAGAAACAACCCAGTGCGCCGAAGATACACGCGTAGGCAGCTACTTTCGCCTCGGCCCCTCCCACCACCCACTCCCCTGCCCAATGCCCCCAATGCATCCCGGCCAACCACCCCGCGCCACAAAGTGTCGCAACCCAGGGGATATCGCTCCGTCGGCTTGTGGAAAACCTGTTGGCCGATGGTTGATTCGTGTTGGTCGATGCGAACATGGACCGGACCATCCATGTCCAACCAAGAGCCAGAAAGATCCACAGCAGAAACCGCGCGACCCACACTGCGATGGGCAGGGAGAAGAATTTCGTCAACGCGCCGAAGGTGGCGTAGAAAAGCCAATGCGCGTTCCCGGACTCCAAAAACAAATCTCCTGCACCGAAGCTGGAATCCCAAAAATGGGCTGATTTTGTCCAGTAATGAGGTTCGTTGACCCCCGGCACTTGCTCCCCGGCGTAGACGAAAAAGAGGGCGAAAACGCCGAGCGTGTCTGCTCCAAATCCGCGCAGCCAACCGGTCGGTTGCCTCGTTTTCACTTCTGGATCAATGTCGTTCATGGAACCGATCCTCGCTCCCACGTGGAAAAGCTCGCCTTAAGAAATAGGGGTTGGGAAAACATTGTGGGAACACCAAGAATTTTTGAAAAAAATCCGTTTGACCGTCTTTGGTTTTTCTTGACTGCCCAAGGGTTGGGTTTAGAGTTAAATGATGCAAAAGCCAATGTAGGCTGTTGAGAAATCAAGACTTACATCGTCGACGAAGCCAGACAGAGACACAAGCGGTTAGGAGATCGGATAGATCACCGAAGGATTGGAGGAAAGGAAGTCATGCTAGTATTATCTCGCAAGAAGAACGAGAGCATCGTCATCAACAACGAGATCACCATCGTGGTGGTTGAGATTCGTGGTGACAAGGTCCGGTTGGGGGTGGAAGCACCTCGTGAAGTCCCCGTCCATCGGCGGGAGGTCTACGACGCGATCCAACGGAGCGCCGAGGGGAACGACCCGCAGGCGACTCGGGAAGAAACGAAGTAGCGTCGTTTTCCGTTTCCAAGCAAAAGGCCCCGGGAATGACCGAGGGCCTTCTTTTTTGCAGACTTGACACTTTGTCAGGCTCCCTTACACTTTCGCGTCCACAACAGTGACTGGCCCCGTCGTCTAGAGGCCTAGGACATCGCCCTTTCACGGCGGTAACACGGGTTCGACTCCCGTCGGGGTCACTAGTTGGGGTATCACGATCCCTCTCACGCACTCAGAACCCTGCTTTTCGCAGGGTTTTTTCGTTTCGTGATTCTCACTGACGGGCCCCGATGGGCTAGTTACAAGGGAACTGGCAAGGGAACCGGAACACGCATCTGACCAATGTTTTTCCGTCACTTGCAGATAATGCTTTTCCGCCACTTTGCCAGAATGACCCATCCATCGATTGACCACATGGTCAGGGAACCTTTCTTGGAGTTCCGTGCGCCGTGTCGATCGCAGATTGACGAACAACTTCGGCCACGCGCTCACGCCGGCCACCTTGAGGATCCTACCGAATTGAGTTCTAAGATTCTGTTCACTCGATCGGTACCGATTCACGCAGTACACCGCCTCAGGATCAAACGCCTCACGCAACGCATCACGAATCTCGGGAAACAACGGGCAGTATCTCAGGCCGGTTTTCGGGGAATCGATCCGCAATCGGCCTTTCTCCCAATCCACCTCCGACCATCGCAACGCCAGCACCTCACTCGGGCATCGCAGGCCGGCCCAACGAGCCAACGAGAAGATCACCCGCCAATCCGCATCCGGGCACGCTCCCAAGATCGCTTGGGATACTTCATCATTAACCAGGAAATGCCGAGCCTCGTTCGATTCCTTGCCACCCCGCAGCGATTGGAATGGACTGGATTTCAGCAACCTATCTTTCACCGCCTCGGCCATCATCGTTTTGGCTCGCTTGCAATGCTTGGAAACCGTTGCTATTGCCATCGGTCGGGCCAGCATCCACCGCCGCCATCGATCCGCATCCGCAGCCGTGATTGCTCGCAGGGCATGCGATGCACCGAAATACTCGACCAGCAATCGCCGGGTCTGCTTGTAGTTGGTTTCGGTAGTTCGCTTCACATCGGATCGGCTCGCAATGTACGCATCGAGGAATGGGCCGAGCAATCGCCCCTCATCGCTGACTAACTTTTCGCTGATGGGATCGGCCAACCCCCAGGCCACGAGACTCTCGCGCAGCACTCCATCAACGTCTTGAGCCCACTGCAGCGATTCCGCCGGGGCAGCCACGCTTCGCTCTTGAGCCATTGCCAACGCTTCGCAATGCTCGGCAATCTTCCAGGCCATGCGCTCCACTGCTTTTGAGCCACCGGGAAGAAAGGTTTCTCGTTGCCGATCACCTTGATAGAAACGGATCCGAAAACCTTCTTTCGGAGTTCCCGCAAACCTTCTGCTCACACTCGCCATCATCAACTCCCATTTCGTTGATCAAACCCATCGAAGAAAATCCACGGCAGCCAATGATGGGTCATCGGTTTTCGGCTCTAGATTTCCTAGCCGTGGAACCATCACCATAAGTCATCGGCCATCACCTCGCAACACATCCCACCAAACGCTCCAAAATGCCCCAGGAACGCATCGGTCAACCGACGGATCAACCATCAACCGACCATTCAAACGCTCGCTATACCTCACGTATCGAGGTCGATTTCCAAGCAGTCCGATCGGATGATTGATCGACCACGCCGCACCCATGCCAGCCGACGACAATCCCAGCACCGCATTCCTTTCGGGTCATCGATCAGCCGCCGGCCTTGGCATGCTGGGCAATGCACTCCCATCGGCATCGGCTCATGGGCATCATCGATCACCTCGGCCAACGCGCGTCGCTCCGCCTCTCGACGATTCAGGCCGGCATCGTACTCGAGGATGCCAGCACGCTCCTCGATGCGCTCCACGATCCCGAGCAGTTCATCCCGATGGGATCGGATCCGAGCCACCACCGGCTCGGCCACCGAGCCCTCGGGGGCATCGAATATCAACCGACCATTTCGATCGATGGACAATGCCACCCCAAGGGCACGCAGTTCCCTGAAAACCGACTCCGCTGGGCTCATTCGATCACCCCACGGATCCGACCGGCATCCTTGGAAATAATCTGCACACCCGCTAACCCCCCACCATCAAAACCCCCAAAACCCGGTTTCGAGGGGGTTTCGGGGGTTTCGGGGGTGCCTTCTCTCAGGGTATTCAGATTTTCGGCCGCCTCAGGATGCACCACGAAATTGATCGTTGGCCGGCCACCACCAGAAGAACGATGGGGGCTCGATTGCACCCATCCGGCATCCATCAGCAATTCCAACGTCGCTTCGATCGACTCCTTGTCATTCAGGCCGCTCCAATTCTTTGCGCGAATAGAATTCACCCGGATCGGCTCATCCTTGGGCCACTCAATCAACCGCCTCAGCAACGGCAACGCCACCTGCCTCTCGGGGCACGTTGCCATCGCATAGACTCGCTGGGCATGGGATTCGAGATACTCGCACCACTGCACCGCCATCGTCGCAGCCGCAGCCGATACCGCGCCGCTCCCACCCGTCGCAAGATGGAGGATCAACGCCACGCTCGGCATCAGGCTCGCATACTTGCTCAGATGACTCTCGAACGCTTCTGGCAGATCACCGCTTCGGATCCTAGTTTGCATCTCAGCATCCCAGGCATCAAACACCCTTTGAGCATCTGCATCGAACCGCACCCAGGGAACCGCCCCAGGATCATCGGGATCCCGTTCCACCGTCGCCAATGCATCGAGATCGGCCAATGCCTCAAACACCTCACGCAACGCACGCTGGGCCATGCTATCGGGCAAACGATCCACATGCCGATACTCTCTTGGAGAATCGGGCCAGACGCAAACTTGCAACCGCTGGATCAGCCCATCATCACCTCGGCCACCACGCACCGCTGACGAAACATAATCCGACAGCGCGCCGGGGGTCGCACACCCGAACAAGGACATGCACGCAGACTCCACCACCATCGAACCTCGGGTAATCCGATCGATATTCAGTTTGCCAATACCGCTCCACAGGGTTAGGAATTGTTGACGTTGGCCGGCCTTATCCTCTCGATCCAGGCCACGCATCCATCCAATCAATTCATCGATCCAGAGAATCAGCCCCGCAGGATGCTCCCTCAGCAACTCAGCCAACTTTTCTATCGTGCAATCCGTGGTGATGATTCGACGAGAAACGGGATGCACCTGCTCATCCAGCCTCTCGATTTCCTCAGCCAGCCGACGCATCGCTTCCCGGTCTCCATCCTTGGCCGCCTTTTCGAGATCCTTTTCGGCTTGCTTCTTCTGCGCCCTAGCAATCCGAGTCTCAACCTCAGCCTCACGCAGGGCATCGGCCATCCGATCCGCATCCCGAGCCTCAATCGCTCGCAGCCGTTTTTCCGCCGTTGCTATCGCTGGGGATTTCTTGAGACTTGGCCGACCAATCACGCAGCCCCACAAATTAGGAACCACGAGCCAATCGTCACGCCTCTTAGGTCGAATTCCGATTCGGCAACCCAGGATCGAACCCATCGCTACGAGCATCGCCGCCGCAGGAAAATCGGGGGGGCATTGCATCCGTTCGGCAATGTCATCGACCGCAGCCCCTACCGACCGGGGCAGCAAATCGCTCGCATACGGCATCACCGGGGGCAATGGATCCGGCAACGCATCAGGCCGCCGCCACACCATGCCACGCTCATCGACCAACTCTAACGCCGCTGGATCGATCGCAGACAATTCCGCCTCGATCGCTTTCACGGTCAGGGCCAGGGCCACATCATGCAGGGATGCCGCGCATCGTTTCCGATCCTTCGCATCGCTGGGATCAAAATCCCCACGCCCCAACGCCACCCCATCACTCGCCAACTCGACCACAACCCGCCCACCTGGGGCTCGATACTTTCTCAGAACAACGCTCACGATGCACCTCCTTGCAATTCGACTCGATGAACCGGGGCCGCATCAGCAACGCGCTCGATGCTCGCACGATCCGCACCCGAACACACCCACGCCCGAGGATCCTTAATCCCGATGGGAGGGGTCACCATTCGCACCGGGGCCACGATCAAGAGCGCATCCCGCAGCCGCTCCGCGCCACGTTGGCCGGCATCATCACGATCAGCCACGATCACCACATCCGAGGGACGAACCCGCCGAGCCAGGGCAACGAGCAGATCCGCAGCTCCACCCGCCGATGGGACTCCAGCAACATCCAACTCGATCGAGAGCAATGCCGCTGCATCGGTGGGGCCTTCAACACACCACAACCGATCGATGGGCTCGGCCATTGAATCGGGGTCAAAGATCAATCCGGCCTTTGAACCATTCAACGCCCACTTCCGAGCAGACGTTGGACAGCGCAAACGGATCCCGATCACGTTGCCATCGGCATCTCGCATCGGCCACGTTGTCGCCTGATGGGATGGACTCCATCCAACGCCCAATCGAGCCAACGCCGCTGCAGGCAAACCGAGCAACCTTGCACAATGCTCCATCGCCTCGGGACGCAAATTCCGACGCATCACGTCGGCAGCCATTCCGAATCGATGGGAGAGGCCACGGTCATCCTTGGTGATCACCTTGGTATGGGCCGGCCTCACGATGGAAAAATGATTCCCATGCATCACCCCGAGGAACGATGCAAGCCACCGCAACGCCTCACCCGCACCGACACCGAGCCACCAACGCAGGGACGATATCCCATCACCGGATTTCGGATCCGTCGATGCATTGTGGCAATGCCGACACAGCACCGCCCCACGATCATCGAGATCCTTCATGGGAGAGAATCGATCACGCCCTCCACACTTCGGACAGGGCCGGCCACGTTGCCCATCAAGGGCATGCGCAGGGACTCCCGCCGCAATCAGGATTTCCCGCCATCGGCCTCGGGCCATTCGCCTCAGATCAGCCGCCGGGATAAAATCAGAATGCTTGTTGGATTGGGGGTAGTGGTTCACGCCGCACCCCCTTTCCTATTTCCGGTCAGATCGCTTCGACGATACCGCCGCAGCCGCCCGAGTTTCACGCTGGGGATTGCTCCCGATCGTGTCAAACGCTCGACCGTCGCAACGCTCACCCCGAGCCACTTGGCCGCCTGATGCCTATCCCCCATCGGGTCGGGATCCATCCCGGTCATCTTTGCAGCAACACGCTCGGCCACCGCCTCGGCAATTCGTTCTAGTTCGTCGGGAGTCATGCATCACCCCCTTGTTCTTGGCATCGCTCGATAGCCAAATCACCGACTTGGATTCCGTACTTGCGCAACGAAACCGCAGTCGATTGAGCCAGCTTTTCATCACCACTCGCTACCGCAGATCGGTAGATTCGGATCAATGCTGCAATCGTTTCAGCCGTTGCAGCTCGGCCACGTTTTTCTTGGGGCATACTTGGGCCCTCCTTTCAAAGGAAGGGGCCCTCGGTTTCCAATTCCAGACAGGAAACCTACTAGGAAACCTATAAACCCATGCTTTTCATGGGTGGAAAAAAACTGACGGTTTTTTAGGAAACCAAAATGGAAACTATTCGCTCAGCCTCTCACGCTTGTTTTCTTCCCGTCGAGCCATCCGATACCTCCACGCATCACATCCTTGGATCGTTTTTTTTGAACCTCTCAAGTGAGCCTGCCACTGCTCGAGGGTCCACTCGAGATACCGGGAATCCTGCTCGAACATCTGCATCATCGTTTGGGAATACCGTTGGGCCGCAGGGATTTTCCCGGCCTCAGTAAGCACCCCAGCCATCCCACCCGCAACGATCGCTTTCAAGGCCTCATTCGGCAAACCGTCATGCTCCGTCGTGGACAGATGCTTAGCAATCGCCGTTTCGTAGATATCCTCGATGAACGCATCAGGATCACACGCAACCATTCTTGCGATGATTCGCCAGCCCTCACCGTCATCGCGCAGCCGAGGATCAGGAAATCCACGCTCTACCAATTCATCGGCCATCCGATCAATATCCCCGGTGATGGAACCGAGCAACGACTGAATGGGCATACCAAGAGATGATCTGAGTTCCGCTTCCTTGTCGGCATCAAGAGGCTTACTCGCATCCAGCCTCGCCATAGTCGCCAAGATCGACAGTTTGAGCGATTCCGTTTTGCCGATTCCGAGGCCGGGTACTTCAGGAATCCTCACAGCAAGATCGGACGCTTCCTCCATCAACTTACTTAAAGCATCTCGAGCCGCCTCAGGAAGCGCAGCAACCGCAGCCAGCACATCATTGATTTTTTCGTCCATCTCAGACTCCCATAGCTTGTGTGAAGGCCGGCCACCGGGGGCTCGATGCTATGGGTCATCGATGCCCCGGGCAGCCGTTCGCAGGGGGATCAGCCCCGCTACCGTGGGTCATTGTCTCAGGTTTTTCAAATCGAGGAAACCGTCAGAGAGGGAGCGACGTGATCGCTGACGGGCAGGTCGAAAGTTTCCAGACACCCCGGGGGCAGGCAATTCGAAAATCTCATTTACGCATCCCCCTTCTGCTCGCGGGAATCGAAGATCGTTGGCCGGCCACTGCCAGAAAAAACACACCCCCAGGTAGCACGCACCGCCCCCAATCCCCCAAACGGATCGGGGCTCACTAACTCTTTTTCGTTTGGGGTGGCTGGCATTTGGCTCGATCGCCTCAATCGACCCCATCGGGACCCATCGACCCCGGGGGCCTTCATTGTCGCACGTTCTCACGCCGAGCCAACTCCCGAGCCATGCGCAGCACCTGGGCCCGATCATCGAGATCGAGGGCCGGCCACAGGTCGATCAGTTCCCGGGCATCGCTGGGGATGATGGGAGGGGACAAGGGAACTGGCAAGGGAACCGCCTCGGCAACCCTAGTTTTCCCCAATGGTTTTGAAGGTTGTTCTAACCCCGTCGGGGTCACTGATGTTTTTCAAAACCCAGCGTTGCCGCTGGGTTTTTTTGTTGGCGGAATGGGAGGGAACAGCGGAGGGGAGTGCAGCCAATGGGAGTCAGAGGAAGAATGGGAGGAATGGGAAGGATGGGATTGGGGGTGAGGTTGGTTGAGGGGTGATTAGGAGCGATTACGAGCGCGGGGGATTGCGGCGATGCCGCTGTCGCGCTTCGTACATCCTCTCGCGCAGGCCGCCATGTTCGAGGAACTCTTTTTCCAGTGTCCTGATCTGCTGATCGAGCAAATAGTTCGTCTGATGAATCAGACAGATTGCGATGTTCGCGATCACTTGTGGCGGACGCGTCTCCATGTACTCGCGATACAGCTCATACGTCTGCGGTGTCCGGCGACCTAATTGCCGCACGAAATTCGACTCCTTCGAATCCTTGTCCCATACGGCATGATCCCGGACGCGAAGGTAATCGCGATAGTCGACCAGCAACTCCTCGAGACTCTCGCGTGCCACATTCGTGAGCTTGATCTCCGTCTCCTTCGATGTCAGTGCGGCTTTGCTCCCCTCCGCAATGTTCTGCTTGCTTCTCATCATCCCCCATCGTCACCCCCCTTCACATAGATCGGATTACTCAGCACCCACGGCAGCTTCTCGTCACCGACCATCAACCACGCTTCGATGCGATAAACACCCGACTCGGCGAGGGGCTCTTCAAATTTGAAGCCTGCATTCTCAGCGACGCACACTCCGTTGCGAAACAACCGCCACGCGCAATCCAGCGGTGCCTCGGCTGTCCACCACAACTCTTTCCCCCACGCGACCTGACTTCCGAGCGGATACGTGTCACCCTGGGATCGATCGACGACTTGCGAGCGAAACCCTTTCGCATCCGCCAACCAATCAAAGGCGACGAACGCGCGGCCTTGCTCGAGCGCATCCCACACCGCGTCGCGCGTGAGATCCTCCACCAGCAGATGCGTCCCCGCATGCCGCAGACTGTACTCGTATGGGTCGAGCTGCAATGAGAACAATACATCGTCTACCTTGGCATCCTGAGGAATCTTGATCGCTGCCGAGGCGAGCACGCGCGGCAGTTTCAGCAGCAACTCCCCCAGTGGGTCCTCGACCGCAAGCGAATCTTCGCTCTCCAATCGAATGCGGACTCCGACGTTCTGATGCGCATCGTTGGCTGCCACACCGCAATGCGGTGCACTCTGGCACAGCACATCCCAGCGCGCGAGGTAATCGCTCGGATAGGACTGCAACGCCGAGAAAACTTCCTGCGGATACTCCTTGACGAGTTCCCCGAGCTTGACGAGCCACAGCGGGTTCTTCATCGCCTCGACCATCCGTTTTTGCTTTTTGAAGTCGGCGTGTGTGTTGTAAATTTCCACCCCCGACAAGCCTGGTATTTCCCAATCCATTCGCTCTTCGAGATGCGACAGGAATGCATGCCCACCGCGCGATCGGACCAGTCGCGCCAAATCGATCGGCTCGGATCCTTCGTATTGCCGCAAGCTCAACGTCGGGTAGACGAGCATCCCCTTCATCTCGGCACCCGGGATCAGCAGCACACCTTCGCGCATCCCTTGATTGCCGTCGAGATAAAAGTCTTTCTCCTTGGAGGGATGTTCCGTGAACATCAGGACCTCGGTCCCGGCCCGTTTGGCAGCGGCGACGATATCGTCTATTTTGCCTCGGCTGTCGTGCGATAGTTCGGAGTGGACGTGCAAATTGGCGCGCACCTCGCGATACGTCTCATTGACGGAGGTCGGTTGACGGTCGCGGTCAAACCGCTCGCGTGCCTCGCGGATTGTCCGCAACCAATCCGGTTTCAACCGATCCATCGCATCCTGGGCCTGAACCCAAGAGAAAAACCCTAGTCCGAGCCAGACACAGGCAAGGAGCCAACTATTTCCACGATTCACAGGCTTACCGCTCCGATCACAAAACGAAAAAATATCGAAATCGACTCGTCTAGGATATCAAATTTCGATAGCATCTCTGCTCGGAAAATCCTATTTGTTCTCGAGTGACAGGTCCTGCAATGTCCCCGCGATCGATCCTCATCTACGACACCACGCTGCGCGACGGAACGCAGGGCGAAGGGGTTAGCCTATCGCTTCAGGACAAGCTCAATATCGCGTCTCGATTGGCCGAGATCGGGATCGACATGATCGAGGGTGGGTACCCGCTGTCGAATGAAAAAGACGCCATGTTCTTTCAGCGTGCCAAAGGGCTCTCGCTGGGCACCAGCCGACTGGCGGCTTTCGGCATGACCCGGCGACGCGGCGTGAAGGCTGCGGAAGATCCCGGCCTCGCAGCTCTTGTGGCTGCACAAACACCGGTCATTACCGTCGTGGGCAAGTCCTGGGACTTTCACGCCACGGAAGTCCTCGGTGTCTCCCTGCAAGAAAGCCTCGACATGATCGGCGAGAGCGTGGCCTACCTCGCGCAGCACGCCGCAGTGGTCTACGATGCGGAGCACTTCTTCGATGGCTTCAAAGCCAATTCGCAGTACGCGTTATCATCCATTGAGACCGCCGCCAAGGCCGGAGCCGAGTGGATCGTCCTATGCGATACCAACGGCGGAACCCTCCCCGAGGAAGTCGCTGCGATCGTCGCGCAGGCCAAGGCTCGTCTCGCGAGCACCAAAGCTCGACTCGGTATTCATTGCCACAATGACGGCGATCTTGCGACGGCCAACTCGCTCGCAGCCATCGATGCCGGTTGCGATCACGTTCAGGGAACCATCAATGGGATCGGCGAACGTTGCGGCAACGCGGACTTGATCACCATCCTGGCCAACCTGCAGTTCAAGAAGCAAGGTTACCAAACCCTCGGTGGCCGGCCGATGGACCATCTCACCGAGCTGTCGCGCTACGTGTACGAGACCGCCAACCTGGCGATGCGAAGCAGCCAACCGTTTGTTGGCCGAAGCGCTTTTGCGCACAAGGGTGGCATGCACGTTCATGCCGTGAACAAGTTCGCGCACACGTACGAACACATGGATCCATCTCTGGTCGGCAACGAACGCCGGATCCTGGTGAGCGAACTGTCAGGTCGGTCCAACATTGCCGCGCTTACGCAATCGCAGGGGGCACCGGCCGATCCTAAATTGCTCGAATCGATCCTGGCACAAGTCGTCAAGAAAGAGAACCAAGGCTATCAGTTCGAGGCTGCCGAAGCATCGTTCGACTTGCTGGCCAAGCAATGCTCGGGAGAGTACGCGCCCCACTTCGAAACCATCAAGTATCAGATCCTGGCCGGGGATCTCGACACCCAGCGCAATCAGATCTATGCGGAGGCGATTCTCAAGGTGCGGGTGGGGGAGGAGACGCGGGTCGAGGCGGCCGAAGGGCACGGTCCGGTCAACGCCATGGACGCCGCCCTGCGCAAGGCCCTCATCCCGTTTTATCCCTGCCTGGAGTCGATGAAGCTCGTCGATTACAAGGTCCGCGTGGTCAATAGCGAAGCTGGAACGGCAGCCCGCATTCGGGTCAATATTGAAAGCTCGGACGATCACGATTCCTGGCGAACGATCGGGGTGAGCGAGAACATTATCGAGGCAAGCTGGTCGGCGCTGGTGGACGCGGTCGAGTACAAACTCCACCGCGAACGCATTCCAAAACGCGGGTGATCGATGCCGTCGGCTCGACCATCCCCAGAAGCCCCGTAAATCCCTTCGTGGATTTCTCGCAGATCAAGAAAACGACGCTCCAAGCCCTGTTTTTTGTGCGGCTTCGGTGAGGAATTACTTGTGGCCAGTGGGTCCTCGTCGTTACCATTTCCTGACGAGTGATTTTCACGCCATGAATTCCGCGAGCGATCGAGAAAACCGACTCGCAATTGACAGAGAGATCCCCGAATGAATACGAATCATCTGATCTTGATTATCTCCGGTCCCGAGGCTGGTCGGAGCTTTGTGCTGGTGGACGGCCAGTCATTGCAGATCGGCCGCGGCCAGAACAGCGATACCAAGATCAATGATCCGTACATGTCGCGCATCCATTGCCGCGTCTCGATCGACGGCAATCGAGCACAGGTCATCGACGCTTCGGGGGGAAATCTTTTCGTAAACGGCAAACCGACGGAAACCGCGATCCTCGAATCCGGCGCGGAGTTCAAAGCCGGCCAAAGCACCTTCCGCTACTTGATCGGAGACATCTCGGATCAAAAAACCGTCCTCCCCGGCAATGCGCCTCAACCGAAGTCGGCGGCTCCGACCCCTCCGTCCAAGCAGAGCGAACCCGTTTCAGCACGACCCGAGGATCTGATCGGCAAGAGTTTCGCCAGCTATCGCGTCGATTCGCTCTTGGCTGTCGGTTCCACTGGCCTCGTCTTCAAGGGTACCGACACACAGAAAGATCGAACCGTCGCTATCAAAGTTCTGTTCCCGGATCGCATGACCAATGAAGAGGAGCGGGACCGATTCATCCGCGCCATGAAAACCATGCTCCCCATCCGGCATCCGAACTTGATCCGGATCTACAACGCGGGCAAGTCGGGACCGTACTGCTGGGCATCGATGGAGTACGTGGACGGGGAGAATCTGAACCAGGTCATCGATCGCATCGGAATTGAGGGGATGCTCGACTGGCGTCAAGCTTGGCGAGTGGCTGTCGACGTCGCCTCGGGCCTGGATGCAGCAGCTCGGGAGAAAATCATTCACCGCAATGTCACTCCGGCAAACATCCTGCGCCGCAAATCGGACAAAGTCTGCATGCTCGGGGATTTGATGCTCGCCAAAGCGCTCGAAGGAACATTGGCTCGCCAAGTCACCAGTCCGGGAACCATGGTCGGATCGATCAATTACATGTCCCCCGAACGAACGCGCGATTCGAACATCGCGGATACGCGTTCGGACATCTACGGACTCGGGGCAACACTCTATGCGTTGCTCACGGGCCGTCCCCCTTTCCAAGGGGACTCCACGATCGAAATCATTCGAAAGATCCGGGAGGAAGAGCCTGTCCCTCCGACCAAGTACCAGATGGCGATCCACGCTCCGTTCGAAGCGATCGTTCTGAGAATGATTGCCAAACATCCCGACCAACGATACGCGAGCCCAGAAGCACTGCTCAAGGAGCTTGAGCGGATCGGAAGGTACCAGAGTCTGTAGGGACCACCGTCTGGCGACGGTAGCTACGTTGTATGAGCCACCGTCTGGCGACGGTAGCTACGGGGAGCGTTGTCACGGTTCAGCCGCCGGAAGGTGGTACGATGAACCTTTATTGACGCGATTGGGGAGTGACTTTGAAGCGGAGGACCTCTTCCTTGCGACGGACGACGATTTCCGTTTCTTGCCCGGCCTTCAGGGCCTCGATCGCGTAGGTGTAGTCGTAAATATTTTCGACCTTGCGACCTGCCAGTTCGATGACGATGTCCTTGGCCTGCACCCCTGCTTTCGCTGCGGGTCCATCTTTGGAAACCCCGGATAGCAATACTCCTTGAATATCCCCCTGGGCGTAGTCGGGGATAGAGCCCAGGTACGCCGTCATCGCGGCGCGTGCTCCTTGATTCTCGGGCGCTTTTTGCTCCGTGAACTCGGGAATGGTTTCCGAGCTCGCGACGCTGCGAGTGATCAAACCCATGAGACGAGCGATCTTGGCGGCCCCGTCGTAATTGAGCAACTCAGGCGTATCGCGCGGCGTATGGTATTCCGAGTGCGATCCCGTGAACGCCGACAAGATCGGGATCCCTTTGAGGAAAAAGGAACTGGCATCGGTGGGCAAGTAGCTATCGGTCTGCAGCGTCACCGGAAGCCCAACCACGGCATTGCGGCGTTCGATTTCCCCCTTCCAGAACGGCGAGGAACCGATTCCTTGGAGGACCAATTGTTCTCTCAAACGACCGACCATGTCGAGATTGAAGCATGCGACGACCGTCGGGTAGAGCTTGTTGCCTTCGACTTTCGGGAGATGAGGATACGTTTCGTAGAAGCGATCGGCGAAGTGGGCGGATCCGAGCAGCCCCATTTCCTCACCAGACCAGGCGGCGAACAGAATGTCGTGTTTGAGTTGCAGCTTGCCCTGCTTTTTCTGCAGCGCGAGGGATTGTGCAATCTCCAGCATGGCAGCGACTCCGGACGCATTGTCGTCAGCGCCGCGATGCACCCCTTGCCGTTCCTCGTCTCGCGCGAGGCTGGACCCGTTCGCGCCAGTTCCCAAGTGGTCGATATGTGCCCCCACGATGACGAGCGAGTCGGCGGGTTTGTCCCCTGCGCGAAGGATTCCGAGAACATTGGTGCCGTAGCGTTTGATTTGGCGGAGATCGATCGTCGCGCGGACGCTCACCTCGGGAAGCACAAAGCCCATCATCAACTCGCCCCGATCGAGTTCCGTTTGCAGATCCGCGAGTTTCTCTTCGCTCTTTTCAAACCATTTCTCGGCGACTGCGTCCGACACACTGATGGCGGCAATGCTCGAACCCGACAGGGCTCCGTCGGACTGGAGCGGGACCAACTGCTGACGCACACCGCTTTTGGGTCCGCTGACCACGATGATCCCCTTGGCTCCGCGGTCACGAGCCGCCATGGCCTTGTAGCGCAGCGAGCTGTGCCGAGCCAAGTGCTGTCGTCGCTCGGGAGAAACATCGCTGGGCATTTGCCGCAGGACCATTACCCATTTGTTCTCGACATCCAAGTGGACGTAGGAGTCGTATTCCGGGAATCCTTGATCGGCCGGTGCGACGATGCCATAGCCCGCGAAGACGACTTCGCTGGGCTCGATGCTGGTCGAATTGGAGAAGACCAACGGCCGCCAGTCTTCGTCCAACCGCCAAGTCATGTCCCCTGACTGCAGCAGGTTGCTGGAGAGCACCTCCACGCCGGCGGTGTAGGGAAAGGACTGGAAGAAGGGTCCCACCGAGTCCGCATTGTCGGAGACCGTTGGATCCTTCGCCGCGTCGGGAGGTCCAGGCCAACGCTGGGTGCCGGCGGGTTCGAGGCCGAGCGATTCGAGATAGCTGGCGACATAGGCCGTCGCGAGTTGTTCCCCAGGCGTCCCCGTCAATCGGCCTCCGAGTTCCGGTCGACACAAATAATCGACATGCCGTCCGACGTCCGAGGCTTTGAAGTCCTGGTCGTTCGCAGCCGCGTTGGCTTTGGCCAATCCGGATGCTTGCGCGACCGCCGAGGTGCTGAGACCCGCGTCCTGGCCGTGGGTGGATGGGGGAAGACCGAGGGCTTCCCGGGCTGCGGCATCGTTCAATTGGGCGATGAAGATTTGCGACTTCTTGTCGGCGGTGCGATTGCTGGTCCACGCGATACTCTTGCCATCGGGCGTGAAAACAGGCAAGCCATCGAAGCCTTCCGTGGTAGTTATGCGCACGGGGTCGCGAGTCCCGGCCGCATCGACGAGATACAGCTCAAAATTCGCAAAGCCTTGGAGGTTCGTCGAAAAGATGAGGTAATCGCCGCTCGGGTGAAAGAAGGGAGCCCAGCTCATCGCACCCAATCGCGTCAACGGCTTGGCATCCGAGCCATCGAGGTTGGCCGAGAACACCTCCGCCGTCGCGCCATCCTCGCTGAACCGTCGCCAACAGATCCGTTTGCCATCGGGAGAGAAAAAAGGTCCGCCATCGTATCCGAAGACATCGGTGATCTTGCGTACGTCGGTGCCGTCGGCTCGCATGACGTACAAATCCAAAGCGACGGCGGGATCATTGGCGAACAGAGTCTGTTCGCGCGGGCTGAGCGTTTTCGCGTAGGCATCGCGGTTCGACGCAAACGCGATGTATTGCCCATCCGGACTGTAGGACCCCTCGGCGTCGTAGCCGAGGGTGTGGGTCAGATTCGTGTACTGGCCCGTTTTGCGATTCCATTCGATCAAATCGAATTGCGGGTCGTAGTCCCATGCGTAACGCCGAGTCTGGCCGCTGGCACGAAAGGCCAACTCGTTTTGTTGTTTGGTAATCGCTTCGGGATCCTGCTGGGTGGAAGCGAACAGAACACGGTCTCCATCGGGATGAATCCAGGCGCAGGTCGTTTTCCCAAACCCGGGAGATACCCGTTCGATATCCCCGGTTTCACGATCCATCCAATAGATTTGGTAGAAAGGATTGGACGGCTCCCGCTCGCTTTGGAAGACCATGCTTCGACCGTCGCGGCTGAAATAGCCTTCGCCGGATCGCAGACCCTCGTAGGTCAGTTGTCGGGTGCCGCTGAGGAAACGCCCTTCGGACGCCGCACCGTTCGCGGGAGCCGCTGCGGAATCCTGAGCCCTCGCGACCGGCAGGGGGGTAGCCCACCATCCGACCGAGCAGAAACCCGCAACCAAAACCAAACGATTCAAAACGTCTTTCATCGAACAATCTCAATCGAGGACAATCATTTTTCGTGGGAAGGCAAGTCACCAAACCTCCATTAGACTTGCCCAACGGGTGCTCGGCTAGCGCAATCGAACGGAGTTCCAACCGGACAACCGCAGCGATGGGCAACCGAAGGAAATTGTGGTACACTTGTCCGACTTTTCCAAGACTTTTTGACATTCCGCGATTTTCTACGGTTGGATCCTATGACCCTCGATCAATACAGCCTTTGCCCCTGCGGGAACGGCAAAAAAATCAAGTTCTGCAAGTGCAACGAGCATTTCCAGGAGATGCAAACCATCCAACGGATGATCGAGGGAGAGCAGAATGTCGCAGCCCTGGACCGGATCAATGCCAACCTCAAAACCATGCCGTCCGAGCCATGGCTGTTGGCGATGAAGTGCGAATTGTTGCTGCAACTTCGGGAATTCGCGTCGCTCGAGGAAACCTCCGCCAAATTCATTCGCCTCCAGCCCGACAATCCTCTCGCCAAATTGCACCGAGCCTTGGTTGCAGTCATCCGAGGAAATACCGAGGAAGGGGCCAACCTGCTCCTGCAATCGATCTCGGAAGCCCAGGAATCGCTCCCGCCGATGACCGCGACCGTCGCGATCAATTTGATCGAAGTGATGGCCCAGCGAGCCATGATTCTGCCAGCCCTGCTGCATGCCGAATTGATGTTCGAGATGGGGGACGTTATGGCTCGCGTCGCCCACGGTGCCGTCGAATCCCTGGTCGGACACCCGCAAGCGGGAACTCTGTCCAAGGAAACCGCCCCGTCCCCCTTGTCGGGCGAAGGAACACCCTACGCGGAACGACTGGCCGAAGCCGAAGCGCTCGTCGCCAACTTTCGAATTTCCGCCGCCAAGACCAAGCTCGAATCGATGCAGAGAGAATTCGGCCAGCAGCCGCCGATTCTCCAAAACCTCCTCTACTGCCAACTCCTTCTGACCGACCTGGAGAGCGCCGCTCTGACATGCCGCAAACTCGCGGGCAGCACATCGCTCGACGAATCGCAACGCATCTACTACCAAGCCATGGTCTACGAGTTGGCGCCGAAATCGGGAGGGGTAACGCAGACCGAAGACCTTTCCATCTACACCATCGAAGATCCCGAGTTCGAAACCGCCCTGGCCACCAACAAACACTTGTCTCCGATTCCCGTCGAACAAGCCCGCGGACTCCTCGAAGCTTTCCTCGACGAAGAGGTTCCCCCCAAGTCCGCGTTCGCGACCCTGCAACCGATCTTGCAGGAACAATTCGCCGAAGTCGACGCACAACGCCCCGGCTCATGGATGGCTTTCTACGGCAAGCAGACCGACAAGCCGGCGCGATTGGTAGTCCTCGAGCCAGGCTTCGGGTACCGCAAGACCCTCATGGATCAAGTCAAACGCGAACTCGGTTTGACAAGCCTCAAGCGTGAATTGGTCGAACAACTGCATGTCGCCCCGTTGGCCATGGGAAACAGTCAGATCCTTCTGAAGCACGAGGTCCCCGTCGAACGTCGCGAAGCCCTCCGCGACGCCATCCGCCAATTGATGATCGATGAAATCCTGGACATCCCATTCGACTGCCTAGGGAACCAAACACCTCGCCAATGCGCTGGCATGGCCGAACATCGATTGCCACTGCAGGCGCTGCTCCTGTCCTGGCAATCGCACAATCCCAACACCATGGATGACGCAGACTTCCAACACATCCACCAGATCCTTCAAGTTTCTCGCCCCTCTCTTTCCGCCGAGAGCGATGTTTTCGATCGAGTCGGCGGGGCCGCGTACTACTGGACCGACCTGTCTACGATCGATCCACGCAGTCTGATTCAGTTGATGCAGTCCGTCCTGGCACGCTCGGTCACCTCGATGTACCGGACCTTGGTCTCCAAAGCCGAGACCGTGTCCTGGCCGAGCGAGTTCCAGACATCGGCGGAATACACCGTCCTGAATCTCAAAACCCGTACCGTGGCCGATCCGGTCGAAGCAGAGAAACTCTTGGCTCGCATCATCGACGCCGGGAAAAAGCTGAAAGTATCCGTGGGAAATGCGATCCTCGAACGCTTCGAGATCCTCAACATGCTCGATCGCAGAACCGAGGCCCGGCAATTCCTGGAGTCCTCCCTGCGAGAAAACCCGAACGACCCCGTCCTGCTGCAGTTCCTCCAAGCGGCGATGATGCAGCAACAACAAATGGCGGCGCGTGCCCGGGCAGCCATGCCCGGCGGGGATATCCCCGGCCCAGGCGGGGTGGCCGCTGCTGGCGGTACGACAGCCAGCGGTCTTTGGACCCCCGACGCTCCGTCCCAACCCTCACCCAGCGCTCCCGCATCCAGCAGTGGAAGCAAACTCTGGATCCCAGGCCAGGACTAGTGCATTGACCATAACATTCAAAACAAAACCATGCGCCGAAGTAGCCGTGCGACGGTGCTCGACACGGTGACGTTTTTGGCGGCGCTGCTGGTGTTACACCAAGCCGAATGCTTTTTCCATTTGCTTGCGAACAACGGTGAGACGTTGAACATCCCCTCCGCCGACCTCGGCGGTAGTCCATCCGCTCCAAGCAATATCATCGAGCCCCTGTCGCACTTGGTCCCAAGGCACATCGTCGTCGGGGGAAGTGATATCGACGAACTTGTCCTTGGCGCGGCTGAAGCCTTTGACGTCGAGTTTCACGCAGCGATGGCCGAACGCGCGAATCCACTCGCGTGGCTGACCGTATTTCCAGTGGTTGCCGATGTCGTAGTACATGCCGACCCAAGGGCTTGAAAAGCTATCGACGAATTCGATGAAGCGGCTCGGGGACTGCTCAGGCGGTTTATCGTGATCGTAATGCATCTTGTTCCAGACGTTTTCGACAAGAATCGGCTGACCGAGCGACGCAGCGAGCGGCAGCAGCTTCTTGATCTCCGTGTGCGCGCGCTGATTGATTTCCGATTCGGAACCGTCATCGCCGCGGCCGACCACGATCAAAACGCCGCTGCCGCCGATCGCGTGGGACACGCGAATGCAGTGAGCGATGTTCGCGACTCCCGCACGGCGTTCGTCTTCGTTGGGGCTCGTCAACCGCTTGCTCCAATGCTCGTGGTTGATCGCGTTGTGGCAAAAGACTCCGGACTCATGGACTGCCGATCTGGCTTCGTCGACTGTGAATTTCCCCGCTTCGTCGAAATCGACCCCATCGAACCCCGCTTGATGCGCCATCTTCAAACGCTCCACCAGCGACAGCGAGTGACCGTTGGCCTCGGATTGAATCATCGACAGTTTGCATGACAACAGGATCCGCTTGCCATCTGGCGGAATGACGGTCGAGCCTCGCGACTTCACTGGCTGATCGTCAGCCCGGACATCGCCCGAGGCCAACCAAGCGGCTGCGGCACCGGATGCCAGTGTTTGCGAAAGAAACCGGCGCCGATGCGAAACGTCCGAAGAGTGCGACATAGTGGTGATTGCCTCAAGGAAACGGAGAGAATGATTTCCTCGTATGGTAATCGGATTCTCGTTCCGCGTGTAGATTGAGGCGATCGACCGAGCGAGATGCGAGAATCACTCGCGACGCATGGAGAAACCGGTGTAATGAAGACCGGTTTCCTCGTCGATGACAAACGCACCGCCAGGAGCCAGATACTTGGCGATCACTTCAAAGGGCGGCAGCTTTTTCCCCCTGAGCGCAGTGACGATCGCTTGGAAAAAAGGGTTGTTTTCGGACATTTGCTCCAAGCTATCGATATTGTCAGGATCGGTCGCCAGATCGTACATGAGCCGCATCCCTTCCTCGGGCCGCTGGTACGCCATGATCGACATGTCGGCGTTCTTGGTCTGGGCTTTGATCCGATCCCGAACCAATTTGAACTCGATCGAATCCGACAACGGACCATCTCCCCCCGAGTAAAAGGAGATGAGATCTTCCAACGCCTTGAGCGAATCGCTGGCGATCAATTCATTGCCGAGCACGCACCAGGCGGGTTGCGGAAGCCGAATCCGGGGGTTTTCCGGAGCCTCGGCTCGGATTTCTGCATAATAAACGTTAACATCCCCGACGAGTTTGGATTTCAGCCCTGGTCCTGTCTCTTTGAACTTTTCGTACAGCTTCGGAAGGATCTCGGTTTTGACGCGCGATGCTTCCTTGAGGTGCAGACTGTAGACGTTCGATTGGCTGTTGATCTTCTTGGGCGGGACAATTGTTTGGACGAGCGTGAACCGATCGTCGATCACTTCGACGATATCCTTGCGAATATCGATTCCGAGAGTCTTGTTCCCTTGCGTAATCACTCGGTTTTCGAAGGTTCCCTCTCCGCCAAAGGTGTCGACGATCTCCTGGACTGCCTTGAATGTCTTGGCGATATCCCAATTGATGGTCGTGTAGGAGACGACTTGGTCGCTGACCCACGGTTCCGGTTCGGTCGATCCGCTCTTGGGGCGAAGGACTCGCATAATGCCCTGCCGGTTGGGATTCAAGAGAAGATGGCCGTGAATGATCGAGTCGAACTCGTTCGGAGCAATGATCATGCTTCCACCGATCCCCTTGATGCCGTCGATACCGAGTGTCTTGAGGGCGGAGAGCACAACGACCGAGCCATTGCTGCTCTTGCCGATCTCGCGCACCATGGCCAACGGATCGACAAAGAAGGAAACTTGGGGGCGCTCTCCTTCGGTTCCGACGCAGCGGCTCATGATGGTGGTAAAGTCGCGGTTGTCGGCTAATGGTTTGTGGTCGATGCCGTTGCCGGTCCACACGAGGGCCAATTGCTCCAGATAGTCGATTTTGGTGCAAGCCACGAAGACGCCGGAATCGATGAAAAATCCAGCGTTCTCTCCGGAGCGTCTGCCGGAAACCGTCGTCAGCGTGATCTTGCCCACTTCCTTGGTTTCCGGGGTACGGCCCGCTTGCTCGGCGGCTTGCAATGCGCGATCGAGAAGCAATTGAAGGGCAGGCAATTCCTCGCCAGCTTCCAGCATCACGCACAATGCCGGCTACGTTTTGGGACCGACCATAGCGATTGCGAAATCCCCGTTAGGGACCGACAGCTGTTCAAAAATAT
>JBKDXO010000050.1:0-13913 GCA_046306195.1 Planctomycetota bacterium | reverse complement strand
GGCTGGCCCCCATCACAACAGAACCAGCCTTTCGTCCATATCCACTAAGCTAAACACCAACGCACAATCCGCAACTCACGCTGGGCCAAAACACATCACCTGGCTGATTCTGCGAAGCCTGCAGCGCCAGAACATCTTCCTTCGCGTCTAGCTCAGGATTTCCGAGCAAAGACATAAATCGCGGGAGCGGCGAACCAATGGATCGCGGGATGCGTCACCAGCGGAAGCAATCCCTTGGCACGGCTCTCGCCGTACTTGAATCGCAAATAGTCTTCCGTGACCCAGTCGCGGTCGGAAAAGTGATGCGATAGCATGCGGTCGAGTTCCGGGCGACTGAAACCGGCGTGAGCCCCCAACTCATTCCGGAACCGACCCGTCAATCGATCTTTCCAGTCTCGCAGATTGTCCCCCAGTTTATTCGACCAAGTCGCTTCCCACTCCGACTGCTGATGGGCACCGATGGAACTGACCAGCCGATGCCGATTGGGAGTTCCGACGAACAGCCATCCACCGGGTCGAACGACACGGTGCAGTTCCTTGAGACTTTCCGCCGGACGGTCCACATGCTCGATCACATGATGGTAGAAGATTGCATCGAACGAGTCTGCTTCAAAGGGAAGTTCGCAAACACTGGCGACTTGAAACCGAACTGCGGAACTTTCTTTGAGTTCCGTCCCAACAAAGTCTTCAACGTCCACCGCCTCGACATCAGCGAGCAAGTGTTGCTCGATGGCGACGGCTTCGTGCCCGGCTCCGCAACCGGCGATTAGGATCCGCCAGGGTTTTGGTGCCGCTCCAAGGCGGGTCGTAATCTGCTCGCAGAAAAACCCGGCCCCCGCGTGGCTATCGATCGGAGGCACCGCCAACGGTTCCTTGCTTCCCGATGGCGGAACCCAAGCAACCACTCCTGATTGCAGGGGATCGTTGATGGTTGGTTGGGGCATTTGGTCGAGCGGCATGGCGAGCTATCCAGAAGACGAATTTGCGAAACCCAGAGAGATTACGGCACAAGTCTATGTCACGGCTTCTGGCGGAACCGATCGGGCATCCGGCCATCTGTTTTTGGAGTTGCCGAGCCCCTGAAGGATATACCGATTATTCCGAACAATCGGAGTCCGACCAATGTTTCAGCCGGTTGGGAATGGAGTTTCGCTACACACACATCAGCCGCAGGGCGCTAGCCCGCTAGCGCGTTGCGGCAATGATCGCGGGTCCCCCTCAACTCTCTACCCTCTACTCTCTGCTACCTATCTCCGCTGATTTTGCGTCGGAGGAGGATGGTTTTCTCGGTATTGAGGTCTTCGCCGGGGATGAATCCGACGGGGACGGTTCGGTCGATGATGTAGAACGATCGTTCCCGTTGTTCTTCGCCGGAGGCGTTGACGTACTCGCGTCCGAACCCGTTGATGGGGTCGTACTCGAAGAGTCCGACGGTGACCCAAACGGCAAACACGTTCGATTGATCCGTGACCAGATTCGGCAACCGCATCGCTCGCTGATGACGCGTGAACGCGTTTCGCTGAGCGTCTTCGATTTCAGTCGCTGTTACTGCCGGAATAGACGAGTCTTCGATTCGGGCGACTGGATCCGGAGTGAAAAGCATCGACCCGAAAGAGTTCGTGTTCACCATGCTGTTCGGCGTCTGATTCGGCGTGTACGACCGCAGGATACCCGACTCGACCGGATAACGTCCCCGCTGCTGAAACAATGGGTCACGGTTTGTCGCATTGGCACCCGGGAACGGTGCGATGGGCTGAATGTTCGATGCGAGTCCCGAACGATACGAGCCCATGAATTGGCTCGGATAGTTGGGATCCATCGACGGAGGTGAGCTGGTGGCAAAGAAGTTCGATGACGCACCGCCGTTAAAGCCGCGCCGTGTCCGGAAGAATTGATCGGTCAGCACATCGCGTGTGGCTCCGGTACGCTGCCCTCCAACGAGGTACAGATACTCGAGTGCCTGCAGCGCCTCGGATCGACCGCTTTGGGCCAAAGTCAGCGTGTTGAGATTGATCTTGCCCGCACTGGTGTAATTCGGGATCTCATTTGTCGGGGCAACCAGCGATGGCCCTCGCACGGTTTCCGGTTCGCCTTGCCCGGTAAAGTTATCCGGTATGTACGATGCCAAGAACCGGCCCGCGATAAGATTCTCTACTCCGGTCATGGGATCGACGATGGCATTCACCATCGCATCCGGCTGCAAGAATTTCGCGGAGTCGATGAATGGCGGTTTCGTTTCGATGAACTCCAACAGGCTCGACCAATCGGCTTGGACAGTCGGCCGCGTGGCCATGGTGGGCCACGTTCCGGGTCGCTTCAACCAGTAACCCTCTGCCAAAACGCGATTGCGCACTGCCGGTGTATCGGGATTGGGTGTGTAATCACTCCAGTCGGAGGCCGGTGCGTTTGTGAGGTTGGTGACCAGCGCGTTGTTGATGCCGAAGCTGGGGAGATACTCGAATGGCGTTCGCAATTTATTCTGATCGGCGATCGAGTGGAACAGCCCCAATTGACCGGGACTGGTCAGCGGGACCATCATCAGTTCGGCCGGAGGTGCAAAGGGGCGATTGTACCAAACCAGGGAGGTCAGATCCCTCGGTGCTCCATTGTAGAGACCACCCGGAGACAACACCTGTTGCGGTGGCCCGAAGCCATCGAAGTCATCGGCGTCGTCGCTTGCTGTACCGCTGATGTTGTTGAACCGGTGCCCCACGTTTGCATAGCCGAGCGAAGTCGCACTTTGATGTTTGGGTTGCGATGCACCGCCATCGGCAGGTTGCTGCGACGCGTATCCCAATTGATGCATGAAGTACGACGGATAGCGCTGAGCACCGGGGCCGGTCGCGGGAGGATTGAGCGGAACAAAGGTTTGCGGAGTGGTTTCGTGAAGCTGCGCCGTGGAGTAGGAATGGTAGCTGTAACCCCAAACTCCATTGCCTCCTTGCGTGACCTTGGGTGACCCTGGGAGAGTGGGTTGACCAGGCGTGGCAATCGTTGCCTTGCTATTCGCATTCGCCCGCGTGGCACCATCTTTGTATCGCGATTGGAATGCGATCGTGCTACTGCCGCCGTCCTGGGGATCATCGCTTTTTGGAGCTTCGCCGTTGAACACGGTCAAGTCGAGGGAGATCCAGTCGACCGTGATGTAGGGATTGTTGACCGGATCGTAGGCCATGTTCGGATCGGCCAAACGTTGGAGAAACGCCGTGCGAACATTGGGATAAGTCCCGGTCTGGTTCATCGCACTGCCAGACGCCGGCGTCAAAACATCGTTGGTCGTCGAATCGTAATCGAACGGTTTGTCAGGGAAGTTTCCGACCGGGGTTGCCCCAGTGCAATCCACCCACGAATCTGGAGTGATGTCGATGTCGCCGTAGCCGTATCGTTCATCGGCCCGCGAGGCGAACAAGTCGTTGTCGTTGAGGCGTTCGAGAGGCTTGTTCGGGTCTCGCCAATAACCCGTGTTGGCAATCGGATTGGGGATGGAGATATTGATCCCGATCCCTTGAGGGAAGGGGGCCGACCAACCAGTATCCGGTATGTCCGCCGCGCACACGATCCCCACAGCGGATTTCGGAACACCGGACCACTCCGTGCGATATCGGAAGATATCCACTCCGGTAAGGAGAGTGGTGGAGACGTTGCCGGCGTCCAACGAGATCGTTTGGTGGCTTTGGGACCGGACTGGGCGATTGGTATTAGCCATCAACTGGCTTTTGAGCAAACGAGGCAGCCAAGCCACACCCGTTTCCGGGTTGTTTTGCAGAGCGCCGATACTCGTTTCCCGACGCGGTCCGACGACGGCATAGTGACCTCCTTCGAGCAGGGTGGGTCCAGGGTTTCGATTGTAGTAAACCTGGTGCTGACGATTCGGATTGACGTCGTTGGCAGGATTGTTACCCGCAAGGTCGGGAACGCGGGGAAGCGATCCTGCCGAGGTATTCGTGAACCAGATCATCCGCTCGAATGAAACGGTGTTTGGTGTTGGTTCGATGAGTTGATCAAGGTCATCAAACAGCCCGGAACCGACCCGCTGCTCCGGCACCGAACTCGAAGAATTTCCGGCAAGCACGGTACTCTTCGCAGCTTGGAAATCTCGTTGATAGATATCGTTATTGGTCGCGGCCTGTTGGTAGAGGGCGTTGGGCTGCAGGGAGGCGTCCAGCGTCCCTGGGGGGGTGCTCGGGTTGATCCCAATACGCCAAACCGGCTGCCGGCCCCAGTCAGGAGCGGGCGGCGCAAGACGACCGAGGTCCAGTTTAACGGGCAATCCTGTTTGCACGTCGTACAGCGACGACGAAGTCCCCGCGATGCGATTGTCCTCGGGGACGTAGGTGGTTCGCGGCGCGTATAGTTCGAGGAACAGCGAACCTTCGGGGAAACGGTATTGGTCGAGGTCCGGGTCCGGGGTCGTTGGGTCATTGGTTGCCTTTCCTGGCCCGTCGTCGATGTCGGTATCGCGCACCCGTTTGTCGTGGAATGCGAGGGACTCGGTCAGCAGCAGTTCGGGCATTTCCATTCCCCAAACGACCCCCACGAAATCGCGGTCGACCGGAGCGACGTCAGGTGCCCAGAAGGCTTCCTTGGGGTTGTATTTCGGGTCTCCGAAGCTCGATTCTTTGACACCGAACGGGAACACGTCGTATTCGAAGCGAGTCATCGCGACATCGGCATCGCGGAAGTCGACCACGTTGACCGCCCACTGCGCAATGGACCGAGCTCGCAGGTGATACCATTTGAGCGAGTTGAGTGTTTCGCCTCGCATGCTGGGGAATTCGTACTCGCGCGGGATCATCAATTGACCCAGGCAATACAGATAACGCGCGAGCAATTGCCGCGAACCCAAGTAGGGCCGCGAAATCGAACCCAATTCCCGTTGCCGATTGCGGTAAAAGCCGGACTTGTTCGAAGGGATTGTCGCAACGTCGTTGTACCCCCACTCTCGCTCTGCATTCGTCGCCACGGGCAGCGACAGCTCGAATGGATCATCCACGTTGCCATCGTTATTGTCGTCGCGTCCGTTGCCGAAGGCTCGGTTGATATCCATCCGGAGATTGCTCGCGAATTCCGGTGGAAACAATTGGTAGAGGGATTCCATGTTGAGCTGTGGCTCATCGTTCGCCGGGTTTGCGGGGAATGACCGACGGCGATAGCGTTGTTCATGAACGAGCCGAATGAACCCCAGGAAGTTTCCGGCATCCTTCTCAAGGACTGCTCCAGAAGCGGTGGGGACGGAGGCGGCGGCAGCAATTTTCGGCAGTCGCAGTTCGGCGCTGCGGGTGGTGATCACGCGGTTGATTTCGGACAAGTTGTCGTAGCCTGCGAAATCTTCTAGGTGTTCTCGAATATGTTCGGGCAGCGCTAGAACATCGTCGTCGAAACGGCGAAGGATGCGCTCGAGTTCGGCCACGGTGAAAGGTGTGTCACCGGAAGCGCGTGACGCTGTACTTGTCTCGTAGGGATCATCGACCAATTCGGACGCAATGCTAGGGGGTAGCGCTGGCTGAGTCGGTCGAGCATCAGGCACCGAAGGATGAACGAACGAAAGATTACCGTTGCGATCGAAGGCTGGGGCCACTGCGGAACGACGTCCCATAGGCATGCCAGGAAGTTGACCGTGAATGAAGTTGGTCGATCCCAACGCGGGATCCAATCTGTGAATTTCTCTCTCCCTCAGCTCGCTAACGAAATCATTTCCGACTTTTCCTGGAGATCGATCCATATTCGCCAAATCGACCGGGTTGTTGGACTCGTGATGCCGCTTCGCACCGTAGCGTTCATCAAAGATCGAGTAGTTGGAAACCGACGAAGCGAGCATTTGCGGCTCAAAGAGGAACAATTGGTTCAACGAAATATCGGCCGGGCCGTACCCGAGCCCTTGCGGGATGTTGAGTCCGATTGGCCCAGTCAGATTGGCACGTAGGAAGCCAGCGGTATCGGCGAACGCATTGAACGAGGCGGCTTGACCTTGGATCCGATCACCGTGCAGGTTCAAATTGATCCGTCCATCCAAGTCCTCGATGTGGATCGCAGCCAGGGGCTTGAGCATCCGTCCATCGGGGGCGTACATGGTGGGAAGGTTCGGATTGATCCAAACACTTTCCGGGACCCCGTCGCCGTCGTTGTCGACATCCCACGGACCTTCGATTTGTGCACGCACAAAGTTGACAAGGTCTGCGGGTGACTGCATCTGCACATAGTCTTGCGACGGCCGAAAACCCGGGTTCATAAGAATCCCATTGGGCGATGTGTAGCTAAGAACGCGCGCGCTGGACGCGTCGATCAACGCCAGCAAATTATCGATATCGCTCGCAGCAATACCCGACGCTGGTCCATAAAGATGGGCCAAGTAATTGACCAACTCCGGTCGATGGAACGACGGCGTGATATACGGAACCACGGTGGTTGGATTGATTCGAATTCGGTCCTGATGGGCTAGCCAGAAATCGCGCCAGTCGGGAACGTCGTAGCCTTCGTTGCTCTGGCCTCGTAATCTTGGTAGGCCCGGCACATAGTTCTCGTCGCCGATGCTTTCGACACCAATCGAGCTGCCGTTGTTGACCATCACACGGGAACTTTGGAGATAATCGTAGTGAGGAAGGAGTGCCGCAGGCACTTTTCCTTGCGGAGTGATGATGCTGATCCAGCGCGTGGCGTCGAGGTTCGCGTATCCGGTAACCCCCGCGGTTACCGAATCATCCTCCATCCCGATGCCGGCATTGCTGAACGCAGCTCCGTTGATCACACAGCGATAGCCTTCGAAGTTGTTTGCTCCCGGATCGTAGAAGTAGAAGAGGTTGCGAAGCCCCTGGCCGTTTGGAAGACTGATCCATTGCTGTGCCGATCCGCTGAACGGTTCGATCTTGCCGGTGCTGGGATTCACCCAACGGCCTTCGAGAATTCCGATGACCTCGGACAAATCGATGGCGATCGAGTAGTCATAATCATAAGCGTTTGCCTGCGTGTAGTTCGGATTGCTTGGATAATTGGGATCGGGGTAGCTGCCGTCGTTGACATAGCCGACGTATTTCAGGATCCGGAACGAGTATCCGGCGAGGGGGCCTTCGGTGACGGTCAGAACGCGGGTGTTGTAGGCGTTTTCCAGGGCATTGAGCCGATAGGTCGAAGGATTCCCACCGAGAAGCTTGGGGTTTCTCGGATCAAGAGATACCTTGACGATTTCCGCGACATTGGGAGCTCCACCGACCGGAGTCAGCCGCACGCACCAATTATTCCGAAAGTCGCCGCCGGAAAACATGATGGGTTGAGTACGATGCCCGAACCTGACCTGGGTGGCTCGGGAGTCGTACACATCCTCAAGGATCGCATGTTGATAAAACGCGGATTGCTGATCCCGAGTACCGCGAAGTGACTGTTTAATAATCTGTTCGCCAAGCCCGAGAGTCGTCGTATTAGATGCATTGGCCCTTACTCGCATCGCCTGCGCCCCGGCCCGCGAGTTGCTAGCAGCCACGATGTAAGTGACCGCTAGGAGCGAAAACAGCGCCAGCATCCCGAGGGCCAGCAGCAAGATCAACCCGCGCCGACTTCGGCGCATCGATTTGTTCAGCATTGTTTTTAACATTTTCTCGTGCCTCTCTCTCATTTTGTGTGTGTGGAGAGTGGTGCGGCTAGTTGTTGTTTAATCAATTGCAATTTGCTGTTCGTAGACTTGAATGACATCTTGCAAAACGACGGCTTGTACCGGAATCGGCGTGGCCAGTGGCGGCATTGGTTGTGGGAATAGGCGATATACCCGACCGTTCTCGCGAAAATCGTTCACTTCTCCCTGTGTGGGTCCCCACGGTTTGCCTACCACACGGACACGAACGGGAAAACCATCTTTTTCAACAGCGACGACGCGATACCACCGATGTATCGGCCGGGAAAAAGCTGCACCGGTACTCGGCAATAGATCACGATAAGACATGCGTGACATCATTAACCAAGAACCTACTTTGATTCGATTTCGACCATCGGCGACACTGTAACTGTTCAATTCAATTTCAAAGGATCCTGAATTGATTGCTTCGGGTGCAATGTACGTCACAGACATAGCTCTCTCGGAGGACGGCAAATTGTTTTGCCAGTCTGTTTTAAATGCAGACGTGTTGATTTCCCCGGGATCACGCTTCGAAAAAATAGCAACGGTAATATCGAACAGTTTCGGTCCCTGAACTGGTGCGACGCTCCATAATAAAAAGCCCGGCACCTGTTCAATCGCATTGGTTGGAATGACAGTAGTCGTTTCAGCCGGAACAACCGTCGCAATCCACGTTGGATTTTGTGGTGCAGAGGGCGAGCTAACGATTGAGCCGGTATTGGAAAGGTAGACTCCTTTCGTAGGTGGTGACGCCCGATTGGTGGCACTTGCGGCCTGGACGAGATCACCGCCAAACATGGTCGCCACACGAACAGCAGCTGGCTGAGGAATCCAATATTTAACCGGCGTGATTCCATTAACGTTTAAGAAACTAACACGACGTAATCGAGGAACCGGCTCGGTCATGATTGAAAACGTCACTGGCTCAATATCGTTCTTCCAGAATGGAAAAAGTTCGCGGTCAAGTACGGGCGTAGGTGCAGCGTACGTGAACGATTGCGATCCCCAAAATAGAGGATCCAAACAAAACCCTTCTCCAATGACGGCATTCTGAATGAGAGCAGCGGTATTTTTGTTATTAACCAGTGGACTGTTGGGATTACCAGGATTGAGCTCTGTTTCAAGCTGAACCGCAGCACTGACAGAGAATTCATCGAACGATGCCATCGAGAGTGGGTTTCCTGCATCGACGACGCACCAAGGCCTGTCACGCGAAGGCTGAAAGCCATGTTGTTCGCTCATCATCCTGATAGCACTCTCACCAATCGCCAGCCCTTGCGTGATCTGATAGCTATCTGCAGCTTGACGACCCGCAAGCGGGATCAACAGACCGACGCTCACCAAACCGACGAGCAAGACCATCATGGCGAAGATCACTTCGAGCAAGGTCAGGCCGCTGCGAGGCGGCATGGCTACCGATCGTTGCGCTGGAAACAATTTGGTCATCGATCGACTCATGGCTGGGTTACTGCGAAGTGACGTTGGTGCTGTAGGTCCCGCGACGCGATAATTCGATCAAGTCACCGAGACTCAAAGCAGCGGGATCCAGACCGAGGATCCCGATCTGCGTATCGATCGAAACCGCTGGCGATGCAATGATCGCCCCGGATTTGGGTGACAAACGGACAACGTAGGAGTTCAAGTCGGACAGATTTTGTTTCACGCCGGATGCGTTCAAAGCGTCGAAGGCGAACTTGTTCCTACCCAAAACCGCTGGGTCCGGGTCGACCGGCATGACGACTTGATCAATCTTGCCAATGTGCAAAAAGATGTCCTGCGTCGCATCGATGCGTTTTAGATTCGCCCCAGAGCGCTCGTTAGCCCACACGTGGGACAAGTTCCCGTCCGGCGTGAAAGCAATGTAAACCGGACGAAGCTCCGGAGGCGTCGGAGCCGTACCATTTCCGATCCAATCCGAAGCGAATCGCACACGATAATCCGAAAGGGGAGTCGGGTTGGGTGTCAAAACAGGATCATAGATCCGCTGCTTGTTCGGAGAAACCGCAGTGCTGTTCTTCAGTGTTTCGTTGGAAAAACCACTCAGAGACAAATCGATACACATGCCGCGGGGTAACTGAACCGTCTCCGAGTAGATCGGTTTCGGCCTTGGGTAAATCTTGAACTTTTTTGCCTCCTCCAGGTTCGCGGGCGGTTCAAGAGCGCGTTCATCATCAGAACCCAAGTTTCCGTTCATTACGCCGAACCATAGGCTATCATCCGCAGGTGGAGCGACGGGCGGAGTTGATGGAAGCGGATAATACGTGTGATGTAGACTAGGTCGCGCAGGAGACGTAATTGTGAAGCGGCGATTTGAATTTCCTATGCTGATCTCATTCCCAGCAACCAAATATTGCGAAAGCAATAATGACAAATTGACGTTGCTAGAACCGCTTTTGTTGATTGCCTTGAGCGGAACCCCATTTAACGGTATCGGAGGCAAAGTACTTGGAAACTCAATTTCCACTTCAATTGGAAAATTTGCTTCCGTAACGGGAAGTTGTTCCTCGGCAAGACTCATCCGGATGCAAGCGTTGTAGGGAACGAAATTCGAATCAGGTGTGGATATGACCCCAGACGCGGTCTGCGAGATGTAGTCTCCCGCGCCGGAGTTTGCCGTAGGATCCCATTGAGCGCGGGATGACACTCGTTCCAGCACGACGGCGACCGTACGGTTTTTTCCAATCGCTCTGGCTCTCGCTGCTTCGAAGAAATTCCGAACGATGATTGCCGACTGGCTCGACTTGCGATCGGTCAGAATCGTCTTCACGGAGGGGAGAATAATGGCTGTGAGTACACTGATCACGCCGATGACCACCAGGAGTTCCACCAGCGTTAACCCGGAACGTACTCGGCAAAGACTAACTTTGGGTTTATCGAGCTCGACTCCAATCATAAAGCACCTCCCGCTGTGTCGAGGTTGCTTATGTTGTCTAATGCATCTTGCGCAACATCGTAGTAGTCGCTTTCCAAAGGAATGCTGTTGTCAAATGGGGCTCGCGAATCATTGGTTCGCGTTCTACCCAATCTCAAAGTCACGTCGCTGCGAGGATACCACGGGTCCGCAGCATAGCAGTCAACCGGATTCAGACTGTAGGGTAACTTCAACTGTGGCGATACTCCGTAGGGAACGTCTCCCAATGAATAGCTCGTATCGTTTCGTGGGAACGGACTTCCAATCGAGAACGGCGTTTCTATTTGCATACGGATTCCGAATCGACGGTCGGCACCTGGGGATATTACGAGTGGCCGCAAGCCTATCAGTTGTCTTTCCGTAGAGTATTGGGCATAGCCAGGATCTGCTTTGCTCCTGTCGAGGGGATCGCCCTGAACATCCATTCGCACCAAATTTCCATTACCGTCGATTCCATTAAAAACAGGATCCATCAAATCCGGGTGGCTTCGAATCGAAATATCCGACCCCGACGGCCAACGAATCCAGCGAATCGGGTTTCCGAAGGAATCGATAAACTCACTCAGTCCATCTTGATCAGTATCCCCAATTTCCGATCGCCCGAATAACTCAATCGCGGAAGAGCCATTGTATTGGCTATCTTCAATGATGAGATAAAGCAACTCTGCGTTCGCGTTTCTTGCTTCCCAGGGTTCTTCAGTCGTGTCCCAGGGCCTGCCGTTTTTCGCTGAATGCAAGGGCAAAAGGTTACCGTTAGCTGGATCAATAGCGGTCAATCGATTGATCAGCAAGCGAGTTCGTGGCGAGATATTTGAGATTGCGTAGATCTGCGGAGGATTAGGGGGGGGAGCGGGAATGCTGGGTGCAACCAATCCCGTTGGTACCCAGTGTGAAATTCGCAACCAATTATTCAAGTGCACATCGACTTGTAATTTCGTACCACCGGAGAACCATTTATGCCCCCACTTTAAATCATCGGGATGGTCAGGCATCTCTTGGACGATCGTCTGACGCAAGCTGAAAAGCCGCGCTCGCTCCAACAGGGTTGTTGTTCCTTCCTGATTGGGGTTTGGTGGCGAGGGCAGGACAATTGCCTTCGCATCACTAGGGATCGGAGACGATTGAGATCCAGAGAGGGACAGCAGGCATCGCGGCTCGATTCGAGAACTCTCATACTCCTGCATGCGGGCAGTCAGCACTTCATTGATCTTGCGGATGGTGGCCTGGGTGCGGATGTTGTTGGCTTCTGTGGCTGCGCTGCGGTAGGCGACGACGAGCATGCTGGTCACAGTCGCCATGATGCTGATCGTCACCAACAACTCCACCAGCGTCAAACCGCGACGATTGCGCACGCGTTGTTCCTGGATTCGCTGCATGGTACCTCCCCTCCGAACGACGATCCCCAACGAACCTCTTAACATCACGGTGACTCCGCAAAGGTTGGACCATCAATGAAATTCGATGTGTTGTCGTCGACTGGACGCAGATTGCCGAACTCGGACAAAAAGTACTTGATCGCGGATGGCGATGCCGGAGCAAAAAACAAACCGTTTCCTGTGTTCCGCTGGCAAGCCGTGCCCCCAGGACAAGTAAACAAGAACAGATTGCTGGAACTGACGGCACTAGCAACGGTTTGGCATCCGTACAGCTTGTCATACCCAGCGTTCATGATCTGGAAAGTTTTCTCGTTGGCATACCGCTGCGGTTTGGGTGTGCCCGCATAGCTGTTGTTCACCTCGTTGGCCAAGAATGGTCGGGCGCAATCGGGGTGCGATGCAACAGGGCCGGGGGCATAGAAGTTGTAATAAGCACCTCCCAATTGATACGTGCGGCTGTCGAAGTAAGTGATCGGCATGCCTCCCTGATCAATCGATGGTCCGGCTCCGATGTAGACGGGAAGCAAGTCGTTTCCGATCCCTTGGCCGAAACGCGATTCATCATTCGAGATCCCACTTTGTTCCAAGGTCAAGCGGTTCGTTTTGAATTCGAAGAACTCGTTTTCTCGCTGGGCGTTGTAGATGTAAAAGTAAGGTAGCGTCGGGTTGGTCTGATCCGGATTGAGCTTGAACGGACCCCCAGGCCCAGTCAGCGGTCGAATTTGATCGCTGCTGAAGCCACCCAGAAAGAACACCAACGCTTCTGCCGAGTCCATCACGCGACCACTGTTGATACTTGAATCAATCGATCGCGCGTACGGAAGAAGGGGATGCGTGGCGGTCGTGTCGTTGTCGTTGCGTATATAACCATTGGCTACGTGCAGTTTTGGATCGAGCAAATTCAATTCCGAGATCAGAATATTCGGAAACGCCTTGCGGAGGTGGGCTTCCATAACCGGCCAGGAACTGCCGTCGGGTGGGTAGTCGCCGTACTTCTGCCGATACTGCTCCACCGCTTGCGCGATCATCTCGATCTCAAACTTCTGCGCCCGCTTCAAGATCGCGACCCGGGCTGCGTTCACCCCGACGGCCAAAAGACCCGCCAGAATCCCCAAGATCGCGATCACGATCAGTATTTCCACCAACGTGAAACCCCGCCGCCGATGTTGGAACATGGATCCGCTCCCACGTTGGATGTTGCTCGATTTGGTCTGCATCGATCTACCCCCTCACCCTGCCCTCTCCCCCTAAGGGGGCGAGGGTTATGCTGGTTGTTGTTGCCCTCTGTCCCCCTAAGGGGCGAGGGTTACGCTGGTTGTTGTTGCCCTCTCCCCCTACGGAGCGAGGGTTACGCTGGTTGTTGTTGCCCTCCGTCCCACTAAGGGGCGAGGGTTACGCTATTTGTTGTTGCCCTCTCCCCCTAAGGAGCGAGGGTTACGCTGGTTGTTGTTGCCCTCTGTCCCCTAAGGGGGCGAGGGTTACGTTGGTTGTTACTTGCTCAAGCTGGTGATCAACGAGATCAGCGGCATGAAGAGCGAAATCACAATGAAGCCGACCGCCACCCCGAGGAAGACGATCAACAACGGCTCGATCAACTTGGTCAAGCCTTCGGTCATGACGCGGACCTCTTCGTCGTAGTTGTCGGCGATCTTGTAGAGCATCGTGTCGAGCTCCCCCGTCTCCTCGCCGACGTCGATCATGTTGACGACCAAGTCATCGATGACCCGCGACCGGGTCTTGAGCATGTACAGAGCGGCGCATATGAATGAACCGATTCCGAGGGCCCCCAAGCTCATGTAGAGCAACTGGGTCGACGCCCCCTTCTGCAGAACCTTGCCACCTTCGGCAGCCTTGCCCGCTCCGCGACCGGCGGTCAAGGCGACCGACAGCATCATGATCCCCGGGAACGCGCCCATCCACATCCAATAGAACAACGCCAGCGGATGGAAACCGAGGTAGGAATTCTCCTTCATCGGCTTGGCAATCGTTTCCCCTTCCCGAATCGCATCGCTGACCTTCGAGT
>JBKDXO010000049.1:0-4949 GCA_046306195.1 Planctomycetota bacterium | reverse complement strand
CCGACATCAAGTTAACGCTCGACCGGTACGGGCATTTGTTCCCAGGGTCGGAGGCGGAAGCGGTGGCAAGATTGCGTGACGCGTTCCGTCCGGTTGGGGTGTTTCAAGCGACTAGGACGGATGAACACGCGTTCCAGTTAGTACCAGCGAATTGATACCAACCACAACACGCCCTTCGAAGACTCAGGGAACGTGCCACCCAGACTCTTCCTCGATCAGTGTGTATCAGTGTTCATCTGTGGTTTCGGGATTGCGCGACGATGTCAATGCAAGGAAACGCTCGATCATTTGCTGTTTTCTTGTCGATTGATCGACGGCGTGTTAGGATCAAGAAGGTACTAAAAAAGTCGTGTGCTACCGAACCAATGAATGTGGGAGTCCTCGCCAATGAGCAGCCTGAAGGATACGGATATCAAAAGCAAGGTCAACGAGACCCTTCGGACCCTTCCAGATGACGCTTCGTGGGAGGATGTGATGTATCGAATTTATGTGAGACAAAAGATCGAAAATGGAATGAAGGATGTTGCACAAGGCGATACCCTTTCCGTCGCTGAGGTAAGAAAGCGATTCGGGTTGACGGAATCATGCGGGTAGAATGGACCCGAAATGCCATCACAGACCTCGCCGAGATCTACGAGTACATCGCGAAGGACAGCCCGCCTCCTCTGGAGATCTAACGCAAAGAATCAAGTACGCGAAGGTGAATCATTTTCTTCGTTTTTGGTGCCTGATGCCTGAAGTCTGCTGAAGACTGGCTCTAGCTTGGTGTCTAAAGCCCAAAGCCTAACGCCCAAAACCTAACGCCTTACCAGCAGAGCGTTGTGCCACGATGGGGGGTAAACCGCCGCCAGCTTAACTCGCCAGGGCTTCCGTTTTCTGAGATCAGAGGAAATCAATCGACCTTTCCCCTTCTTGGGCTCCAGTGATACAATACGTCGACGGCAGACTCAAATTTCCGGAGGCTTTATATGGCAAGTGTTGAAGAGCGTTTGACGAAGATCGAGAAAGAGATCGAGGCCATCAAAACGAAAATCCCTGCTGACGAATCGAAGACAAATTGGTTGAACAAGGTGAATGGAACCTTCAGGAACGATCCTGACTTTGATGAGATTATTCGGCTGGGCAAAGAGTTTCGAGATTCTGACCGCCCTAAGGACTGAATTGCGATGTATCTACTGGATACGAACCATATCAGCTGCTGGCAAAGAGGCCGCGGAAACGGGTATGAGCAGTTGGTTTCGAATTTGCGGGCAAGAGATCCCAGCGAAGTGTTTGTCAGTATCATTTCGTTCCACGAACAGGTGGTCGGTTGGAATAGTTATCTCGCAAGGGCGAAATCGCCAGAAGCAATCGTAAAGGCATATTCGCAATTCGAATTGATTCTGAGTGACTTTTCGAACATGCAAAAGTTGTCATTCGATGCAAAATCTATGGATGTTTTTCTTGAGCTTAAAGCGCAGCGGCTGCGGGTCAGTACCATGGATCTCCGGATCGCATCGATAGCGATCGCTAACCAAATCACGCTTGTCACAAACAACACTGTTGATTTTGCACGCATCCAAAATTTATCGCTCGAAGATTGGATGTCATAACGGTCCTTCACGATGACCCATCTCATCGCTTGCGCAAGAACGAGTTCGCGCAAAGTCGGCTGCGGCGGATCTGCGATGCTAGGTGAGAGTGGAGCGACAATAGCCGTTCTTGGTTCTTGTTGCTTGGTCGCTAAAGTCTAAAGCCCAAAGCCTAACGCCTGACGCGGGTGCTCACTGCTCCACGCCCTTCGAAGACTCAGGGACGTGCCACCCCAAACCTTTTCCATCAGGGTGTATCAGCATTCATCAGTGGTTTAGCGATCGAAGGGGAACAGCCCAACAGTCGCCGGCTCAAGCCGGTACTACGAACGGGAGACGGATGCTAGTGCATTGCGGCTAATCAACAGCCGATGGCTCTCGCGGAGACGCGGAGACGCAGAGGGAAGAGTGAAAGTCTAACAACTCCCGCCTAAAGCCTGAGCCTGTTGCTCATTGCTCCACGCCATGCTGGATCCACATCGCCGTGATCCACGCCCTTCGGAGAATCAGGGAACGTGCCACCCCAAACCTTTTCCATCAGGGTGTATCAGCGTTCATCAGTGGTTTAGGGATCGAAGGGGAACAGCCCAACAGCCGCCGGCTCAAGCCGGTACTACGAACGGGAGACAGCCGCAAGCCTGACCAGCGGAGCGTCGTGCCACGCTGGTGCAGCCGATCTCGCTCGCGGAGACGCGGGGAGGGGAGTGTCGAGGATTTGTCCTTTCAATTTCCATGTGGTAAAATTAAGCGGTTCGAAAATGGAGAGTACTGTGAATCTGAGAATTGAAGTCCCCGCCAATCTGGAGAACTTGCTGAAAGAACGAGCCCACCAGGCTGGCGTTCCAGTGGAGTCTTTTGTTCTTCAATCGGTCACCGAGCGGTTGGCGGAATCGGAACCGACTATCGTTGCTACAAACAAGGAAGACTTCAACCTGTGGCTCAGGAAGTGGGCTGACCGGTTTCCAAAGCTCGAGCATCCTGTCGACGACAGTCGTGAATCGATTTACGCTGGACGCGGTGAATGAGAGTTCTACTCGACACGAACATTATTATTCGTGCCGCTCAGCCGAATCAACCTACGTGGGCTGATATCAGTCAAGCCTTGACTACACTGATTACCATACTCACTCCGCAGGAAGTAAATGCTGGTTCGACGCCAACATAATCAATAAATCGGAGATCAAGGGTCGCACTGATACTGACGCGAACGTTCCGCGGTGGCGTATCGGCGACGCGGTGACAATCACGATGGCGGAGCGTCGTGCCACGATTGCGCAGCCAATCGCGCTCGCGGAGACGCGGGGACGCAGAGAGCAAACTGCCGTGCCTGGTGACTAGATTCGTGGCAGGATGGTTCGGGTGGGAGCTTTGGATCGCATGATTCCCGCCCTGGCGCCTACAGCGCAAACTACAGCGCGCGGGGTGCTTTTTCGGACGAAAGTGGGCGAGAAGATGCTGGGAAAGAGAGGGTAACGACGGCGGAGCGTCGTGCCACGATGACCCGGGTTTCCCGAAGGAAAGGCGGGGTTTCTAAGTGTTTTTCGCGAGTGAGAGCGGAGGGATTCGAACCCTCGACCCAAGGATTAAAAGTCCTTTGCTCTACCGACTGAGCTACGCTCTCGCGTGGGATGGCGATCGGATAAGTCCGTATCCCCCTATTCCGCAATCCCCAAGCACGCCTTAACCGATCGTCGCCCGGAATCTTTCAGACCCAGCGGTTCCGATCAACGGAACGGCCAGATGGGATACCTTCGAATCATTGCCTTCCCAAGGATACTAGCAAAGTCACGCGATTTTTGAAGGGGTTCGCACACGCATTTTCACATTGCGATTTCAGGATTATCCCAACCCGAAACTTCTGTGAGCGATAGAGTTACGTCGATTTGACACGGTCCACAAAAGTGATCCTGAGGCGCTAGCCGAATTCGTGCGACGTGCAAGAATCGGCTAGCGCCGCGGGGTCAATGTGCGAAAAATCGGCTAGCGCCTCAGGCTCATGGGTACGAAAATGGACTTTTGTCGGCTGTGTCGCAATCATGGACCCTGCACAGCACAGGAGCAGAAACAGGGATCGCATGACTTGTGGTTATTTCTAGGGGAAGGGGTGAAACGGTTTCTCGGTGCGCCATCGCCGCATGGTTTCGAGGTTGGCCCGGTATTCGGGAGAGCGATTCCCCTTGCTACCTTCGGTGTGTTCGGCTGCAGCCTCGCTTTCGTAGACCAATTCGCTCTCGGGTTCGTTGGCATCGTTCGATTCGCGTCGCCATTGCGACAAGCGAGCCCGCATCTCGTCGAGCCGATCCTTCCATTCGGGCCGATCGGCGAGGTTGTGAAGTTCCAAGGGGTCGTTCTCAAGGTCGTACAGTTCCTCGAGCGGTCGCGTCTCGGCCATGATGAGGGATTGTTCCGGGGTGAGTTTTCCCTCGGCGTGCAATCGCCGCATGGCTTGCACGATCGCCTTGCTGTCCTTGTAAGCGTTGGGTTGCAGATACGGTCGGGTTGGAAACCCGTTGCGGAGGTATTTCAGGTTCTTGGTCCGGACCGAACGGATCATGTCGACGGTTTCATCCGCGCGATCCCGAGCTGCGAACACCGCTTGCCGCTCCGGGCTTGAGACCGGTCCCAACAGGGAACGTCCCTGCAGGTTCGCCGGGCGATCGACATGGGCGAGCGACAGTGTGGTCGCTACCAAATCGATATGTTCGACCAAGTCGTCTCGCACCGCGGGTGCATCGGAGTTTGGCGCGTGCACGATCAACGGCACATGCACACCGCCATCGTAGAGAAACTGCTTGTTCCGAACGTGGCTGATGCCGTGATCGGTCATGAAGAAAACGACCGTGTTCTCCCAGACTCCTTCCTGCTTCAATCGTTCGACGATGGTCCCAACTTGATGATCGGTGTAGCGAACGCAATCGAGATATTGAGCCCAGTCATCGCGGATCACTTCGTCGTCGGGAAGGTAGGGAGGCAATCGGACGGCATCGCGTGAAGTCACCGACCCCAACTCCCGTTTCACGCGTTCGGGCCAGGCTGGCTTGGGGGCCTGGCCTCGGAATTTGCCTCCCTGCAATTGGATCTGAACGAAGAAAGGTTTCTCCGAAGGCCTGAGTTTCCAGTGCGCCGCATCGTAGGCGGCTTCGGGTTTCCATTCAAAGTTGTAATCGGTCTTTGCGACCGGAACATTGGGCTTGGATGCCAGATCTTGATCGGACCGCAAGAAGTCTTCCCACGTGAGGTTGTTGCAATGGTAACCCGCCTCGCGCAGGATCTCGGGGACGATCCGAACCCCTTGCGGCAATGAGATTGGATGGCCCGGGACGCTCGAGCGATGGTTTTGGCCACCGATGCTGGTTTGATACATTCCGGTGATCAACG
>JBKDXO010000048.1:0-1754 GCA_046306195.1 Planctomycetota bacterium | reverse complement strand
GTTTTGCGGAAGATGGCTGTCCGGTCAAAAGCCCCCCCCTTAAAATCGGAACCCAACTTGGAATTTTCCTTCTCCAACACGTGGGTGAAGCATGGCGAATGCGGTTTCTGATTTGAACACGCTGCTCGGCAAGGTAGATGGTGCGGTGCAGGCTGGGCTCTTGAGCGCCGGCGCAAAAGACCACATCGCCGACTGGCTACGGGAACCGCGCTACGCGGAATACGTTCCGGAACTCGCAGCCCACATCGAGCGGGGTGACTGGAGGCAATTGGATGACGTGTTTTGGACGATCATCCCGTTCGGGACCGGTGGCCGGCGGGGAAGAATGTACCCGATCGGCTCCAACGCCATCAATGACCGGACGATCGGTGAGAGCGCGCAGGGGCTGGCCAATTACATCCTGGGATTGCCAGAAAAACCGGCGTCTCTTTCATGCGCCATCGCCTACGACACCCGCCATCGTTCCCGTCACTTCGCGGAATGGTGTGCCGGGATCATGGTTGCCAATGGATTCACGGTCTATTTTCTGGATGAGTACCGATCGACTCCTCAATTATCCTTCGCCGTCCGCCATTTCGGTTGCGCTTGTGGCATCATGGTGACCGCATCGCACAATCCCCCGAGCGACAATGCGGTCAAGGTTTATTGGTCGAACGGGGGCCAGGTCCTGCCTCCACACGACGCCCGAATCATCGAGGAGGTGATGCGGTGCGAGAGCATCCGGAGCATCCCATTCGACCAGGGATGCCGCGATGGCCAGATTCGCATCGTAACTGCCGAGATCGACGAGGCTTTTGAAACAGCAGCCTTGAAAACCTCATGGCCGGGTCCGCGCGACTGCAAGATTGTTTTCTCTCCGCTCCACGGGGTCGGAAGCTTTGTCGTACCGCGAGTCTTGAAGGGGGATGGCTTTCAGAACGTGGCGATGTTTCCCGCCCATGCCGAACCGAACGGCGATTTCCCGAACGTGCCGGGGCATGTCAGCAATCCTGAAAATCCAAAGGTTTTCGACGCGATCATCGACTATGCACGGGCCAACGGCGCGGATTTGGCATTGGCAACCGACCCCGATTGCGACCGCATGGGATGCGCTGCCCCAGTCACCACGCAACCGGGCAGCGACTGGAAAACCCTAAACGGCAACCAACTCGGTGCGCTTCTCACCGATTTCGTTTTGAGCCAAGCACAGAAGTCGGGGAAGATCGGTCCAAAGTCCTACGTAATCAAAACCTTGGTAACCACGGAATTGACCAGAAAAATTGCGGAGTCCTACGGGGTTCGGTGCGAAGGAAATCTGCATGTGGGATTCAAGTGGATCGCCGGCGTCATCGATCAGTGCGGACCGGAATATTTCCTGTTCGGCACCGAGGAATCCCATGGGTTTCTCGCAGGCCAGCACGCGCGCGACAAAGATGGAGCCGTTGCCTGCCTGCTCATGGCCGAATTGGCGGCGTTTCTCAAAGCGGAGGGACGAACGCTTCACGAACAACTTGACGCTCTATTGCTGCAACATGGCGTGTACTTGGAAGATCAGATCAACGTGCAGATGGAGGGAAGCGAAGGGATGGCGAACATGGCACAGTTAATGGAGAATTTGAGAACGGCTCCACCGTCTCAAATCGCAGGCTTGCCCGTGCTGGCGGTGCGAGATTACGGCAATCAGTTGCGGCGTGCGGCGGATGGCAGTCTTACCCCGCTCGATGCCCCCCGCGGGAATATGCTCATTCTCGATCTCGCGCTTCCCGGTCAGACCA
>JBKDXO010000047.1:0-15194 GCA_046306195.1 Planctomycetota bacterium | reverse complement strand
ACTTGGAAGCGAGCATGGCGATGATAGCGAGGAGAGCGAGGAGGCCGAGGAAAGCCATCCAATTGGCGTAGATTCGGTAACGGGCATCGCGGGACAAATCGCCGAGGAGACATTCGATCTCCCCTTGCAGTTCCCCGACGATTTTGTTCATCACACTATGGGCAAACGCTTGTTTTTGTCGTTCTGAACCGCAGGCGGCAAAGTAGCATCCGCTGAAGAGAAACTGCTCGCCGGCGAGTTCAGGTTGTTTGTTGGGATCGAATACGAATCCTTCCGCCATGATGTTCGAGAGGTTCTGTGCGAAAACCCCTCGCATGCGGCTGAGCAGCGTGAACAACTTGGCGTTCTGCTTGTTCCTGAGCGCGTATTCCTGCTGGAAAAGGTCGAAGATTTGGTCTTCAAAAACGCCGGTCGCATGTTTTGCGAGCGCGGACAAACGTTCGCTTTCCGGGCTGACCCATACCTCGGAGCCTTTGCCGATCCGTTGTTTGGTGATGCGCTGGGGTCCTAATCGTCGGGTCCTCTCGATGAACCAGGGTTCTTCCTCCATCCCGGTGACCAACAGGGTATTCGCAAATCGGAGCTGCAGTTCGCTGCGCAGGACTTGGAAGTCTTTTTTGATCGCGAGGGTTAGCTGGTCGGGGTGCCCCTCGATCAGATCGAATGGAATGGTGGTCAACAGTCCGTTGATCGGGCACAGATTGCGGCGAGCTTTCTTGATCCATTGGCAGACGTACCGCAGTCGGTCCTCGGTCTCAGCAAATTCTTGGCTTTGGATTTTCTTTGGGAGGATCGCGACCGGTTTGGCCTCGTACGCGGCGGGATCGAAGTCGTCGAGTTGGATCGTTCCGCCATCTATTTTCGGGTCGTCATCTACTTTGTCGACCGGGCGTCCCCATTCGCGTTCTCGCTCCTCGGGATCGATCTGCATGTCCTCGATCCCCATCGTTCCGGCGGGAATCTCCTCGTCTGGTTCCTTCGATTCACTGATTTCGCGTGGGGGGGCGCTCGGCGCGGATCCGCGGAGGCGCGAAATCGCGTTGCATGTTTGGGGGAAAATCCAGATGGCATCCTTGGAGGCATGGACCGAAATGGGGCCGTCCCCGCTGGCGGGTGCGTGCACAGGGTTTTTCAGGCCGCCGGCCTCCAGCATGGCCCGATTCTCCTCGACATCATTGGTTCCCAGGACGAAGAAGATCGGGGTCTTGGCAACCGAAATGCCACTCGCTTCGAGTCTCTTGAACCCGTCGACCAACACGCGGTCGATGTCTGGGTACTTGGACGGCTCCTCCTTGATCCAATAGACAACGAACCAGTAGACGAGGATCGGGATACCGATGACGAACACAAGGGCGATAAGGGCGAAAGTCAACAAGTTCCACGACTGGTCTTCTCTCTGATACCACTTCCGAACAGTGGCGATGACCGTGGCGAGCGCGAGGCACAAAAAGGTAAGGATCGCCCACTTGGCGGGGAGTCCCAGTCGACCAAACGCATTGCTTCCCGGCGTGAATCGCTGCAGCAAATAGTAAAGCTGTCGGATGGGTGCCGTGATGTACGTGACTAAACTGTCCAACGCGCTGAGCATTTCCGCGGACTCGACTATGAAAGAAGATCAAAAAACCAGATCGCGCAGCCGATCGCAATCGAAACAAGAAGAAAACTGATCATCGAATACTGCAGCAGAAGATTCTTGCCCTGGAGCGGCGACTGCGACGTGCTGACCAACACTTGGCTCGGGATCTCGGGTCTTCCTTGACGGAGGTGGAGAGATTTCACGATGCGTTGGCACCATCGCTCAATACTGTCGGGCAAATCCAACTCGGTGGCTTTCTCGCGGATCACTGCGGGCGACTCCTTGTAGAATCCCCGGAATCCAAGGACGACTGCGAGATAGAAGACCTCGAGGGCATCTTTGTCCGGCATGCTCTCCGCTTCGATGGCTTTTTCGAAAAAGCGGTGGTGGGCCAGTTGCGTCTTGAAGTAGCGTTGCTCCAGGCAGTTGTTGTTCCACCAGTTGCTTTCCTTCCATGGGCTGGCGATGAGTCGGGCATCGATCCAGCCGCAGATCGCATACTTGGCGAGTTCCCATGCTTTGGATCTTCCCAACTCGTTTTCGGCCGAATCGATTTTGCGGATCAATGTCGCTCTTTCGTCGGCGGTGTTGAACGAGGAATCGAGTTGAGAATTCTCGATCTTTGATTCGAAGCGAAGAGCGGCTTCGAAGATGGGGTCGATGACTTTGGCGAATTGCGGAGACACTCGAGTTCCTCAGATGGTCAGGCCGTTAAACGTTTTTTGAATGCAAAGACGGCGAACTCCATGGAGTAGGATTGGCCGTTCAGACTGGCAATCAGTTTGGTATTTCCCTTCAATTCCCTGAGGTTGGCAATCTGCTCCTCTTTGATGCGCATGGCAATGCTGAAATCTGTCGCGACACGTTTCCAGGCATCGGTGTCGGTCTTGATCTGGAAGAAAGCCCAATTGCCTCGTCCTTGCAGAGCACGCGGAACGTCCCGAACTTTCTTGTGGATCAACCCTTCCTGTTTTTGCGTGAAGTACGATTCCACCAATTCCGCGGAACCTAATTTGTAGACTAGACCCTGCTTTTCATGCAGGACAGCGGGGACGTATTCGATCTGAAAGTTGTGCGGCTTGACACCGAAGTACCACTCCCATTCCGGACCGAGCCATTCGGGTTGCAAGGAAACACTCATGCCGCGGCCCGATCCTACGAATGGACGCTGAATCACCTCGTCGTCCCTCACGTTGTTGATCAAGGCTCGAATCCTCTCGCATACTTCACGAAAGATGGGGGCGAGATTGTCATGGTCGTACGGAGGAACTCCTTGGAAGGTCATCTCGGGACCGAAAATGGATAGACGCCCGACGATGCTGCACAGGCAGGTGTACGCAACCAGGGGATGGACTCCCGGAGCAAGAGCAATGCATTCGAGTTCCGCGGCGGCCTGGTTCATGCTGTTCATGAGCCACAACTTTTGCGCATCACCTTCGACCGAACTCCCGAGCGAGATGCCGCGATGCTTCATCACCTCGCCGATGGTCTTGATGCGGCCGAGGATAAAGCTGCGCAGATCGCCGACCAGACCCTTGAGTTCCTGCCAGGACGCGACCTCGAGCATCGGCGGAAAATAATCTGGATCGACCCGATACTTGCCTGCGGACCCGGAGACAGGAAGCAATTTCAAAAGCGGCAACAGATAGAAGCCGTTGCAGTCCTCGGTCGAAAGCATGATTCGATAATTGAGGCGTCGCGAAGGAACCTCCTGCCGATTGTCCCCCTTGATTTCATCGGGCAGTTCTCGAACGAAGCTCAGGTATCGCTTGACTGCCGTCGGCGAGGTGGCGGTGTTCCCTTGCCCCTCGGCATCCTGCGGGATCGCCAAAAAGACCTGCACCGATTTCGCAGACGTGTCACTGGCGAGCCGGGTATTCAGATCGATCGAGTCCACCTGGGTCGATTCGCTCTCCAGCAGCGTCCCATCCTTCATCCGGGCGGACAGGCCGACTAAGTCGAGGACATTGTTTTGAAGCGATTCGATGTTGACCGTCAGTCGAGCGATTCCATAGCCGCACGGGTGGTCAAAACGATTCGCGGTCGAGACCAGTTCGCCCCAGAAGCGATCCGCCGCCTGAAAGTGATGGGGACGCAAAAACATCCCCTCAGACCAGAGGACCGGAGAATTGTGCATGCGGAGTACCTCCAGTGAGTCCGATGGTTGGGCGTTGGAACGACGGAAAGACCGGGTGCTTTCGGATCGAGACCGCATCATGATAATCTTGTGCGGACAGGATACAATGCAGACTCGAGGTTTCGTCCTCGATTCAACCCTGTCGGTTCGATTTCCTTTCGCCGGAGACGTATTCGATGGCCCGCCGTGATAACGCCAATGCCCCATGGACCGGCGATGCCCCACCCCCGCCGTCGCGCTGGAGTGCACTCCTACCCCTCGGCTTGGGCCTCGCTCTGGGCCTGGGCCTATTCGTTTGGTGGATGATCCCGAAATCACCCCCCAAAACGCGCCTTGCGCTGATCGAAGTCACCAAGTACGGCAAAGACTATCCCCAACTCAGTCCCGCCGAGACGACGCCATGGCGAGAACTCCTCGCGGATCCGAAACAGGGCAACGAAAAATCGCTGGAGAGCAAAGACCAAGTCCGCGAGCGACTTAAAACATTGAAAAACCCGGAACCCAAGAGCCCACACACCCTGGTGCTGGTGATCCGATGCCATGCCGCGATGAACGCCCAAGGGGGCTGTCAGCTGTTGACGGGAGAAGTGGGTCAAGAAAACCACTATCCCATGACCGAATTCATGAAGGACGCCCTGAAATGCAATTATCAGAACACCCTGATCGTGGCCGATATCTGCGATTTGAATTACGCTCCTTACCTGGGGTACATCGTGAACCCGATCGTCGCAGCGCTGGAGAACGACTACGCGAGCATCAAAGACGAACTCGCTGGCCGCAACATGTGGATCCTGTGCGCTGCTGCCGACGGACAACCGAGCTTTCGCGATCGCTCCGGAAAAACCTTGTTCCAAGAAGGAGTCGTCGAGTCGCTGCGCACGTTGTATTCCGACAACAGTCGCGACTTCTCAGTCGCCGATCTCTCCAAAAGAGTTCTCATTCACTGCGGCAGTCATTCGCGAGCAGCGCAGATTCCGATTCTGATCCCTGCCACCGACGCCCAGGAGACGCGCATCCCATGGCTCAACTTCGAGCGAGGGGATTGGTTTCGGGTTACAGCCAGCGACTCCGCCGATGCAGGGAAGTCCAACGAGGAGCCACCGAAGGAAAACGCCCCCAGGGAAAAAGCTCCTTATCCTTTCGAGGAGACGTGGACAAAGCTCCAGAAGGTACGGCAAACGACCGAACCAACCAACCCTACCGCGTTCCAATGGCAACCCTTCGAGAGAGATCCGTTTGCGTGGCGCCAAGCGCTCGCGATCCAAGCCATGCTCGATTTGGATTTGGTCGATAACAAAAACCCTCTCGCCTTGGGCTACTTCGACAAGCTCAATCCATCGGAAAGTCGTCCACCCGATCGCACCAGCAGCGAACCCGTACTCGCGTGGGAAAATCCCGAGGAGGTCCTCTCGGGAGTCGACCTCCAGCGATGGAAGCGCATCCGCGATCCCTTTCGAGCTTACCTGCGCACGGTCGCGGAGTGGGTGGCCTGGAGAGACCTGGTTCTTCGCTTGCCCCGCGAACCCGACGAGGGTTCGAAAGGACGGAATTCGGCTATCCCCACCGAACAACAACTGCGGGACGCATCGAAGAAACTTGAGGAGATCTCCAAAATTCTGAAGGTCCAAGCGCTCGTTGATCCGTCGTCCAACGACAACGCGAGTTGGCTTCAGGACGTCGACCTCGACCAACTGGACGACGCCCAACGCCGGAACATGGAAGTCACCGAAGAGCTCCTAAAATCGGTCGATCGTTTGGTCCGAGATCTCACGCGACCCAATGAGAAATGGTCGTGGATGCTCGAACAGCAATGTTTGGTCGCGCTCCAGTTCCCGTTGCTAACACCGTCACAACGGGGTGACCTTTTCCGAAGGCTCAAGGATTCCGCGAACTCACCAAAAAACGCATCGATCGAGGATTGGTCCTCCAAGCTCCCCAACGCGAATGTCTCCAACGCGAATATTAAGAATCGGTTCGACCTTTTTCGGGAGAGTATGACGGGGCTCCCCATGGATAATCCCAAACCACAAGGGCTCGCCGAAGCAACCAAAAAATTCGACATGATGGCTTGGGGGAAAAAGTATCAAGAGAGCTACGGGGCTGAATCCGCGCGGGCAGACACCCGCGACGGTACAGATCATCCGCTGCGGCAATGGTTTCGCGCCGCTCTCCGCGAGCTTCCCCCGCTGACGGCGGTTTCCGATGTGAAACCCGACGGCAGCGCGGTTCCGTTGGCCGCCTTCGTCCCGGGGAATCCCATGCAAAAACGTCTGTCTCTTCGCAAGAAAGATCCGCGTGAAATATGGATCGACCTGAAGGAAACTCAACGACAGGGGGAGAAGCTCGTGATCCAACTCAAGAATGCGGACGAATCCTGCAAACTGCGTTGGTACATCGAGCGAGAGGATAAGCCGCTCGCGGGAGTTTCCGGATTGCAATTGTTCCTGAAATCCGATGGCAACAAGAACGAGGAATGGAAATACAACCAAGATGTAAATAACCCAACGAGCGCGAGCCCCGAGTTGCAACTCAAGGTTCAGGGGTCCCTCCAACCAGAGGATCTCGGTCGACCCAGCGACAAGATCGTCGTCCAATGGCTCGAGGATTCCGAACCGCTATCGGAAGACCGCCTCCCCATCCTCAGCGACGAAAAGCGACTCGACCTCGTCATCCGCCCGATTGGCGGCTCCGCTATCTACCCAAACATGGACGGACAGTTGACGCATCGGTTCCTGGCGATGGCCGGCTATCCCGTGGAATTTTCCGTCGGCGTCCGAAACAAACGCCCGGAACTTCGACGAGCGCGCGTCATCCTGTACGAGCAAATCGGGGAGGTCAGAATCGATCTCCTTCAATCCAAGAGCATCGACCTGAGCCAGGAACTGGATCTCAGCCAGGAACCGAAGGTCGTCGAGTTCGAGAAAGCCTTGACGGAGGGGCGCGAACCCAGCTCGGTTGGAAACCTGCGATGGCGCGTCGAGGAACTCGATATCCCGGCCTCGGCATCGGACCCTGCGAGCCAAGCCACGGCTCCGGAGGCAAAGCCGAAACAGCAGTGGGATTTTCAATGCGTCTTCCATCCGATCAACCCAGGCAAATACCTCGAGGTCGACAACATCAGAAATCAAACAGCCGCTGAACCGAACCAGCAATACGATGTGCCGCTTCAGCTGTCTAAGGATTTTTGGGACAATGTACCACGCAGCAAAAAAGAGAGCACTGTGCCCGTGCGCGTTCGATGGCATGCGGTGCCGCGTACGGAAAACAAAGACAACTACTCGACATCGATCTCACCGCCGGGCAGCAAACCGTCCGAATCCAATCCGCAGCAGCGACCGGTCATGGAAAAGGGAGTCAATCGGTTTGACTACGAGTTCGATATTGGCGGCTATCCAAGGGCTGCGTTCTGGAATGTCGAATACCCAGGACCTTCGGGATCGAAGAAGACTGAAATCACACCCGAATCCCCCTCGGAAATCAACGACAAGACACCGCTCCAATTCCATGCAATCGACAAAAAAGACGGGCCGGTTCCTGCGCAAGACGGTCCAGCGGTGGACGACGGGCCGCAGACCATCATCGTTCGAACGTGGCGTTGGGATGACTGGGACAAAAAGGGGGAACAGAAAGCCAGTCCCACCAAATATGAGATCCAAGGGATTCAACTCGAAGCCCTTAGTCGCGATGGCAAGGACGGGATCGATGGCGTCGGCGGGATGGTTCCTTGGTGCCTCGTCAACCGCGCAGACGAACGGAAGTCGACCGGTTCTTTCCCCGATCGCGATATCCTCGCTGACCAATTGATATGGGAGGAAACCAAGATATCGTTTGCTCCGAAGGTTCGTGAAGCCAGAACGCATCTCTTCAATAACATGCTCACGCAACCGGACTCGCAGCGATACGACTTGAAGATCGGACTCGCCAATCCATGCGATGCAGGCACATGGTCCCGAACCCTCGTCTTCGATCAGGACAAGCCAGAAATCGGAGAACTCAAGGCGGAGTCCACCGAATTAAAGGCTGAGGCGGGGCTCCAAGTCCGCGTGAAGTGGCCCGGAAAACCTGATCGCGGTGGGGCAGGAATCGCAGAAGGCTACCTGGCGATCCGCGACCCGCAACAGATCGCTGGAACCGAAAAGAATATCTATGACTTCCGTTCGAAATCGAAACTCAAGACGATCGGCGAGCCCAAGGGCGAGGAACTGGTGTTCGATATCAAGGCGGATGATTTGGAGGGTTTGAAGAAGGAGTTCCCGAAACCCTGCGTTCTTCGTATCAATGCGATGGTCGTTGATCGAGCGGGGAATTTTCAAGTCGAGCATGAGTCGCTGACGGTAAAATGGAATCCGTCCCCTGCCGCCCCGTAATCGCGCGAGACGACGATTTTTGAGGTTCGGTCGGCACCCATGTCAAGCTGGGTAACCTGTGACGGGCATGGCGAATCTAGGAATAGAATCTTTTGATTCATGTCGATATCTGGATCGGGAGCGGGATGCTCCAAACACCGAGTCATACCAAGATCGGCTCAAGCCCATTTTACAGGAATCAGGCGATGGATCGCTCACTCTCTTCGAGAAAATACAAACGTCTCCTCTTGGTGTGTCTGCTGGGATCTCTCACTGGCTGTGCAACGAATCCCATCCAAGTACCCACGTTTTGGGACAAGCTCGGCATCCCCGCCGCAGGTGCTCGTCTTCGGGACGCAACCATCAATCGAAACGGAAATTTCCCGGGCTTGGAGAAGAAGCCACCTGTTCTGAAAATTGCTGATCCAGCCAACTTGGCCGAGGGCAAGCCAGAGGTCATTAAGACGGCTGCCAAGATCAAGCAAGAACAGGACATGAAGAAGCAGAAGCTCAAGGCGATCAAGTTCTTGGCGGATGTCGGATGCGGTTGCTACAACAAGGATGATCAAGTCGCCAAAGCCCTTCTTGAGGCGCTCAATGATTGCGATCCTGATGTCAAGAAAGCAGCGATCGAAGCGATCTCCAAGAACGCCGCAGCTTGCAACAAGTGCAGCAACGGCTGCGAGATCACTTGCTGCAACGCGGACATTGTCAAGAAGCTCGAGGAGATGGCCGTAGGCATCGATGACAAGGGTTGCCCGAAAGAACCGGACCGAGAGATTCGCTCGGCGGCCATGGCTGCTCTAAAGCGATGTGGCTGCCCGCCAGAAAAGGCTCCCGAAGAGATTCCAGCACCTCCGGAGATTGAAGAAGTCCCGACCGCACCGGAGTATGTTCCTTCCGAAGGATCCGACGAGAGAGTCATTCCGGGTGAAGGTTCATCGGCTACACTTCGACTACCGGCGGAGGCATCAACGGGCGTGACCAAGGTCTCCTTCTCCAACAAAGCCGGGGTGGTCGCACAAGCTGAGAAGGCCGAGAAGTCGGTAGCTCATGGGACTGGTTCGGCTACTAGCAAGGATGGTTTTGGAAATGGGACGGAACCGGTACGCCTCGCTTACCGAAAGAACAAGTCCGGAGAATTTATCGCCGGGATCTCGAACTCCGATCAACTCGTTGCAGCCGAGGTTTCCAATGTTGGCCAGTCGCGTCGCGGTCTGGACATCGTCATGCCGGACGCCTACGACCTGAAGCCGCAACAATCGCTGGTCCTGGTCGATCAAGCTGGGAATATCCAGGTAGGGACCATCCAAAAGGTCGATGGCAAACGAGTCAGCGTCGCCTTTGAAGACGCATCCGCGTTGAAGTCCACGCGGGGGGAACGCGTCCGCGTCGGGCTGATGAACTAAGAACGTTACGCCGCACGACCTACGGTACATGCAAAAGGCCGCTGGCTCTTCACGGAGCGAGCGGCCTTTTCGTATTCCCCCGCTCGCTTTCGCAGCGCGATCGGCCGTGCTAAACTTCTGACGGGGACCAAGTTTTCGTAGTGCACCTTTCATACCACCCTGGAGTTCATCATGTCCGATTGGAAGGGGGACGATCAGTCACCGAAGAAAAAGAAGCCCAAGTCCAAAGGCATTCCGGTGATTCCACGTCGGGAAGAATCCCTTCCCAAGAAACAAGAGTCCAAGGGTTGGTCAGGCAAATCAACAACGGACTCGGTCAAGACGACGGCGGACGAGCGTTCCTGGACCAAGGACGATTCCCAAGGATCTCCCCTCCCGTCCGTGTCGCGGAGACGATTGCTCCTCTCGATCCTCATCCCAACCGGTCTGATTGCTCTCCTGGGCTTCGTCTATCTGCTCACACAACACCAACCGGACAAGATCCCTCTTTACGTCGTCGCCAGCGCCCCTGGAACGAAGTTTGAATCCTACGCAGAATTGGGGATGCTGCCTCTCGAGGACCTTCAAGAGATTTCTACATCCGTGAGCAAAGTCGAACGGAAAGGGAGTGATTTTCTCCAATCCGATGGTGCGAAAGAACCGTTGACGGGGCAAGGGCCCAGTCGCTTTCTGACCTATTACCTTCAAGGCTTTCTCGTTCGCGACCGGGATGGCAACCTCGGATGGTCTGGCCCATCGAGCGGTTCCCCGTTTTCCGGAAATGGGCCGATCGCGCTGAAGAAGGTTTTCGAGAGCATTGCTTCGAAGACAGCGAAGGGCTCCGTGTCGATCGTCGGGCTCGATACGCAAATGCCCATGGTCATCCACAACTTGCCTGATCTCTCCTTCCCGGCAGAGGACATAGAAAAGATCTTCAATGACTTGGACCCAGATTCCAAGTCGAAGCTGGTTGTTTTTCTTCCATGCAACCGAGGAGAAGAGAATTGGATTTCTCCCGAGGATGGCACGACCATCTTCGGCGCTTCTTTTTTGAGCGGGTGCTCCACCCTTTTCGGTGACGATGCGCTGACACTCGAGGGGCTCGAGAACCAACTTAAAAATCGAGTGAAACAGTGGTCGTTGACGAACCGAAAATCGGCTCAGAACCCAGTGCTCCTCAAGTTTGATACCGCATGGGAAAAACTCAAAGCCAAGACTTTCGTCAGCTTCTTCGGGAAGCTTGACGCAAAACGCAAGATACAGCTCCCAGGAGGGCCCGGGAAAGGCAAATGGAAGGCTCGCTATGAGAAGATCGATCAACTCTGGAGCCAACTCGATTCCAAGGATAAAGACCTAAAAAATCGCCCGCATGTGCAGGAGCAAACGCTTCTTCTTCGCGCGTCGCTACAGTCCCACCTCCTGGCCCTCGAAGAGATCGCTGAATGGAATCCCAGTGACGACCATTGGAATCATTTCCAAGGGCAAGTCGAAACGCTCGAGAAGGAACTGAGTAAGCAAACCGACAAATCCTACGGGGTCAGTCAGATCGAGGACCAACAGATCGCGGGTGCAGAGTCCTCCAAGGACGGCGATCCCGATGGCTTGGATTCACTGCTGGGAAAGATACTCGAACAGGAGCTGGATCGTAACACGCTCAACGATCCCAAGATTAACAAGATTAAACAGATAGCCGACGACGTCCGCACGAAGATGTGGAAACGCTGGCGAGAAATCCAAAGCTTGGCATGCACGCCTCGCCGGGAACTGAGTTGGTGGTTGGAGGACCGAGTCCGCGAACTGGACACGAGCCTGCTCAAAGCCGTCGACCTGTTCGTCGCCAACAAATTCGAGGATTGCGAGAAGGAAGTCGACTCTAGTAATCCTGCCATCGATGCGGCAAGGGAGGAACGCGTTCGAGTGAACGCCCTCTTCGAGTTCCGCGATAATGCGACCGATTTCATTCCCGATGCGTTGGGGCTGCTGATGCGGATCAGCCGCTTCCCTGATGCCGGACAATACCAACTCGAGGAGAAAGCCACGCGTTTGGCGACGCTCGCAGTTGAATTGGAAAAGGTCGAAGCCTTCCTTGGCGGTGGTCCCTCGAAAGCGGGTATGGATTCCGCGAACGCAGCAAGGGAGTTGCAAGCTCTCAAGACCGAGATCGAGAACAGTACGATCGATAAGTGGAAGATAGGTGTCGCGACCGACCCAGAGACGCTGCGCAATCTACGGGTCGCCCTAAGATACCGCGGATTGACGATCGACGATCGCAAAGCGATTCACGGGAAATTGGTTGAATCGCTCAATCAGACCGATCGGACCAATCGGACCGATCAGACCGATCAGACCGATCAGACCGATCGGACCAATCGGACCAATCTCCAAGGGCGTTTCCTGACGAAGATCGCAGAACTCAGAGCCAACGATCCCAGCACTCCCGAATCCCCAATCGATTGGGATCAACTCCTCACCCGCGACCGTCGGTGGGATATCGGAGATACTCCCTTTCAACCGAAAGGATATCCAGATCTCTACATGGAAAATCAGCGGATCCGATGGTTGTCCGGCCCGCTGGGTATGCATTCGCTTACCGATCTGGAATGCATTCTCGAGAAAAGTTCGAGCACTCAGCGACTTCACGCGATTTGCGACGAGCACGAGTGCAATTACCTCCGCATGCAACGCGAGCGATTGCTCTTGGCGCGGTGGGGGACGCCCCCCGACAAGAACCCTTTCGTGGATTTCGCGAAACGGTACGAGAAGCGATCGGACTTGATTCGCAAGGAGTCAAAGGAACTCAACATCGATTGGGAAGTTGGAACGGAGAAGGAAAATCAACTCAAGGAGGATTTTGAATCCGCCACGAAGTCGCTTCGCGAGATGCGAAACTGGCTGACCGCGAAATCCAGTATCGGCGACAACGCGGCACCGATTCAATTTGAATGGACCCCTCCCAAGTCGGACGATGCGGAAGGCAAATCCCTCTCCCGCCTTTGGGGAAGTATTCAACCCACTGTCAAGTTGAGTGGCAATACGGTGAAGGACGTCGCGTTGTCATTGCCGGAGCGCAAAAAGACGGAGATTCGTATCCCGGCGGATGCGGAATCGAATGATACCGCCCCCGATGTCATCGCGGCTTTTCGAGGACATCGTATCCGATCCCCTGTGGGATCCGAGCAAATCCTCTTTGCAAGTAGTTTCACGCCCACGCGGACGGCGAAACTGACCGCCACAACCCAAGGGCAAACGCGATCGATGGTCATCATGCTCGACTGCTCGGGATCGATGACTCCGGAGGCCGTGAGGGGTGCCAAGCAAACGATACTGAGCTTGGTGGACCTCCTGGAAACGAAGGTCAAGGAAGATCGCAGTCCCGAGGGACAGAAGTTCGAGGTTTCCCTCGTCATCTTCGGTATTTTGCAGCCTATCAGTCAGTTGGGAACGTATTTCACAGCATGCGAGAAAGAAGGGATGGGCTTGCTGTATGAAGAGAAAAGCGGAAATCGCGGGCCATTAACCCATATCGCCTACACGAAGTTTTTTAAGATCGGTACCGAAACTCGAGAGATTCGAGAAGCGTTGAACGCTCCGTTCGTCAAAGCCGATTCCAATACACCGTTGTATAACTCTCTGCGTTTCGCGTGCGAGTGGCTCAAAGGGCGAGAGGGCGCTCATGATCTCGTGGTGCTGAGCGATGGCGGCGATTTTGCTAAGCCCAAATTTGAAAGAGACGGCCAAGAGTTTCAAATCCAACAGGTTAGCGGCACAGCCAAATGGCGTTGCCTCGCACTGGGAGAGGTATTGAATCAATTCGAACGATTGCCATTGCACTTTTACTTTTATCAAATCAAAACGACTCCACCTACCGAAGAGAAGTACAAATCCGCTTACGAGGAAGGAGAAAAGAACTCGGTTGATTTCTTCGATAGGATCGCAAATCTCAAACAGCAATCGGTCGGATCGCCTGGCAAGCCAAAAATTGAAACAGCCGCTAAGTTCGACAACTTCCGCGATGTTGAGAAGCAAGTCAAAGACGACTTCGCTACCCCGATGATCCAAGTGGAATCTCGTGAACCAGATACCAACCAAGTAGGAAACTTTTTCGAAGACCTATCCCTCCCCACTGGAAAGGCCTCCTTGTCGGTGATCAAGAAAATCTCTTCCGGCGATTCACTGCAGATGACCCAACAACCTATGGAAATCGAACTCTTCGGAGGCCAGCATGCCAAGGTCCGTTTCGATAACGATCGATTGCGATTCGAATCTGCCAAGGCGTTGGAAGAAGATAACAAGTTCATTTCGCCGCTTCGGTCGGAGAATGGATCTCTGTACACCCTGCATTGGGACTGCCCTCGAATCCTCGATGGTGAGGATGCCTTCCGATTGCGAGCCAACTTGCGAAGCTCGGCGGAGGATCCCGATCCAGTGACCTACCTTCCATGGCCTCGGTTCGCTGTTGGCAAACTGACCCGGGAAAACCCGATCGAAAATCAACGCACGCTCCTGTTCTCCGACTTGGGTTTCCAGGAATGGCACTATCCGACGATCCAATTCGGTATCCGGCAATTGAAAGATCCGACGTGGGGAGCGACCGATTCCTCCCTCGAACTGTGGTGGTCATTCGCCGGTGCCGACACACTGTTCGGGCAGGAGGGCTCCGCCACGAAAATGCAAGTCGCGAGCAAGTTGGAGGAAACGTTCCGAGATTATCGGGTTACGAGGAACGCGACGCGATTGAGAGTGGAGCGCGATGTGGCATCGCTCGATTCCGAGGATGCCGATGGAGTGCGATGGGTGCTCTGTCCATCCGCTCGCGAGACAAAGCGCGAGTACCGGGGTCAACCCGACCAACCCAAGCAGTGGAAGGAGATCTTCACGTTCACTCTCGCCGAGGAATACGCGGGGAGCGAAGTTCCGCTGTACATCGTGTCGGAGAAGGAGTTGGAGGAACTGGCCAAGAACGATGGGAAACCGGATAGCGATCGGCTCTTTCAGTATTCCGGTATGCGAAAGGGCACGCGTTGAACGCGGGAATCGGCCGAACGAAAGAATCGAAGGGCGATACAACCGGAAAATTCTGTGCGGACGGCCAGTCGGCAATTATGCTGGCTTTCCGTGGTCCAAGCCGCCGATATCCGATTCGGCGCATAGCAACGTACGTGTCGTCTGAACCCGGAGATTCGATATGAAGAATTCGATGAAGAAATTGATTTGGTGCGGCCTCGTGTCGCTCTCGGCCGTCGTATGCAGCGGCCCAATCGCCTCGGCTCAGTGCTGCGGCAACTCGTCCGCTGGCGAAATCGTCTACGAGGGAGCCCCGATCTCGGAGGAACTATCCTCGGACGATCTCCTCAACGAGATCGATGACCCCACCAAGATTATCCACCTGACGGTCGTGGTTCATGACAAGGCAATCGTCAAGGTCAACGGTGAAGAGACCGAGACCAAGGGGACGCTTCGCCCCTACATCGTCCGAGGCTTGACCCCGGGCAAGTCGTACAAGTTCGCGATCGAAGGCTTGGTGACCACCAAGACCGGAGCCGAATACTTCGCCAAGGAAGAAGTGGTCCTCAAGGCGGGTGACAGCAAGCAAGTGGTGCTGCATGTTCACCGACGCAACCGCACTCCTCCCCCTCCAGCACCCGCACCCGTTCCACCGGTTGCACCTGCAGCGGCCAAATAAGCGGTTGTCTGCGTGACGCATCCAAAACGAAAAAGGGCTGGCACATTGCCAGCCCTTTTTTATT
>JBKDXO010000046.1:0-4793 GCA_046306195.1 Planctomycetota bacterium | reverse complement strand
GTATTTCGCTGGACCGAGGAGCATCCGAATCGTGACGAACACGGCGTTTTTCGAAACGGCATCGCCTTCGCATGGGATCGAAGTGGCGACGGGTCCGTGAATTCGTGGCTCGTTGTCGAATGGCCTGAATCGGCGGCGATGGATCGGGCTGTACCACTCCTATCGTCCTGGTGCAGCACGATGTATCCCGTATGGCAGCAAACGGAGCGATGGACTCGTCTACCGCGAAGAGTGCAGCGTCGGTTGTCGCGGCATTCCAAGGCAACTACGTCTTGGAATCCCGCGAGGCTCTGGAAATGGCTAGGAGCGACGATGATCGCAGGACTGCTCGCGGCGCTCGCTCTGCCCGTCCCGATGACCATCGATTCCAAGGCCGTTCTCGAACCGGTTTCCCGTCGATTGATCCATGCGTCTGCGGACGGTTATGTCGACGAACTTTTGGTCGACGATGGCGATCGGGTGGTCAGCCAGCAAGAAATTGCTCGGTTGAGATCACCCAGCTTGGAATTGCAGATGGAGGAGGCGGTGGGCCAACTTCGCGCAATCGTGGAAAAACGCAATGGTCTCAAGATTGCGATCAACCAGTTGTCCCCCAACGCACCGGATGCGTTGGCCAACCAAACGCGTATGTCCACGGAATTGTCGATCTTGGATTCCAGCGAAGCGAGGGCGCGCGAGATGCTTGCGTTTTATCAAGCCGAGCAATCGCGATTGGTCCTTCGCTCCCCCATCGATGGCATCGTGGTTGCGCGACGATTGCGGCAAGAGTTAGAAAATCGTCCGATCCGACGCGGCGATCCGCTTCTCCAAGTCGTGGATCTGTCGGGGGCGTGGCAATTGAGGATCCAAGTCGCCGACCGAGACACCCATTACGTGGATCGATTTTACGGCGATCGAACGCAGACCGGCCCCCAACCGAGCGTGCTGAACAAAACGGTGAGCTACACATTTGACAGTTTGCCGGGCGAACCACTCACGGCCCAGGTCACCCAGTTGGCTCGCGTCATCGAGAACCGAGATGGGACGGGTGGGTACCAAGAGGTCTTGGCCGACGTGGCGCGCGAAGATGTTTCCAAAGTCCATATGGGGGCTACCGCACGTGTACGATTCGCATGCGGCCGAGAATCGTTTGCTTTCGTTTGGAGTCGCCCGTTGGTCGAATTCCTCCAGACGCGTTTTCGCCTGTTGAGTCGTTCCCAGGACTCTCTCTCTCTCTCCACATCTATCCCTTCATCGGATTCCTTATGATCTCGTCTATCCACGCCGCGGTTCGGACCGCATTGGTCGGATCCCTGATCACCGGGTTCGCCCCGCATCTCCAGGCCCAGACATACGAGTCGGAATCGTCGGCGGTTCCGAAACCCTCACGTGCGACGGTCCCTGTCGAGGGAGCGATTTTGAAAACGATCGAGTCGACATCGGTCGCAGCCCAGGTGGCGGGAGTATTGCAGAGCCTCAACGTGCGGGAAGGATCGCGCGTGCATCAAGGCGAGGAGCTTGCTCGGATTCGCGATGTGACCGTACGCCTGCAACTCGAACGAACACAAACTGCTCTGGAAGTGGCTCGCAAGAAACAGGACAGCGACATCGATGAGCAGATCGCCAACAAGAACCGAGAGGTTGCGTTCAATGAACATCAGCGAGCTCTCGAGGCGAATGCTCAAATCAGAAACGTCTATCCCCCAAGCGAAATGGACCGGCTCAAGCTCGTTCTCGACCGCTCTGTGTTGGAAGAGCGGCGGGCAGCGTACCTGCGAGAGATCGCAAAGCTCGAGTCCTCGCTCGCCGAGGTGGAAGTCCAACAGAGCCAGGAGTTACTTCTTCGGCACCGCATCATCGCGCCTTGTTCCGGCATGGTCGTTGCCGTTGAGAAACGAGTCGGCGAATGGGTGGAGCCCGGCACGGTGGCTGTCAAGATTGTCGAGATTGAACGGCTGAGAGTCGAGGGCTTTATCAACGCCGCGGACACGGACCTGAACTGGATCGGCAGCAAGGCGAGCGTACGGGTTGAGATCGCGGGGGAGTCTATTGAAACCGAAGGGGAACTGGTCTTTATCAGTCCGGATGCCAATCCGGTCAATGGACAAGTTCGCGTCTTTATCGAAGTCGACAATCGCGATCAAAAACTCCGACCAGGGCTTCGTCCCACGGTTCACCTTCAAGGGAAACCATGACCGAACCCATGACCGAACCCATGACGCACGTTGTGGAGGAGCTTCCAAAAATCCAGCAAACGATCCGTCCTTCGCTGCGCCGCGATCTGAAGTGGATTGCGTACCCGAAAAGCCATCGTTGGGTTTTGCATGATCCGATCTCCAATGCGTTCTACTACTTCAACGATTTCGAGCGTCGGGCAGCACTCCTGCTCGACGGGTCGAGAACCATGAAACAGGTCGCTGAAACGCTCGCCGTTTTGTCGACCGCGAAGGTGCCTCAGCCGCTTTGGGTCGAGTCGTTGGCCAATCGCCTTGCCGCAGCGGGGCTTCTGATGCCTTCCGGTCGACTGGTCCGATTCGGACGACGGTCTGGGCGGTGGAAACAATTTCTGTTCCAGATCGCGGCGAATCCGTTGGCTATCCGTATTCCGGTGATCCGGCCATCGGGATATTCCCCTATCGCGAGATCGCTCGCCGCCATTCTCTTCCACCCTTGGCTCGTCGTCGTTGGGTGTATCGCCATGGCTGTTGTCAGCTTCCTGTTGATGGCGAAATGGCTGTCCCGACCGGAGCAGATTTTTTTCGATGTCGCGCGATTGCAAGGGGACCGTTGGCTGGCGCTATTGGTCCTGCTCATGGGGATCAAGACGCTGCATGAAGCCGGGCATTATCTCGCCTGTGCGCGCTGGAAAGTGGACTGCCAAGAGATGGGATTGATGCTGCTCTGTTTTTCCCCGTGCTTCTATTGCGATACGACCAACGCTTGGAAGCTGCCATCGCGGTGGGCGCGAGCGGCCATCGCGGCCGGGGGAATCTACGTCGAGTTGTGGTTGGCCCTGTTCGGTGGGCTGGTGTACCTCAATTCGGATCACGCGTTGTGGCGAACGCTCGGGGCAGGTACCTGGGTGACCTGCACGGTAGGCACGCTGCTGCTCAACGGGAACCCGTGCTTTCGTTACGATGGATACTACATCCTTTCCGACCTATGGGGAGTCCCGAATCTCGGGTCCCAAAGCCAAGAAGCGCTGTGGCGTACCTTCATCGGCGTCCTAGGGGGGCGGCGACCGGATCGCGAGTCGTTCGATAAACCGATTTGGCAATTGGTGTTGTTTGCGTTGGTCTCAGGCGTTTATCGGTGCATGGTTCTGGCGGCCCTGGTGTGGCTCGTCTGGAACTTGTTGGTCCCCAATGGATTGGGGATCTTTGCCTTGTTGATCATCGGATCGTTTGGCCTTGGACTTTTCGGGGGCGTTTTCCGTTTTGCTCGCGGCTTCGCGATCGAATCGCTCGGCCCGCGCCCCGCACACCCCGCTCGGGTAGCTACGTTCCTGGCGACCATGGTCGTACTCATTCTGGCAGCGTTCTACGTCCCCATTCCGAATTACGTCCGGTCGCGAGGTTACGTCGAATCCAAGGTCCGCGAGCCGCTGTTCCTGCACGACAACGCGATCCTCACCCAGGTCGTGGCCAAACCCGGATCGGTCCCGAAGGATACCGAGGTTCTCGAGTGCGATTCCTTCGAGTTGCGCAAGGATTGGTTGCAACTCAAGCACCGACTCGACGAGGTTGAAATCCGCATTCGACTCTTGGAAAAGGCGCAGATCAACAACGAGGAAGCCGCGTTCGAATTGCCGACCCTGCGCGAAGTTCGAGACGAATTGGCCTCTCGATTCGCCATCAAGCAAAAAGAGGTCGACTCGTTGCGAGTCGTGACCTCGCGGTCCGGAACCTTGATCCCCGCTTCGATCCCGCGGATGATGCCGTTCGAACTCGGCGAACCCCAATGGACTCGCAGCCCGATCTTCAGCGCCCCCCCGATCGGCGCATCGCTGGAACGTGGGAGCGTTGTCGGTTGGCTTTCCGGCGAAGACGGCTTCGTGTTCCAGGCCGCAGTCACTGCCGACGACGTGCGATGGCTGACCGTCGGGAGCCGGGCCGAGGTGATCCTCGATTCCCAGCCCCATCGACGCTGGCCGTGTACCGTGACGCGGATCGCGCCAGAACCGCTCCAGGAACTTCCGCAACCCCTCCTGGGGGACCCGAGCCTCGTCGCCGTCCGAGACGAGCGAGGGAGACCAACTTTCGAAGTTCCGCATTACCAAGTGGTGCTCGAGCCGGACGTCCCTCTCCAAGAACTCGTCAACGACTCGGTCGCGACCGTCCATTTTCAGCTTCCTGGAAAAACACTCTTCCGCTCCCTGTCGGACAGCGTTCGCCAAGGACTCCAGCTCCCCTGACGGCGAAAATTTTTTCGATAAACCCCGCAACCAAACCCGGAATAGAACGAGAACAGGTATTGTCAGGGGCAGCGAACAACGCAACCGAGTTGACAAGAATCCAGTTTCCAGTTTTTTGAAGGGGAAAGAATTATGGCAGCGTACATCAAATTCGATGGCGTAGACGGCGAATGCGTGAAAAAGGGACACGAGAAGTGGAGCGAGCTGCAAAGCTTCTCCCAGTCGGTTCACAAGATCGGCTCGGGCGCGACCGGCGTGGCTCGCCGACGAGGAACTCCAGAGCTCGACGACCTCCAGTGCGTCAAGCTGATGGACAAATCGAGCCCGAAGCTTGCCGAATCGGTCTGCAACGGGAAGGTTTATCCCAAGGTGGAAATCACGGTCACTACCTCGACCACCG
>JBKDXO010000045.1:0-14470 GCA_046306195.1 Planctomycetota bacterium | reverse complement strand
CCGAACCATCAACGAAGACACCGCTTACACATTCGCAGAGGCTGACTTTGGGTTCACCGACCCGCTCGACTCGCCCGCCAATACCTTCACGGCCGTCACGATCACCACCCTGCCACCAGCCACCGACGGGGTACTGCGACTCAGTGGAGTCGCTGTCACAGCGGGACAGTCGATCCTAGTCGCCAACATCCCGAAACTGACGTTCACCCCAGCAGCCAATGTGAACGGCAACGCTCGAGGAGCGTTCACGTTCCAGGTCCAGGACAACGGTGCAACCAACAACATCGACCTCTCGCCAAACAGTTTCGCATTCAACATCACACCGGTAAATGATCCGCCCGTGGGCCAGCATGATTCCTATCAATTGTCGTCCCGTTCGAATTCGACACGGAGCGCCGCAAACGGTGTGCTTGCGAATGACTACGACGTCGATGGCGATGTCCTCACCGCAACCCTTGTTACCGCACCTAGCAATGGAACTCTGCTGAGCTTCAACGCGGACGGCTCGTTCGTCTACGCACCCCATTTTGGTTGTACGTGCGGTGACACATTCACCTATCGACTCAGCGATGGAGTTACCCCCACGCCAACAACACACACGGTCACCATATCGACTGGCAACACCGCACCGAAACCCGTATCGGATAGCGTTACCGTTCAAGAAGATAGCAACTCCAACCCCATCGCGGGCTTCAATGTACTATCCAACGATACCGATGACGAATCGGATACATTATTCGTTGTCAGCGCCACGACGCCCGCAAATAGCTCATCGTTTAGTATCTCGACCACAGGTGCTGTTGCTTTTCGTCCGGCAGCCAACTTCTTTGGGGTAACCACCTCTGTCTATACGGTCAGCGATGGCAACCTGACCCAAACGGCGACACTGACGCTTAATGTTTCCGCCGTGAATGATGCACCAACCGTCACCGCCAAAGCGTTTACAACGTCCTTCAATACGGCCCGAACGGTGACCGTCGCAGACCTGTTGGTTGGCTCTAACGATGTCGACGGTCCCACGAGCCCGGCACGGACCGCGATCCGCGTGTCGGGTCCTGGTTTGGGCCCCAACAATGGGACCCTCTCTGTCAATGTTAGCAATGGCTCGATCACGTATACTCCCAATGTGGGTTTTTCCGGGACGGATTTCTTTACCTTCCGCGCCAGAGACGGAGCAGGTGCGGAATCGGGGAACGGCACGGCGACAATCACCGTCAATCAACCTCCGACCGTCACGAACAAATCTTATTCAACCCCCGTCAACACGACTCTTAATGTGGCAGCCGCCGGTCTCCTAGTTGGCGCTGCTGATGTCGACGGCCCGGCAAGCCCCGCGATGCGTGCTGTTCGGGTTGGTCTGCCGAGCAAAGGGACCGTGACGGTTCAAGATAACGGCTCGTTCACTTATGTGCCAAATCTCAATGCATCCGGGTCGGACTCATTCACCTTTCGAGCAATCGATGGCGGGGGAGCCCAATCCGGATTGGCAACGGCGACGATCATGATCGGTTCGAATTCGGCTCCCACCACGAGCAATGCCAGTTTCGTAACGCCCGAAGATACGAACGGCAATTGGAGCGTACCCGGATCCGATGCGAATTCGGATCCGCTTCAAATCACTAGCATCACGCAACCGCCTAGCGGTACCGGTTCGGTCGCTGCCATAAGTGGTCTTCAATTCCGTTACACGCCTCCGGCGAACTGGTTTGGCACAACCACTTTCACGTTTCGATTGTCGGATGGGACCACGCAGTCTGCGATTGCAACCGCCACCGTTACCGTAACCCCAGTGAACGATGCTCCCGTCGCCAATCCCGATTCCGCAACAACGAATAAGAATACTGCGGTCACGATTCCCCTATCGACCTTGCTGTCCAACGACAATCCGGGTCCCTTGGAAAGTTCTCAAACGAGAACCGTAACGGAAGTGCTGGGGGCAACCAATGGAACCGTAGCAATTTCCGGCTCGAATGCCATCTTCACGCCGTCGGCCAACTTTGCCGGAACGGCCTCCTTTACGTACACCATGCGTGACAATGGCCAAACCGGCAGTCCACTGGTCAATGATTTCAAGTCTGCAACCGGAACCGTGACGCTCCTCGTTTACGATTCGGTTCCCACAAAATTTTACACCGTCAATTCTACGGGCACCTCGGTTTTTCGAAGCGGCCCGACGGGTACACCCATCGCCCCTTTTAGCTCCTCAATCACATCACCCACGCAAAATCACATTGGCATCGCTGCGAATGCGGCCAATACACATGTCTGGGTTCTGGGAACAACAGGTAAAGTCAACGTGCATTCCAATACCAGTGCACTCCTCGGGAGTTGGGTCGCGCAGACCACGACGGGTGCAGCCCTTGCCAACCCCCAGGATATCGCCACCTTCGGTAACGATATCTGGATCGTGGATGCACAAACCGACGCGCTTTATGTCTACTCGGATGCCGCGTTGACCAGCAACAGCGCTACTCCCGTGAGAGCTTCGCGCAGCTTCACTCTCAGCGCAGACAATCGTTACGCTACCGGACTTGCCATGCGAGGCACTCGATTGTGGGTGACCGACCGACCCCCGACCGGCAGTGCAAGAGTATTTGTCTATGAATCGAACGGTGTTTGTGTAGGATCCTGGACTCTGGCAACTGCGAACGCAGACCCGACGGGAATCACCCTGAACCCCGTTTCCGGTCAGGCCGATTCCAACGATCTTTGGGTCATCGATAAGGTCGACAGACTGGTTTACCGATACAACAACATGGTTGGCGCACTCAGCGGAACAGGAACGGTGTCGAGCTCCTGGGCTCTGAATCCAAACAATAACTCCCCCGAAGGAATCGCCGATCCACCTCCGCCCAACTGGACGCCATCTATCCGATGGACCGGTTCGGCGGGTGGCAGCTGGAACAACTCGGCCAATTGGACTCCCAATCGACTCCCTACCGCGACGGACAACGTGCTGATCGATATTCCCAACGGGGAGTTTGTGATCGATGTCCCCTCCGCAACCACGGTTTCGGTCAATACGCTCTACACTACCGAACGAGTCCGCCTACTCACGGGTGGCTCGCTGTCGCTCGCCGGACCATCGGAGATCGAAAGGCTCACGATTGCTGGAGGGACGCTCACTGGGGCTGGAAATGTGACCGTTTCCAACAGCTTCGACTGGACCAGCGGAAGCATGTCGGGAACCGGAACCACTCTCATTGCCTCCGGAGCGACTCTCGATATCAACGTAAGCGGAACGAGGACTCTGAATCGCACGCTCGCAAACTCAGGTACCATCGTGGTCTCCGCAGACCTGATGTTGGGTACCAATGCGAGCTTTGTCAACAACACCTCAGGGATCTTCCGGATCAACAACGGTGCGAATGTAGGCATTTCTTGGACGTACAGCAATACGGGAAACCCGTTCATCAACGCCGGGCAACTTATCAGCACGGCGAATTCCGGGGTGAGCAACCTATGGGTCACTTTAACGAACAGCACCCCTGGAACCGTGAATGTCGATTCCGGGGTATTGCATATCAACAGCATCAATAACTCAGGGACCATGAATGTCGCAGCCAATGCGAAACTGGCGGTCGAGGGGGAAGAGGATTTTTTTGGAAACCCCCTGGATTACGCGCAATCCGGAGGCCGAACGAACATCGCGGGTGGGGAAATCCTTTCATACAACGGCATCCGAATCAACGGTGGGAAACTCCAAGGTTTCGGCAAACTCGTTGGCTATGTCGTCAATGCCGCAGAGATCGAGATCGGAAACGCGGTAGGAGTGCTCCGAGTCCAGGGTGGCTACATGCAAACCAATACCGGCATCCTGAAAATCGATTGGAACGGAGCCCAGGCCGGCATCGATTATGACCAACTGATCGTACTTGGATCCGTAACACTCGGAGGTTCGTTACAAATCCTGCAGACGCATACTGCTGTTGTCGGTGACACCGTGTTGCTGGTGGATAACGATGCAACAGATTTGGTAGCGGGTCAGTTTACTGGGATCGCCGAAGGAGGGATCATCCAACTAAACGGAAACGAATACTCGCTGAAATACCGAGGTGGATCAGGAAACGATGTCACCCTTACCCACCAATTACCCTTGGTATCTGTCAAGCATGTGCGCCAATCCGAGGGTAAAAACGATTTCGGGTTCACAGTGACCCTCGACCGTGTCAGTACCAAGCCGATCTCGGTGCGGTACGTTACGGAGGACCAGACGGCGATTGCGCCTGAAGACTATGCAAGCAAGTCAGGGTTTCTTCAATTTAGCCCAGGTCAATTAACGCAAACAGTGACGATCCATGTTGAGGGTGACTCTGTCCCGGAGACGATAGAACGATTCGCGCTGAAGCTTGAGCAACCTACCAACGCAATCATCAAAGGCACTGGAATCGCGTTTGGCACCATTCTGGATGATGACTCTGGGGATGCAATCGATACTCTCGGGAAAGAGTTTTGGTTGACATTTCCTACCAATTACAGAGTTGGGGAACAACCAGCATTGACACTATTCATCAGCAGCCCAGAGGACGCGACCGGATTCGTTGAACTCCCTCGACTTACCTATCCAATTTCTATTCCCTTTACCGTGAGCGCGAATCAAGTTGCAACTATCGTGCTACCCGAAGAAGCCGACATCGGTTTCCTGTGGAGTCGTATCCGGAACAATGGTATCCGCGTAACCAGCAATCGCGACGTTGCGGTCTACGGCTTGAATTGGAAACCGTTCACAACTGACGCGTACCTCGGATTGCCCAAAGATGTCTTGGGTACCGATTACATCATCCTTGGCTGGAAAAACTCAAATGGGCTTTATGATTTGATGACTCAATTCGCATTCGTAGCGACCGAGAATAATACCGTCGTTAGTATCACGCCGACGGAGGATATCGCTCCGGTTCCAGCAACCCTTACCGAACCGGCTATCCCTGGGCGTCCCAAAGATGTTCCGTTCACCGTAACACTCGAGCAAGGGCAAACCTACCAACTCCTTGCCAGTGGTTTGGGAACCCCGGGAAATCCAGTCGATTTGTCGGGTACGTTGATTTCCTCCAATAAGCCCATCGCAGTTTTCGGAGGGCACGAATGCGCGAACATTCCTGCTGGCGTCTCCGCCTGCGATCATGTTGTCGAGCAACTTCCCCCAACCTCGACATGGGGAAAAAGCTTTCTCACTGTCCCTTTGGCGACCCGAGAGATGGGTGACACGTTCCGCATGATTGCTTCGCAAGATGCAACCACGATCTTCATCAACGGAGTGAACTTGGCGACCATCAACCGAGGCCAACTCTTTGAACAGATCATCGAAGAACCCTCTACCATCACATCGACCAAGCCGATCTTGTTGGCCCAGTACTCGAACGGACAAAACTACGACGGCAACCTTGCTGATCCGTTCATGATGTTGATCCCCCCCAATGAGCAGTTCCTCACGGAGTATGCGTTCGCCACACCAGCCACCAATTTCCCAGATAACTATGCGAATATCGCGATCCAGACCAGTATGGTGAACAGTCTGCTGCTCGATGGGGTCGAGATTTCACCATCTCTTTTTTCTCCGATCGGAACGAGCGGATTCTCTGCAGCCCAGGTTCCGATTTCCGTCGGGTCGCATGTCATCACCGGATCGGCACCGTTTGGACTGTATGTCTATGGTTTCGCTTGGTATGACTCCTATGGCTACCCGGGCGGGATGTCCGTTTCGCAGATTGCTGCGGTGCAACAACTGGCGTTGACCCCTGCCGCAGAAACAGCCACCATCGGCGCTACACGTTCCGCAGTCGCGACCGTGACGAATGCGGCTGGAATTGGTCTTCCCGGCATCCGCGTCGATTTCAACATCACCGGTGCCAACCCGGGATCGGGCTTCGCATTCACCAATGCCCAAGGGATCGCAGAATACCGATATCGCGGAAACAACGTCGGCGTCGATTCGATCTCGGCAAAAGTAGGCACCTTGTCGCAATCCGCGACCAAGAACTGGATCGCGGCAATCCCCTCCATCGTGATCGATTCCCCGTCAAACGATTCCGACTTCCCAGCCAGCGCGACGGTCCTGATCTCCGGTCGTGCGATCCCCGGTGCGCCGATCGCGCGCATCGCCGCCGTCTATGTCGACGGCGCGCCGGTCGAAGCACTGGACGCAGGGGGAACGTTCTTTACCCGAGTCGTTCAGCCACCAGGAAAAACCACCTACCAATTCAAGGCGGTCGACATCTTTGGGAACTCCGCGACCACCCAAGTCACCATCGAAGGCCTGACAAAAACCCGTGGGCCAGTCGATTTCAACACCCTCAGCGATGTTTCGACGATTGGAACCGAATACGGCGTCACTTCGTGGAACAAACGCAAGGATACCCTCTACGCAGAACTGGCGGTGAAAAATACCGGCACCTACCCAATCGCCACTCCGCTCGTCATAGGCATTACCGACATCAGCAACCCGACAGTCATCCCCGTGGATATCGATGGCTACACGCCCGATGGGATCCCCTACTACAACTTCAGCCGCTTCGTGGCCGATGGGATGCTCTCTCCCGGAGAAGTGAGCCAGCGGGGCGTGTTGGCATTTTTGAACCCGTCGCAAAAGCCATTCACCTACAAGCTTGTTTTGCTTGGGCAATTGAACCGGCCTCCGGTCTTCACGTCCGCCCCCGAAGTCTCGGTCATGACGGGCACCAACTATTCCTACCCATTCTCCGCCGTCGACTTGGACTCGGATCCGATCACCTACACACTCCTGTCCGGCCCCAGCGGTATGACCATGGGTGCCGGAAACACGCTGGTTTGGAATCCCACCGCCTCAGATACCGGATCGCACGCGATCATGCTGGAAGCCCGCGATCCGTTCGGTGCCCGAGCCCGTCAGTCCTTTCAATTGACGGCCTATGCGCCCGTTCCCAACCGACCACCGGTCATCGTCTCGGTCCCCACCGTCACCGCCTACGTCGATTCCGACTACAGCTACGATGTCACCGCCGAGGATCCGGATCAAGACGTCGTGAACTGGAGTCTGGTCTCGGCCCCGGCGATAACAGGGATGGCCATCGCCGCCAACGGCCCGAGATCGGCTCGGGTTACCTGGCGACCCACCGCTGCCCAAGTGGGATTGCGACAAGTCACCATCCTCGGGGATGACTCACGAACCGGTGGAACGGTCACGCAATCGTTCAACATTCAAGTCCTGCCAGCAATCGGAAACGGAAGCCCGGCAATTGTCTCGGATCCCGTCACCAAAGCGCTGTCCGGACAACCCTACACCTATCCGGTCATCGCGGTCGATCCCGACAACGATACCCTGACCTATCGATTTGCGAGCGGCATTCAACCCCCCAGCGGCATGCAGATCAGTTCCACAACCGGATTGGTCACTTGGGCGCCCCCTCAAAACACATCCGGTTTCTATCCTGTCGAGATCGAGGTCGACGATGGACGCGGATGGGTTGCGAAACAAGCTTACACGCTCGAGTTGATCAATACGGCACCGGCAACCCTGACCGGGCGGGTCTTCTTCGACAACAATGGCGACGGGCTGTTCAATGGACCGGATACCGCGCAAAGCGGTTGGACCGTGTTCCTCGACGCCAACGACAATCAGCGTTTGGATGCGGGCGAGCGTTCGACAACCTCCGATGCCAGCGGAAACTATACGTTCCCCAACGTAGCGCCCGGACCGTATATCGTCGCCGAGATCCTGAAGTCCGATTGGGCCCAAACTGCTCCAGCGAACGCTGTTCACCGAGGTACCGCCCTCGGAGGCCAGCAAGTTTCAGGGCTCGACTTCGGAAATTCCACCCGAACATCGAACAATCGAAACCCCAGTTTCATATCGTCGCCTATCCGAACGGCGGTCGTTGGCCGGACCTATCGGTACGAACCTCTGGCCGTGGACCCCGATGGCGATCGCCTCACTTACAAGCTGGCGTTCGGTCCGAGAGGTATGTCGATCGAGCCTGCGACCGGCACACTGACGTGGACCCCAGCAGCCGACGAAAACTTTTACGTGGACGTCACGCTTCGCGTTGAGGATGGTTATGGTGGACTCGCGATTCAGCCCTTCCAGATTTTCTTGGATAGCGGAACCGGAAATAGGTCTCCCGAAATCATCTCCACACCCCAAGGACCGGTCTCGCGCAACAAGCTTTGGAATTACGACGTCGATGCCACGGATGCCGATGGGGATGTTCTCTCGTATGCGATCGACAGCCCATCGATAACCCGCGGCATGACAATCAACTCAGCCACCGGCCTCATCGCTTGGACTCCGACCCTCGCCGGGAGTTATCGCACCCAAGTTACCGTGGCGGATGGTCGAGGTGGCGTAACAACGCAAACCTTCACCGTCGATGTCGGTGCCGGGTCGCCACCGCGTATCACTTCCGTTCCCCCCGTGCCCGCGATCGTGGGCGAACTCTACGAGTATCCGATCGTTGCCTCCGATGCCGACGGCGACACCATTACCCTCTCGCTGGATGCTGCCTCGATCGCGCGCGGCATGGCGATCACCAACGGCAAACTCGTCTGGACAGCAACTTCCGCAGGCGATTTCCCGGTAACCCTCACCGCCCGCGACAGCACAGGTCTTACCTCGACCCAGTCGTTCGACCTGCCCGCTCGGCCGAAGGTCGTTTCCAGTCTCCCACCCGAAATCACCTCGAAACCAATCGGGCCGGTTTACGTAGGGACCCCGTGGTCCTATGTCATCGTCGCCACCGATCCCGACAGCACGCCAGCCCAACTGGTCTACTCCCTGCAGTCCCCCACCGGCGACGCCAGTGTCACGTTCAACCCGCTAACACGAACCGTGGGATGGCTATCTTCGGCCGCCGGGCAATCCAAGACGATTCGAGTCCGAGTCACCGACCAGGCCGGTTCGTTTGCCGAACAGACGTTCACGATGGTCTCGATCCCCGCCCGCACGGGTGCGGCTCCGAGAATCACCAGCGTCCCTACCGGACCCGCTGTTCTCGGCCAGGAATATCTCTACGAAGTCAAGGCATTTGACCCCAACGGCGATGCGATCGTGTTTTCCTTGGGGCAAGCCGTCTCGGGTGCGTCGATCGATGCCGTGTCGGGCAAACTCGTCTTCAACCCAACCACCACCGGTTCCGTGAACTTCGTTATCCATGCATCGGACAACATCGACGGTACCGCAATCCAATCGTTTACCCTCAACATCGTCGCCCCACCCAACCAACCACCGGAAATTGTCTCCGCTCCCGTCGGGCCAGCCGTCTTCGGTACCCCTTGGACCTACAAGGTGATCGCCAACGACCCGGAAAGGCAACCGATCACCGTTTCGCTCAATTACAGCGGCAGCGAAACGGTAACCATCAACAACGGAATCGTCACGTGGAATCCGAGCGCGGCCAACACCTCGATCACGGCAACCGTGACCGCGAACGATGGAAACGGCGGAACCGCATCACAAACGTTCACCATCAACGCCATCGCTCCCCCAACCAACAATCCGAGCAACCAACCTCCCCGATTCGTTTCCACTCCCCAAGGACCGGCATTTGTCAACCAACTCTGGTCCTACTTCCCGAGCGCTACCGATGCCGACGGAGATCCGGTGTCCTTCGCCCTCGATTCCGTTTCGCTCGGGCGCGGCATGCGACTCTCGAACAACCGTATCGACTGGACTCCGACAGCCACAGGAAACTATCCGGTGACCGTCACCGCCAGCGATGGACGGGGCGGTTCAACAACGCAGCAATTCACGTTGCAGGTCTCGCAAACCAACACCCCACCCGAGATCACGTCCAAACCCGTCGGCCCCGCGGTTGTCGGCCAACCATGGTCCTACACACTGACCGCCACCGACGCGGATACTCCCGCCTCGGCCTTGGTCTACACGCTGCAGTCGCCGACCGGGCAAGCCAACGTCACCTTCAACCCAACCACCCGGTTGCTGACATGGACCCCGTCCGCCGTCGGCGAACAAGCGTTCTTGCTGCGTGTTGCGGACCCTCAAGGAATGTTCTCGGAGCAGTCGTTCCGAATCCCCGCCATCGCCTCGACGCCCACGAACAATCCACCGGTCATCCGCTCCACACCGGTATCGCCATCGCGCTTAGGGAACCTCTACACCTACGATGTCTCCGCCTTCGACCCCAACGGCGATTCCTTGGCGTTCTCGCTCACCAGCGCACCAATCGGTATGTCGATCCATGCCACTACGGGCAAGGTATCCTGGACCCCATCGGCAATCGGCGATTACAACGTGACCCTTGCGGTCTCCGACGGTGTCAACAGTCCGGTGACACAAACCTACACACTGACCATTCTGCCCCCTGTGGCTGCCAACGATCCGCCCAAGATCACATCCGCCCCAACAGGCCCTGCGGTTCGCAACCTACCGTACCAATACCAAGCGACTGCAACCGACCCGAACGGAGATACGATCGTCTGGTCGCTTGATACGTCCGCGATCCCATCCAATGCGCGCGGCAATCTAGCCATCCATGCCTCCACAGGACTGGTGACCTGGACGCCGCAGGTCGATGGGACCTTTGAGATCAAGGTCATCGCCAACGACCAAAAGGGAGGCGAGGTCAGCCAGCGATTCGCGTTGCCCGTTCTCAAGAACGCCCCGCCACGCATCACTTCGACCCCCGTGCTCTCAGGAGTGATCGGACAATCCTACAACTACGATGTCAACGCTGCAGACCCCAATCCGGGCGAGACGGATCTGCTGCGTTTCTCCCTGGACTCGGCGTCGCTCGCTCGCGGCATGATCATCCACCCAACCACCGGAATCATCACGTGGTCCTCGCCAACGCTCGGCGTTCATCCGGTGACGGTCACCGTCGTCGATCCTGACAATGCGACGGATCTCCAAAGCTATGAACTGAATATCAGCGATCCGAACAACAACCGTCCCCCGCAGATCACATCGAACGTGTCGGGCCAAATCCAAGTCGGCTCGCTCTTCGTCCATCAAGTGGCCGCGACGGATCCCGATGGCGATTCGCTTGCTTACTCCCTGACCGCCTCTCCCACCGGCATGTCGATCGACTCCGCTGGACTGATTCGATGGACTCCCTCCAGCGCGCAACTCGGATCGCAAAGCTTCACGGTCCAGGTCTCCGATGGACGTACCGCAGGAACCGTGACCAAAACCTTCCAGGTCACCGTGGTGACCGAGCCATCCAACAATCCCCCTGCGTTCACCACGACCCCAAAGACCGCGCTGGTGGTCGGTAACCCATACGTCTACGATGCCAACGCCTCCGATCCCGATGGGGATACGCTCACGTTCAGTCTAGTCACCTCCCCCAGCGGGATGACAATCGACGCGAATACCGGGGTCGTGCGCTGGACGCCGACCTCGTCCCAGGTGGGTACGCATGCAATGACCGTCCGAGTCGCGGACCCGCGCGGCGGATCCGCCGAGCAATCGGCGAACCTCAATGTCATCGCGACCAACCGACAACCGGTCATCTCCTCGCAACCCTCCACGCAAGCGGTCAAGGACAAACCCTACGCATACGCGGTCGAGGCGTCCGATCCCGATGGTCACAAACTCACGTTCTCTCTGGGGGCAGCGACCAACGCCTCAGGGGGCGGTCTGGCCATCGATGCCAACACTGGCCTACTGTCCTGGAACCCGCACACCGCCGGGGTGTTCCGTATCCAAATCAATGTCGTGGACGAACTCGGAATGGGAGTATCCCAGATCTACGATGTGAACGTTGCGCTCACCCCGCCGAATAACGCACCACGCATCACCACCACCCCAGCCCTCGAGGCGGAGGTCAATACCCTCTACACCTACGATGCCAACGCCACGGACCCCGATGGAGACACGGTCACGTTTCGATTAGTCGAACCCGCCACGCTCCCACCGAACATGAGCTTCAATACCGCCAGCGGCGTGTTGACCTGGACACCCTCCAACGCACAGCTCAATCAACTCGTCCCCTTCAAAGTGGAAGCGTCCGACGGCTCCTTGACTGCAACCCAAAACTTCAGTGTCCGTGTCCAACCCCAGAATGTCGCTCCCGTCGTGGAAGCGATCCCGAACAGGACCGTCACGCGCGGGTCGACCTATCGGTACGACGTCAAGGCAACCGACGCCAACGGGGATCCGCTCTCCTACTCGCTCGATCCCGCGTCGGTCTCCGCAGGTATCAAAATCGATGCCAGCAACGGCCGAATCACATGGGATACGTCGTCATCGACACCGATCGCCAACTATCCCGTGACCGTCACCGTCAGCGACGATCGTCTGTCCGCCACCAGATCCTTCCAGTTGACGGTGGTTGCGGACACCGCCGGACCGACGGTATCCATCACCACAACCGCAACCGCGCCACGGGTCGGTGACGAGATCGTCCTCAAAGTCCTCGCGATCGATGACGTCGGTGTGGAATCCAAGACATTGGTTTTGACGAGCGTAACGCGCAGCGGATCGACGACCACCTGGAACCGAGTTCTCACTCTGGACGATCAAGGCCAAGCACGCTTGAAACTGACCAGCGAAATGATCGGGCTCCTCCAATTCGATGCCTCCGCAACCGACGCGTCCAACAACGTCGGAAATGCGACGCCCCTGAATTTGTCGGTCCCCGATCCCGCCGATCAGCAGCCACCCACGGCCCAGATCCTCAACGGCTCACAGCTTACGATCACCGAGCCCACGGACATTCGCGCGACCATCAACGACAACTCCCCGGGTGACTTGCAATGGGATCTGACCCTCACCGACAACCAAACCGGTGATACGCGCACGCTGGCCTCCGGTACGGGACCCAGAACCAGCGCTGTCCTTCATCGCCTGGACCCAACCATGCTCCGCAACGCCCAATACACCCTGCGGTTGACGGCTCGCGACTTGGCCCTCGCCACCAGCGACTATGCCTCCGTCAATGTCGAGGGAGCGCTCAAGATGGGGAACCTGACCCTCAGCTTCACCGATCTGCAGGTCCCGCTCGCAGGCACCCCGATCGTCATCAGCCGCAGCTATGACACGCTCGATGCGGGCAAGGTAGGGGACTTTGGATACGGTTGGTCCCTCGATATCGAAACCACCAAAATCGATGTGCAAATGGACCCCGAACGTGTCCCCGACTTCTCGGGCTACAAACCGTTTCGCGATGGCGATCGGGTCATCGTGACCTTGGGGGACGGAACCAAGCACGGCTTTACCTTCTATGGACGGGTGTCCCAATCCCTCTTCGGCATCCCCCTCTATTACTCACCCGCGTTCCAACCCGATCCAGGGATCACCAGCCGATTGATCGTCGACAGCCTCGATCTCAAGAAGTTCGGCGACGATTACCTCGACCAGGGGACCGGACGCCTTTACAACCCAGCCGATCCAACGTTCGGCGGAAGCTACGAATTGAAGCTGCGAAATGGAACGCGACTGGTCATGGACGCGAAAACGGGAGAACTCAGCTCCACCGTGGACCGCAACAACAACGAACTCAAGTTCCGGTACGACGGCATCTTCTCGGACTCCGGGAAATCGGTCCGGTTCGAACGGGACTGGGCCGGGCGCATCACCGCGATCATCGACCCAAACAATCGACGCATCACGTACGCCTACGATGCCTTGGGGAACCTGACCAAAGTCACCAACCGTCTCGGGGCGGAAACCAAGTTCACGTACCTTGATACGCCCAAACACTACCTCGATACGGTCATCGACCCCCTGGGTCGGACCGCCTTCAAGGCCAACTACACTCCCGACGGCCGCGTCGGAAAACTCACCGGCGCTTCGGGCAGCCAAGTCGGGTTGGGCTACGATGTCGCCAACCGTACCGAAACCATGACCGACCCGCTCGGCAATGTCTCCCGCCAAACCAAAGACGCACGCGGCAATATCGTTCGGACCGTCGATCCAGCCGGCGTGGTGGTCAAACGAGCCTTCGATGCCAAGGATCGCCTCCTCTCGGAAACCCAAGTCATCGGACTCGAGGACGGGGTCGGGAACTCCGAAACCAACGACATCACCACCAACAACCGCTACAACGACAAGGGAGACCTGATCGAATCGACCGACATCCACGGTCGCAAAACGATCATGACCTACAACGAATGGGGTGTCCCAACCTCCCAGACCGACCCCTTCGGCAACACTACCTTCAACTCCTTCAGCAACACGACCGGCAATCTCGTCGCCACGTCGGACAACTTCGCAAACCAAACGAGCTTCAAGTACGATGAGGACGGCAACGTCACCGAGACTCGGGATCGCAACGGCAACGTCCAATTCTCCGCCAGCTACACCCCCTACGGCGAAATCCTGCAGGTCAATCCCGGCCAAGGCCGAACGGCCAAGATCCGTTACAACGACAACGGAGATCCTATCGCCCGCTGGACGATCGACGAGGCTGGGACGCAGTTCCTGACGATCACCTACTTCGACGACGAACGCCGCTCCACTGGCAGCGTGACCGCAAAACTACCCGCCGGTCAGACGATCGAACAGAACTTCGAAACCGCGACCATTCCGCCGCAATTC
>JBKDXO010000044.1:0-11480 GCA_046306195.1 Planctomycetota bacterium | reverse complement strand
GTGTACAATCTGTCATTGCCGTAAGCCTTTGATCTGGTGGTCCTGAAGTGTCGTAACTCCAATGGATACCAGAACTAAGGCTTTCGCGCTATAGGGACAAGAAAATAAACGCATGAAATATGCGGGCTAGCCGAGTTCGTTCGAGGTGCAAAAAATCGGCTAGGGCCCCAGGCTCATGAAAACGAAAATTGACTTTGGTGGGCTGTGTCGTGAAAGCGGGACGACGCAAGCTGTCCGGTGAGTCCAGCGGGTTGGTTTTACGGTTTGATTCGATTGCCATGCCTCTCCCCAAACGGGTTTTGGGAAAATTGCCCAATCCTCTGATGACTCCGCGGTACTCATCCGATGACCGATCGATGCATCAGAATTTTTTGGAGCACATGGATGTGCGGTGTATCCCATCGAAAGAACCGCCATGCTCTCGTCCATCCTGCAGAAACCGCTCGGTGCCATCACCGTTCTAGGAACCGCAATCGGCGGCCCTTATGCCCTCTTCGAAACCGAAGCTGGGACCGCTGCCCGTCAAGCCATCCAAGGGATGCTGGACGCTTCCCCATCCGGACAAACGCCCACTCCTGCTACCGGTGGATCGGTTTCTGAAGCAGGTGCGCCCTTGCCTCATAGCATGCTCCTCTCGCAAAACCCGTCTGCCCAAGCCACCGTAGTCGCCGCATCGACCGAGCAACAACCTCCACCGGTGTGGACACCACCTCCGATCGTCGACCTTCGCGAAGTCATTCGATTCGACATGACTCCCACGGCATTACCACAACGTTTCGCGCAAGTCACCACCGTCACGGGCAATCCGCAGTATGACGCCTATCGCGTCCCACTGGTTACCGGGACCGGTCCGACCGATCTGGCCGGAACCCTGACTTACGCATTCGACGCCAACAAGGCGGTGCAGCGTATCCAATTTATGGGTACCACGGGCGATCCATCCATGGTCGCCGGGATGATGGTCCATTTCTATGGCTTGCGCCCCGAGGCGAGCCTCGGAGGACAGCTCTTCACGACTCGGTGGAACAATCGCGTCACCAGCGTGCTCCACATCCGCCCCGCCAGTGTCATGACTGCCGGTTCGACGAACGGAAATTACCATGTCTTTCTCGAACTCAACCAGCCATCGACCTACTACGGCCTGAGCGAGGAAGCGTACCGCGAGGCCGGGATCGCACCGGCCCGCGCCGCGAACTCTTGGTTTGGATTTTAATCCCGTCCGAAAACGGTGAACCGCATACGCTTCCCAGATCCGACGGTGGAGGATTCGCCGCGGTTTCCGGACCGGCTTAAAGCTAGCATCGCGCCGGATCTGGACTAGCGAGATTCCACCCTCTTTTGATACGGTCCCCCGACGCGAGGTTTTTCCGTCCCTATCAAGCGAGGATTCGATGAGTCAGACAGGACTTTTCGGTTGGATTCGAGATGGTGTTCGGCAGTCGGTGCTTATGGGAGTGAGCGATGCCATGGAGGTCCTGGGAACTCCGAAGGATCCAGGCCAACTCCATCCCGCACTGCAGTCGATGGCGTCCAAGACTCTGGAGAGCATTGCGGCCGCAGAACAATCGCTAGAGACCGGCCCTGTCCGAGTTGTCGGCGAACGATCGCCTCAGCGCAAGCGACTCGGTAGGTCGCTCAAAGACCTTTCCCCGAATCCAAGCCCCGCTCCGAAATCTGGATCGTGAAAGCTGCGGGGCGCTGGCTGAAAACAAGTGCTGCATGCGTTTGCAGTTTTGCATTCGTGTTTTCGGGTTGCTCGATGCTACCACCGACGACGCTGGCGTTGCCCGGTGTGCCGTTGAATAAACGGACGCAACTGACCAACCCTCTGAATGTGTTGGTCGGCGACAGCGAATTTCTTTGGAATCAGATCGTCGATACGGTGGAAGATTACTTCCGCATCAAGAGCGAGCAGCGAGCGATGCGAGATGCAACCCAATGGGTAGAAGGTCGATTGGAAACCTATCCTGAAGTGGGAGCAACTCTTTTGGAGCCATGGCGCAAGGACGCGATTCATGGATTCCAACGCTGGCAAAGCTCGTTTCAAACCATTCAACGCACTTGCTTTGTGCGAGTTGTCCCCACCGAACAAGGGTTCACCATCGCCGTGGAGGTCATGAAGGAAATTGAGGACGTCGATCGATCCCAGTTTTCATCCGAGGGTTCGGCAATCGCTCGCTACGACGGTTCGATCGTTCGAGCCGATCCATCCCTCATGGGCCAGCCGATCACTCTCGGCTGGATTCGCTTGGAGAACGACACGGAATTGGAGCAGCAAATTCTCCGAGAAATCCTCGGACGAGTTTCCAATGTTACCCCGCCGAGACGATCCATCCTCGGACTCTAGCGGTTACGGCGCATAGTTCAATTCGCCCAGCGTCAATTCGATGGCGACTTCGCTGCCGTCTCGATCGAGCTTGAGCAATGCGCTCGCTTCGGCGGGCGTGGTTCGGATGGAGTCGATCAATTCCTGAACGGAGCCAACCGGCTTGCCATTGAACTCGAGAATTCGATCGCCCGGATAGATCCCAGCGCGGTTAGCAGGTGAATCCGGAGCGACCGACCGAACCACAACGCGAGGCACTGTTGTCTCTCCCTCTGGGACAATCTCCGCGGCCAGTTCCACGCCCAGCCATCCCCGTCGAACGCGACCATGGGCCATGAACTGGTCGAGAACCTCGCGCGCGATTCGGCTTGGGATGGAAAAACTGACTCCTCGATAGGATTCACCGACAATCGCGGTATTGATCCCGATCAACTCCCCCCTGCCATTGACCAACGGGCCACCGCTGTTTCCCGGGTTGACGGCGACGTCGCTCTGCATGAGATCGCTGTATCTCGAAGTAATGCGTTCGCGCGATCCCCGATACTGGGGATTCGCGTTGAGGTCGATTCGGTGCTTGCCACTGAGGATGCCGAACGAGACCGAGCCAGCAAGTCCGAATGGACTGCCTATCGCCCAAACCGGCGACCCGATATCGACCTCGTCGCTGTCCCCCCACGCAATCGGAAGCAGGCCGTTGGCGTCAACCTTAAGCAATGCCAAGTCGGTGGTGCGATCCACTCCAACCACCTTCGCTGGCAGTGTGCGGTTGTCTGGTAGGTAAACTTGGATGTCGGAATTGCTTTCCAGGACATGGTAATTGGTGAGAATGTATCCATCCGCTGAGACTACTATCCCACTCCCTTGCCCCGACGGAGCGCGAAAACCTTGCAAGTCAGGATTCCAACGACCTAAACGCTCGGAGTCCTCGTCTTTGAGAGACACCTGAATGTGAACAACGCTCGGATTAACGCGTCGCGTGACCGTCTGCGATATCTCGCTCAGCCCTTCCCACGAAACATTCTGAAGTTGTTGACCAGCCAGTTCGTATTCAGCACGCAATTGCCCGCGATGCCACGAATAACGCGATGATTCCAGCATGGGAGGAAGGAGGTACCGCAAGCATACCAAGAGGATCAGCACCCCACCGAGGCTGAACATGGTGGAAACCAAGAGACTCCCTACGGTTGGCGCCGATCCCGCTGGTACCGATCCCGCTGGTACCGAGGAATGGCTCGGATTCGGATCTGGTTCTTGCTCGATCGCATCAATCATTCGATCGACTCCTTGGACATGATAGACGCCTCTGCATCTCCTCAGTGTACTCGATGGAGCCTCGAGATCACAACTCAAAGCACATCCATTGCGGACTGGCCCCCAGACTGGATCGAACCAAGAGTTTGTTCCCCGACAGAGCCGGGAGTGCCCGATACAGGCCCGGCGGACAACGCGTTTTCCAGATCGGTTCGAACCCGCGTGCGTTGGCGGGTGTCAACCAAAGCTGCCCATCCACTCCGAGGATTAGGAGTTGGGATTGATCTCCCGCATCGATTGCAATCGTGTGGCAAATGGGCATGCCGTTTTCTTCCCAGACGATTTTTCCTGTTTCGGGTTGCAAACATTTGTAACTCCCCGCACCGCCATTCTCCGCTCCATCCGATGCGAAGACGTAGTCCCCCACCGCAACGGGTGTCGCATATTGGCTGGCTAGCTCTTCTCCCTTTCGGACGATCTCGACGCGCCCTGGGCTGATCGCGGCGTTGACGTAGCCGATCCCGTAGTTGGAGGTTTGCAGCAAATGCCCATTACCGAGCACAATCGGAGTCGCCGCATTGACTGTCGGCCCGCGTTGGCCGAATGGAAACTCCCACCGGACCTTGCCGGTCGCGGGATCAATTCCGTAGGTCGTCAGGCGCGTCGGCACAATCGCCAGGCGCGAGTCCGAGCCACTCAAGTTTGCATCCGAGTACAGGATGGGTGAAGCGTAACCCGCATCGGCATCGGTTGCCTTCCACAGGATCTTGCCATCGATCAGCGACAGCGCGACAATCCCGGCGTTCTGTTTCTTGGCTCCCACATTGACAATCACCATCGAGTCCGCGACCAAAGGCGTGTTGCCGGCTCCAAAGTAACCCTCGTCGGCAGCAAATTCTTTCCTCAGTTCCCGGCTCCAACGCGGCTTGCCGTCCGCTAGGGATACGCAATGAATCCCCCCCGCGGCCGATTGGATGACGATGCATTCGTCGACGATCTGAGGCACGGAGCGCGGCCCCTTGTCTTCATCGAGCCCATGGCGATACGCTGCCGGGAAAGCCGTTCGCCATTGAACTCGCCCGTCTTTCAAATCCACCAGGCGAAGAACATCTTCATTGCCATCGCGCTGGTAGAGCACAGCTTGCTGGCCGCGAATGGCTGCACCCGCGTAGCCTTGGCCCGCTGGGAGTTGCCAGGATGGCTGCAGCTCTTTTGGGGCGTTTGTTGCAATCTTTGCACCCGCCGCCGCATGGCCATCGCGACGAGGGCCTAACAATCCCGGCCAGTCGCCCCGCAGTTCCCGCCCCAACAGGAGCACCGAGCACGCGCAGAAGATCAACCGGAGAAACGATCCCTGACAAACCAACATAACAAACTCCACTGACTCGATGATTGCGATCCTCCAAGGATTGTATCGCAAGCATCAAGCCATGGGGCTTGGCGGGCTACCGCGCGGCGGGTTCGACCAGTTCCATCAGAGTCCCGCCGTCTGACCCCTCCACCTCAACCTGGGCCGGTTGCTGAAAATCGGGACGCGCTCGCGTGTTGAGCGATTCCCATGGCTTCGGGTACCAATACATCGGAACATAGGGACCGCGATGATTTCGATAATTCCCATTCGTCACGTTGGTCTCCCACGCCGCCGCCTCCTGGCTCGTGGGCTCAAAGTGATAGAGGAATTTCCCGGTCCCGTAACGCGGACGATTGTAGACCCGACGATGCTCAGGGATGCTGTTTCCAACGATCCGAGGAAACAAGTCGGGACGAGCAATCGCAGGATCGAGATAGGTTCCCGACAGCCATTGAATCGGATGTGGCTGGTGCGTTCGACCGTGGGGGCCATCACCCATCGCGGATGCCGAAAAAACCACCATCCCGAGAACCGAGCCCACCAACCAATCACTTAATCGTCGCATCGCGCCTGCCTCCTTCGCGTCAGGACCGGAATAACCCATCGCCCAGTCCTCTCCGTAACATCAGCCCATCCCGCAATCCATGCTGAGCCCGTTTCTGATTCCCCGTCAGTTCGTCGAATGCTGGCATTCGCTTGGTCCGCTTGGAAAAACCTTGCGGGATGCGAGGCGTATGCCAAGAAATCGCCTAAAACCCCGAATCCTTGGGGGCGGACTGCTATACTGATTCGGGCTCGACGAGACTTTTCGAAAACGGTGCCACAATGAACTGCGATCGAGATTCTGGGATTGCCTCTGGTTGTGATTCGTATGGACGCATGCTGCGTCGGCGTTGGCTGCATGGTGCGTTGACGGTCGGCGGGGGATTGATGCAGACCGCGATGCTGACCCGCGTTGCGGAATCGATCGCGCGGGCTCAAGAGTCCCCCACAGCCCAACGCGCGAAGCCTCGCGCGATGATCTTGTTGTGGCTGCAGGGTGGTCCCAGCCAACTCGAGACCTTCGATCCTCACCCCGGGACAATCATCGGAGGCGAAGTCCGGTCTCTCTCCACCTCGTTGGCGGGAGTCTCGATCGCGGACACGCTACCTCGCACTGCGGAGATCCTGCATCGCGCAACGTTGGTCCGATCGATGATCTCCAAAGAAGGGGATCATGAGCGAGCGACCTACAACATGAAAACGGGTTGGCGTCCCGACCCGACGCTGGTCCATCCTTCGATCGGTTCGGTATTGTGCCACCAGACTGAGTCGAACCTGGAGATCCCTCGCCATGTCTCGATCCTGGCAGGGCAATGGTCCAGCCGCGGCGGCTACCTCGGCAGTCCCTTCGACGCCTTCCGGATGGGGGATCCCAAGGACCCGCTTCCGAATCTGAAGAGCTACATTCCCCCAGAGGTTTTTGAGCAGCGAGTCTCCGACCTGGAACAGATCGAGTCGCGATTTCGTCGCGGTCGCATGAAAGACCTCGACAGCAACAAGACTCTGCAATCGATTTCCACCCAGCGGGCGAAAACCATGATGGCCAGCCAGCAGATCGAGGCGTTTGAAATCGATCGCGAGTCATCGGCAATTCGCAATGCGTTCGGAGATACTCCGTTTGGTCGAGGTTGCCTGGCCGCTGTACGTCTGGTCGAGCAGGGAGTCACGTGTGTGGAAGTCGAGTTGTCGGGCTGGGATACGCACGCTGAGAACCATGCGTTGCAAACCGGGCGATGCAATATTCTCGATTCCGCGTTGCATGGCTTGATCAATCTTTTGATCGATCGCGATTTGTTCGAATCCACGGTGGTCATGTGCGGGGGAGAATTTGGTCGAACGCCAAAAATCAACATCGCCGGCGGACGCGATCACTGGCCGACCGGTTTCAGTACCGTCCTGTTCGGCGGCCCATTCCGCCGAGGGCATGTGCATGGTGAAACGACATCGAAACCGATCGACGAGGGCAAGGAACCGCTCGACGGCGTCAAGGATCCGGTGCGTGTCGAAGACCTGCACGCCACTTTGCTCCATGGCTTCGGGATCAATTTTTCCGAAGAGACGCTGACCCCGATCGGTCGGCCGTTGGCGCGCAGCCAAGGAACCGTGATCTCGTCTCTCTACTCGGACGCTGGATGAGCAAACCTCGCTTGATCGACGATGCGCTGGCGATTTGGCGAGCGGGGGTAGATGCCGTCCGGGCCGATCGTGTGGTCGCTGGAAACGTGCAATGGACCAACTCACGTCTCATCGTGGACGAAACAACGTACGACCTGCGCGGGATCGAGCGATTGGTAGTGGTCGGCGCAGGCAAAGCGACCTACGGCATGCTCGTCGGCTTGGCGGAGAGTTTTGCGCGGGGACCACATCCAGCGTTGCGTGTAAGTGGATGGATCAATGTTCCCGATGGTGTCGCAGAACATCGCCGCATCTCCTTTGGAGACTCCGGATCGGTCGAGGTCTTTCCGGCTCGTCCGCAAGGTGTGAACGAGCCAACGGAACGGGTGGTCGAAGGCTCGCGCCGCATCGTCGATTTGGTGCGCAGCGCGGATCGTACCACAGCGGTGATCGCCTTGTGGAGCGGAGGCGGATCGGCCCTGTTTTGTTTGCCTCAGCCGTGGATTTCGCTTCCAGCGAAAATCGCGATCACTCGCCGTTTGAGCGAGTCCGGGGCGGATATCCAAGCCCTCAACGAGGTGCGACGTTGCTTGAGCCAAGTCAAAGGTGGACGCTTGGCCCATGTTTGCCGCGCGTCTCTCTTGGTCGGCTTGATCATTTCGGATGTCCTCGGCGATCCTTTGCCCATCATCGCTTCGGGGCCGACGGTGCTCGAGCCTGAACCCGACCCTCACCGCGCGGAATCGATTCTGCAGCACTACTGCCCGGGTGAGTTCGATGAATGGATCACGCGCCTGCAAGCGTCTTCGTTCAAGCCAGAGCCCCGCGCGGTCGAACCCACCCATCACATCTTGGCCAACAACGCGACTGCCGTCGACGCGGCGGGAACGCGCGCTGTCGAACTCGGGTATCGCTACTGGATGCGCTCGGCCACGCAGTCCGAGGGATTCGCCGAAGGGGTCGGTGAACAACTGGCGCGACAGTTGATCGATTCCCAGCGAGGCGGATTGGTGGATTGCCTGATCACCGGCGGGGAGCCAACCGTGGTCTTGCCCGACGAATCGATACGTGGTCGCGGGGGACGCAACCAGCAATTGGTCTTGTCGGCGGGCCGATCGCTTATCGATAACCGGGATTGGCAAGCGGATTTTGCATTGCTCTCGGGAGGTACGGACGGCGAAGACGGTCCGACCCCGGCCGCAGGTGCTTGGATCGACCGAGCATGGGTGCAGCGGTTTGCCGACCAGTCGTCGAAGGTCGCGGAGCATCTGCGGCGATGCGATGCATACGGATTATTCGAGCAGAGCGGCAATTTACTAGTCACCGGCCCAACGCATACCAACGTTTGCGACTTGCGTATCGCGCTGCTGGGCCGATGACGCTTGCCTCCGATTCCCTCTGCCAGTTCCTCACCAAGGCCATGATCGCGAAATTTTCCCATGCGCCTGGTCGATTTCGTTGAGCCGACCTGATAGATTGATGGGGTTGAAGCTTATGGCCCTATCGCTTTTTCAATGGCATTTTTGGATGGCAGACATGTCACCCACGGGGACGAAGTCCAGACACGTGGGGAGGCGTGAGGCTTGAGACCAACCGTGGGGCCCGATTGAGTGGAACCGTTATCCTCAACGGTCTCCGATCCGCCTGTAGCTACCACTGCCAAGCGGTGGCCTTTTCCGTTGGTTCGCTTGATCGACCCTATCCATCTCACTCCAGCCATCTTTTTTCCCAAGGATCTTTCTGCCCACTCTCAACTGCCAACCATCACAGACGATCCAGCGGGCTTTCGACCACTAGACCTGGTCGATTCATGACGTGCGTATAAATCATCGTAGTCTGAACATCCTTGTGGCCCAGAATCTCTTGAACCGTTCGGATATCGGCGCCGTTTTCGAGCATATGCGTCGCGAACGAATGTCGAAGCGTATGTGGCGTTGCAGGTTTTTCAATTCGGCTCAGCAGCAGAGCACGTCGCATCGCTTGGGCAAAAGAGCTTTCGTGAACATGATGGCGGCGAATCGTACCGCTTCGCGGATCCTTCGAAAGTTGACGGGAAGGGAAGGCGTACTGCCACTTGAACTCCCGATCCGCGTTCGGATATTTCCTGGATAATGCAAAGGGCAGGTAGACTCGTCCCAATCCCTGTTGGAGATCCGTATCGTGAACAATTTTGCATTGTCGTATGACATCCTTTAATTTGTCGCAAACCGATTTGGGCAATACAGTCACCCGATCCTTTTGACCTTTGCCATCGCGTATCACGATATGTCCCGTGTCGAAATGAATATCCTTGATTCGGAGTGTTCGACACTCCCGATGTCGCAGCCCAGCCCCATACATCAGGCCAGCCATTACATCGAAGACTCCTGAAAAATTCGGCAGCAACGCTCGGACTTCGTCTTGGCTGAGCACCACGGGCAAGTGGCTGCTCTCCTTGGCACGCACCCGATTGATGAAGTGGATATCTTTGCCGAGAACCTTTTGGTAATAAAAGAGAATGGCGCAAAGAGCTTGGTTTTGGGTCCCTGCAGTGACCTCGCGAACGACGGCCAGTTCGGTGAGGAACTCCCCAAGTTGATTTTCACCATACTTTTCCAGGCGTTCGTCACCCAGGTGCGCGATCAGTCGAGTAATCCAACCGGCATAGGCATTCTCGGTCGAAAGCGGATGATGAAGCATCCGCATGCGCGCTCGAAGTGCTTGAACAGGTTTTGGCTCCTCCTGGTCAATGAGTCCGGGCCGTCCCTCGCCATCCATCCCCTCGCCATCTTGCAATGGGCCGGCAGAGGATTTCGCTTGCTTTTCTCTTTCGGCCAATTCCTGGAGCGTCAGCTTGTAGTGGGAGAAATCAATGACGGATTCGCGAAGAACAAGCGTCTGATACCACTCGAGGGTACGAGCCGCTTGCAAACGCTGCCAGGCCGGCACCTTGCGATCTCGAAGCTGCTGAAGAAATCTCAGTACGTCTGGATCCGAAAACCGGATCAAGCCATCGGCCTCTGGATGGCTCCTCGCGAATTCCTGGAGCCAACGAGGCATCCACTTGATGTCGTCCGGATGCAGTCGTGACTTTGCCAACCGTTCTCGAAAAAGAGCAATACTCATAATCCCCCCTCCTGGGTCAAAGCGTTGGTGACTTGCCCCACCTCCGTGAACACCCGCCAGCGATTGCGGCAAACCGAATACCGAATCCCGGGAAATACGGCTGCGGCATTTTGCCACGGTTTTATTCACGGCTCAGTTGTGGATAATATGACATTATGCTAACCTCAGCCGAGGAGAACGTTCAATATGGCTCAGGTAGTTGGGGCATAATCCATAGTTCGTCTTATTAGCGGCGACGGTTCCGCTTCTTCGATTGCTTGGCAATGTTCTTGCGGATGTTCCGCTTGGCTCGTTCTGCCTTGGAAATCGAACGTCCTGGACCGCAATCCTGCGATGCTACGTGTTGCCCTGGCTGCATCATTCCGCCCAACGCCATCCCGTACAACCCCAGCATTCGCATTCGTGCTTGACGTGCGACAGGTGATTGACCATCAAACATAATTGACTCCTAACCGACGAACCAACGGATGCACCAAAGCCCCCGATGGTGCGTTACTAAAATGGAAGGATCACGCGGGGGCTTGGTGATCCTGGGGGTTCGCCTCTCACGGAATCTCTTGCCAATCAAAATGCCTGAAATTCCCGCAAATGGAGAGCAACGCGGAGATCCCAAAGGGATGCTTACACTGGCGAAGGTGAGCAAAATCCCGATCAAACGAATTCGATACTTGCCTGATTCGACGCCCTCAGTAATTACCGAAATCAATTGTGGCATTCTATTCGTGATGGCGTTCTGGAGTGGTCCGTCAATCAAGGCGTTTCATCAGCTTACAGAGATCGTCTCACGGCTTGACCCCGACGGAAAACTTGAATTTATCGTCGTTGACACAGATGGTGCGGAAGCGTTCTACGAACACCCTGCATTCAAGGATAGACTGAGCGGAGCTGGTGAGGTTGCGTGGATCGCTGATGGCTTGATTCAATGCACGTCCGGTTTGGGGTACAATCCAGGTTGCTTTGAACCAAACACCCAAGCTTTGCTGGCAGAATGGATCAAATCGCGGCGAACAAAGCCGTGAACCGGAGCACGCGATCCGGCGTTTTTGAAATGGAAGCCGTACTGGCGCGTGCCCGGTTACGGCAGCCGTTATGCCTCGATTGACTTGCGGACCACCATCGACCGAACCGTCCCGGCGTATCCGCTGTCGAGCCCAATCCCCTCGTCGCAGGCTTTCGTCGCCAGTCGCTTGGTAGCGTACAGGCCGACAATACCATACCTCACATCGATTACTGCCCAAACCTTCTGGTTTAGCTTTCGCTTAGCTTTGACACGGTCTAGCTCCAATTTGT
>JBKDXO010000043.1:0-38365 GCA_046306195.1 Planctomycetota bacterium | reverse complement strand
CGACGATGGAATCACTTGGCAGGTATCGCCCTCACGCATTGCACTTCCAAAACGCGGTGCCATGGAACCGCATGTCGAAGAAACAGGAGATGGGCGTGTCTTGATGGTCATGCGAAATCAGCTTGGGAAACTCTACTTTTCCGAATCGAGCGACGAGGGTGCAACCTGGAGTGAACCGTGGGCGAGCGAGTTGATCACACCGGAATCATGTCCGGAACTGACGCGAATCCCGGGGACCGGCGATCTGCTGTTGATTTGGAATCACCACTACGACGCATCGTTCCGCTCGCATTTCGGGAAACGAAGTCCGCTCACTTCTGCCATCTCGAAGGATCATGGCAAATCGTGGCAAAGCCTGCGCGACATTGAAACCGACCCGAGCCGCGCGTTCTCCAATCCGGGTTGTCGGTTCACACGCGATGGCAAGGCGATCGTCAACTACTGGACCTGCGAGTACCTGCCCGACTGGCGCATGCAAGATGTCATCGACTTGCGCGTGGCCGTGATCGATACCGCGTGGTTTTATGGCGGCAAGAGTTCAAGATAAGTGGCTGACGAGAACTGGCGCGAATTGAGTTTACTTGGATTCCGGAATACCGGGCGGGCAAAAAATGCGGGGCAAAAAAATCGTTAGACAAAAAAAGAAATCGGGGAGCGAGATTTACTCAGTTCGAAACAGAGGAGTCGGAAGTGAATGATTGGCGTAAACAAACCGCTGCGCCGAAGTAATTTCGGTCGGACTTCTGACACCGAGCGAATGATCCATCCAGGCCGAACCGTTCCGTGCATCCAGGCCGAACCGTTCCGGCGTTCCAGGCCCGGCGGTTTCATGCATCGAGGCCCGACGGGCCGACATTCTGATTGCCGGGGCGACATTCGATTTCCTAGCTCACCCCTCATGCTTAGGGGTTGTGGATCCGGAATTCAAAACGCTGGATTTGATCAGCCGACTGGTCGAGGAATCTTCGGGGTGTGCGGAACTGACCGACCGGAACGCATTCGTGCCTGGCACAAATGGCGTTTGAGAAATGCTTGGAGCGCCGTCATTCACATTACGGGCTATGGCAATTTGCGGGAAAGCTAAATTAGGAAGTGGATCGGCTCGGATTTGGTAGGCAGACCACCATCTGGCGATGGTAGCTAGGGACTCAGAAAAATGGATTGCCGGAGGATCGCTGGGGGGTTTTGAGAAGGGCTTCCACCGTTCGAAGATCTTCCTTGGTGGTGATCTTCATGTTGGATTCCGGCGCTTCGACGATGGCAACTGGATAGCCGGCCATTTCGGCTACTTGCGAGTCGTAGGGCGGATTGCCTTTGGCGTTCGCGTACGCTTTTTGGATCCAATCCACACGGAACACTTGCGGCGTTTGGGCTTGCCACAGTCCCTCGCGCGAGACGGTCTCGGCCACTTGCAATTGGGCGTTGGCTCGCTTGACCGTGCTTCGGATTGGCGAGGCGAGGATGGCGGCTCCGTGCTTGTCGGCCGCTTCGATCACTTGATTCAAGAGCATCTTGGTGAGACAAGGGCGGGCTGCGTCGTGGATAGCCACCAGTTTGACGTCGGAGCGCAGCCGCTCGAGCGCGTTGCGAACGCTGTGATGTCGCTCCTTGCCGCCGATGACGATCTCCACACCGAGCATTGTCAGATTGCCAGTAAATTTTTCCTGGACCATCTCTTTGTCTTCCTGAGCAATCGTCAGGATGATTTGCGCGACCCGTGGGTGTTCGGCGGCTACTTGGGCACTGTACTGCCAGACAGGCTTGCTGTTGACCGTGATAAAGACTTTTTTGAAGTGCGGGTCTCGGAACCGCGAACTCTGTCCGGCCGCAGCCAGGATAACAGCGACATCTTTCATGTTTGCGCAGCCGTTGGACTCGCCGATTTGCGAGGCATGAATCCATAGAAGAAGCAAGACAGCATCACCAACCAAAAACCTGAGCATTCCGGCCTGCGCAAATCGTGAAAATTGAGCAGATGCGGAATGTGCTTGATCCCTTCGACATGAACTTCTTTGGCCCGACCTAGGAACCACGAATTGTCGAGCCACTTCTCGTACGCATGAACCCAATCCAGCCGAGCCTGTTCGAGTTGCTGCCAAAACGGGGCCCAATCCCCCAACCATTGGGCGTTGCCAAAACGCCAATCGCTGTTGAAGGCCCAATCGAGAAGCAGCTTGAGCCCGATCACAAACACCAGCAGGTACGCCGAGGTTTCAAAGCGAGGATATTTCTCGAGCAACCGAACGAAGATCGCCGCTGCGAATCGCATCAGCACGACACCGAGAATCCCCCCCGTGATCACCACCCAGAGTTTTTCTTCCCTCGATCCCGCCAGCGCTAAAGCAGCCAGGATCGAATCGACCGCAAAAGCAATATCGGTCAATTCGATCACGACTACAGTGCGCCAGAACAAGGCACGATTCCGCGATGAAACATCGCAAACGGCTTCTTCGCTCGGCACCAATTTCTGAAGCGAGCCTTCCTCTTCCTGATTTTCCGTGACGAGACTCGCCGCGATCGGGACACGCTGCTCGATCTCGATGTTTTCGCGATCGATATCCAGTTTCTGGCCGGTCTCGGCGTCGACCAGGCTCGGCTGCCCTTCCTCGTCCAACACCACCTTTTCCTCGTGGCCTTCGTATTGGTCGAAGAATAAGTGTTTCACAGCGATGTATGCTAGGTAAGCTCCTCCCAGGAACTTGACGAACGTCCATTGCAACAAATAAGCAGACGTGAGAATGGCAAGAAAGCGAAAGAAAAATGCGCCGATCAAGCCGTAGGAAAGGGCGCGAGCCCGCATCTGCTTGGGGAGTCGCTTTGCGAGCATTCCCAAGACCAACGCGTTGTCGATGGACAACAACCCCTCGAGCAGGACCAGCAAGGCAACAATCACCAAGTCGCTACTCTGGATGCTTTGCCCAAGAAACTCAATTGCCAATGGGAAAGCAATCAAGGCGTTATCCATCCAATTGCCCTACAAAAAAAGATAAAAACCTCGTCGGCCCCCAGCCGACCGACCCTCAAAGGATAGCGTTCCCTTGGGCACTTTGAAGCCTGCATCTGGCGGATCCCACGAAAAAGGGCAAACCGAGTGACTGCCGGGGAATCGGGTGGCACTTTGACCTTTCAGTGCTAAACTAGCGATACCGCGGTGTTCAGGACAATATTCAACTCAATCTCCCTTCTTGTACCCTCTTTTCGCTATGGTTGATCCCGTGCCTCCTCAAGACCAGTCTGACTCGGAGGCGAGTCAGACGGAATCGTCTCCTGACGCGACCAAAAAGCCCACGTCGCCCCGGCCGGGCAGCGGCCCATTGAATCTGGAACAGATTCGTCAATTGCGCATGGCTCAAGGCACGGGGCAAGCCGAGAGTCGGCCCAACAAACGTCGGAGGCACGAGACCAAGCCGCCACGGAGCACTGGCGACGAGGGTTCCCCAAAATCGGCGGATCACGTCGCGGGCCCCCCGCCGGAAACAATCGCAGAGGTGCTGGCCTCCGCACCGGCCTCGGTACAACCCGTTGTCAAAACCAAGGACGACGAAACCCAATCGCGGGTCGAAGCTCGACTCTCTGCGGCCCCGACCGCTCCCAAGGTGCCTGTTCCGAGTTCGCGGCGACGCGATGCCTCCGAGGATGAAGAGCTCGACGATGTCTTGGCTGGCGCCGATCTCGATGCCCTGATGATCGGAGACCGCAAGGTTCGCGGGGATCTTCGTCTCGAGAATGGTGCTCGCTACCAAGCTCGCGTGATCAAGATTCACAATGCGAATGTGTTTGCCAGCCTCGGCGGTCCCAATGAAGGTGTGATTCCGCTGTTGCAATTCACCGACATGCCTGTGGAGGGTCAAACACTGGAGGTCGTGATCCGATCCTTCAATGCGGATGAAGGTCTCTACGAATTGGCGATCCCTGGCGAAGCGGTTGCCGCCAACGACTGGAACGATCTCGAGGAAGGTGCCGTTGTCGAAGCCCGAGTCGAGAGCGCCAACAACGGCGGCGTCGAATGCAAGGTTGGCAATATCAGGGGCTTTATCCCGATCAGTCAACTCTCCGAGTTTCGCATCGAATCGGCTGCTGATTATGTCGGCCAGAAACTCTTGTGCGTGGTGACGGAAGCCAACCCTCGGCGCGGCAATCTCGTCCTTTCCCATCGTGCGGTTCTGGAACGCGAGAAGGCCCAAAAGCGTCAGGAACGGCTCGCTACCCTCGAAATCGGGCAGAAGCACGAAGGCATTGTCCGCAAGGTCATGGACTTCGGTGTGTTCGTGGATATCGGCGGCCTCGATGGATTGATCCACATCAGCCAGCTCTCATGGGATAAGGTCAAGCATCCGAGCGAAGTCGTCAAGGAAGGGGACAAGGTCTCCGTTCGTATCGAAAAGTTCGATCCCAAGACCGGCAAGATCTCGCTCTCTTACCGCGATTTGCAGGACGACCCCTGGAACGATGTCGAAGCCCGGTTCCCAACCGGATCCACGACGCGTGGTACCGTCTCGCGACTCGCGAACTTCGGCGCCTTTGTCAAACTCGCCACCGGCATCGAAGGATTGGTCCACATCTCCGAACTCGCCCATCGAAGGGTGCAGAACGTTGGACAGGTCCTCCAGGAAGGGCAAGAGGTCGAGGTCAAGATCATCTCCGTGGACCGCAACGCGCAGCGCATTGGCCTGTCACTCAAGGCCACGCAAGCGAAGCCGGAAACCGCAAGGTCCCAATCCGAGTCTGCTCCTGAGGAGGAGTCGCGCCGCGAGAGTTCCGTCCGGAAGTACCAAGGCCCGCTTCGCGGAGGTACCGGCAGTAGCGGCGGCGAATTGTTTGGACTCAAGTTCTAGCAGCGCCGAACGTGAGCAAGGTCTGCATTATCAACGTGGTTGGGCTGACTCCAAAGCTGCTCTCCCACGCGCCGCGGATTCAAAAGCTCGGCCCCCATCGCGTCTGGCAACCCCCTGTTCCAGCCGTTACATGCACGGTACAAGCCACGCTCTTGACCGGAACCTACCCCGCGCAACACGGCATCGTGGCCAACGGGTGGTACGACCGATCGGCTGCGGAAATCCGATTCTGGCAGCAATCCAACCACTTGATCGAAGCCCCGAAACTCTACGAGGGGATCGAAACCGCAAAAATGTTTTGGTGGTTCAACCAGCATGCGCCGGTCCGATGGAGTTGCACTCCGAAACCCCACTACGGCTGTGATGGTTCCAAAGTCTTCGACATCATCGATGCCACCGATTGCGAGTTGGTAACGCAACTCGGCCCCTTTCCCTTCTTCTCCTTCTGGGGGCCGCGCGCTGGACTGCCTGCAACCCAATGGATCGCGGATGCCAGCGCACTGGTCATAGAGCGCAATCGCCCCGATCTGACCATGATCTATCTCCCTCACCTCGATTACGACTTCCAGCGGTATTCGCAGCCCAGCATGGACCGTGTTCGCGAGGTCGATGCCTGTGCGGGGAAAGTCATCGACGCTGCCCAGCGAATCGGAGCGATCCCGATCGTGATTTCCGAATATGGCATCGTTCCTGTCAAGCGATCGGTTTCGATCCAGCGAGAACTGCGAAGAAAGGGTTATCTATCCATCCGCAAAGGACCATTCGGAGAGATGTTGATCCCGGGGGACAGCCGCGCCTTTGCCGTCGTCGATCACCAAGTAGCGCATGTCTATGTGCAGAACGAAAAGGATCGCGAGGCCGTACGCGACCTGCTCTTGCGGCTTGATGGTGTGCAATCGGTTGTCGCGCCAGAGGATCTTCACCTTCAACATCGGCGCAGTGGCGATTGGATCGCGTTGGCCGAACCTGACTCATGGTTCGATTACTACTATTGGTTCAACGATGCCGACGCCCCCGATTTCGCACGGACGGTCGATATCCATCGCAAACCTGGCTACGATCCGGCCGAGTTGTTCATGACATCGTCATGGCGTGCCATGGCGAGAGTCTTGCAAAAGAAACTTGGTTTTCGCTATCGGATGGATGTGACACCGCTCAACGCAGGACTGGTCGGAGGAAGCCATGGGTTGAACAATAACCCAGAAGACAACCCCATCATCATCGGTCCCGATGCACCGGATGACATGCTCGGTTTCAAGGATTACATCCGCAGCCTTTTGTGATCGCTAGTAATCGATCGATTCTTCGTCTCGGTCGTCGGCTTTGACGCGAGCATTTCTCATCATCGCAGTGAGGACCTCGCAGTAGTATTGGATTGCTTGTTTGTAGTTCCTCGCTGCGGTCTCTCGTTTGCCTAACGCGATCGCCGCATCCAATTCGCGTTGATCCACTTGCACGCCGCTTTCGACCATCCATTCCTGCAATTCCTGGATCACTCCGGTGATTTGCTTGACGAAATCCGCGGAAGGTTTGCACTGGGCTTTGCGATGTGGACCTCGACCGAGTCGGGCGGATCGGTCGCCCGACGAGTCGAACTTCATCATTTTGATCCAACCAGAGATACCGGCCACGAACGCGGCCGCAACGCTGACGGCAGCCAATGGAATTTGCTTGACCATCAATAAAACCACGGCTGCCAGGGCGCATACCACGCCAGCAATCCCGAAACCGATGGGGTAGGATGGTCGGTCCTCGGGAGGTGGGGTGGGTAGCACGGATTTGGTCACCAGTTCGTCCCCTCGGATTTCAGCGACGGCGACCGTGATGTTGTCTGGACCACCGCGCAAATTCGCCAAGTCGATCATGGCGCGTACTGCCATGTCGAGGTCGAGCGACCCCAGAAGGATGCCGATTTCTTCGTCAGTCAATTGTCCGCTCAACCCATCGCTGCAGAGAAGGAAACGATCTCCATTCTGCAGAGGGAATGGCCCCTCCAAGTCCACTTGCACGTTCGGGTTCGGTCCCAAGGATCGTGTGATCACATTTTTGGGGACCGCGTTATTTCGAAGCATCTCCTCGCCGACTTCGCCCGACGCCCGCATCTCCCAAACGAGCGAGTGATCGAAGGTTAGCTGTTCGAGCGTTTGGCCTCGAAGGCGGTAGATGCGGCTGTCGCCGACATGGGCGAGGATCGCACCGGCGGGCAACAACAGCAACGCGCTGGTCGTGGTCCCCATGCCGCGAAACTCGGGATTTGCCTGTCCTCGCCGATAAATCTCCGAGTTGGCCTCCTCCATCGCTTGATGGATGGCGCCCACCGGATCCCCGCGATTGAGTTTGGCGTAGTGATGCGGAATCAAATCGACGCTCAAGCGGCTTGCCAACTCGCCGGCTGCATGAGCTCCCATCCCGTCGGCGACGATCAACAGATGCCCAGAGCGTTCCCACTTCTCGCGGTCGTCAGCAAGCGTGATGCAGTAGCTGTCTTGATTCGCGCTGCGCCTCATTCCAACATCGGTCGCCGCAGCTGTCGCCAGGGCGGCTCGCCACGGACTGTTGGGCGATTCGGAACGAGTGCTGGAACTGGTAACTTTTGAATTCAAAGGTCGGTATCGTCCGCGTGCAGGGTGATATGATCGTGTCGGTACCCCAAACTTTGGCCTCCAGGATAATCGAATACCTGCCCCGTCGCTAACCCAGAATCATTTAACCTCGCGGCGGGGGAACGATGCTCGGCCGCGCCGAAGCGCCGGGCAAACGCCTGCGGATGGGGCCAAAGACATGCTGGGCCGAGTACGCCATCTCGGAGACAAGTTCATCGATTTTATTGCGAAAAATGGCAAAAGCACCCAAAGCGGGGATGGCGATGATCAACCCGGCCACCGTGGTCACCAGCGCCGAATAAATGCCGGAAGCCAGGTCTCCCGCACCCGCCGTCCCTTGGGACAATGCTACCTGCCGAAATGCCACGATCATCCCCGCAACCGTACCGAGCAGCCCCAGCATGGGAGCCAGATTACCAATCAACGAAAGGTACTCCAGTTTCCGATAAAGTCTCGCTGCCTGTTCCGATAGCGAATCCTCGAGGGCTTTTTCGACCGCAGGCCAGCCGAACTCAATTTCTGCGATACCGCTCGCCAAAACGAATGAGAGCGGGCATGGCCGATCCCGACACGCCTGATCCGCGTCCTTGAGCTTGCCCTGGGCCAGCAACTGACGGACGTTTTCGATCAACTCGTTGGGGACGAGATCCTTGCGCCTCAGCCCGAGCATCTGATCGACGATCAAGTATACGGCGATGAGGGATAGCAGAATCAGCACGATCATGATGCCGATCCCGAGAGGTCCGCCACTGAATACGATCTCCAAGAACGTATCGTCGGCTGCGTTGTTGACAGGAGGCGGGCTGGCTTGAGGCATCAACGTTTGGTTCCCAACAACGATTTCTCAGGCTCGCGTGAATACCGGGCGGCGATTCGATCGGCCTGGTCTCCAGCGCCGGCCGCCCGACAAGTTGCGATCGCGCGTTCGATCGCTTTCGTTCTCAGATGGTATCGCTCCGAGTGCAAGCTCGCAATGCGGAGCCACTCAGCAACGGCAAGTTCCCAAGCTCCCGATTGGTCGAGCCTGTGTCCCAACAGCATGGTCGGCCCTGCCTGCAAGGCAACCGGCAGCTTGTCCCGGAGCCCAACCCACCTACCCAAGTGGATGGACTCGATTTCGGAAGGAACAACCGTGCGCCAAACCTGAGCCTGGGCGTAACCGGAAATCATCGTGGATTCGTGTTTGGCCAAACGCAGCAGCACTTCAATGGCGGACCCGGTCTGGTCACTTCCCATGAGCCAGCTCGCGCCCAGCAACTGCAACTCGGGCTCCGATGCTTGGAGCCAACCCATCGCAGGCTCTCGCATCGATTTTCCCGCTGAGAGCAACTCGTCCGACCAAGGAAGCGGGATCACCGACGCCAGCAACTGCGGCGGGGTATCTTGAGCGAGGACGCTGTAAATTTTGCCGGCGACCTGCCATTGACCCAACGCGCACGCCGACTCAACCATCTCGGCAACGAGCAACCGCTGCTGCCAGCGAGGAATCGATGGTGCCTTCAAAGCCGCTTGTCCAGTCCGAATGACCTCGGAAAATTGTCGCTCTCCAAACAGGCGATGCACTTCGGCAAAGGACTCGTCCTTCCAGCCCGGATCAATACCAATCACTTGATCGCCAGGAAAGGTGCTCGGCCCCGCAGCGTCTTTACGGATGATCACCAGCCGAGTCGGCTCCCACTCCACGACGACACCGCGAAGCTCGAGCGAACGTCCAGGCTCCCACCGCTCCAAACTCAAGCTCCCTGATTCCAACCAAGCAATGCGGCTCTCCGACCCCAACTTGTCCATCGCCTGGCGGTAAAGTTCCGAGGTGGCACCGTCCTGCTGGGCGTTCCCCGTTTCGCCACAAAACGCGGCCAAAGCACCCCAACCGACGAGCCATACCGCCAGGAACCGGAATCGTTCGAGGTTTACGAACGGGTGCCGCTGGGCAACAATGCTCGGAATGGCTTGCGGCATGCGTTCACTCTGTTTCATCCCACACTCCTGGTATCCCGATGCTCCAATTGATTACGTATCCCCATCCGACGCTACGCTATCCGGCCAAACCGATCGCGCGGGTGGATGCTGACCTCAAACGATTGGTGGGGGAGATGTTCGACATCATGTACGAACACCGCGGCGTGGGCCTGGCGGCCAATCAGGTGAATTTACCCGTCCGCCTGTTCGTCGCCAATCCGAGCGGCGAAAAAGAAACCGGTCCCGAGTTGGTTTTCATCAACCCAGTGATTCAACGCGCTACGGGTTCTGCGGAAGCGGAAGAGGGCTGCCTATCACTCCCGGGAATCAATGCCATGGTAAAGCGAAACAAATCCCTTCGCATTCATGCCTATGGAATCGATGGGGTGGAAATCAGGGCGGATGTCGACGGATTCCTGGCCCGAATCATCCAACATGAAATCGACCATCTCGATGGGGTCTTGTTCATCGATCGCGTTCTCGAGGAAAATCGCAAGCAACTCGCCGACGAACTCGTTGGATTCGAATCGTCCTTTGATACGAAACGCAAGTCTGGGCTGATCGGGAGCGACGAACAATTGGCCGAGGAACGCAAGCGTTGGGAAGCCAAATACTGCTAGGCCCTCGCCGACCCTCGTCAGCCGCTCGTGCGGCTACCTTTTCGCGCTTACCTTTTCTCGATCGGTGTGATTTCCCGTTTGAGTTGCCCGGTGTACACCTGCCGCGGTCGTCCGATCCGCGTGCTGGGCGACTTTTGCATTTCGACCCAATGGGCGATCCAGCCCGGCAGACGGCCCATCGCGAAGAGCACGGTGAACATCTGAACCGGGATCCCCATCGCTCGATAAATCACACCGGAATAAAAGTCGACGTTCGGATATAGTTTGCGTTCGATGAAGTAGGGATCCCTCAAGGCGACTTCCTCAAGCTGCTGAGCCACATCGAATAGAGGATCCTTGAGGTTCAACTTCTTCAGCAGCGTATCGCATGCCTTCTTGATAATTTTGGCACGGGGATCGTAATTTTTGTACACGCGATGCCCAAAGCCCATCAACCGGAAATGGCTCGACTTGTCCTTGGACATGTCGACGTACTTCTTGACGTTTCCGCCGTCGTCGGCGATCTGTCGCAGCATGTTGACGCACGCCTCGTTCGCACCGCCATGCAACGGCCCCCACAAGGCACAGATTCCCGCCGAGATACTGGCGAAGAGATTCGCGTCTGACGATCCCACCATGCGGACCGTCGAAGTACTGCAATTCTGCTCGTGGTCGGCATGCACGATCAGCAAAAGATTCAAAGCCTTCACAAAATCCCGATCCGCGACATACGGCTCCGTCGGAACGGTAAACATCATATGCAGGAAATTCTCGCAGTAATCGAGCGCGTTGTTGGGATACACAAACGGTTGACCGAACGCCTTTTTGTAACTGTACGCAGCGATCGTCGGCAGTTTGGCCATCAAACGCACAATCGACTTTTCCACTTGCTCGGGATCATGCGGGTTGAGCGAGTCCTGATAAAACGTCGACAACGCACTGACCACGCTCGACAGAATCGCCATCGGATGCGCATCCCTCGGGAACCCGTTGTAGAAGGACTTCATGTCCTCATGCAACATCGTGTGGTGCCGAATCGAGTCCTTGAATGCCTCGAGCTGTTCGAGGTTCGGAAGTTCGCCGTAGATCAGGAGGTACGATGTCTCGATAAAATCGCAATGCTCGGCCAAGTCCTCGATCGGATAACCGCGGTACCGCAGAATGCCGCGATCGCCATCAAGGTAGGTAATCGAACTGGTGGTCGCTCCTGTGTTGGCGTACCCTTCGTCGAGCGTGATGTGCCCTAAATCCTTGAGCAGCTTCGAGATGTCGATCGCCCGGTCGTTCTCGGTACCCACCAGAATGGGCATCGACAGGGATTTCTCCCCAATCGTCAATTTGGCGGTTTGGTTTTCCACCGTCGAAGCGGTCGATTGATCGGCCATGGATGAACTCCTCGGAGCGTTTTCGCACCCCGATGTACGCTGGTTTTTTCTTGTGGTTTCGCTACGGTATCGTTAGCGAAGAGAGTGTAGTCGTCCGGGAAGAGTACGACAATTAGGGCCCAACTACCGCGACCAAAAATGACGGATTGCTCACAACTGGCCACCATCGCCCAAGATCTCAAGATCGGGGAATACTCCCGCCACGTCCTCCTGTGCATCGGCGAAACCTGCTGCTCGGCTGAGCAAGGACGCGCCGCCTGGACCAAACTGAAAAACCTCCTCAAAGAACGGAAACTGTCCCTCGCCACCGGACCTAACGCATGCTATCGATCCAAAGTCGACTGCCTGCGAATCTGCAAAGGTGGACCCATCCTCGTGGTCTATCCCGAAGGACTCTGGTACGCCGGTATGACCGAAGACCGCATCGAACGCTTCGTCGACGAGCAAATCGTTCACGGTCGCCCCATCGAAGAGTGGATCTTCGCCCGCAACCCACTGCCGAGAACCAATCCCCCTGCCGACTCAACGTGATCCGCACGGTCATCCCAACCCGAAACGTATGTGCAAGGATCCGTTTCCGTCCCTATCTTCTGACCTGCCCTGGTCAGTCCCTTCCCCCAACCGACTCGAAGAAGCCGGAAATCGCAAACTCGAAGCTCCTGCGTGCCGATGTTGTATTTGCGTAGCTTATGAGTTAAACTCAAAGACCGTTCTGAGGATCCACGATCCTCTCCCACCCACCATCCCACCGTTGATGCATGCCGCCGCTCGACCGTTCTGGTTGCGTCTGCTTCCCATTCGAAGCCCCATCCAGAGGACGATGAACCGAGAGTCCCGGCACGGAATGTTTGGCCAAGGAAAATGGCCTAGGAGGAATCGATGGCACCATCGCAATGCGAATCTGCTTCGCGCTCGCTCGGACGACGCGAATGGCTTCAAGGGACGGTTGCTGCGGCAGCGGGTCTAACCATCCCCTCGTTCCTTCCTGCAACACGAATCCATGCCAACGGTGGTCTAGCGCGGTCGAACGTCAATTGCATCTTTATTTGGACCCTAGGGGGGACCAGCCATCACGACACCTTTGACCCCAAACCGTTGGCTTCCGACGGCGTTCGCGGTCCCCTGAGCGTAATCGAAACCGCCATTCCGGGTGTGCACTTTACGGAACTGTGTCCGCGCATGGCGAAGGAGGTCAATCGGTTCTCGCTCATGCGCAGCTGGAACCCGAAAAACGCGGGGCACGGAGTCGCGGACCACTGGTGCATGTCAGGACGCAACTTCAATCCGTCCCTGATCTACCCATGCGTCGGATCGGTCGTCTCACATCAATTGGGTTTCAAGTCCGCCTTGCCACCCTTCATTCAATTGGGCGCACACGTCGATCGGACGTTCCAAGGGGGATTGCCCGGCGTTCTGGGCTTGGAACATGCGGCATTCGAGATTCACGCCGAAGCCAACGTCGATCGCTTCTCGGTCCGCGACATCACTCCCCCCTTGAACATGGAATTGACTCGCATCGACCGCCGCCGCGAACTCCTCGCTAAGATCGATCGCATGCAACGCACTGCAGACCAGCAACCCGCCGCCTTCGACGCGCTTGATGAACATTACAAAACGGCGTTCAAGATGATCACCGCTCCGGAAACGAAACAAGCCTTCGATATCGGGAGCGAATCCCCCGCGATCCGCAACGACTATGGCCGCAGCTCTTTCGGCCAACGCTTGCTGCTCGCTCGCCGATTAATCCAATCCGGCGTTCGCTTCGTGACCGTCAGCGATCCCGGCTGGGACCATCACCAGGATTGCTTCAATGGTCTGAAACAACACCGCATGCCGCAAGTCGATCAAGCCATACCGGCCCTGCTGATCGATTTGGAACAACAAGGCTTACTCGACTCGACTCTGGTGGTCTGGATGACCGACTTTGGCCGAACCCCCAAAATCAATCCCGCCATCGGCCGGGACCATTGGGCCAGTTCCGGATTCGCTATCATGGCCGGCGCTGGAGTTCCCGGCGGTTTGATCCTCGGTGAAACCGATGCTGACGGTGGCCAACCCAAGACCAACGAATACTTCACCGAAAACATCGTCGCTACGATGTACCATAAACTCGGCCTCCCTCTCGACCTGACCGTCACCGCCAGCGACGGTCGACCGATCCGTCTGATCGAAGGGGAACCGGTCCGCGAATGGCTTTGATTCCTCAAGGACTTGTTGCCGTGGCCCCATCTCGCAATGCCTCCTCGTGCTCGTGCTCGTGCTCGTGCTCGTGCTCGTGCTCGTGCTCGTACTCGTGCTCGTACTCGTGCTCGTGCTCGTACTCGTGCTCGTACTCGTGCTCGTGCTCGGAAAAAATCCGCCGAGTACGAGTACCGCTGGCGCTGAGTACGAGTACGAAAAGTACGAATCGGTTCCTACGCAGGGGGCGTTGCGGCAGTCCACTCCGCTTCATCGCGTTCTTCATCCTGGCGATGATGGCGAGCGCTGCGTTTGGAGGGGAACTGACGATCGAGCCATCGCAGGTGACCTTGCACGGTAACTTTTCCCAGTCGCAACTTCTCGTCCGCGAGGCCGACAGCACTGGGATCTATTCGGAACGATCGGTGGATCACACTGCCCGCGCAGCCTTTCAGTCATTGACTCCCGAGATTGTGCAGGTCTCGCCTTCCGGTTGCTTGACCGCCGTCAACAACGGCAGTGGAAAGGTTTCTGTTACGGTCGATGGCAAGGTTCTGGAGATCGCCGTCGATGTGCAAGGAGTGACCGCGGAACCGACCATCGACTTCCATCGCGACCTGCTGCCGTTGATCACACGAGCGGGGTGCAACGCAGGCTCATGCCACGCGAGTCAATACGGCAAAGGTGGTTTGGTCCTCTCGGTCATGGCCTTCGATCCGCCCGTCGATTACCAAAGCTTGGCCGTGGGTGCACGCGGGCGACGGATCAACACGAGCAACCCGGCGGAAAGCTTGATCCTCAAGAAAGCGACCGGGAGTGTCTCGCACGGTGGCGGTGTCCGATTCGCCGTCGACTCCAACGATTATCGTGTTCTTGCCCGTTGGATCGCGCTGGGTGCCCCGAAACCCAGCCCGACACCGAAAAAGATAACCAGCCTCGCCATCCATCCCGCCAAACGGGTTGCCACCATCGGACAATTCCAGCAATTGCGCACGGTGGCAACCTATGAAGATGGCGAACAACGCGATGTCACCGCCTGGACCCGCTTCGACGCAATGGACGAAGGGGTCGTCAAAGTGTCGAGTTCCGGCTTGGCACAGACCGTCGGCAAAGGCCAAGGGGCGGTGATGGCACGCTTCGCCAACCAAGCCGAAATCGCTACCTTCGTGGTACCGTTCGCGGAATCGGTGAATCTCGAAGCATGGGTTTCGTTCCAGCCACTGGACGATATCGCCAAAGCGAAATTCCAGGAATTGAACCTGACCCCGTCGGGACTGTGCGACGATGCGACGTTCCTCCGCCGAGCCTACTTGGATGCGATCGGCGCTCTGCCTACGGCCGAAGAATCGCGTGTGTTTCTCGCCTCTAACGACCCCCACAAACGGGACCTGTTGATCGATCGCCTTCTCGGACTCACGGGCGACCCCAAGCTCGACACCTGCAACGACCAGTTCGCCGCCTATTGGAGTTTGAAGTGGTCCGATTTGATCCGCAACAACAGCGCGGTACTGGGCGACAGCGGCATGTGGGCTCTCCACAATTGGATGCGGGAATCGTTTCGAACCAACAAGCCGATGGGGCAGTTCGTCAGCGAATTGATCACGGCCAAAGGCTCGATCTTCTCCAATGGTCCTGCCAACTATTTTCGGATCGCCAACAACCCGTCCGATCTCGCCGAATCGACCGCACAACTGTTTCTCGGCAAACGATTGCAATGCGCCAAGTGCCACCATAATCCCTACGAACGCTTGAGCCAAGCCGATTACTACGGCTTCGCCGCATTCTTTTCTCGGGTCGCCAGCAAAAACAGCGCGGAGTTCGGAATCTTCGGTGGAGAAACGGTCGTGGTGGTGAACTCCGGCGGCGAGGTCGCCCATCCGAAAACCGGCGCGGTGATGAAGCCGACGCCACTCGAAGGAGAACCGACCGACCACGCCAGCGATCGCCGCATCGCGCTGGCAGAGTGGCTGACTCGCAAAGACAACGCAGCCTTTGCTCGCAACATCGTCAATCGGTATGTAGCGTACCTTCTCGGCCGCGGTTTGGTGGAGCCGATCGACGATTTGCGGTCGACCAACCCTCCCTCGAACCCGGAACTGATGGACCACCTGGTCGTCCAGTTCCGTGAATCCGGCTTCGATGTCCGACAGTTGATGCGCACGATCATGCGATCGCGGCTGTACCAACTCGATTCCCAGCCCAATGCGCTGAACGCCGAGGACGAGCGGTTTTACAGCCACTATCGAGTCAAGCGGATCGCTGCCGAACCGCTGCTCGATTGCATCGACGACGCAACGATGGTTCGCACCAAACACCCCAACCTGCCTTTGGGCAAGCGGGCCGTCGAACTCCCGGACGCCGCCACCATCAACACCAACCCGTTTTTGGTCACCTTTGGCAAGACCAAACGCTCGAGCGTCTGCGAATGCGAACGCCCCGCCGACGAGAACTTGGCCCAAGCCCTTCACACCCTCAACGGAGAAATCGTCTCGACGAAAATCGCCGACGGCCAAGGCCGCGTCGCAGGGTTGATCGCGGCAGGCAAGCCCCCGGAAGCATGCATCGAAGAACTCTACCTAGCCACCCTGTCTCGCCTCCCCACCCCCGAGGAATTGAACGAGAGTCGAGCCTTCGTCGCGGCCAGCCCCACTCCCGCCGAAGGCTACCAAGACCTTCTCTGGGCGCTCATTAACTCCAAGCAATTCCTCTTCATCCGATGAGAACTTCGGCGCACCTACTTGTTAATTTTTTACTGGGTTGTGTAGCGTTTGGTTGGGCCTGTCAGCCGGCCGGCGCCCAAACCAACAACTCGTATCCGATGCTGATGAGCCTCAAGCCGACAGCGGCGGTGGTTGGCCAGACGACGGAGCACGAACTCAACGCCCGCTACAATTTGGCAGGCGGCAATGGCGTGATGATCTCCGGGACGGGAGTCCGCGGCGAAGTCGTACCGCTGGAAACGGAGAAACCGGAGGACAAAGACCGGAACGACATCACCAGCTCCAAATGCAAACTCCGCATCACCTGCGAGCCCGATGCGCTCCCAGGGATCCGTGATTTTCGGGTCTGGACTCCGCATGGAGTAAGTACGGTCGGGCAACTCGTGGTGGCCCGTGAAATACTTGTCAATGAGGTGCCGGACAACGACACGCTGGACAAGGCTCAAAACGCGACGCTCCCCGCGACGATATGTGGAACCATTGAAAAAGGAGAGGACATCGACCTTTATCGACTCAAGATCGAGCAACCCGGGGCATGGACCTTTCATATGATGAGCCAGCGACTGCAGAATCGATTGCACGACATGCAGATCCGGGTCGATCCGATGATCACGCTCAAGTCGGCACTCGGTTCGACGATCGCTTCGAGCGACAATGCGTTCGCCGGTGATCCTTGCTTGCACGTGGCGATCGACAATGCGGGTGACTACATTCTTGAGGTTCGAGACGCGCGTTATCAGGGGAACGGAGACTGGACCTATGCGATCGAATGTTCTGCCCGTCCGTTTGCGATCGTGACCCGTCCAGTGGCGATTGCATCGGGCGGGAACGCTTCCCTCGGAATCGTTGGGTTGGGGGTGCCGGTCGATGCGGTTGCGACCGTGGCATTGCCTGCTATGGAGCAAACGCGCATCGAGCGATTCGCGCCGGTCGTTGCAGGTGTTCCGCTCAACACGCTGCAAGTCGTTTCGACCTCGGATCCGATCGTGATCGAACCGAACGAGGGCCCGCCTGCCGCGGACTCGCCGCAGTTGTCATTCGCGATCCCCTCAATGCTGTGCGGTGGAATCGACGAACCGGAACAAGTCGATCGTTATCGCTTTGAAGCCAAAGCTCAACAGCGATTTACGTTTGAAGTATTTGCACGACGTCTCGGTTCGAAGCTCGACGCAAAACTCCGTATTTTGAACGGAGATGGCAATGCGATCTCCGAAGCGGACGATTCGATCTTTGAGCGGGTTCTCTCATCCGATACGTTGCTCGAAAATTGGACCGCGCCGGCTGACGGAACATATACGGTCGAAGTCCGGGATCTGCACGGACGGGGCGGGAGAGACTTTCCGTATGCATTGCATGTGACTCAGGCAAAGCCTTATTTCTTGTTGGAAGCCGATACCGATAAAACGCCGTTAGCAACTGGTGGAGCAAGTGTCATCTATGTCCGCGCGCAGCGTAGGAATGGATTTGCGGGAGAGATCAAACTCGCTGTCGAAGGCTTGCCTCTCGGCGTGCGAGCCGAAGTCGGTCGAATCCTCCCGTCACGACCCGATGGAGCGATCTGGCTAACCGCTGCGACGGACGCCCCGCACGGTATGGCAGACATTCGCATTTTCGGCACCGCCGAACATCTGGGGACCGATGGCGCGACCACTCCAGTTCAGTCGCGAGCGTCGTTTCTTCAGGAAGTCTACATGCCTGGCGGTGGACGCGGCCATTACCCAGTCGATCATCACACCGTGTCGGTCGCCAAGCCGATGGACATCCGAAACATCAAATTGAGCGCCCATCAGATCGAACTCAAACCGGGTGCATCGCAACGGATCGATATCGAAGTGGAGCGTGCACCGGACTACAAAGGGAACGTGACGCTCGACGCGATGCTGCAGCATTTGGAGCAACCCTACGGCAATCCGCTGCCCCCTGGAGTCTCGGTGGACATCGGGGCCAGCAAAACGTTGTTAACCGCTGGCGAATCGGCAGGATACATCACCTTCAAAGCCAGCCCAGATGCCCCATCGGTAGAGCGGCACTTGGTTCCGATCACCGTCCATGTCTCTATCAATTTTGTGATGAAACACACCTTCAGCGGCGAACCGTTCTTTATCTCCGTCAAGGGCCCCTAACCTCCACTCCCATGGCTGCCGCTGCCAATCGGTTGTCTGCAACATCGGAACCACGGGTGCCCTTGGTCGGAGAGCCTGCTTGCGATACGATGGGCAACATCTTGGATGCATTGTCCGATAGCCCTCGTCCGATAGACCTCTTGGAATCCTGGGAAACCAATGAACACCCCGTCCTGCGAGTTGCGAATTGCGAGTCTCCGCGAGCGGCTATTGCCGTTGCGAGGGGGGCTTTGACTACGACAAAAAAGTAGCCCGAATCGCCGAACTTGAGGACCAAATGTCCCAGCCGACATTCTGGGACCAACCCGAAAAAGCCCAGGTAGTTGTCCAGGAACTGAAGACCCTGCGCGGGGTGGTTGATCCGCTCAAGCAAGTCATCAGCTCATGCGACGATCTGAGCGAGTTGTGGCAGATGGCAGGAGGGGACGAAGGGGTTATCGCGGAGGTCGACAGCGAACTGACCAAAATGGAACAGTCTGTCGAGCAACTCGAGATCAAAGCCCTCCTCAATGGCCCCAACGACGATTGCGGCGCTATCTTGTCAGTGCACGCCCGCGAAGGTGGGCTCGATGCCAACGACTGGGCCGAAATGCTGCTCGGGATGTACATCGCTTGGGCTCAGCAGCACGGTTACTCGGTCGAATTGCTCGATCGCTCGGATGATGAGACCGCAGGGATCACACAAGCCACCATCGCGGTGCGCGGAGACTCCGCATACGGGTACTTGAAGGGGGAAGAAGGGATCCACCGCTTGGTACGGATCAGCCCTTACAACGCCGAAGGCAAGCGCCAGACCAGCTTCGCAGCGGTCGACGTCTCCCCAGAAATCGATGACTCCGTGAATATTGAAATCGCCGAAAAAGATGTTCGCGAAGATGTGTTCCGAGCGTCGGGCGCTGGCGGCCAGCATGTGAACAAAACCTCGTCGGCAATTCGACTGACCCACATGCCCACCGGGATCGTCGTTCAATGCCAGAACGAGCGAAGCCAGCACAAGAACCGTTATCATGCCTGGAAAATGCTCCGGGCTCGCTTGGCCCGCATCGAGGAAGAGAAGCGAGAAGCCGAGCAACTCGCTAAATACCAAAGCAAATCGGTGACCGGTTTCGGCTCCCAAATCCGCAACTACTTTCTCCATCCAGACCAACGGGTCAAGGATTCGAGGACCGGCTACCAAATGGGGAATTTTCACGCGGTGGTCGGTGGGGACATCCAAGGCTTTCTGGACTCCTTCCTTCGCCATCGCATGCTGAACATGCAGCAGAATTAGACTCAGGCCCCCGAGGGTACTCCGCAGGCCTTGCTCCGCTGGCTTGCTATTCGCACGGAACCCACTGGCCCTCGACCAGTCGTTCTTGTGGCAGGAATCGGGCTTTGTAATTCAAATGCCGGTTCTCTGCTACGTACATACCCAAATACACGTACTTCCGCCCCGTGCTCTCCGCGAGTTGGATTTGTTTGAGGATAGCGTAGGAACCCAAGGAGAGCTTCTCGAAGGCAGGGTCGAAATAGGTATAGACTGCCGACAGCGATTGCGCCCCGCAATCGATGATCGAGACTGCCACCAACTGGTCGTCTTTGCGAAATTGCAGTTCGATCGTGGAATCGCAACACGTATCGACCAGGAACCCTTCGTAGTCGGTGGATTCGTATTCACGGTCTCCGAGACCGAGTTCCCGATGGTTGCGATGCGTATTGAACAACCGAAGCTTCTCTTCGGAGAACTCTGGCTCGGTGCAATGCACCGTCAGGAGCTGGTCGCCCCGCTTGAGGATCCGTCGCCAGGAATAGCTCCACCGAAACCGAGAGACCTCAACGCGCGTCGGTTCGCATGCGTTGCAGCCATCGCAAGCGGTAAAGTACGTGAAGTACCCCGAACGTCGCAATCCGTTGGCGAGCAGATGATCAAACTCTTCCGACGCGACATGCCGCTCCGGCAGAATCAGCGGCATATTGGCCATTCGGTCGGCGAGATACGAGCACGGATGGACATTTTCCAGGACGCGCAGTATCGGCAAGGAGCGCGGAAGCCGCGCTGCGACTGAGTCGTCCATAGGGAATGAGAAACCTCAATCGGTAGTTGCACGAGAACCGGGAGAAGGCTACCCGAATGTTTTGCCGATTGCCGTCGCGATCGTCCGGCATCGCACCATCATTTCATCGAACTGTGCAAAGTCCAGCGATTGATAGCCATCGCTGAGCGCTTTTTCTGGATTTGGGTGCATTTCAACCATCAATCCATCAGCGTTGGCCGCAACACTCGCAGCCGCCATATCGGTCACTAGATACGAGTGACCGGTACCATGGCTCGGGTCGACGATGACCGGCAAGTGGGTTTTGCGATGCAGGAACGGGACGGTTGCCAAGGGGAGCGTGAATCGTGTGTGGGCTTCAAAGGTCCGGATTCCCCGCTCGCAGAGCATGACGTCCGGATTGCCTTCGTTGAGGATGTATTCGGCGGCCAGAAGCCATTCCTCGATGGTTGCGCTCGGACCCCGCTTGAGCAACACCGCGCGTCCCGATCGCCCCACGGCCTCCAGCAATCGGTAGTTTTGCATGTTGCGGGCACCGATCTGCAGGATATCGGCGTATTTCGCGACGAGCGGGACATCTTCCGCGGTCATGACTTCCGTAACGACCGCCAGACCGGTTTCTTGGCGGGCCAGGTCGAGCAACTTCAGGCCATCTTCCTTCATCCCCTGGAAGGCATAGGGACTGGTTCGCGGTTTGAAAGCCCCACCTCGCAGCGCGGTTCCGCCAGAGGCTTTGACCGCCCGCGCGCAGGCAACGATCTGCTCCTCGTTTTCCACCGAACAAGGCCCCCCCATCACGCCGACATTCCCTGCGCCGGCGCGAAAATCCCGCACCCTAACTTGGGTCGGATCTTTGCGCAATTCCTTGGAGGCCATCTTGTAAGGCGCGAGAATCGGCAGCACTTCCGACACGCCCGGAAATCGCTCGAACGATTCGACTTTGATCTTTCGCTCATCCCCGACAGCAGCGATGACGGTTCGTTCGGTACCGCGAATGACGTGGGCCTTGAGTCCTAATTCCGACACGCGTCGGGCTACGTTGTCGATTTTTTCGTCGGCGGCGTTGGGTTCCATAACCACGATCATGATGATTCGTTCGCTCCTGGTTGGGTGCAGTGCCAAGCTACAAAAAAAGCCTCGGGGTCATTACGGCCTCGAGGCTTGGTGTTTTCTGTTCCGATCGCGTAGCCGAACGTCGCACCTCGCCTCAGGCAGGATTGCCAAAGGTAAAGTAAGGAAATTGGTACGTTGTGCACGCGAGGGATCGTCTCATGGATTAAGTATGGCTGGAGAACGACAAGACGCAAGCCCCCGGGCAACGTTTTGAACGCCTCGCTAACTGTTTCTCAATCGCGATAAACGGCGGGACCGAGAAAACTGCGAGTCCGATTCAAGGTCATACGAAGCGAAGTAGCCGTCCACCGCAGCGGCAACCGACTCTCCTTCACCTCCCTTCGGGAGACTAGATCCTGTTCCCGAGTTGATGGCATTCACGAGGGAGAGCGCGTCGAGTGGCGTAAGCCGTCCATCTCCGTCAACATCGATATCTCCCTCGGGAAGACTGTTGCTCGGTCGAGGGAAGGTGAGCCGACTGTCCATTCCCGAGTTAATCGCGTTGACGACAGCCAACGCATCCAAGGGACCGACACCTCCATCTCGATCGACGTCAAATGGGTTGAAGGAGTTTTGCCACGGGGCTGGATTGGAGATGCGTTCCAATTGGATCTCGGATTGGAAGGAAATCCCTCCTGCGACATCGTTGAGCAGGAGTGTAACCAGGACGAACTGAGGATCCGACTCGACGAAGGATCTTCCGCTCTTGAAGACCAGGTTACCCGCGACGACCTGCAACCGTTCGTCGAGGGGAGTGATCGCGTAGGTCGTCGGTCCGTCCGGATCCTGGATCGTGATTTTTCCTAGGTCAAACCCGGCGATATTTGCCGGCACACTACTCCGTTCCACCGAAACCGAAGTCGGCGGTTCATTGGCATTTGCGACGGCAATCGTCACTGTTTTCTGGATTGAGCGACTCGGGGTTCCCGTATCCGTTGCAATGACAGTGAGAAACTCGTTGCGACTCCGCTCAAAGTCCAGGAGCCCGGACCGAGCCAAACTCAAATCGCCCGTCGATGGATTGATCGCGAATCGCGTTTCCAAGGGCAGAAGAGAAAACCTTACGGCTTCATTATCCCGATCGGTTGCTACGACACGCGCCACCGGCACTCCGAGGGGATAGTTTTCGGAGATCGTCAGCGTGTCGGTAACGATGTCGGGTGCGAATTCATTGAAATTGGTGACAGAAACCGTCGCGGATACCCACGTCGACAGCGAGGGCACTCCATCGTCGAACGCCTGGATAAAGAACCGATGAATGGGCTTGGTCTCGAAATCGAGAGTCATCCCCGGCTTGACGGTGAGAATACCCGTCTCGGAGATAAGAAACTCCTCGGGAGGAGTACCAAAGAATCGATACCGAACCGTATTGGTGGAATCGCCGTCCGTAGCGACCACCCTGCCCACCTCACTACCTACCGGAACCGACTCGGAAATACTGAACGACACCGGACCGAGGTTCGGCGCGAACTCATTCACATCCGCGACTGCGATCGTGATCGCTTTGTCGAGCGAGAGTCGCGGCGTGCCGTTATCAAGCGCGCGAATCGTGAACGAAATCGAAGGCTCCATTTCGAAGTCCAACTTCGACTGGGCGGTCAAATAGAGATCGTTGCCGCGAACCTCAAAGCGATTCATCGAATCATTCAGGACCACCCACGAGATTGTGTCGTTGACATCCGGGTCGACCGCCGCCAGTCGCCCAACGAAGGCACCGAAAGTGTTTTCCGGCACGGGACTGCCAGCCAACTGAATGCTGGTCGGAGCATCGTTGACATTGATCACATCGATCGTCACCGGAGCATCCCCGAACGCTCCTGAGGGATCTTGGGCTCGAACAATCACCCGCCGAACTCCGACATCCTTGTTGCTAGGGATGCCGGTGAATGTCCCTGTGTTCGGATCGAAGCTGAGCCAACTCGGAAGCGATACGCCAGGGCTGGTGAAAGCGCTGAGCGTCAACTGCGTGTCATCCACATCGCGAAACAGATTCGCGGGAAGCGTGTAGAGCAACGATTGATCTTGAAGGACAGACGCACTCGGGAATGGCTCCATCGCCATGGGGGAGTCATTGACCGGCACGACAGTTTGTCGAATGTCACCAGCGTTTGCGGAGATCGAGTCGGGCGCCAGGACATTGGCTACATTGACATAAACCAACGATGTCGATGAGCTGACTCCTCCGACATACGCCTGATCAAGCACGTAGTATTTCAATGCAGGCACGGAACCAAAGAAGTCTTTCTCAGGGACGAACCTCAGACTCGACGCCGATCCCAGCACCAATCCTGCGGAAGTCGATACAATCCCGATGTCGGTCCAACCTCGTCCCAAGTCATACTGCCATTTGCCGGGGCTGGTAGGAATATTGGTCACGACGATCGCCTTGGCGGGCGTCCCGTCGACATCGATCACTCCTCGATCGGTGAGCACACTGATTCTCGTCCCCACCGAATTCGCATTGTCTTCGTTGATGTCGTTCATCGGGGCGACCGACGCAATCGGACGATCATTGACCGCAACGACCTTGACGTCGATCTGCGTCGTTTCTCGATTCAATCCTTTCGTCAAGGTGAGACCGACGCTACGGGTGAACGTTTCGGGAGCATCTCCCCGAGCCTCGAATCGGATGCTGTTGATGATCGATTCGATCGCAGCGGGGGTTGTGGATGCATTGAATGTCAATTGAATGCTCGCGTCGGAAGCGCGATTGACACTGGCGATCGGTGTCCCGCTTGAAAGAATAACGGAACCGACTTGGGACAGGGACGGATAGGCGGAGAAGTTCAACGTCAACAAGTCGGTCACCCCTGCGAGTGGCTGCATCTCGATCGTCAATGAACCGGTGGAATAGTTTCCGGGTACCCTGTCGATCACAATGGCGGTAGATGTGATCGCAACGGGCGGAGTGTCCTCCACGTAGTCGACCGAAGTTTCCGAGACCGAGATGCCGAATGTGGGAGAAGCTCCTGGATCGACGTACAGCAGAAACGTCTCGTACGAAGTCACCCCCTTATCGTCCGTTACTCCAACCAAAACTTTCGTTTCCCCAAACTCTCGAACCGCGGGCCGAAGGCGAATGGTTCGATTGGCCCCGGTACCCGCGATCTCGATTCGCGAAGCCGGCAGCAACGTGCTGTCCAATGCAAAGGCCGAAACGGTCAGCAGGTCGGCATTCGTCTCTGCATCCCCAATCTGGAAGGGTATGGCCGATGAAGAAGTGTTCCACGGCATCCACACGTTGGCGATGCTGCTGATCGTCGGCGCGGTATTGGTGGCACCGGTGATGCTGAAGTTGGTGTTGGAGAGATCAAAGAAAATGCTGTTTCTCGCAGCAACTTTCACCCGGGCTTGAGTGCTGGTGACGTCCGGCAACACAATGCTCTCGGACCCATCGTTGGCAGTCGCTCCGGCGAGCAAGATTGGAAACGTCAAGCCGCCGTCCACGGACAACCAGATGTCTACTTGGCCTTCGCTGATCGGTGCGTTGGTCGTGTTGGCCACATTCCAGGTGATGGTTTGCGAAGATTTCGCTGTGAGGCTCACGGCCGTGTTCGGACTAGTGACGGCAAACGGAACTCCCGTATCGACAACGGAAACCACCATGTCATCGGTATTCACTCCACCGCCACCACCAAAATTATCCCGTACGATCGATCGGAAATTTAGGGTCCGATTCGTAGTCGGCAATCGCTCGCCCAGCGGGGTCGTATTGGTGAGCAATTCCGGGAGGCGAGGCAAAGTGCGGCTTGTATCCGTCGACGGATTCCAGGATCGGAACAGAGGACTGCTGCCATTGTCGGGGTCGGTGAGACGCTGCGATGGTCCCAAATCTCGCTGCTCCCAATGGTAAGTCAGCACGTTGCTCGGATCGGCATCCTGCCCGAAGCCGTCCAGAGCGAATGGGGTCGCTGCCGGAATGACATAGTCCCGTCCTGCGTACGCGCGAGGAACGCTGTTTCCCGTGTTCGTGATCACCGCTGCCGTGTTCGCGTCGCCAGTTGAAATGAACTGGACGATCTCATCAAAGCTGAAGGAGTGGAAATAAGGATCGCTGTTGCGCTGAACATCGTCCGAACCGCAGATTCCCGCGTACGCCATGATCGTTGTACCGCTCCCGGGTTCGAACGCGGCTCTCCCAACACGTGGGCCATTGCAAGCCCCGGTCATCGAATTGAAGGTATGGTTTCCGGCGAATTGATGCCCTATTTCATGTGCGACATAGTCGACATCAAACGGATCCCCGACGGGGGCAGGTCCTCCTGTAACCCCACGCGCTTTTTGGCCGGTCCGCCCAACTACCCCCAGGCCCGCAACCCCACCGCCACCGGTGGAAAACACGTGCCCGATGTCATAATTCGCGTTTCCAATGATATTGTCTACGTTGGTCTGGTTCTCAGCCAACATCGCAAAACCGTTATTGTTGGTGTACGGGTCAGTCGCCCCGTTCGTGTACACGAGCGAGGAGTTGTTGCCGACCAATACCAAGCGAACTGCCACCTCTTTCTCGTAGATCCCCGTCACTCGATTGATCGAAGTGACAATTGCCGCTTGCGCTCCCTCGACCGTTCCACCATGAAACTGGGTGTACTCACCGGTTGCCGCGTTCGCCAAACGGTAGGTTCGCAGTTGAGTTCCAGATCGACCCGCGACTCCTGAATCCTTAGGTATCTCACCGGAGGCACTGTTCGATGAACCATTCGAATCGCTTCCGGGCGAACGTCCACCCACATCGAACGAGCCTGGAGGATTATCGCCACTCACGAAATCCATACTCTTTCGGCTCGCAGTCTGTTCCGCACGCGGGATCAGATCGCGTTTGAAGTAGCTGATGTAGGCCTGGTCGCTCAAGTGCCAATAAGGATCGATGTAATACGCACCGCTCGGTGCAAGCACCTGCGCGTGGAATCCGAATGGAGAGATATCGAATCGAAGAGTGGCTGTGGGATCGTCGATCCCCTGCCCACGATAGGTCTTGATGTTCGGGAACTGGGCCGCTAACGCGGGTTCCATGATCGGCGACTCGAACAACTCGAATCGCGAGAAGGTTCCGTCAGGAGTCGGCATTGGAAAGACGAATCGATTCTCCAAGGCTTGTTGAGTGAATTCCAGCGGAACCCCGGATATCGCATTCTTTAGCTCGGCCCGATCGATCGACCAAGCCGTGTATTTGGTGGCATTCAGGTAAGACTGTGCCCCCGGTTGGGCCTGAGGTAACTCGGGAAGCCGTTCCCAAACACGCGAGAATGTGCCCGAGAGAACCTCAATCGCCATCAGTTGGCGAAGTTCCAATCTCTCAAATCGCAGAGTACGACGAGATCGCGTGGAGTCTGCACCGTTATGGGAACGCGAATGCTTTGACATGTCCAATGATCCATTGAAAAACGCATAAAACAAAGAATAAGATCTTGATCAGAGAGTACACAACCCTCCTGAAATTCTCAAGCAAACGACGGGAGGAAGATGAAAAACCCCAACTTGCCTGCAAGCCAGAGTCTTCCTCTCGGTTTCCAAACACTTATCCCCGTTCGGACTTGACCGGGACATCCCCAAACGCGTGAACTTCATCGCAAATGCGACGCAAGACCGCCATCGGGTCGTTGCCCGCCTTGGAAAATCGCTCGCTGTCGATCACCAACGGAGCACCGATCACTACAAGGGGGGCACCATATTGGGGGGTACTGATGGCCTGCTCCAGCGACAATCCGCCGACCGCTTGCACCGGCACCGAGACCGCGTCAACCACTAGTCGGAGTTCATCCAACGGATTGGGGGGGCGACGCCCAGCGGCTGCGATCCCGCGCCGCTCGTCGTAACCGATGTGATGAATGATGTAGCCGCAACCGAGGTCTTCAAGCCGTTTCGCGCCATCGACCATGGTCTCGTACCCGAGATTGTCTCCCATCACGCCGATCCCGTAGTCCCGGCCTGCTTTGACAACGCACTTGATGGTCTCCTCATGGGCCCGCGCCATGACCACGACGTGAGTCGCACCTGCCTTGGCCATCATTTCCGCTTCGAGGTAGCCACCGTCCATGGTCTTCAAGTCCGCTACGATCGGGGTTCCTGGAAACCGCTCTCGCAATCCACGCACGGCCCGTAATCCTTCCGCCAGGATCAGCGGAGTTCCGGCTTCCAACCAATCGACCCCCACCCGCATGGCTTGCTCAGCGGTCTCCAGTGCTTCTTCCAAGTTGGTCAAGTCGAGAGAGATTTGTACTACAGGTCTCATGTTATGCATTCTGTAAGTGAGGTGCCACGGAGCGATCCAGGCAGGTAGCAATCTGCCGAACCGCTTGTTTCAATCGAGCTTCATTTTCCACCAAGGACATGCGCAGATAGCCTTCTCCAGCCGGACCAAATCCGCCTCCTGGACTGACCGCCACGTTTCCTTGTTCCAATAAGTGCATGGCGAACTCGATCGAATTCATACTCGATGCCCAAGGCTCTGGAATCTTGGCCCAGACGAACATGCCCGCTCGGGGAACCGCAGCCTTCCATCCGATGCGATGGAGTCCATCCAGGAGGGCATCGCGGCGACCTTGATAGATCAACGATTGCTTCTCAACGGTAGCCTCCGTGTCGCGCAGCGCGACGATGGCTGCGATCTGAATCGCTTGAAACATCCCGTAATCGTAGTAGCCTTTGATGGTCGCAAGCCCCCGGATCATTTCCGCGTTGCCGGAACAAAACCCGACTCGCCAGCCCGCCATGTTGTAGCCTTTACTCATCGTCGTGAATTCCACGCCGACATCTTTCGCACCCGGCGCCGAGAGGAACGAGGGTGGCACATACCCGTCGTAGGCAACATCCGCGTACGCGAAGTCGCTGATCACCATCAGCCCGTATTTCTTTGCCAGCTTCACGACGTCGACAAACACCTCCGGCTCGACCGTCACGGTCGATGGATTGTGGGGGTAGTTGATGATGAGCAGCTTGGGCCTCGGGTAAAAGTGCTCGCACGTATACGCGATGTTCGAAAGGTATTTTTCCGTGTTGGAAACGTCCAACGCGACGACGTTTCCGGACGCCAACACGACGCCGTACATATGCACAGGGAAAAACGGCGCGGGAATGATGGCGGTATCCCCTGCACCGATCAATGCCAACAGCATGTGCGAGAATCCCTCCTTGGAACCGAGACAAACGATCGTCTCGCTCTCCGGATCGAGCCGCACTCCATACTTGCGAAGATACTTGCTGGTCAATTCCCGCCGCAGATTGAGAATCCCATTGCTCTTCGAATAGCCGTGGTTCCCGACATCATGAGCCGCCTGGCTAAGCTTCTCGACGACAATCGGATCGGGAGGATCCGAGGGGTTGCCCATCCCCAGATCGATCACGTCTTGCCCAGAGCGCCGCTTTTGATAGAGCAAATTGTTGATTCGACCGAACAGGTAAGGTGGCAAACGGTGGACGCGCGGAGCGAACTCCACGCGAAAAGGTGTCTCGTTCATGGCATTCCCATCGATACGCGGCAATAAACTGGTTCGCGATTCTCCCTCGCTCACACGCTGGATTATGATGACACAGCCGACTAAAGTCAGCCTGAGGCGCCAGCCGACTTCGTTCGACTTGCAAAAAATCGGCTAGCGCCTCAGGCTCATGCAAACGAAAATGGACCGTTGTCGGCTGTGTCTATGATAAACCCCGTGTCCCAGTGTTAAAAAGGATAACCCTGGAGACGATAAAAATCGCAATCTCAAGCCCCTAAAGGATAGGGCACGGGAGCGAACCGAGAAAGATCGCTTTCGCTCCTGCCACCACGCTTTTCATGTCTAAGCGACTTGCTTGAGGAAGCCTTCGAGCATCTGGGAACGGACGGGGTTTTGCAACTTGCCGACCGCCTTGGCCTCAATCTGACGAACCCGTTCTCGAGTGACCTTGAAGATCCGGCCCACTTCCTCCAACGTGTAGCTGTAGCCATCGGTTAGACCATATCTCAAGCGGATGATCTCCCGTTCGCGATAGGTAAGAGTTTTCAACAAGGAGTCGATCCGATCTCGCAACACACCATTGCTGGCGTTGCGTACAGGATTGTCGCTGGAGGGATCTTCGAGGAACTCGCCGAACGCATTGTCCTCCCCTTCCCCCACTGGTCGATCCAGGCTGGACGGATGCCTCGCAATGTCGAGCACTCGCTGGACCTCTTCGACCGACATGGCGAGCGAGTCGGCGATTTCGTAAACCGATGGCTCGCGCCGCAACTCCTGCATCAACTTCTTTTGGGCGTTCCTCAACTTGCTCAATACATCGATCATATGGACCGGGATCCGGATGGTACGGGCCTGGTCGGCGATGGCCCGCGTAATCGCTTGCCGAATCCACCAGGTTGCGTACGTCGAAAACTTGAATCCTCGCCGGTACTCGTACTTGTCGACCGCTCGCATCAGCCCGGTGTTTCCTTCCTGGATCAAATCGAGGAAGCTCAAACCGCGATTGCGATACTTCTTGGCGATCGAGACGACCAACCGCAGGTTGCCGCTGGACAACTGTCGCTTGACGGTTTCGTACTCCTTGAAGTGCTTGCGGAACGCATCGACGCGAGACCGCAGGGAACGCGGGCTCTCCTGCGTGGTCAGGATCAAGTAACGCAGCTCGGACCGGAACCTCGCCAAGTCCGGATGGTTCGGGGAATGTTGCTGCAGGTCCTCGACACGGGCCTGCAACACTTCCATTCGCTGCGCATACTGTTCGAGTTGACGCATCAAAGGAATCACGCGACGGGATCGAAGCGAGAGCTCCTCGACCAACGTCAAGCACTTCAAGCGCCGCCGCTGGTAGGATTGACGAGCAGTTGCCTTGACCGATTCGCTCGTGCTCTTGCGGACAATCGTGTGAAAGTCGCGACGATTCTCCTCGATCAGCGCATCGAGCGTTCTCAGATTGTGGGGCATGCGCCCGGAGATCTGTTCCTTGGTCAGCCGTTCGGTCAACGAGACCTTGATGGTTCGATCAAAAGGCAGCACACCCAGGGCGACTTTTCTCAAAATCTCGACCGTATGGCGCAGCGCGAAGTCGTTCCCCAAAACCGCGCGCCGAAATTTGCGCCGTGTGATTTCGATCTTTTTGGCGATGGCGATTTCCTGCTCCCGGTTCAAAAGCGGGATTTCGCACATCTGGCTCAGGTACAACCGGATCGGGTCGCCGGTCAATCGGCGAGACTCCTGCGACGTGACCGTGGAAGCCGCGCGATTCTCCTTGCTCGCGGGTTCCTCGCCGTTTTCCTCGCCGTTGAAGATCCGCAGCTTGGCCCCACCGTCGATATCCGCGGCTTCCACGATTTCCACCCCTGCCCGTTCCAGGGCGGCGAGCATCTCGTCGAGCTTCTCGGCCGTGGTGGCTTCGTCCGGCAAATACGAACTGACCTGTTCGTAGGTCAGATAGCCCTGAGCGCGGCCCTGGGCGAGCAACTGCTGCAGATCGAGCACTTGGGTTTCCATACGTTCAACTCCTTTTGACGTGGGTAACGCTGATGACGGCTCATCGTCCTGTGATGGGCCGCTGGGTCAACAACGCGGAATACTTCAATCCTCCGCCGGAACGATTCCATGGCGGATTCTGGCTTGATTGAGAAAATCGCTCAGAGCGTCGACTTCGGCCTGAGCATCCAATCCTTTCTGCTCGAGGGCGCGGATCTGCGATCGCTGAAACGCTGCCTCGGAGGTCCCCGACCAACGCTCGCACAACGCATGCAATCGCTCCTCGGCCGTCAGAAGAGCTTTCGCAGCCTTCTGGCTGGCATGCTCCTCAACACTCACCAAAACGCTCTGCACATGCGGGTCGACCGTCGAAGCCAGCACGTTGTCAAAGTCCAACGCTTGGCCAGCGAGGTCCAATTCAACATACAAAGCAAACAGACACTTGCTCGTCGCGCTGACCAACAGTTCCGGAGGTACGCGTTCGATCGCAATGGGCGCAAGATCGGGATGCAGCACCATGATCTCAAAGAGTTCCAACTCCAAGGGAACCAATTCGCCGTAGCGCGGCGGTGTTCCGGAAACTTGGCCCCCCGTCGCCGGCCCCGACTCCGAGACGCTGTTGCGTTCCGTGGCGGCCAACTGCTCGCGAAACTGCTGGCGACGCGCTGCACCGGCCCGAATCGCATCCAATCGCTGCTTGATCTCTTGCTGTCCGATCCCGAACTGGCGGCTCAACCGCGCGAGAATCTGGTCCTGACGAAGCGGACTGGCGTCCGTGGCGGAACGGTTCGGTATTCGAGACATCGATTGGAGAATACTCTCGAGCGCTGCCGTCGCGCGGTGCGTATCGAGCAATGGATCAAACCCGCGGCACACGGCCCGGATCTTGAATTCCAACGCGTCGACCGCTTCGCTGATCAGCGATTCCAACGACGACCCGCCATGCTGCATCAAGTAATCGCACGGATCGAGATTGTCGGGCAGGGTCAGAATGCGAAGATCCATCTGCTGAGCCAGAAACAACTCTAGGATCTCTGCCGTGCGCCGCTGCCCGGCCTCGTCTCCGTCGAGAAGCAGGACAACGCAATCGCAGTAACGTTTCAGCAACTGGATGTGGTTCTCTCCCAATGCCGTTCCACAACAAGCCACCGCGTTTTCGATTCCGTGCTGGAACGCCATGATGACGTCGGTGTACCCCTCCATCACAATCGCCTGCCGCGTCTTGACCATCCGGTCGCGCGCCTGATCCAATCCGTAGAGTTGCTGATTCTTTTGGTACAAACGGGTTTCGTTGCAGTTGATATACTTTGCCGAATCGGACGGCGCACCCGGCAATACACGCCCACCCAGCGCGATCGGACGCCCCTGAGGATCGCGAATCGGGAACAGCACCCGATTTCGAAACCGATCGTATCTCGCTCCACGCTCGTTCTTGGCCAATAAACCGACCGATTCCAACACGTCCGCGCCGATCGACGCAGAGACGCCCCGGTCCACCAACCACGACCAGGATTCCGGCGCGAAACCGATCTGAAACCGCTCGACGCTCTTGGATTGGATCCCGCGGTTTTCCACATACCGCCGCGCTTCGGAAGCCTCGGGGGCATGCAGAAAGCACTGATGGTACTGCTCGACCGCCCACTGCACGGCGTGATAAAGGCTTCGCTTGGTGTCGATGTCTTCCTTGCGGTACCCTTTGCGCTCCTCGATCACAATCCCCGCTCGATCGGCGAGCAAACGGAGAGCTTCGGGAAACGTGACCCCTTCCTTTTGCATCACAAAGCTAAAGGCATCGCCACCGATATCGCAAACGAAGCATTTCCACGTTTGACGCTCGGGATTGATCTGAAGACTGGGGCGACGATCGTCGTGGAAAGGACAACGAGCAACAAAGCCACGGCCCTGGCGGCGCACATCCACATAGCTGCCGATCAGATCGACGATCGGAATCGCCAAACGGACTCGCTCTCTCGTGTCATTGTCGAACGCGACTGCCATCGGGCCTCCCGGCATTAGGCTCCATCCTGATCCATCCCCCGAGCCATCCTTAGCTCGGGCAAAGAGTATTCCAAAAAAGACGCGGTCGCGTCAATACCATTTTCCCCAGATTCGCGAATGCCCGCAAACCGCCTCACTCCTCGAAGTTTTCTGCGTTCACTTGTTCGCCCGCCGAAGGAGTCACCATGGCATCAAGCACCAACTGAGATGTTTGCTTGGGAATTCGGTACCCTTTCGCGTCGCAATCCATGACGACGACGTGTTCCGCGTGCAGGCCTCCGATGGTTTTCATCCCTTTGCTGCCAATGGTGACTCCATGTTGGAGCGTATCGATATCGCCAGGCTGCGTCCAAACAATCCCATCGCAAAGAGTTTCGACGAGCAGAATGGTCGGTGAGTCGACAACATCGTTTTTGGACATCGGACCCGAAGAGGGAAAGACCGTGTTGGGACCGGTCAACAGAACATAATTGGGTTCATGATTCTGTTTGCCCAAACCGGAGTTGGGACTGGCGAACACCGGCGGCATCTGCGGCAGCAACGACAAGTTGGCGGGGCTGTCCCAAGCTTGATTGAGCTGAAAACTTTTGTAGAGGTCTTCATACCCCAGGAATGGCAAAATAAGAACTCGCCACGAATACAACTTGCGTCCCGAAGAATCCGTCACCGTGGGAGTAGGATAGGTTCCATACCGTGCGCAGTAGTCGTCGAGGGCTTTGACGATCGCTCGCATGTTTTCGAGATCCTTGCGCTGGGCGGCGACGGCGATCCCGCGCTGCACCCCGGGAAAGACAAACCATAGCGATCCCACCAACCCTCCCAGAATGATTGTCACGAGGGACAATCCGATAGCCAATGCCATCGCGCGGTTCGTGCTGGACAAGGGTGCTTGAGTCGAATGAGGTGGGACTCCGGTTTGGACCGATGCCACCAGAACCCCTTGTTCGTTCCGGGTCGGCATGATCACGTGACGACCACACTGAACGCACGGCCCCCCTTGGCCGAGGTAATCGTCCCCGACTTTCGTTTTGTGGAAGCAGAATGGACAAACAAAATCGAAGGGCATAGGTCCGCTTCCTGTCAGAATCAATCGCTCTTTTCGCCGATGAACTGATAGTATGGAGTACGCATGAGGGGCATGTAAGGAACTTTGGCCTTCTTTTCTTGAAGGAGAACCGTCTGAAATCGGTGCTGCAGGTACGGAAGATGGTCCGCGCTGGGGAAAACGTTGTCGCTGCCAAACCAAATCGGCCAAAAAGTGCGGGTGGACCAACCGTGTCGGACCATCGCGTCGGAAGGGTACTTGCGAGCGACGTAGAAATCGATCACCCCGATTCGACCCCCAGGCCGCAGGATTCGGAAGGCGTTGTCGATCGCAGAAAACCAGTCCGGGATCATGGTCAACGAATAAGAAAATGTTACGACGTCGGCGAATCCCTCAGGGGGTGTCCATCGCGTGGCATCGGCCGTCACCGGTTCGACATTCGTCCATCCATTCTTGGCCGATCGTTTTCGAACCACTTCCCGCAGCGAAGTGGCGAGATCCACAACGTAGATCTTCTCAAAGCCGCGAATCGCTTCGCCGATGCATTCCAGGTTCGCCCCGGTGCCACCTCCAAAGTCGACCCAAACCTTGCCGCCATGATTGCCGAGGTTGCTGTATACCTCTTCCCGCCCCTGCAGCAGTCGCTTGCGAAAATCATCGTAGCCGTCGGCTTGGCCCGAGTAAAAATCCTCCATCCGCTGCGCGTGATTCGCGCCTCGCACAGGTCGGAGTGCCAAGTGATAAAGAATCCGCAGATCATTCAGGATTGCCATGATTCCACGAATATAGAGCCGAGCTCGAAACCGAGCAACCTTCGAGAAGACTGGGTTTGCCAAGTTACCCGCAAGCCAAGCGTCTCTCTCCCATGAGCCTGAGGCGCTAGCCGATCTCCCATGAGCCTGAGGCGCTAGCCGATCTTTTGCACCTCAAACAAACTCGGCTAGGGCAAAAAACGAAGAGCGTTCCGAGTTCAACGGGCAAGAACTTGTGGGTAGTTCTGAGCCCGGGAAAAAACGACGCAGCGATCGCGTGTGCCTAGAAGCCCTTGAACGGGTGAGCTGCCGTGTCCTTCTTTGCGATCATTTGATCGGCGGTCGGCAGGCCCTTCATGGCGTGGGCGATCGAGTCATACGTGGCCTTGTAGTTGTACTCGTAGATCTTTCGATCGTCGCTGGCGGCTGGGTGGATGAACACACCGCAAACGATGACGAGGTTTTCCGCCTGATCCTTGGGGATGACCCCGTTTGCCACGCTGTCGGCTACGGCTTTGGCCACGGCTGCTTGGGCAGGGCCGAACATTTGGACGGCTTGCTTCATTCCCTTGATGGTGACCTTGGTGATCATCACCGTCGACGGCTTGACCGCGACGTTCGGCTCGAGAACGGCCAACAGATTGGTGTGACCGGAACTTTGGGTGGCCAAGGCGTTGGCGAACGCAATTCCGACGGGACCGTCCTTGCTACCGATCATCAAGTCGATATGAGCGATCTCGTTTCCTTCGCCGACCAGAGCTTCCCCGACATACATGGACATACTTGCTACCCCAAAAACAGGATGGTGAATGTTTCTCCGCGATCTGCACGCGTTTCTGAACATCAGAGAGTAGCAAACCGCTACATTCTTGCAACGCAGCCCGCTGGCCAGTTTCGTTGCCAGTCCGATTTTGGCGGTTTTCACGGGGGAACCCGCTCGACTTTCCCCCCTTTTTCGTTGGAATTTCGAACTGTCTCGACTACATTAAAAGGATTCCAGAACCGTTCCGGGGAATCGGCATACCGATTGCTCCTATGAAAAATTTGGAAAGACTCGCCGGGGCCAGCACCGCCATAGCCTCGTCGCTTCGGGTCTGCAACTCACTGAAAAAGGGTAATTTCCTATGAAACGATTCCTGTCCCATGTCGCGTTGGCGATGGCTGTAGCTAGCTGGAGTGGTACTGCGGTTTTCGCGGATGAGCCCACTCAAAAAGGTTCCAAGACCAACCCCGCGGCACGCAGCGTGACCAAGAAGCGGAATGCGAATTCTGACGCTGCCACGAAGCAATCGGCCAAGCAGGTCGAGATGTTTTCGGCCATGGACGAAGGAATTCTCTCGGTCGAGTACATCGGGAAAGATGCGACAACCGCGAACTTGATCTTCCGCAACCGAGGCGACGAACCACTCGATGTTGCACTGCCAGAAGTCTTCGGTGCGGTCCATGTCCTCCAGCAAGGAATGATGGGCGGTATGGGAGGCATGGGTGGCATGGGCGGCGGCATGGGTGGAATGGGTGGCATGGGCGGCGGCATGGGTGGCATGGGCGGCGGCATGGGTGGCGGTCAAGGGATGGGCGGCGGCATGGGTGGCATGGGCGGCGGCATGGGCGGCATGGGTGGCGGCATGGGTGGCATGGGTGGCGGCGGCATGGGAATGGGTGGCATGATGCGAGTCGAGCCCGATCGTCCCCGGAAAATGACCGTCGCAACCGTTTGCCTGGAGCATGGCAAAGCCGACCCCAATCCAAAGATGAAATACAAAGTCGTGCGACTTTCCGAAGTCAACCCGAGCGGCGAAATCAATGAGCTGTGCAGAGCGTTGGGGCGAGGACAAGTCAGCCAGAACATCGCACAAGCTGCGGCCTGGCACATCGCCAACGGACTCTCGTGGCAAGAGCTGGCGTCCAAGCCACGCATGATTTCCGAGTACACCGGAATCGAGTACTACTTCAACCCCGCCGAAATTCAAAACGCGTTGCGTTTGACATCCATGGTCACGATCGCGGCGGAGAATGCGTCCCAATCGACGAGCCCAGGCACGGAAACCGCATCCAGCGGGGAAACCGCGCTCCTGGAATCACCGGGCGAACGGGAATAGTAAGCCGCCTGGACGGCGAGTGCACCAACAAGAGCGAACGGTCCCACCCCTGGGACCGTTTTTTATTTCCCTGCTCCCCTTATAGCCGGACTGGGCATCGTTGCGACCGCGAGGCTCTCTCGAGAACGCAGCTCGCAAAAAAGAAATTTGGGCTGGACTCAATCACCGTTTGAGCTATTATCTCTCTCGCGGGATGGAGCAGCTCGGTAGCTCGCGAGGCTCATAACCTCGAGGTCGTCGGTTCAAATCCGGCTCCCGCAACTGATTTAAGGGTTTCAAACTCAGTTTGACCCTCGTGTTATACCAACAGGCCGACGCCTCAGATCGTCGGCCTGTTCGCGTTTCTGGCCCTTGTTTTCGCGGCATTTCGCGAAACTCTCGCCTCTCAAACTCTCCCCATCGCGACCTCTCTCCGACAACAGGCGCGACATCCGTTTGGGCTGATTTCTCTCCCTCCGCCCAGAACTCTCCCGACTCTCAAAGTCTCGTGACCCTGGGGTTATGGAAAAGTCTCTCGCTCCATAACCCATGTCGAAAAATGCAAAGTTTCGACCCCTGGGTTATGCCCGGCGCGTGAAAGAGACACATAACCCGTGCGCACTTCGGCCGTTTTTCCATCGCGCGTCCATAACCCAGTGAACGCATCCAATGAGTCTTGGGCACTTCAGTTTCCCTTAGCGCCGCTTTTCATTGGTTGCCACGCCACGACCGGGCGCAGCCATCGAGTTTTCTCGACCTCATAACCCAATGCGCGCGTTTTCGGGCGAGAGACTTGGGTAATGGCCGGCGAGATCGAAGCGAGAATGACTGAGCGTGCAGCCGCAGGATCGGTCACGCCCAGCGAGCAGCACTTTCTGCCGCTATGTTATTCGCGGCTCAGTCGACCTGAGTGTTTCGTTATGATAACCTCAGTAACCAATAACGTTTGTTCGCTAGTCGCACGAGACTTTATAGTTCGTCCGGAGGAATCGAGCGTGGGACGAGGATACACCCAATACCGTTTCCCGGAGACCGGCCGAGAAGAATGGGTGCTATTCTCCACGTTCATCCATTACCGGTTCGCTGACGATTCGAAACTGCGCATCCTTCAGAACGCGGCGTGGTGCACGAACTGCAATCGGTTTGTGCTTGCGGAAGAGATTCCTTCGATTGAATCGCTGGGAAATGAACTTTATAAAACGAAGGTAGGCGACGAAGAAACTCTTCGCATCTGGCAATTCGTATCCAACGGTCAGCCGGTTTCGACTCGCATCTCCGAACTGGAGAAACGCATTAATTGGCGATTCGTAAGAGTGAATCCTCCACGCTGCCTGGAATGCGGCGGATTTCGTATCATCGACCTTCCGGGTGGCAGTGAGTTTCGTCACCCAAATACGGGTGAACTTGTAATGGAAGTAAGTTCTGGTTGGACGGACGTGGGGCCATGGTGCGCGGACTTCACACCTTAGGGTGACCGATTCGACGACCCAAGCGGTGCACGGGAGCTGCCGAGGATCCCGGT
>JBKDXO010000042.1:0-7915 GCA_046306195.1 Planctomycetota bacterium | reverse complement strand
AATGCCGCGATGGGAATCGCGGCATTGGCATTCGAAGCGAAAAAGCGGATCGGCAAAGCGATGCTATTGTTGGACGCGGAATCGCTTTTGAATATCGGTTTCCAGCACACCAAAGATGGCTTCATGGCGTTGCACCGACATCTGCAGGGCAGCGAGCAATCGCTTGGCGGTGTAAAAATTCATGATGATCCGTTGCTTGACGTGAATCGGATCCTTCGGGATTCCAACCGGCTGCGGATTCAATCCGAAGTCGACGATCAATTCCTCGGGCGATCCCGTGACGCGGCAAAAATTGGCGTACAGCGCAATCGCGTCGTCATCCTTCACTTGAACCTGGACCGCCTGCGGTTGCTGGCGCTGAGTTTCCTGTGCGGGATCTTGTTCTACTTCGCTCGACATGCTTTCATTCTCCATAAAAATCGACAAACAATTGGCCTCAGCGACTTCGGACCTACAGTTCTAGCATCTTTCGGAAGCCTTGGCGGGAGTAACCTTAAAATTCAAAATTGAATGTGGTCATGAAATATCGATACAATCGCCATCCGAGGGATCTCCACTTCAAATGGACCCTTGCCTCCCCCCGATAGCTGGGACGAACCGGCAGGTCGTCTCCCTTCAACGCGACTCGGACTTGGTAGGACGTACTGATCGGGATGGTGCGACCGGTTTCATCGGTTTTGGTGTCCAGGGTCCCACCGGACGCGATTGCCAACTGGGGTGGGGCATCCTTGATCTCGGACGTTGAGAAACCCGTAATCTTTCCGCGGAGCGTTTCCAGCCGAGCCGATTCGAGCATGATGCTGACCTTGTCATCGATCCGGAGCAGGTCGCGATCGTGCTGATCGACGATCATGACACCCTCCATCAGGGGTTTGGGAGCGACCAGGCAAATCAAATCCCCTTCCTGGAAGTAAACTTCGCTGTTGATCGCGTCGAACGGATCTCCATACCATGAAGGAAGCTGCTCTTGGGCTTTCGCTGCCCGACTCTCTTCCTTGGGAGGAGGACGGACAACGATGCCATCGATGGGACTGCGAATGATCAGGTTTTTGTATTTGTTGTCCAAAACGTTGTACAGATTGAGTTTTGAGGTGACGTCTTCCTGTTGCATGCGCAGGAGCGTGATTTGATCGGAAGCGGTGGCGGCGGCTCGTTCGAGGTCCGCCAATCTGATTCGCGACGTTTGCAATTCCCCCCAGGCCTTGGTGCGCTCGTATTCCAATTGCGAGTTCTCCAGTTCACAAAGAACTTCGTCCTTTTGGATAGCTTGTTGAGGCTGTTTGTTCCATCGTTTTATCTTACCGGCAGCGAGGTTGCGAATTTCCTTCGCTCCTTCCGGCTGGATCTCGGTTGGGCAATAGACATAGAACGGTAACGGAAAGAAGGCGATGAAGCCTAGAATCGCCGTCGCGATCGACAAGCTGGTTAGGACGTTGCCGCTCTTGATCTTGTTGGCTCTGCCTGGGGTTTTGAAGAACTTGTAGACTGCAACGAATCCTGGCACGATCATCCCGACGACTCCCGCTACTGCAAACGCTCTACCCAAAGACTGAAGTCCGTAGGGTTTCAAAACTGCATTGAGAAACATAATGATGCTGAACGCGACAAACCATCGATAGATAAATGACGCAACGGTGTAGAGACCGAACATGAGCCGATTCCGCTGCGGCAGGAACGGGTTGTCCTGCAGTTCCAGTCCGAGGCAATTTTTTTGGAACCATCGCTTGAGGATCTCGTTCGCTTTTTGACGAAGGTTTGGGATCTCCAGGATGTCCATCAAAATGTAGTAACCGTCGAAACGGAGGAGCGGGTTGCCGTTGAACACAACCGTGCTGACCGAACAGATGAACATCACGCTCAAGCACAGGAAGTGAAACATCCCGTCTTCGCTAAACCACCACAGGAAGGTTGCGATCGACGCGAGAATCAGTTCGATGTACATACCGGCAGCGCCGATGAAAACCCTCTGCCACTTGTTGGGCAGCATCCACGAATCGGAGACGTTGCAATAAAGACAGGGGGTAAACACGAGGAACATCAGTCCCATTTCGTGGCATTCACCACCAAACTTTTTGCAACTCAATCCGTGTCCGAACTCGTGGCATATCTTGACGATTCCCATCGTCAACCCGAGCCAGATCCAATTGTTGGCTGCAAAGAATTGTTCGAATGTCGGGAGTTTGCCCCGGAACTCCTGGTAATTGACCAGCACCAAACTGATGGCGGTCGCTCCCACGCACAAAAAGAGGATCAGAGCCCAGGTAGTGAACAGCCAGCCGAACCATGGAAGCATGGCCGTCAGAAGCCGTTCGGGGTCGATCCCGCGGAATCGGATCGCAAAGATATTCGAGAGTTTGCTGAGGAGTTCTCGCCGCTTCTTCTGTTCGCCGCGACGTCGGAGTGGTTTCCCCTGACCGCTGGCGTGGGAGATGACCAGTCCGCTTCGGTGCAACATGCCGACGAACTGCTGCAGGTCTTGGAGCGAGATCCGTTGGGGCGCGAACTCGGCTTGGAACCGCTCCTTGATTGTCTGCAACGATGTTTTGCCATCGAGCATGTTGAGGATGGCAAACTCCTCCTCGTGGAATCGGAAATAGTTGAGTCCGATGGGTTCCTTGACGACCCAGTAAACACGTCCATGGTATTTGTGGCGGCGTGACTCCAGGTCTGGTCGACGGCGCAGCCGAAGCGGCCGCATCGCGCTGTTGACCAGGGAATCTGCCATCGTTGTCATGTCGCTTGCCTTCCAGAACCGTTACCGTGCGGAGCGTTCGATCGCGAAATTATCGGTTGGGATAAATCTCGACCGTTGCAGCCATTTCGCCCCGGAACAAGAATTGTCCGTCGACCACGCGATTTTCGATTTCCACCCAAACCCAGTATTCGGGTAAGTCATCGTTGTCTGGTAATGCTTGCGGTGACACGAAGCCGACAACGCCATTGACCGTTTCGATTTGCCCAGGTTTCACTTGGACAAACACCTTCGCGGCAGCGCGTTCGAGGGTATTTGGGGAGTCATCGATCTTTACCCGTCCTCGGACTCGAAATTTTTCCAGCGAGACCAATCGCAGGATCTGGTCACCCGCTTTGACCCATTCAAAGTTTTCCTTCTCTGTCTTGGCGACGATGCCGGTGAACGGGGCACGGATGGTTCTCAATTCCACTTGCACACCCGACGCGTTCAATTTCGCTTCGCTGACTCCTACAGCCGCTTCATTGATCTTTTTTTCCCGTTTCGATACATCGATCGAAAGCTTTGCCTTCTGCCACTCCAGTTGCTTGCGTTCGTACTCGTCGATGTTGGCCACTTCACGTCGGAAGAGATCTTCGGTCCGCTTGAAGTCGGCCGCAGCTACTTTTTCCGCCGCTTCGGCGAACAGGATTTGGCTTTGATCGTCTGCTTTGAGATGGGCGGATTCGAGTTCCTTGCGGGCGATTTCCTGTTCGGCGCGTGCCAGTCGAGCATCGATTTCGATAATCACTTTGTCCCGCTCCACGATGGAGCCCTCGTCGACCAGGAACTCACGGATCACGCCGTCGGCTTGGGCCACAATCTCGACATCATTGATGAACGTGACGACACCCTTGTAACTGATTCTGCCTTCGGACGAACCCGAGAACGAAGAGGCGGCCGGGACTGGAACCCCAGCGTCGGGAATCGAAGTCCCGATTGGACGGGCAGGCTCGGGTTCCTGGGGGGACTGTTCAAAAGCAGCGAGTCGCAGCGGGGGGGACGACGTAGGTAGGCGTGGCAGTTCGCTTGAATTCTGCGTGCTATTCGAAACCGTGGGTACCGTCGATACCGAGGGCGTCGCCGAATCGACGAACGTTGCGGCGTCCATCGACGATATCGAAGCGATCGCTTGTTGCCGCGCTGCCTGCGGGACTGAATCGGTCGATTTGCTCGGTTCGTTGGATGCCCACCACCAGACGCCTCCGGTTGCCAGGAGCATCAGGAGCGACAGCAGCATCAACACACGCTGGGTGACTGCGGATGATTCCATTTGGGTTCTATTCCTAAAAGAGTACGTTGGCTCGGATCCATTCAATCACTTCGTAGAAGCAGACGAAGGCGACGCTTCGCTTTCCGCACTTGACATCCACCATGACCTGGGCTCCGAGGTGCTTGGCGTCATTTCGCATCAGACGAATGTCGTCGGGGATGCATCGCAGTTTGACGACGGCCCCGTCTTCCGCGTCGAGTTCCGCGCGTTGCCCGATGCCATCGCGATAGAGTTTGCCGCTATATTTGGTCTCGGGGGCGGTCTTCAAGATGATTTCGACATCGAGAAACTCTTTGCCCTCGGCATCTTTCTTGTATTCATGCTCCATGCCGTACTCGAGGTAGCGCATCCGTTTCTCAGGCATCAGGACTTCGATTTCCCACGGTCCATCGGGATCGGCGATATTCAAGAGGACTTGCCCAGTGACCACAGGCCTCGCATTGAGGATCTTTCGAGCATCCCACGTGGTGACTTTCCCGCGAATCGGACTGAGTCGTCGCAAATCCTTCTTGCGGGTTTCGAGAATCTGAAGCTCTTGCGCTCGGTTGAGCATCTCCTGCTTGGCTTGTTTGAGGTCCAACTCGTTCCGGGTTCGATCGGCATTGGTCAACCCCGTGTTGGAATTGAGGTTGCGTTCGATAAATTTGGCCTGGGATGTTGCCTGCGTCAATTGCCCACGCGTCATCTCGATCTGATGATCGAGTTCCGTATTCTTCATGAGCACGAGGGGTTGGTCTTTTTCAACGGTATCGTCGTGATCGACGAGGACCTGTTCGATCTCGCCGTCGGTGTGGGCAAACACCTGGCGTTCCGTGCTGGCCTTGAGCTTGCCGTTTCCTTGCAAGTCGAAGTCGAGCGGCACGAGGAACATGGCGCCGATGGCCGCGGCGATCAATCCCAGGATGGAAAGGGTTCGCGGCAGCGCCGAACCTCGGAACATCCACAAGCAGCGATCGAGGAATTTCCAGAGCGGCATGAAAAGGATGTGGCTGTGGTCCATCGAATTGGACAGAGCGCGGCATGCATGCTCGTACACCAAATCCGTCCGCCCCTCAAGCGTCGGGCGACTGAGTTGGGTTTCGATTTGTTCAACGATCAGCGCCCCGATGACATTGCGGCGAATCCGGGCTTCGTTCGACTCGTTGCGTTGAGCGAGGACGTCCCCCTCCAGCTTTCGTTCCGGTTGCCGGATCGGAAGGACAGTAACGGTTCGTCCGTGCGAGATATCGACATAATCCTCGATCGCTTCTTCGATCTGCGGGGGCAAGTCTTCGGTCGAGCCGTCGTACCAGAGCGATTCCCCGCTGAGGACGACTCGCGTCGCGAGCGTATTGAGAGCCTGGACGGTGTTGGATCGGTTCTCGATCGAATCCTGGCCGGAGATCGCGATCACTTTGGCCTTGCCGTGCTTCATAATGGCAACGCTGACGCGGTCGCAATCGATCAGGCGGCGACCTTCGTTGGCGATGGTGAACGCGGTGTCCCTCAGGTCTAGGTTGTCATGAACCAAACGGGCAAACTGGTCCGATTGCTGCCAGAGTTCCTGGCGGTTGGACACTTCCTGGAGCGTGTGCCCCTTGATCCAGTCGCTGACCAGCTTGGCCATATGTTCGACAAACTTCAGATAACCGCGTTGGGCATCGGGTGCCGAATCGGGACGCTGGAAGATTTCGATCAGGCCAACGGACTGCTTGGGGGATTGCAGGGGTGCCGTTACCAGCAGGAATCGAGTCGGGTTGCCTTCCCCCTCCGCGAGCGAACTCGACATGGGAGGAATCAATTCCCCTCGGCCTTGCATGATCAATCGGGTCAGGAGCCGTCCGTGTTGGATGGCCTCCTCGTTTTGGGCATCGATCAGGTTCGGGGAAATCTGTATTTGATGGGCGAGCCGCAAACCGGAATCGCCGTCGAGGAGCCAGATGGCCCCCCCCACTGCGGCTAGGGCCTTGACGACTCGCTGGAGCACCGCTGGATAGAACTCCGCAGCGGGCATATTCGACTTGGACAGCTCCACAACCTCGTTGACCAGGCCGCGGATCTGACGTTTGGTCGATTCAATGTTCTCTTCGGTGGGTCCGGATGCCATAGCCGACCATGGGGAAAAGTATTGCGGAAATAAGGATAACCATGTTATGCGGGACGCCCGCATTTTTCGAAAAATTTTACAAGATAGGTGGGCTTCGAAGAGTTCGGAAGGAAGAAATATCCCAACTCCCTTCAGAAACCGGACTCTCCCCTCCGAATGCTCCGATTGGGTGGGATGCGAAGACCTTTACACCTTCGCAAACGGCTCGGGAGCTTAGGAGCGGACCAATGTCAGGTGCTGCCGCCATCGGTCATTGTCGACCGCAGGGAAATCGGTCCTGAAGTGGACACCTCGGGATTCCTCTCGAAATTGCGCTGCCGTCGTCATCATCAAGCTGACTGTTAGCATGTTCTGCAATTCCCAACCTTCGACATCCCCCATGTCATGCGACAGCACGTAACTGCAATAGCGCTGTATTTCATGGAGCGCTTCCTCGAGCCGATCTCCGCGGCGCTGAACACCGACCGACCGCCACATGAGGGACCGGACGGAGTTTCGGATATCTGCGATGTCGATGGGGAGCGAGGACGGGGAACGGGACGGATTCCCAACCGGTAAGACGCGCAGTTCCCGATCCGCTTGAGCCAAGGCGGCATGAGATGCGTTTCGTCCTGCGATCGAGCCGAAGACCAACCCTTCCAGGAGGCTATTGGAAGCCAGGCGATTGGCTCCATGAAGACCAGTGCTGGTGACTTCGCCCGCCCCCCACAGTCCGGGTAGAGAGGTTCGCGCATCGCCATCGGCGCGCGTTCCACCGATCATGTAGTGGGCTCCGGGTCGAACTGGAATTGCATCTTTGGCGATATCCAAACCGAAGCTGAGGCAGACTTTGGCGATCCCCGGAAATCGAGCTCGCACGTGGTCGGAATCCAAATGCTTCAATGTCAAGTAGACACATGTCGACTGGGTTTTTTCCATCTGGCTGACGATGGCCTTGCTGACCACATCGCGCGGCGCGAGTTCCAATCGCGGATCATAATCCCCCATGAAGCGGTATCCGGTCGAGTCCACCAGATAGGCCCCTTCGCCGCGGATCGCTTCGGTAATCAACGTGCGCGAACTGCCGGCGATGTAGAGAACGGTCGGATGGAATTGCATGAACTCCATATCGCGCAGGAGCGCCCCGGCTCGGAAGGCGATCGCATGTCCATCCCCAGTCGCGACTTTGGGATTGGTCGATTCGCGAAAGACCTGACCGCACCCGCCGGTGCAGAGGATGGTCTCTTTGGCCCATACCAAGACAGGCGGACGTTTTGCAATCGAAACCACCGCCCCGCAGCAGCGTCCGGCGTGAGTCAGCAAGTCGATGGTGAAAGCTTCTTCATAGACCTCGATATTCGGACGACTGCGCGTGTGGGCGATCATGGCTCGCATGATCTCCTTGCCAGTGGCATCTCCGAGCGCGTGGATGATCCGCTGGTGCGAGTGTCCCCCTTCGCGGCCGAGAACGAGTTGGCCATCCGCCGAGTCAAAGCGGGTTCCCCATTGAATCAATTCGAGAATGCGCTGCGGAGCCTCGCGCACCACCATGTCGACCATTCCCGGATCGCAAAGATCACAACCGGCAATCAAGGTGTCCTGCACATGGTTGTCGAACCGGTCTTCGGGATCCCAGACACTGGCGATGCCTCCTTGTGCGTAGGCGCTGTTGGATTCCTCCACTTTGTCTTTGGTCAGGATGATCGTTCGGAGCGACGGATCGATTTCATGGGCCGCCCGCAGGCCAGCCAACCCGCCGCCGATGACCAAAACGTCAGTGAAATAATGCCCCATCCGCTTGGGATCGATCGGCACGAGATACCGTGGGATCCACGAGGACCAAGGG
>JBKDXO010000041.1:0-31488 GCA_046306195.1 Planctomycetota bacterium | reverse complement strand
GAATTATCTCGATGGTGCAATCATCGCCGAACGCTTTCGTTTTATCATATTTCGGCGCGACCGTTTTCAACTTTGGCCCCCAAGCCGCGTGCTGCGGACCAATCGCACGAATACTGGCGAATCGCCTCCGGCAACGCTTCGCATTCCAGTGCGAACACGCGGCGCTGGAGGGATTCCGGAGAATCGTTCGCGAGTACGTCGCAGGCTCGTTGCAGGACGATCGGGCCGTGGTCGTATTCATTATCGACCCAGTGGACCGTACATCCCGTAATATTGAAGCCGAAGCGAATCGCAGCCTCGTGAACACGCAGGCCGTACAGTCCCTTGCCGCAGAACGCAGGGATGAGTGAGGGATGGACGTTGAGCACCCGGTGCTCGAAGTCGCCGGGGATCAGCAAGTGTTCCAGATACCCACCCATGACAACCAACTCAGCACCGGATTGCCGAATCGCATCGAACACCGCATCGGAATGATCCCGTGGATTATCAAAATCGCGGCGCCGGATGATTTGCGCAGGAATGCCCGCTGCGGAGGCGAACTGAAGTCCACCGGCGTCTTTCCGGGAGCTGATCACGAGTCGAAACTCGACCGGCAACGCTCCGGCGTTTCTTTTCTCGATCAGGTTGCGCAGCGTGGTCCCACCACCGGAGATAAGAACCGCGATCGGGAGCAGATCCATAAACGATTGAATGGCCAAGGCGAACGAAACACGGACGGTGAGCGACGAACTACGTCGGACACGATCCGATGACGATACTCCACCTAGTTCCTTTTTGCCATCCGGGGGTTTTGCACCACATACAACTTGGGATCATCGACGATCCAGTCGGTGCTCCAGTCTCGACCGTTATCCCCGTTCACCACATTGTAGAAAAACGAACGGATCTCTTCGCATCGGTATCCATAAGGCATCGCCGTCGCGATGTAGTCCTCGCGAGTCAGTTCGTCCACTCCTGGCTTCGCGAAGTAGTGAACAAGTCCGTCAGGAGTGAACGACATCCCCAAGGTCCACCAGCCGGTGGCATTGATTTCAGGTCCGAGGAAGTCTCCTCCGGTTCGATCTGCTCGAACGCGGAAGTACGCGTATGGCACTAATTTCCCGTTCGACTGGCGGGTTCCTCGGAGGATGAACAAGCCCGGCCAATAGACCTCATCTTTCTCCGATTTGCTCGAGAAAAAGAGGACTTGCTTGTTTTCCATAACGCGGGTTTCCACCGCGGCTCGGAATGCGAAGTGGGGGCCGTTGCGTTTTTCCCATTCTTCGACGGGCGGGATGAAGACGCGCGTGGTGATATTAGGCGACTGGGAAACTTTGAGGGTTCCTCCCAAGCGGTATTGAACGTTGCATATAAAGTCGTCCTGGTGCATTTTCTGGCTGGGGCGGTTCGGGATTCCGGTGAAAAGGGACCGCATCAGCAAAGAGCCTTCGCTGCCGGGAAGTCCTCCCGGCGGCGTAGGGACTCGTTTTACCACATCCGGATGTCCCCGCTTGGCCCCTTCGTACCAGCGACCATTCGTCGATTTTCCCATCGGCATCCGCTGATTTTCGTCAATATCCTCGGTGCTTTTCGGATCTTTGGGGATGTATTCCCAGCTCTCGTCCTCGAAGTCGTCGCCGACCTGCTTGAGTTGGACGCCGGTCGCTGGCACGACAATCTCGCTTCTCCCCTGGGCCAATGCAACTGCAGAACATGTCATGATGCAGGTTCCGCTGACGAGAAACCGCCAAACAGCCGATGGACAGAGCATGTGTCTCACCTCAAACTTGGGATGCATTTCGCCCTTGACCGGAGAGTACCGGACTTCAGAAATTCCGTATCGGATCTTCCAGCCGGAAAAACCGTCATTTTCAGGTGAGCTACCAAACTAGCCCCAAATTGCGTACCTTAACTGTCGTAGGGCGGTTGCTAGGCCTCCCATTGCTTCCTCCCGGATTGCCACAGAATGCCTGTTGCCGACAACCAAGATCACAGCGGAGAAAAGCAGGATTTCACCGAGCCATCCGTTGCGGCTCAAGCACCCAATGGCGCACCGGGTAATCGGAACGCCGGCATGCTCGTCGGTCGCTTGGGAGAAACGGGCAAGATTACGGCTGTCCTCGCGATCATGGCGATCGCGTTTTGGTTTGTCTCCAAAAAGCTCAAGAACGTTACCTGGGCGGAAGTTCAGCAGGGCTTCGACAATCTTCCGGTCAGCCACATCGTTGTCGCTATCCTATTGACGGTACTCAATTATCTCATCCTCACCGGCTACGACTGGATCGCGATCCGGCACCTCAAAAAGAAATTGCCGTTTTCTCGCATGATGTCCGGTGCCGTGGTTGGCTATTCCTCCGGGAACGTGTTGGGGTGGTTATTTGGTGGTAACATCGTTCGCTATCGGATGTATTCCAGGTGGGGATTTTCCACGCTGGAGATCGTCGCCTTGGTCTCGATCCTGTCCATCACGTTTTGGCTTGGATTGTTCCTATTGGCAGGGGTTGCGTTCTTGGTCCTGCCGGTCCACTTGCCAGATGACGTTTTGAAGATGCTGACCTTCGAGACCAAGCTTTGGGGGCATATCTCCTTTTCTCAAAAGTTTCTTGGTGGCATTTTCCTGGGGTTCGTTGGGGCGTACCTCATCGCATGCTTGTTGATCCGTAGGCCGATTCGCTTTCGCGACTTCTCGGTTTCGCTACCTCCGTTCCGTTTGTCTTCGATGCAATTGATTGTCTCTGCCGGCGACTTCTTGCTGGCGACTGCCACACTCTCTGCGTTGCTTCCTCCGGATATCGTCGGACCAGACAAAATCAATTTCTCGACCGTTTTGATTGCCTATTTGACAGCGCAGATCGCCGCGGTTCTCACGCACGTTCCCGGTGGCTACGGTTTGCTCGAGGTGATCCTGCTCACGTTTCTTGAGGGACCAGACTCGAGCAACACCGGATCGATCGTCTGTGCCGTGATTTTGTTCCGGTTGATCTACTACTTCCTTCCGGTCGTGGTGGCGGTCATTCTGTTTATTGACCAGGAATATACCCTCCCTCTGTCACGCACCGAAACCAATGATGGAGGGTAGTTCCAGTCCGGCAACTCGATCGACGAGTTGGCAACAATCGTTGCAAAACGCCGTTCGCACGGTCGACGAGCTGTTGTCCCTCGTGCATTTAAGTATTGAGGATGTACCCGACTGCGATTCGACAAACTCCTTCCCATTGCTGGTTCCTCGAGAGTTCATTGCTCGGATGCGATCAGGGGATCCTCACGATCCGCTGTTTCTGCAAGTCGTTCCGAGAGTTGTCGAACGTCAAGTCGCAACGGGCTTTCTCTCCGATCCCGTCGGAGATCTCGAAAGTGCGCTAATTCCGGGTCTGCTCCAGAAGTACTCTGCCCGCGTTCTGCTCATCGCCAGTGGAATGTGCGCGGTCCATTGCCGCTACTGCTTTCGTCGCCATTTTCCCTACGAGGAATCGCCGAAGGCGTTGGAGCATTGGAAGCCGGCGCTGCACGCTATCGGTGAGGATCACACCGTCGAAGAAGTGATCCTGTCGGGTGGCGACCCGCTTTCCTTGGGGAATGCGAAACTGCAGCAGCTTGTTCAAGCAATCGAGGCGATCCCGCATGTTCGTCGATTGCGGTTCCACACCCGATTTGCATCGATGATCCCAAGCCGGATCGACAGCGGATTTGTTGAAATGATGCGTCAAACGAGACTGGCCACTTTTCTGGTTTGGCATATCAACCACGCCAATGAGATCGACGACCAGGTGATCGAGGCAGCGAAGGAATTGCGACGCGCAGGTACCGTCCTGCTCAACCAGGCAGTGTTGCTGCGAGGCGTCAATGATTCCTTCGAGGCTCAGCGCGATCTCGCCCTGCGCCTGCTCGACGCAGGCATTTTGCCCTACTACTTGCACCAACTGGACCGCGTGCATGGGGCCGCTCATTTCGAATGCGAGGCCGAGCTCGGGGTGTCGATCGTAACAGCCATGCGGGAGCGATTGCCCGGTTATGCGGTGCCACGGTTTGTGCAGGAGATTCCCGGCGGCGCTAGCAAGACTCTGATCCGCTAAGTGGTGCCGCGCACGAGGAGGAGATGCCTTCGTGAGCGATCAGACTCGTCATCGGCTCGTTGCCACTCCCGAATCGGTTTGCTACATTGCGACCGAAGGGTTGTTTATCAAACATGAAAGCAGCGTTTATTACTCAGACCGGACCTCCCGAGGTCATTCGCGTTGGCGATCTTCCTGTGCCCGCATGCGCCGGGAATCAGGTCTTGGTCCGGATCCGGGCCTCGTCGGTCAATCCGATCGACACTTACATTCGCAACGGTGCTAATTTTTGGCCCCTTCCCAATCCATATGTGATCGGTTGCGATTTCGCCGGCGAAATCGTCGAGCTCGGCGAACATGTAGAGAATTGGAAGATCGGCGACCGGGTGTGGGGATCGAACCAAGGTCTGTTGGGACGTCAAGGGACATTTGCAGAATTCGCCGCGATCGAACCGCGATGGCTCTATCCGTCACCCGAGGCCGTATCGGATCGCGATCTCGCGGCTTGCGCTCTGGTGGGAATCACCGCGCATCTGGGGCTTTTTCATCGAGCCAACCTGAAGCCCGACGAAGTCGTATTCGTACGCGGGGGTACCGGCGGAGTCGGGGCGATGGTCGTGCAGATGGCCAAGGCGGTGGGCGCCCGCGTGATTGTTTCCGCGGGGAACTCCGAAAAAGCCGATCGTTGTCGGCAACTCGGCGCCGACGACGTGATCGAATATAGGAAATGCGATTTGCAGTCCCGCTTGCTCGAGCTAACGCCCAACGGGGTGGATGTCTTCTGGGAGACGCTGCGGGATCCCGATTTTGATCTCGCTGTCGGGTGCTTGGCACCCAATGGTCGGATGGTGCTGATGGCTGGCCGAGACGCGAGACCACCGTTTCCGGTTGGCCCTTTCTACGTCAAGGGTTGCTCGCTCCTTGGGTTTGCTATGTTTGCGATGTCACCGGAACTGCAACGGCAATCGGCACTCGATATGAACCATTGGTTGGGAACTGGAAAACTGCATGCACAGATCGATCGGGTTGTGCCGCTGGACCAAGCGGCCGATGCCCACCGAATGCAGGAATCGAGTACGATTGCCAAGAGTGGGCTTCTGCGAGGAAAGATCGTCGTGGATATCGACTAGCGGACAGCATCGAAAGGAGTGACATTCGCCCATGCAAGGTTGGGGGCATTGGTTGGACTTGGTTTTTCCGCGCGCTTGCGCACTTTGCTCCACTCCGCTGGTCGATCTTGGGGAACGCGGGCTTTGCGGTGGTTGTTTTGGGCGTGTCGATCCGATCGATGACGGTTGCCTGCGATGCGGTGCGCCGATGGGGCATGCGGGGCCGCCAAAATCCAAACGGAAACGGTCCAAAGGGGGAGGTTGTCCGACTTGTCAGAAAAAGTCACTTTCCATGACCCGTGTCTTTGCCTTCAGCGTCTACGCGGGAGCCTCGCTTCGAATCGCGAGAAAGATGAAGGAGACTCGCCATGAAGCGTTGGCCGAGCAGATGGGACGGTCAGTTGCACACTGGTTGATGCAGGGAGGGCGCTTTGCAGTCGAACATTACGATGCCATGATCCCGATCCCTCAGCATTGGTTTCGGCGGCTGGCGACGCGATACAACCAGTCGGAAGCCCTGGCCAATGGAATTGCCGCCTGTGTCCTGCTCCCGATCGAGGATCGGTGGCTCCAGCGAGCGCGGTGGACCCCGAAACAAGGGATGAAAACGATCGTTGAACGCCAGGAGAACATGTTTCGGGCGTTTCAGATTCCCGAAAAACACGCCAAACGGGTCCAAGGGAAGCGATTCCTGCTAGTGGATGACGTGATGACCTCGGGTGCGACCTTGGACCAGGCGGCCTGGGCACTCAAGCAAAAGGGAGCGTTGATGGTCGATGCCGTCGTGTTCGCTCGTGGTCTCGGGGCGACTAGGCCCACGGCTCCCCGGACGGGTGAAAACCAAGATTTCGCCAGCAAAATTCGTCGAACTGAGGGGGCCGAAGCGGCGTATTAGCGGACACGTGGTCTCTTTGAAGTGGGTCACGTTGTTGGTTGAGGCGATCCCGGTATACTTTCCACCCCCGGGAAATCGACGAACTGAATTTTTCCATAGGAATGGTGGTTTACCATGGCGGACACGAACATGAACACGACTCCGATGATCGAAGCCATCGGTCTGTCCAAGTTTTATGGCCCATTCGCCGCAGCGCGAGACATCTCTTTCACGGTCAACAAAGGGGAGTTGGTCGCTTTCCTCGGCCCCAACGGTGCCGGGAAAAGCACGACGATGAAAATGTTGACTGGTTATCTTTCGCCCAGCGAAGGGTCCGCAAAAATCGCTGGACACGACATGTTTACGGACCGGATCGCGGGTTCCAAGCATCTTGGCTACTTGCCAGAAAACGGGCCGCTGTATCCGGACATGACCCCCTTTGGCCTCCTGAATTTCTTCGGCGAGGCACGTGGGATGAAGTCCACCTACCGTAGGGAGCGCATCGAAGCAGTGGTTGAGTTGTGCGACCTGAAGTCGGTGCTGCACAAAGCGATCAGCAAACTTTCGAAAGGTTTTCGGCAGCGGGTCGGTATGGCGCAAGCACTGCTTCATGAACCGGACGTTTTGATTCTTGACGAGCCGACCGCGGGCCTGGATCCAAATCAAATCCGCGAGGTGCGCAACACGATGCGCAAGCTGGGGGAGACGAAAACTATTCTCCTGTCGACCCATATTTTGCAGGAGGTCGAAGCGATGGCCAATCGGGTCATCATGATCAACGAAGGAAGAAAGGTGTTCGAAGGTAGCGTGGAAGAGTTGAAGAAAGAACGTGGAGATTTGACATCCGCGTTCCATAAACTGACCGGGGCCGCAGCATAGCTCTGCGACCAACCCTCCATTGCCTGATGCTGAACGATTGAAGTAAGGATTCTAGACGTGTTTGCAAGTGCTTTGATTCAACTCTTGTTTCTTGACATCCTGTTCTTGGGTTTTTTGCTGGCGGCCATGCTGCTGCTGGCTTACTTCCGACCAGTGGCCTTGGCGGTTGTGAAGCGGAATTTTTACGCCTACTTTGCCAACCCGACCGGCTACGTTTTTCTCTGCCTGTTCGTCCTCCTAACGAGCATGGCCGCCTTTTGGCCGCATGAGTTTTTCAGCTCCAACCTCGGAACCCTCTCAGAGCTGAACAAGTGGTTTACCTACATCATGTTGTTCTTCATCCCCGCCATCACCATGAGTATTTGGGCGGAAGAGCGCCGTCAGGGGACCGATGAACTGCTGTTGACCCTTCCCGCGGATGATTTTGACATCGTGATCGGTAAGTATGTGGCGGCAGCCGCGATCTACACGGTGTCGCTCTTGTTTTCGCAACTGTCGAACTTCACCGTCCTGGCCCTGCTCACGAAGGGAGAGGTGGACACCGGGCTCTTCTTCACCAATTATCTCGGTTACTGGCTAATCGGACTGGCGATGATTGCCATCGGCATGGTCGCCTCGTTCTTGACCAACAATTTGACGGTCGGGTTTATCCTCGGTGCTCTCTTCAACGCGCCCCTTGCGTTTGCTGCCAAGGCTGACACGATCACCGGTCGACCGATCGCCCGCGAGATCAAGAACTTCAGCTTGTCCGAGAGATTCGACGATTTCGGTCGCGGTGTGATCAGCTTGTCGGGTTTGGCCTATTTCACCTTGGTCGCCATCTTCGGGCTGTACCTCTGCCTGATCTTGATAGGAAAAAGGCACTGGAGCAGCGGCAAGGACGGCAGCGGACGGTGGGCTCACTATGTCCTGCGAAGCGTCCTGTTGTTCGTCACCGTCGTCGCCGGGAGTATGTTTTTCCGAAATCGGGACTACTTCCGCAAAGACGCGACCGAACTGCAGGTCAGTTCCTTGTCGCCCGTAACAACGGATTTGATCCGCAATCTTGGCAAGGAGCGGGACATCGTCGTCGAGGCGTATATCTCCGAAGAAGTTCCGGAAATGTACGCGAAGACCAAGTACGAGTTGGTCTCCTTGTTGAAGGAATTCGAATCCACGGCGAACAAGTCAGGCGTTCCCATGGAAGTTCGGATTTACGACTCCATCGCCGCGTCGAGCGAAGAGGAGAAGCAAGCGGAGCAACAGTACGGAATCGTTTCGCAGACTGTACGAGTGCGAGAACGAGGGACTATTTCCGACCAACCGATCATTCTCGGCGCCGCGTTCCGAAGTGGTTTGCAAAAAGTGGTCATACCATTCTTTGAACCGGGCATCCCCGTCGAGTACGAATTGGCGCGATCGCTGACGACCGTTGCCAAGCCCGTGCGCAAGAAACTCGGCGTGTTGAAGACAGACGCGAAGATGATGGGCGGCCTGGACATGCGGTCCTTTCAGCAGCAGCCGCAACAGCCAATCATTGAAGAATTGGGTAAGCAGTACGAGTTGATCGATGTCAACCCCGCCTCGCCGATCGATGGCGATCGTATCGATGTGCTGTTGGCGGTTCAGCCATCCTCGCTGTCCCCTGAGGAAATGAACAATTTCGTCGCTGCGGTTACCTCCGGGATTCCAACAGCAATTTTTGAAGACCCGCAGTCCGCCATCGATCCAAGTGTCCCTGGAACGGGAGACCCCAAACCCCCGATGGGAGGTGGGATGTTCGGCGGTGGAGCGCCAGCGCCCAAAGGTTTGATCACGCGCCTGTGGGAAGAACTCGATATCGACGTCCCAGGACAACCCAGTGGAACGGGATACGTATCGCCGGATCTGTGCTGGCAACAGTACAACCCCTACCCGGTCTTGGCCGCGATGGATCAGTCGACGGACCTTTGGATCTTTGTCCGCGAGGAAGCCCCCGGTGCGGAAGATGCACTCAGCGAGGAGAGCGAGATCAGCAAAGGGTTGAAAGAACTGATGTTCCTGTTGGCTGGAACCATCCGACATAACCCCAACTCCACCAAGACGACGTTCATGCCGCTCGCGTCGACCGGTAGTTTTGCGGGCACTATTCCGCTCCAAGAGGTTCGCGCGATCCAGCGATCCGGACTTGGGACGGCAGAGGAGCTGCGAGTGCGGCGAGGCAACCCGGCTCCCATTCCGCAGGTCATCGCCGGGTACATCGAAGGAATTCCACCCAAGTCGGCCGACGAAAGCCCGGCACCTGTATCGTCGAAACCGCTCAAGGTTGTGTATGTGTCGGACCTCGATTGCATGTCGAGCGTTTTTGTGGATATCCGAAAGAACCCGTCCCAATTGGATGAAATCAAATTCCAGTTCCAGAATATCACCTTCGTCCTCAACGCGATCGATGTGCTGGCGGGTGAAACCCGGTATCCAGCGATCCGTCGCCATGTGCCAACCTACAGCACGCTGAAGCTGGTCGAAGAACAAGCCGACAAGGCACGACGCGACGAAGCGGAAGAGAGAAGCAAAGTCGTCGACAAATTCACCGAGAGCGTGGCCGAAGCGGAAGAGGCCAGCTCGAAGGCAGAGCGTCAATTCAAGGAAGCCGTGGATAAACTGCAAAGCGAAGGAGCCATCGACAGCTCGAAGCTTCAGGAATTGAATCAGCGTTTGCAGGAGTATCAGATCAAGCAGGCGCAACTGTCCAGGAAATTGGACCTGGAACGAAGCAAGCTGCAGCGGGAACGGGATCGCAACATCCGAGAGGCCCGTGGAAAAGCAGATGATTCGATCAATAAGATCCAAAACTACTACAAGATGCTCGCCGTCTTTATTCCTCCGATTCCTCCGTTGATCGTTGGGATCGTAGTGTTGGTCTCGCGACGCCTGCGGGAACGCGAAGGAATTTCCAAGAACCGATTGCGATGATGGAGAACCAAGCACGTGTCCGATAACATCAAGACCGGAATCTTAGTAGCTGTCGCTGGCGTATCGTCATTCCTGGCATGGATGACGACCACACGAAACTACTCGACTGGGCGAACCGGAACCCAAACCAGAGTCAACCAAATCCTCTTTGAGAAGTTTACCGATCCGCTCGCTGCGGCCTCGTTGCGGATCGTGAAATACGATTCGGACGCCGAAGCCTATTCGGAATTCGAAGTTGCTAAAGATCGGAAAACGGGCGTTTGGACCATCCCATCCAACGAGAGTTACCCCGCAGATGCGAATCGGCAAATGAGCGAGGCTGCGAACTTGTTCGTCGGTCTCAAAGCCCTGAATGTCGCGAGCGAGAAGCGGGACGAACAAGCCCTGTTCGGTGTCGTGGAACCGGACAAAAAGAAAGAAGACACCGGAGGAGAAGGGGTTGGAACCCTCGTTCAATTCCGCGATGAAAAAGGGGATACTCTCGCCGATCTGATCATCGGTAAACCCGATTCCCAAGATCCCAAGAAACGCTTCGTGCGAATCCCTGCGGAGGACGTGATCTACGTTGCAGAAATCAATCCGACTCCCCTCAGCACCGACTTCAAGCAATGGATCGAATCCGACTTGCTCAAACTCAGCGGCGCGGATATCGAAGTGATCGGCATCCGAAACTATTCGCTCGTCGCAGCGGGGCGAAGTGAATTGGCCGTGAGCAGAAACTATGATGCCGACCTCCTTTTCAATGTGCGGGATGGGAAATGGGTCCCGCGACAGATCTCCGTCTATGATGGAAAAAAAGAGAGCACGCCACGGGAATTGCAAGCCACCGAGGAGTTGAATTCCAACAAACTCAATGACATGAGGAACGCCCTGGATAATTTGCGGATTGTGAATGTCGCGAAAAAGCCCCCCGGGGTCGCCGCGGATTTGAAAGGGGAACAACTCAAGGATTCCACGCTGAACGCTCTCGCCCGTCGAGGCTTCATCGCGAGCGCTACGAGCGAAGGTGGCCCCCTGGAGTTCTACGCCATGAATGGCGATATCCAAGTGACCACCAAAGATGGTGTCCAGTACTTGCTCCGATTCGGGAACGGTGCTGGTGCGACGTTTGAACCGGTAGAGTCCCAGCAGGAATCGTCCGAAGAAGGGGCCAAAGAGGTCTCGATCAATCGGTTCCTCCTCGTCACGACACGAGTCGATAACTCCAAGTTCCCAGAACCGGAACTGCAAAAACTCCCCGAAACCGTTGAGGAGTTGAAGGCGCTCGAGGCTCTCAAGCAAGGGCCCAAGGTGGTTCCACCGGATCCTTCCGGTACTCCGTTGCAAGACCAAGATGCACCTCAACCCGCCGGAGAAGGCGACGGAAACGGAGAAGCGTCGTTGCGAGTGCCAAGCAAGTCACGATTCGTCTCTCTCCAGGATCCGGTGACCGATCCGCCCTCTGCTCAAGAGCCACCCGCTGCGGAACTCACGGCTGAGGAGTGGAAGGAACGACTGGACGCAGAGCGAGAGCGAATTACCAAAGAGAATCAGCGAAAGATCGACCAACGAAACGATCGATTGTCCCTCGCGAAAAAGAAAAGCGCAGAACTAAACGCGAGATTCGCAGATTGGTATTACATCGTTAGCGATTCGGAGTTCAAGCGACTGAAGATTGAGTTGCAAGACTTGATCACGGCAAAGACCCCTGCAGGACCTGGATCGCCGTTAGGTTTGCCAGGACAAGGGCCAGGGCTTAATATTCCTGGACTGCCCGGTCGCTGATTCCGTTCCTCTCCGCGGTTTTCCTCTCATGCTTGAAGCGAAAAGTACCCAACGAGCGTTGGTGCGCATTGGGTACGATGGCCGAGTCCACAAGCAGTTTCTCGGACCGAGGGCCGATGAACGGTTCGAAAACGAATGCAAGATCCTGCGTTTTCTGGAAACGCAACGCTGCCCGTTTGTTCCACGGCTGCTGGCTGCTGATCCAAAGAATCTCGAGATCGTTACCAGCAACTGCGGCTCGCGTGTCGAGCACTTGAGCGACTCTCGCGTCAAGGAATTGTTCGCAGAACTCGAAACCTACGGCGTGCGGCATGACGACGCGTTTCTCCGAAATGTTACCTACCGTGCTTCCGACGGTAGATTTTGCATCATCGATTTCGAGTTCTCGTCCATCCTCGATCTATCGGAGCAACGCACCGTTGCAGCGGATGGAAGCGAAGCGGTTTCCCTCGACGCAGCGACCCAGCCGCGCGAGATCACTTGGTCGGCGATGACCCACCCGGGCAATTTCCGATCCAACAACGAGGATCGTTTCTTGCTGATGCTTGCAGACAAACGAGGTGTCCGCTACCTAGGCAAGAGCGGGAACGTATCCTCCGCCGAAGGAGACCTTATCTTTGCGGTCGCTGATGGGATGGGTGGTGAACGGTCCGGAGAACTGGCCGGCAAAATCGCCATCGAACAAATCACGCGAATGATGCCCTCCACCTACCTTCTCAACGATAAGCACCTGATCGAAGCTTCACCCGCAATCCTAAAATCGTTGTTTCAATCGATCCATGCGGAACTCGAGCGGCTCGGCTCCTACGATTCCGCTTGCACCAACATGGGATCCACTCTCACGTTGGTCTGGATCCACCGCAGCATCGCCATGTTTGCCCATATCGGAGATACCCGTCTGTATCGAATTCGACGCGCGACCGAAGAATCGGCGACAGGATATCATCTCGCACAGATCTCCGAAGACCATACGTTCGTTGGCTGGCTGCGACGAACCGGACAAATCAACGAACGCCAAGCCCGTTTTCATCCTCGAAAAAATGTACTCTCTCGCGCTCTAGGCGCAAGCCACCAATTCGTCGAACCGCATTGCGGTACGGTCGAACTCCAACCCGGTGATCGATTGATCCTCTGCTCGGATGGGGTCATCGACGGACTCTGGGATCATGCCCTCCTCGATTTGGTTGTGTTCCCCGACTCGGTACAGTCCTCGCAAGTTCCAGCTCAGCGGTTGGTGTTTTCGGCCGTTTCCGAGTCTGGACGCGACAATGCCACCGCGATCGTCGTGGAAGTGGCCTAGCGGTCCACTCTTCCATTGCCTCGAGCTATTTCCCTGCAGTTTTCCCCGGCCCGCTGTATACTTCGTAGGTTCGCCCACGGACGTATGCAAGGCTGACACAGCCGACAAACGTTAATTTTCGTTTCCATGAGCCCGAGGCGCTAGCCGATTTTTTTCCCGTCGATCGAACTCGGCTAGCGCCTCAGGCTCAATTTTGTTGGCTGTGTCTTCGTTGCCCTCGATCTCCAACCCCCTTGTGATGATGTTCCGATCCTGGTTGCCAAGAAAACGATCGATCGCCCGACGCTCTCGGAATCGACTTCTGGTTATCGAAACGCTATCGCCTCGCCTCGCCATGACCGCAGAAGGGCAATCCTTTGCGCTCGACCAGTCGGTTGATGTCTCCGAGTTGATGGGCGAGATCTCCGGTACCATTCAATGGGGCGACGGAACCAGCGCACCTGCCGCAATAGCGTCGAAACCATCGGCAGGACCACTTCGCGCACGCGTTGATTATACGTTGGATACGTCCGGGTTCTTCCAAGCGAACGAGCGAAAGCTGCTGCTCCAGACCGTGCTCGATTCGATTCTCGCTCGCTTCAACGACACACTGGCAGCGATTCAACCGGCTGCTGGAGACTCCTGGGAAGCTAGATTCAAAAATCCGAGCACCGGTGCGGATACCTCCCGAAGCAATCTGACGATCGCGGCAAATGAAGTCGTCGTGTTCGTCGGTGCCCGAACATTAGGAGCTGAAAATGCAGTGGGGAGTCGCGGCGGATTCTCCGTTTCCTCTTCCCGGCAATCTTTCGTGGATGCGGTACGAGGTCGAGGCCAGGCAGGGGCACTGGCAACTCCCCAGACGGATGTCGGGCCATGGGGCGGAGCCATCGCGTTCGATGCCTCGAAAAGCTGGTACTTCGGCTCCTCTCTCTCAGGCATCACCTCAAGCCAGATCGATTTTGTGAGTGTCGCCGCTCATGAATTCCTGCACGTACTCGGATTCGGTACGACTGCGAGCTTTGACAACAAGATTGTCAACAGCAGGTTCACGGGGACCTTAGCCATTCAAGTCTACGGTTCATCGGTCCCAATGGCCGACGGAGACCACTTCGGAAACTCTATTGCCTACGAAGGCCGACGACCGCTCATGGCACCTAGCATCAGTAGCGGCGAGCGACTGATGTCAACCCGACTCGATCTGGCTGCGATGGATGACATCGGATGGGAACTGATCTCGCCCGTCGCCAGAATTACCGGCAGCAAGGTCTTCGGGGACAACGGTGCGTATTCCGCTTCGGTCTCATTGCAAGGATCGATCGGCACGAAGGCGATCGCTGTTCCCATCTCAATCATCAATGTCGTACCGACATTCGAGCCTCGCGGAAATGCGACCGGGACGGTCGGGGTTCCACTCATCCTGAACCGCATCGGGCGTTTTTCGGATCCTGGTTTTGGTTCCCCACTCAGCTCCCCTCCCACCTCGGAAACATTTACGTACCGAATTCAATGGGGAGATGGAGCTTCGAACAACGGCTCGGCGACCATCGAATCGGTCGGCAACGGCGTCAACCCCACACGCGGTTATTTCGATGGCGTTCACACCTATTCGTCATCAGGAACCTACACGGTCACCTTGATCGTCACTGACGATGATGGAGGTTCATCGCAGCAGCAATTCCAGATCGCGGTTGCTCCGAGTCCGGCCTTGACCCTCACAATCGACAAAAGCACGTTCTCCGAAGCAGGCGGCTCCGGCGTCGCAGTCTTAACGATCTCTCGCCCTGCTTCTTTGTCGGGAACGGAGGTCCTCGTTCAACTGACCAGCAGCGACACCAGCGAGGCAACCCTACCTGCGACTGCGATTCTGGCTGCAGGGGTCACCAGTACAACGGTCGGTGTGACGGCCGTCGATGACCCTCTTTTCGATGGAAGCCAAACGGTGGAATTCAGCGCCTCGGCGGTCAATTTCCAAACCGGACGACTCAACGTCACCGTGACGGATTACCAACCCATCGCCCTGGTTCCCGAAAATACAGAATTGAACGAAGACGATCCAAATCACCAATCGACCCGCGTGACGATCAGTATCCGTTCCCCAGCTCCAGTAGGTGGTGCCCGCGTCGCACTCTCAGCAACGCCCAATGGGGTGCTCAGTTTTCCGACGTCAGTCCTTATTCCCGCTGGGCTGCAACAGACGGATATCGTCATCTCTACGATCGATGATGTCCTACCTCAGCGACTGCGAACCGTACGACTCGACGCCTCGGGAACCAATCTCATCAGCCGTTCTATCGCGTTCAACGTGACCGACTCCGATCCGTTCCGATGGACCAACCCGACGAGGATCATGGACGTGAATAACGACGATTCGATCGACCCGCTGGATGTTTTGGTCATCATCAATGAGATCAACCGCTCGGGCCCTCGCGCGTTGGATCCTGCGAGCGACATTGCACCGCCATTCTACGACACCAACCCTGACGGTTTTATCGATCCCTTGGATGTCCTGGTGGTTATCAACACGATCAACGCGCGCTAGCAGCAACGCCACCAGGTATGGTTCGGGAGCAGCAGCGAAGTGGCGCGTTCCGAGATCGCGGCTCGAAATCGCTCTGCATCGACAGGATAGCCCGCGGTTGGACGCAAATCGGCTCCGACATGCTCGCGCCAATAGTCATTCAGTCGCAACATCAGCAGTTCCCGAACCCATTTGGCCAGCATCGATGCAACCGCCGTAGGAAGCAACGCATCCCCTCCCACTTGAAATCGAACTCGCAAATCATGGCTGCCAAATCGTCCGCGATAGCGACTGCTTTGATCGGTTTCCTCGACGATGTCAAACCAAGGCACATGCTCCTGGAATGCGTGATCGAGCAGCGGCAGATAACGCTTGCGCCCTCCCTGGCGGTCGCAGCATGCGTCGATCGATGCAAAGGCTACCCCATCGGTCTGACCGGTATGGGCGGATATGCAATCACGAAGGAGACCAAGCGACCACTCTCCAAGGGCACTGGCCTTGTTCCCCGAAGTTGCGACGACGCGATTGAACTCTTCCTCGTCCAAAATTCGGATCTGAAATCCCCGAAACTCGATGCCGAGTTTCTCCAGTTTGCGACGACCTGCATCCTGCAATGCGGCCGCAATCGGAGAAAAATCCAAGGCGGTTCGATCCGGCGATGGCGCATACCACGGTCGCGACTCGACGCGGGTGGCGTCTTGGGCCCCGAGGCGATGAATCAAATTCGATACTGAATCGCAGACGTGGCCTTGCAGCCCGAGCAAGAAGTGAATCGCTAAGCTTAGGCTGTGCAAATGACGCTTGTCGGTATAAATCGCCTTGGAGTCTCCCATGGGTACGAAAAGGGACTCCGATTGCCAGGGGCTGCTCTGAAATTCGGGAGACAACAACGCGAGCATGCGCTCGGTCTCAAGTTCTTCGGGCACGAGCCAAACAGAAGCGCCGATCACCAACGGTCCAATTTTTGGGCCGTAACCAGCTTCATCGATCCCAATCAGCCACCGCTTCAAAATCTCTTCCTTGACTTCGGTGCATCGATTTGTTCAGAATCGGATTTCTTGGGATTCGGATCACCGTTTTTCTGCGGCTTGTCTTTTTGGAAGAATTGGAAAGGCAGATTGTAGAGGTCAAAATTCAAATTCGGGAGCAAGGCATCCTCGGAGGCTGGAGCATTATCGTCTTTCCTGGGTGCCGGGAGGGGTTCCATATCGAGTTCGCCCACGACTACGAGACGCTCGGGGAGTTGGGTCAGATGAAGCTGGCCACCGCGAAACCATTGAAGCCAAGATGCCTGATAGCCTTCGGGAGCAACCGTATGCAACGAGTCGAATCCGATGCTCGACGCGTGAGTGTTGGGTGCCAATTGGATGGTTTTGGGCCAGGCGGTAGTGATCCAACGCCCGTCGGCGAACTGGTACTCGCCACCGAGAGTGCATTGGAGTTTCGCATCGAGCAATTGCTCCGCGCGCAGCTTGGCTTGTTCGGATGCGATTCCCAATTGCTGCTGCATGGAATCGAGAAGGAGGAGATTGCCTCGGGTTGTTTGCGCTGCTTGCCGAAAACTGAGAGTGTTGAAAAGACTTGCAACCTTGCTCGTTGAAATATCTCGTATTTTCAAGCGTCCTTGCGCGTAATCCTCGGCGGGGGCCACTTGCAAATGCATCGCGCACGAATCGAGGATGGATCGGTTGAACGAGATGACGCTGAAGCCTCCCATCTGCCAACGCCATATTCCCAGCAGCGATCTGGAAAAGCCTAAAACATCCGGTGGACCACCACCCAACCCGAGGGGCAATCGATCGAGATAACCCGGTTTGGGCCAAGCTCCCAGATACGCTGGCAGCGTGCGCATCAGACGAAGGATAGCGATCAACCCTTTCGTTTCCTCCGGGAGTGGTGGAACCAAGTCCTTAAGTCCTGCGAACAAGAAATGATCTTCGGAGAACGCTTGATTGGTCCGAATTCCAGACAAACGAACCTGCACATTGACAACATCGTCCGCGGGCAGAATGACTTGTGTTGGTACCGGAGGTGCCAAGAGCATACCCAAGGTCCCATACTTCTCGCTTCCTAAGGGAGCGACGTAGGCTTCGATCGCCAGACGCTCGGCTTTGGGGATGTCGGGGTGGGCGAACCGGCGCAATCCGAACATCAATGGATCGGTCTCTTGCCATTGGCTGGCATAAAACTGGGCCATCAACTCATACGCTTCGGCTTCCTCGGCACTGCAATCGGGGACAGGAGTGTCTGCGATCGGAAGAAAACTGCCTCGCCGACCTCGGGTGGAATCGATCCAGCTATCTCCAAATCGAAGGGTTTCCGATCCATCCACGCGGCGTTGAAACCAGGGTGGCAGGTAGCCGACGGCAATCCGGCGGTCGATCTCCGATGAGGCGCTTTGAGGTACTTTTCGATCCGACGACGCTCGCTGACTGTCAGTCGCACTATCGGGTCCGAAAAACCGGTGCGTATTCTCCATGGATTCTACGGTCTCGGCCAACTCCGCGGTCTCGATCGCGGCGATGGCCAGCATCCGCCGTTGCAATTCGATTTGGTAACGGGGCGAGAGTAAATTTCGAAAAAATCCGGACGAGAAATAAGCAAAGATGTCGTACTGATTCTGAAGTGGCATGATCCAACGCGCGAACCGGAACGATGGATTGTTGGCGAGCGTTTCCCGAGTCTGCTGAACCTCGAGAAACCGTCGCGCCAAAGCACGGCTTGTCGTGACAAACAAATAGGGTTCGGCCTCAACCATAAAGGCGCGTACTTGATGGTCGGGAGTGCTCAACAGCGAAACCGATTTGCCGTCGATGTCGATCATTTCAAGCGTGCACCCATCCGCGCTAAGTCGCCTGGCGGTCGCTTGCCGCTCTTGCTCCATCGAGGCTTTGAGGACCGCAAAATTCTTTGCTTCAAAGACCACCCCCATCGATGGACCTTCTTGCATGTACAGGTCGTATCCGACAATTGCCATGTCGGAGATTACGGTGTCTCCAAACAACTTCGATATGGTTGTCATCTTGGAATTGAGCATCCGTTCCACGCGGGCGCTCGCTTCGTAGTTGTATCCGCGCAGCAACGCAAGCTGGGCGAGATCACCGCCTCGCGACTCTCCGATCCGCTGAAACCATAGATAATTTGCAAACGAGCCAAATCGCAGGTAGAAAAAATCGTCGGGGACCGCATGCGCAATGCTCTCGATCGCGATCTCCGGAGGAATCTCAGGGAGCGGCATTTCCTGCCATCGCGGCGGGCGTGGCAATTGCTGTCTCGGGGCGCTTGCCGATTTGGGCTCCAACCATAATCGCTCGCTGATTTCATCCCTCAATGACTCTACGCCCGCCAGCAACGATAGAGTCGGCAATGGATCCGTCTGGCGGACTCGCGTCTTGGTTTTGATTTTCAGCAGATCTGGGACCGGCAGACCAAAACGGGCTCCCAACATATGTACCAGGTAACGCTCGATCAACGTCGGGTAATCGCTCCGCCGGACCTGCCGCTCCGTTTGCTGAACGTAACCATTCCACCAATCGAGCAACATCCGTTGACGCTGGCCGTCACCGGTTGCCAAAGCGGTTCCCGAAGTTGAAAACTCCATCGGCGTCACGACCAACGACAGTTCCAGATCCCCTTCGATCTCGAGCTTGAGTGGTTCGTTTCCTGTGAACAGGAAATGGATGCGTACAAGCTCCTCGGGATCGATGTGCTGGCGCAACCGATCGATCGCACCTCGCAAACGCTGGATAACCACCCCATTCCCAACGCGTCGCCCATTGCGTGCAGGAGGTGCCTCAGCGGGTACCGATTCCGGTTCCGAAGAAAAAACCTCATGCGCAGGGTAGAGGATTCGATTTTCGCGATCCGTGACGACAATCCGAACCGTGGCGTCCGATGCGATCTGCCCCACCGGGATTTCAATGCGACCAACCCCCCAATCACGCCCGACCCACGCGACGGCTGTATGCGGAGCCTGCGAGATGGAGCTTTGGGGAACCCTGGATTGGCCGTTCGCATGGAGACCAGACCAGAGCACCAGGCAGGCGATCAAGCATCCGTCCATGACCATCGCTAACCGATTCTGATTTACCATCCCGCCCAGTCTCGCTGATCCTATTTTTCGTCAAGCAAATTCATCTCAATTCTACGGTTTTATTGCAACGGACAGAAGGACATGCAACTCACTCCGTATTATGCTGTCATTCTTAATCGATGCCTTTCTCCTCCTTTTTCATTGTCGATTTCCCCGATGTTAGCATTCCGATCTCCGTTACCGTATTCTTTGTTCTGGTTGCTTGCACTCGGCCTAATCTGCACTCCCATCTTCCAAGGCAGACTACAATCCCAGGAAAAAGGACCTGAGCAGGTTGCGAGTGTCGTCCACCCCAACGACCTGCCCCTTCCCGCGAAACTCCCACCCAAGACTCCATCGCAGGCCGGTACGGCGCAGGAGACCTGGATCGACAACGTCGATGGTTTCTTCGGCAAGTACTTGGTTACACCCCTGGCAGCCGTCCTCTTCTTCGATTTCTGGACCCCGTCATGGCTGGGAGTCAGCGTCCCATTTGTAGTGATGTGGCTCCTGTGCGCTGGCATCTTCCTGACGTTGCGTATGGGCTTCATCAACATTCGCTTGTTTCGGCACGCGATCGATTTGGTCCGAGGCCGTTACGACGACGCCGACCATCGCGGCGACATCACCCACTTTCAAGCTTTGTCCTCGGCCTTATCGGGGACCGTGGGCCTGGGCAATATCGCAGGGGTTGCGATGGCGATCGGACTGGGGGGCCCCGGTGCGACAGCTTGGTTGATCTTCTTCGGCTTGATCGGGATGACGACCAAATTTGCCGAATGCTCCCTTGCGGTCATGTACCGGACGACCGATGCGAAGGGGATGGTGCTCGGCGGGCCGATGGTGTATCTGGAGAAAGGACTCGCAGAGCTGAATCTCGGTGCGTTCGGAAAAATCCTTGCCATCATCTTCACCGTGTTGTGCATCGGTGGTTCGTTCGGGGGCGGAAACTCGTATCAAGTCTCCCAGTCTCTCAATGCATTTCAGTCCGAAGAGGTCTTCGCATTCTTGAAAACCTATCCGTGGATCTACGGCTTGCTGATGACGATCGCCGTCGGGGTGGTCATCATCGGTGGCATCAAATCGATCGGCAATTTCGCGGGTTTGGTAGTCCCCTTCATGTGCGTCGCCTACATGGTGATGTGCCTCAGCATCATCGCGGTCAATTTCAAGTACATCCCATTCGCCATCGGGCAGATTATCCAGGGGGCCTTCACACCGGCGGCATGCTATGGGGGGTTTTTTGGGGTACTGGTGATCGGAGCCAAACGCGCCTGCTTTTCCAATGAGGCGGGTGCAGGATCCGCCGCCATCGCGCACTCGGCCGCGAAAACCGAAGAGCCGGTCAGCGAAGGGATCGTCGCTTTGTTGGAACCGTTCATCGATACGGTCGTCGTTTGTACCCTCACGGGCCTCATGGTGGTGATGTCCGGAGTCTACCGCCTGCCAGAGATCCAGCAGTTGGCGGTCGACAACAAAGGCTCGATGATCACCCTCGCAGCGATCACACAAAATCCGGGAACAGCTTGGTTCAAGTACGTTCTCTACGTAGCGATCTTCTTGTTCGCCTACTCCACCTGCGTGTCATGGTCCTACTACGGCGAACGCTGCTTTGTGTCCCTCTTCGGCCAAGGGGCATCGATGACCTACAAGGTGCTGTTCTTGACCTTCACGTTCCTGGGCTCGATCGTCAGTCCCGTCAATATCCTCGAATTCAGCGACATGATGATCCTGGCGATGGCGGTCCCGAATCTCATCGGCGTCTTTATCCTCAGCAACGTCATCTACGGCCGTCTGCAGGTATACATTACCAAGTTGCGGTCGGGGGAAATTCGCCCCAACAGGTAGCATTCCAACCAACAAGTAGGCTCTGAATAGCAAACTTGAGATCGCGCCGCCCCAAACGGGAACCGATGGATCGGTAGGCGTGCAATGTATTTTTGCTTTTCTCACCGTCATTGTTTAGGATACCGAGACTTCAACCGGTATTATCCCATCCCTAATCCCGATACGGAGAGATTGCATGTCCGATTATGCCCTTGCTGGCACTGGAGTCCCACGAAGGTACCTCACCCGTTCGGCCTTGATCGGTATTTCGTTCGCTTGGGCCGTTTGTTTGTCTGCGTTCGGATTTTCCCAGGATTCCAAGAAACCGGGCAAGCCGCCGAACAAGTCTGCGAGCATCCCGGAAGAGGTCACACGTGTTCTTGCCAAGCACGGGTTGCGGATCGTCGGCGCGAATCTGACGCTCGATTTGGATGCCGAACTCACCAAGGAGGTCAAGGAGCTCTCGAAGTTCAAAAAGTCCCTGAAGGACGCAGACCTGAAGCGCTTTAACGCCGAGTCAAACGCCGAAGCAATCGCACAGCAGATCTTGGAAATGCGCATCCGCCAAACTCAGCTCAATGCCCAGCTCGCTAATGTCGACAACGTCTTGGCGAATAACCGCTTGGTCGGGGAATTGAACGCGATGAGTGGCCAGATGAAGGCGCTGGAGGACCAACAAAAGAAAATCGCCGAGATCGCGAAGGTGGCTCGAGGCGAAGTGCAAAACGTTCAAGAGGACTTCGTGAATGCGTTGATCGCATTGCGGCAAAGCAGTGATCAAGCTCACCAAAAATGGGAATCGTTTGCGACCAATCAAGAGGTCCTAGCAGCCATCGAAACCGCCGCCGAGCATCTCGGGGAGAAGATCGCCTTAAAACCCTCGGCCACTCTGGTGCTCGCCGAGAAAAATCTCAAGGAATACGAAGAATCCATGATCTCCGAGTCAATCCCCTTGGAGAACCGAGAAGGCGCCTATTGGATCGATGTAGCGATCAACGGCAACGGCACCGAAAAGATGGTGTTCGACACCGGAGCGACATTCCTCTCGATTTCAACCCCACTGGCCAAGAGTCTCAACGTGGAACCCTCCGATTCGGACCCCGACGTCTTGGTCGGTCTCGCGGACGGCCGTCAGATCCCCGGCAAAGTGATCAAATTGGCAACTGTTCGCGTCGGGAAATTCACAGCCAACAACGTCAAGTGCGTCGTACTGGGACCGCAAGCAATCAACGCACCACCCTTGCTCGGCTTAAGTTTCCTCAGTCTCTTCAATATCACGACCGATTATGAAAACTCCGAGGTCAAGTTGGTCAAGATCGATTCAGGTGATCCCGCGCAGCCATCCAAAAAACCAAAGAGAAAATAGCAACCAAAGGAATTACACCAATGCGAAACCGATTTGCGAAGTTTTGTGGCATGCTTGTGCTCCTCGCGGGAAGCTTCGGGGGCGATGGCTTGCGCGCTGTTGACGCGACCAAGCCGAATCTCGTGATCTTCTATTCCGACGATCAAGGTTGGGGAGAAACCGGATGCTATGGGAACCCAGAGATCCCAACCCCTCATATCGACTCGCTCGCGAAAAACGGCGTGCGTTTCACCCAAGGCTACGTCGCCGCCACATATTGCAGCCCCTCGCGCGCTGGATTGTTGACCGGCCGATACCCGACACGGTTTGGCCATGAGTACAACGCGGTCGCGAACAAGTCGGGATTGAGGTTGGATCAGGTAACTCTCGCCAACCGACTCAAGGACCTCGGCTATGCGACTTGCTGTGTCGGCAAATGGCACTTGGGCAACGGCATGGAATACCGTCCCACGAAGCGTGGGTTCGACGAGTTCTTTGGCACACTCGCCAACACGCCGTTTTTCCATCCGAGGAATTTTGTCGATTCCCGTATCTCGAACGAAGTCCGGGAGATCACCGACGATCGATTTTACACCACAGACGCGTACGCAGAACGATCCGTCGATTGGCTGGAACGGAACAAGGACAGGAATTGGTTTTTGTACCTGCCTTTCAACGCCCAGCATGCACCGCTCGAGGCTCCGCAGAAATACTTGGATCGCTTCCCGAATATTGCTGATGAGAAGCGACGGCTGTTCGCCGCGATGCTCTCCGCCCAAGATGACGCGGTCGGCCGAGTGCTTGAGAAGATTCGAGAGTTAGGCCAAGAGGATAACACACTGATCTTCTACATCGCCGACAACGGGGGGCCAACGCAGTCAACCACCTCGAAAAATGGTGGCTTGCGGGGCTTCAAGATGACCACCTACGAAGGAGGCCCACGCGTTCCCTTCATTTCCCAGTGGAAAGGCCATTGGCCATCGGGATTGGTTTACGATGCTCCGGTCCTCAACTTGGATGTGCTCCCGACGATGGTGGTTGCGGCAGGAGGCAAGGTTCCGGATAGCGACCGGCTCGACGGTGTGGACCTCGCGCCATTCCTAACCGGGGCCAATAAGGCAAGGCCGCATGAAACGATGTACTGGCGATTCGGCCAACAGTGGGCGATCCGGCATGGTGATTTGAAACTCGTGGTGGCTCGCGGTGGGAATGGCAAACCGGAGCTGTACGACCTGGCTGCCGACTACAGCGAGTCCAAGGATCTGGCCTCGTCGCGGCCCGAGGACGTGCAGAAACTCCAAACGATGTGGAATGCATGGAATGCCGAGCAAGCGTCTCCCAGCGCGGTCGATGCTCCACCCAACGCCAAGCCCAGGAATCGCCCAGCCGCAAGGAACTAGCGCATTCCGAAAGGCCAATGTTCGAGCGCCCCCCGTATCTGCCTGCTCGTAATAAGCGTGGTCTTGTTAGGGCTGAATCGAAAAAATTTCGCTTGCCCTGATAGATTCCGCCCACTCTCAACCTCTAACCATCACAGCCGATCCAGTGGGCTTTCGACGCCGCTGGCGGCATTGCGGCTGACATGGGTATAGATCATCGTTGTCGAAACATCGGCATGACCGAGCAATTGCTGGATTGTACGAATATCCTTCCCCGCTTGTCCCGATGGTAGACCAGATACCTGGGAGATCCAGCCGACGTAAGCCTCCTCGGTTCGTTTAGCGACATGGAGCGTTCTGGCGGTCCGTCGCACTTGTTCGATGGCCTTCGTCTGCATCGCTTGGTTCTGGCTCTTCGTCGTGCTCGTGCTCAGCTTCGCGGTGCTCGTGCTCGTAATCGCCTGACTGATTGTACTCGCTCAATGATTCCGAGACACCATCGAATTTCATCGCCATCCGAGTCAATATCGCGACAATTCGAACCAGTTTGAATTTCAATTCGTGATCCGTTTCCCAACTCATGCCACCGGAAACAACAAGCACATCTTGAATCGCAGCGCACTCGAAAGCCGAACCACGTGCAATATCAAGAAACCGCGCTCGATCTTTCAAGCTACGTTTTCCATTACCCTCGGCAATGTTGAGCGGAATCGATTGGGCCACTCGCAACCACTGATCACGAGCATGGCGATGAAGTCCCTCCAACGACCGCGAAGAAGCAAATGCAGCGGCGACGTATTCGATCGATAGGCGATCGACGTCAAGCCGATCGTGGTCGAAGAAGTGTTCTGTCATGATTGCCCCATTTCGATTACGAGCACGAGCACCGTTTCACTGAGCACGAGCACGATGTGTTACTCCATGCCAGAACCTGGAAAACCCAAACTCCACCTATCCTGGAAAACCCAAATTCAATATATCCTTCCCGAATCGGAGTGGCATGTGGTGTCGCAACCTGTTCTGCGGTAGCGTTTTGAGGCTCGCATCGGCTTGTCGCTGCAAAACCCGTATGGTACTTTTGGTGTTTGCAGGGTTATGGTAAACACAATGGACTATATGTTACCCCATAATGACAATGAACCCAGAGAATCCAATAGTTGCGTTCACGATCGGTATGTTCAACGCGGTAGATGGGCCATCGTATTGCGTTTACACACAGGCATACGGCATGGAGATGCAAGTCGACGATGAATGGCCACTCAATGTATTGATCATGGCGCCACCACATCTGGTTGTATCACTGACGAGTGAAGCTGACGTTGTTTCAATGGGAATGATCCCTGGAGCGAGCTACACGCCTGGCGACGGAGACTATTCGCAGATATCGGAAAATGGCGGTCAGTGGGTGCTTGCAAGACCATCTGACGATCTTCAAAAGATTGTACGAAATGGGCTTGGCGTTCTGCTCGTAATCGATAGCGCGGATGACATAGACTCGATTTCCAACTTTCGCGGTCTTTCGAGTGAAAACATGATCGTCGCATTCCCGATCGACAGCGTTTCAACTTTGACTACCGCTACGCAAATGCTAACGGAAATTCAGACAAAGTTCGCCGCGAAGCAGATTTCTGCACGGATACTCATCAGTGGGTCTTTTGCACACAAAGACTTGACTGACTACATGACCATCGATGGGGCCTCCGGATTGCTACTCCTCGATGCATCATCTGACTCCATACTCGAATTGATTCACAACATATTGGGGTAGCAATCGATTGCACCGAAGTCGCGGATCGGCCGTTTCCTGATGGGAAGATTACTTGCCGCGACATCGGTGAATCGTGTCGTTACCTGAAGGGAAAATGAATGCCCTCGAAGTGGAAGCACTCGGAACTCGGTAGCTTTAGTTTGAGCACAGAGTTTGATTCATGCGATTGGCGTGGCACGCTGAGCTTGCCAGCATTTGCGTGCTTTAAATTCCGACGTTCAGGACCTTTCAAAGGCACACCGCGCGTGGCACTCGTGTTTCGCTCCTGGATCGATGATTTCACCCCAGGAACCAAGGAGGCGACTTTGGCATTGCGCATAGTCAAAAATGAAGTCGAACTTGTCAAGAAGATAAAGCGCGCCATGTCAATGGAACTATGCGGAACAGGGCCAGACTCAGGCATGTACTGGCGGGAAGAACCGGAACCTCTTGAGGAATGCTTCGAGACTCTACGGCGGGCAAAGATTGAAACTTCAAAGATTCGTCCCGATCATGTCGATTACCTGATTGGTGAACCATCCATAACCATTTGGATTCGTGATGCATCTCCTAGAAGGGCGGAAGCGATACTCGATTTCTCAGCTGCTTTTGAAGATGAGCATGGTCTAGGTCTTTTAACCAATGGCAGCCGTATTCTCGGTATTGGCTTTTCGGATGACGTCAGCCCTTTCGAGACGTAGTACAATCAGGTAAAAATGCGATGCAGACGAGAGCCTCAATCGGCCGTTTTTGACTTGTGTTGAGTCAACTCCTCGGAGTCGCTGTTCGCCACCGTTCTGGCCCTTGGTTCAATCAATGGTAGATTCTTCAGCTACTCGAATTGACCAAATCGAATCGTGGTTCCGCATGCACGATGATGGGGATTTTTCGGTTTTGCCGTCCGATCACCCATCTTCGCAAATCGGAAACTTCGCAAATGCACGAACGATTATTTACACAACCAAGCGGCACTGTGTCGCGCGAATCAAGGGACTTTCACAATTCGGCGAGCCAATTGCGACGATAGGTCGTTACGGTCTTCCAATACGCGGTGATTTGCCGTTACTGCGCGGCTCGGTTCAGTCTCCCATCTTCATCGGTGATTGCGATCCACCGGATCTCATGATTTTCTCTTGGCTTCGAGAACATCTTCCAATTGTCTGGCACGGTGTGAACGACCAATTCTTAGACATTCACGGTAATCGCGACTTTGCTTGGATCCGAATCAAAATGTCTGAATCGGAATCAGAAGCTACCAGACTTCTGCAGGATCTTTGCCCAGATTATCGTCAGCTTCTCGGTCATTATTGCTCGTCTTTGTTGGATGCCGGATTCAAAATCGAGGTTGAAGGTGCAATACTTGACCGCAGTGACGGAACCAAATGCTGAAACAGCCAGAACCAAACCATGCACCGAAGTGGCCGGTCGGCTTTGCTTAACATGGTGTTTCTTTTTGGCGGCCACTCGGTGATGGTCGTCTTTCTGGCATGGAGTAACACATCGTGTTCGTGCTCAGTGAAACGGTGCTCATGCTCCTAATCGAATTGGGGCAATCATAACAGAACACTTCTTCGACCACGATCGGCTTGACGTTTATCGCCTATCGATCGAATAAGTCGCCGCTGCATTTGCTTCTTCGCGGTCGTTGGAGGGACTTCATCGCCATGCTCATGATCAGTGGTTGCGAGCGGCCCAATCTATTCCGCTCAACATTGCCGAGGGCTAATACGTGCCACCCACGCAACGTTTTGCAAGCGGACAGGTTGTCGGCGAGGGCTAATACGTGCCACCCACGCAACGTTTTGCTAGCGAACAAGTTGTCGGGATAGGCAGTTGGCAGCCATCGCTCATCGAGCCCGAGGCTTCGGCTTCTTAAGCCTGGAGGGCTGGCATAATGACTGCCGTGGCTCATCGAGCCACGGTCTGCTCGCCACTCGCACTGCAAAAGGCCTGAAAGGCCGACACAAGACACTGCCGACAAAAGTCGATTTTTGTTTCCATGCGCACAATAAGTGCCTGGCACTGACCGAAGCTCCCAGTCGAGGCCTCTGCTCTCCGCCGGATGATGTGGAAGTCTTGGACGAGATCTTAGCGAGTCTTCTGGAATGACTGGCTCGGCGTTAACAAGATGGAGTTCTTCGTTCGGATCCTCCAGGGATCTCGGGGCCGTCACGGCCCGAGACAAGAAAAAGTGTCTCTGGTCCATCATTCCACCGCGAAACCAGCCCTGGGCGAAGGCATCCAAGCTACTGATGTGGGGTTCCCAGGCCAATCGATCGCCCTCCATGAACGGTTGCATCGGTCCAACGGTTCCTCTGGTCTAGTTGGTCCAGATTGCTAAGCCGGAAGACAAGTATCCGCAGGTAGGTCGGATCCGCTATACTGTCCAGGACAAACCGGCGAAGCCACACAGTTCAACGCACAATCTATCCCACCGTTCCGCTTCGCTCCAGTCGGGATAGATTGCTATACGTTTTAAGTTTCGCCCTCGCTGATTACTTTCAAGGCTGTACTGACGAGTGAACCCAACAAAGCCAAGCTACGACAAAAGTCATGCTCTCGTTATTGGTATCAATCAGTACTCCAGTGCGTCACCGCTATTGTATGCGGTCAATGACGCCAATGCTGTCGCAGACACTTTGGAACGCAACCTAGGATTCGAATCCGTAATTCGCTTGCTGGACCTGGACGCGACACGAGAGAATATTCATCGCGAATTCCTAAGGTTCGCGAGTGACAACACGAACATCGACGATCGCCTGTTCATCTTTTTCGCGGGACATGGACACACTGAGAGAACGCGTCGTGGGGATGTTGGGTATCTCGTTCCGTACGATGGGATAATTGATGATCTATCCAGTTTGTTACGATGGGACACGTTAACTCGTGACGCTGAATTGATCGCCGCGAAACACATCCTTTTCATAATGGATGCCTGCTATGGCGGACTTGCAATCACCCGTTCTCTGAAATCAGGTGCAAGTCGCTTTCTAAAAGACATGCTTCAAAGACATGCTCGCCAAGTTCTATCCGCTGGCAAGGCCGATGAGCTAGTGTCCGATTCAGGCGGACCACGTTCTGGCCACTCCATCTTCACCGGCCATTTCTTGGACGCAATTACTGGAGCCGCAGCCGCGAATGGGATCATTACGGCAAATGGCGTGATGGCATATGTTTACCAGCATGTAGGCACTGATCCCGATTCTACTCAAACGCCGCATTATGGTTACCTTAATGGAGACGGTGACTTTGTGTTCAACCCGTCGGTTGTCGCAGATATCGATACAAGCGACGCAAAGGATGTGGATGTGCTTATTTCGATACCAGGCTCTGAGCAGGTATCGCAAGTAACTGAGTCTAGTTCTATCGTCGAAGTAGCAAAATCTTTTCTTGCAACCCCCGAAACTCGCATTAAGCTGCATGATCTTGTCGCCGGATTGACTCGAAGTGTAATGGCGCAAACGTCAAGCGAGTCCTTCCCGGTGCAGGGAAAATGGTCGGAGTCCGAATTCGCAGATCGCCTTGATAAATACAATAAGGCGTTGGATGAATTGAGGCCCGTTCAAATGCTATTAGGATTCTGGGGCACTAATGCGCACATGGAAGTGATCGCGCTTCCGGCGAAAAGGCTCTCAGAGCGGGCAAATCTCGAATCTGGGTTAAGAGTCTGGTTAGGATTGAGATGGTATCCTGTCTTAATGTTGCTATACTCCTGCGGCCTTGGAGCACTAGCTTCGCAGAAGTATGCAAACATTCTTGCACTGCTGCATGCGAAACTTCCTGATCCTCGTCAACGGCAAGCAACGACAACGGTCATCCAATCTGTCTTTGGCGAAATTACCGAGATTGCCGATGCCTTTAAGTCACTTCCCGGACATGAGCGGCAATATGTTCCTGTCAGCGAGTATCTATTCAAACATCTTCAGCCCACCGCAGATGACGTGCTTTTTGTTGGCGGTGACTATGAGAATCTCTTCGATCGCTTGGAATTACTGTTGTCTCTTGAATGCGCATTTGTTGAGGGAGGCTGGGGACCAATCGGTCGATTCGGCTGGAAGCATTCAAGTCGCCGAATCTCATCCAGTCCACTGGATGCGATGATTGCGGAAGCAGAGAGTGGCGGTGACAGGTGGCCGCCTATTCGCGAGGGCTTCTTTGGGGGTTCCATTGGCAATTTCCAAAGAACCGTAGCCGCATATAAACCAATGATTGACAAGCTTAGTTGGTGGTAGATCATTGGGTGCTGCCAACGGTCGAACAAAGCCGTGAACCGGAGCACGCGATTCGGTGTTTAGAAATGGAAGCCGAACTGGCGCGTGCCCGGTTACGGCAGCCGTTGAACTAAATGGCTTCGCCTAGCAGGACTCGCTGCAGGGATTCGGTCTTGCGCGAACGAGAGTCTGTTGGTAACACTTCGGTGCAGTAACTTGTTCAGATAGTGCGCTATTTGTAACTCCAACCATCCTGATTTACGTAGCCCGCTGAGTCGTTCATGCTGGCCTGCTTCGCTTTCTGCTTCAGGATTGGATACCGTTACTTATGACCCCTTACCAAAAGCGTGTCACTGCCTTCACCCAACGCATGGCCGAGGACATGCAACTCCGGAACCTCTCGCCGCGAACCATCGACGCCTACACCTATCACGTCGACCGATTCGCTGCCAGATACGGCAAACACCCCGAGGAACTCGGGCCCGAACAGGTTCGGGACTTCCAGCTTTGGATGATCAATGAGCTTCACTCGTCGTGGAGCCAGTTCAACCAAGCGGTTTGTGCCCTGCGATTCTTTTTTACCGTTACCTGCCAGCGGGATTGGGTCGTGAGGCAGATCCCGTACGGCCATCCCCATGTTCACCTGATGGTGCCTGGGAGCGGTCCGAGCCTGGACGGCCAGCGCTGGGTGGGCTGTCGCATGCAATGGTGCCGCAAGACTCGACGGATGAGGCCCTTCCTGGTCGACAACAAGGAATTGGGACGAGAGTTTCGGGATCTGTTTCTGGACCGTTTGAAAGAGTTGGTCGAGCAGGGCAAGATCCAACTCGAAGAGTCAGGTTACCTAGCCGATCTGATTGGGGAACTCCGACTCCAAGATTGGGTGGCATTTATCGAGGGTCCGCCCCAACCGGACTGTCCACCGAGCGTGATGCTGAAGTACTTGACCAGGTACCTGACCGGTGGCCCGATATCGGACCGGCGAATCGTCTACGAGCGGGATGGCCGCATCTACTTCACGGCTCGGAGCAAGTGGAAAGCGGAAGGTCCAGTCGAAGTGTCTCTATCGCGCGTCGAATTCGTGCAGCAATGGAGTTTGCATATTCTGCCGAAGGAGTTCACCAAGAGCCGATACTTCGGCCTCTGGAGCGGATCAAAGCGCCGGAAGTACATGGAGTTATGCCGAGCGTTGGCCCCTGTTGCTCCTTCCGCAACCAAAGACGAGGGAGACTCCCCTGACACCACGGCCAAGCCGCAGTTGGCCAAACCGCAGTTGGCCAAGCCTCCGCGGGTCAAGTCATGCCCTCATTGCCAAGGGGCGATGCCATGCATCGTGAATGAGCCGCGTCCGAGGTGGCGAGAGTTGTTCTATGGTCCCGGGCATCCTGCTTGGTATGAATGGACGAGTCGAGGCCTCTGCTCTGTGCCGGATGATGTGGAAGTCTTGGACGAGATCTTAGCGAGTCTTCTGGAATGACTGGCTCGGCGTTAACGAGATGGAGTTCTTCGTTCGGATCCT
>JBKDXO010000040.1:0-36421 GCA_046306195.1 Planctomycetota bacterium | reverse complement strand
ATCGAGGCCTGGGGATCGGAATCGCATCGAGGTTGGTCCCTCATCCGCGAGGGGGAAATCCTGGTTCGAGGCCAACGGGTCTTCGTACCGGACTTTGTCTTGCTCCATGAGAGTGGGCGTCGCGTTCTCCTCGAAATCGCTGGGTTTTGGACCCCCCAATACATTCAGCACCGAGCCGTCTCGCTGGAACTTTTCGCAGATATCCCAATCCTCGTGGCTATCCCCAAGGGAACGGTCTCCCGTTGGAAAGCGGTCCCCTGGTCTCCGCTCCATGAAAAAATCCTATTTGGCCGACAACTGAAGCCTCAAGAAGTCCTGGAGGTTCTCCAACGGATGGTCTCGCCCCCCTAAAGGCTTGGCTGGAAGCGACTTTTGGACCATACTCTAGTTACATTCGTGAGGAAGAATGCGGCTCAACCTAGGGCCTGCCACGGTTTCCTCGATCCCACCTCCACCGCCTTCCACTCGGTCTGACCCCCAATGCTGTTTCGCAAAGCTAGGCTGACTGTGCCGGCCATCCTGTTTCTCGTACTCCTCCGCGTCGCGATCGGATGGCACTTCTTTCAGGAGGGGGCGACCAAGGTTCGGGATGGTAATTTCTCCTCGACCCCGTTTCTCGCCGCCGCCAAAGGTCCCTTCGCCAAAGAGTTCCATGCCATGATCCCCGACTACGACGGGGCGATGCGAATGGACCCCAAGGCGATGGAGGATCTCTGCAAGAGCTTTGTCGAACGGGCTGCCAAGGAGTTCGGCTTCGATGAAGCGCAAAACAATTCGGCGAGCGACATTGTGAAGGAGTTGACCGCCAAACGAAAAGGTACTTACGACGAATGGAAGCCCCAGATCGAACAGTACACCCAAGGGATTGAACGGATCAAGGCGCTCGAGGGCGACGCTGCCCGCTCAGGGGTGGATTCGCTTCGCAAGCAACGCGATTCCGTCGAGTCGGAGTGGAAGACACTCGGTCGGCCGGTCCTCGCAGAAATCGACCAGAACATCCGCGAACTCGAGGAGCGGGTCAATGCGATCGCAACCGACGAGCAGGCCTCGCCCGATCCCAAGAAGCCAGCGAAGGACTCGGAAGGCAAACCGATCCGAAAGCGAGTGGAATTCAAGTATCCGGGTGAAGGAGAGCTCACCGTCCGTCAAGTAGATCGCATCATTCCGATCTTCGACATGGTCGTCGGAATCCTGTTGCTCGTCGGTCTGCTCACACCGCTGGCCGGTATTGCTGCCGGAGTGTTCCTCGCCTCGGTCGTGGCCAGCCAATTCCCGGGTTACCCTGGCACGCAACCGACGTACTACCAAGCGATCGAAATGCTCGCGTGCTTCGTGGTCGCGTTCGCAGATGCCGGGCGCTATGCGGGGCTGGATTTCCTGCCGTGGAGTTTCTGGAATCGAAACGCCGAAGCATCTTCGAACCCCTAATCCGATTCATCGCACATTCCCAACTTCCCCAAAGGATTTTTTCATGAGAACCTTGAGCCCTGAAGACAAGATCATCGGCCAGGATAACTACCACGAAGCGATCGGCTTTACCCGCCGCGAATTTCTGCAAGGAGTCATCGCGGCCGGAGCGGTCAGCGGTGCTGGACTGGGCGCGATGTATTTCGGATATGAAAAGTTCGCTGACCCGGTTCGTGTCGGTGTGATCGGTACCGGCGATGAAGGAAGCGTTCTGATCGGAGGATGCACGCCGGAGTATGTTCAGGTCACTGCGATCGCCGACATCCGTCCCTACAGCATCTACCGCGCGTTCCACGGCGACTGGACCACTCCGACGCGGCCAGGTCTGATCAAACAGTACAAGTACGCCAACGAAGACGAAGCGCGCAAGAACGTGAAGGTCTACGATGCCAGCAACGGTGGGATCGAAGCCTTGCTCAACGACGATACGATCGAAGCGATCATCATCGCCTTGCCTCTCCACTTGCATGCACCGATCGCTATTCAGGCCATGATAAAGCGCAAGCACGTGCTCACCGAGAAGCTCATGGCCCACAACGTCGCTCAGTGCAAGGTCATGGCGCGTTTGTCGAAGGAACTCAAGGCGAAGAGCGGCCAACCCCTCTACCTCGCCACCGGGCACCAGCGCCACTACAGCGTTCTGTACGACAACGCCGTTCACCTTCTCCGCTGGGGGATGCTCGGACAGCTACACCACATCCGCGCCCAGTGGCATCGCGGCAATCTCCCCGGCAACGATTCCTGGCAACCACCGCTCGTCGGCGGAGATTCGGAGGGCAAGGTCGACAAGATCAAGTCCGATTACGAGAAGTACGTGAAGGAACTCGACAAAGCCAAAAACCCAGCGGAAATCGAACAACTCAAGCGCAAGGTGGCTCAGCAGGAAGCGTGGATGAAGGACATCGTCGACGCCGCTCGGTTCGGCTATGTCGAGAAGACCATGGGCAATCGAACCATCTCGGCAATGGAGGAATTGGTGCGATGGCGATTGTTCGATCGCACCAGCGCCGGCTTGATGGGGGAATTGGGCTCTCACCAACTCGATGCCTCGACGATCTTCTGCAGCGCCCTTCGCAAGGATGGCAAGAAAGCTCGACCGTTGACCGTCCATGCGGTCGGCGGGCGACATATCTTCCTCCCCGATCGCGATGCGGATGACCATGTCTATTGCATGTACGAATTCCCTGGTCCGGAGTACGACGAGCGATTCGATATCGGGTACAAGCTGCCCGGGGGAGCGAAAGGCCTGCCCGGCTACGACCAAGACCCGAACAAGAAAATCGTGGTAACGTACTCCTCGATCAACGGCAACACGTACGGTGGATACGGCGAAGTGGTGCTCGGAACCAAGGGGACCTTGATTCTCGAGAAAGAACAGGATGTTTTCTTGTACTCCAAGGGAGACACGGGCGCAGCGGCGGGCGTCAAGGCTGCCGGCAGCGGTTACGCGCTCGATACCCAAGCCAGCGGCGGCTCCTCGGCGCCGGTTTCCAAAGCGGCGGCATCCTCCGGGCCGGTCAGTCGCGGATACACCGAGGAGATCGAACACTGGGCGTATTGCATCCGCAACAACTCCCCCGAGAACAAGCCCCGATGCTATCCCGAAGTTGCGATGGCCGACGCGGTGATCGCGTTGACGACCAACGTCGCGCTCCGCAAGTCGGCGCGCGGCGAACCAGGTTACATCCAATTCGAGGACGCCTGGTTCGATGTCGATAACGACGCGACTCCCGATGGCAGCAATGTGGCCGAGGAAATGCAGCGTCTCAAGGACTACAAGATCCCGACCTAGAAAGCCCGAGAAAGAAAAAGTGCCGATGGCTACTGCCAGCGAATCATCAAGCGTCTCTCCTGGAGTCGCTCCGCCGGGATGGACCATCCGAGGCAAATGGTTCGTTGCGCCATTCGTGATCGTCCTGATCCTGCTGTTGGCTTGGACTCTCGCGATCGCGATCCAGTTTCAAGCGATCATGACACGTCTCGACCGCGCCCGGAGCGATTGGCCTTCCGCTTCGCAGGATCTCGCCAAACGGTTTGCGGACTTTGATGTGCAGGTCCAGGGAGGGAACTCCGCGATCAGCGAGATCGACCGGCGCGCTTGGAATGAAGCCTTCGCAGCCTTCCAACAGACCTCGCAATACGATCGCCAATCCGCCCCTGCTGCGACCTTAGAGCGGCTCCGGTTGCAAGGATCGAATCCTTCGGAATCGGAGATCACCCCAGCGATCGCCAAGCTATTGAGCGCAGAAAAAGAACGGCTCGCTGCCCAGCAGAGCCTGGTCGGTCGTTGTGCCATCACCGCCCTGCGACTAAATCTGCCCGGAACCTATGCGGCAGGCGATTGAAACCATGGATTGGACCACCTTTCTCGGACATCATCGCCAACGCCAATGGTTCGCCAATGCGATTGCCAAGAATCGATTGGCCAGCACGTTTCTGTTCGTTGGTCCAAGCGGGATCGGCAAAAGAACGTTTGCGGGAATGGTCGCCAAAACGATGTTGTGCACCACCAGCGAGCCCTCGCGCTTTCAACCCTGCGGACACTGCGAGGCCTGCGCCCAAGTAGAGGCCGACACCCACCCCGATGTTCTGCGCGTACGCAAAGAGAAAGGCAAAACCGACTTATCCATTGACTTGCTTGTCGGCAGCAAGGACGCTCGCATGCGCGAAGGGCTATGCTACGAGCTGCGCATGCGACCCTACTCAGGCCGCCGCAAGATCGCCATCGTGGATGAAATCGATACGCTGAACACCGAAGGAGCGAACAGCCTGCTCAAGACGCTTGAAGAACCTCCCGCAGGTTCGATGATCTTTCTGATCGGCACTTCCGAACAGAGGCAATTGCCGACCATTCGATCCCGCTGTCAAGTCGTGCGATTCTCGCGATTATCCGACGACGATGTGGCGTTGCTTCTCGTCCGTTTGGGCAAGGTTGCCAATCTCGACCAAGCCCGTCGCATCGCAAGCCAATCTCACGGATCGATCGAGGTGGCGGACGGCTTGCTCGATGCTGAGCGAACGAGGTTCCGGGAAGTCTTGCTGGGTGTTTTGCTCGGATCACCACTCGATTTCACGAGCCTGAGCAAATCCATCGAAGATCATCTCAAGGATGTCGGCGCAGATTCCCAACTTCGCCGCGAGCGTCTGAAGTGGATTCTCGATCAAGCCTTGGATCTCTTTCGCGATTCGATGCGAGGCAATCTCGGGTTGGAATCTTCCTCGCCTCAACGACTTCGATTGTCTCCCAACGAATTGTCGTCGTTGATCGAGCGAACCGAACAAGCTCGAGGACAAGTCGACCGCAACGTCAGCCACGCTCCCCTGGTGGAAGCTTGGGCCGCTACTCTCGCTGCGAGTCTCTGACCGGACTCTTCCAACACTCGCCGGTCTTCAATTTGCGGGAGATTGGAAACCTTCGCGAAAGATGAAGTATACCGCACCGCACAGGCAAAGAGCGGCCCAGAGAAAGTCCCATCGCAACGATTGCTTCATGTAGACGACGACAAAGGGAACGAAGACGCACAGCGTGACCACTTCCTGGATGATCTTCAGTTGCGGCAGGGTCAACATCGAGCTGCCGAGTCGATTGGCGGGGACCTGGATCAGGTACTCAAACAGAGCGATTCCCCAACTGACCAAGGCGGCAACGAGCCAAGGACGGTCCTTGAGATCCTTGAGATGGCCGTACCAGGCGAAGGTCATGAAAATATTGCTAGCGACCAACATCATGACCGTAACGAAAACGATTCCCATGGTGGATGAGACTCCTATTGGGTATGCAAGAGTCGTTCGAGGACGAACTGTGCGATGTCGATATCGAGGGCGGTGGCCGTAGACCGCCAACCGGGGACAGCGTTGACTTCCAAGAGCACATTCCGCCCTTCGCGGGTAGGGAGAATATCCACTCCGACCATCCATCCTTCGATCGCTTTCGCAGCACGGAATGCGATGTCGACTTGTTCAAAGCTCGGCGCATGGGCGGAAAACCGCCCCCCGCGTCCTGCGTTGGTCCGCCAGTCATTGGGGTTTTCGCGGCGCACGCAAAACACGGCATCGTCCACGACCAGGAGTCGTAGATCGAACCCAGCGCTCGGGAGGAATTCCTGCAGGTAGATCACAGCATGGATCTGCTCCAAAGTGCTGAAGACGCGCCAGGCCGTCTCGGCGTCGGAGACTCGTAGGATGCCTCGTCCTTCCCCTCCGAAGATGGGCTTCACCACGCAATCGCCTCGAAAAATATCCTGCCAAGCTCGCATCGCCTCGCTGCGAGTTTGGCAGCAGACCGTGTGCGGGATCTCGAGCCCTGTGGCGCGGAGCGTTTCGAGCGACAGCCATTTATCGATCGCGATTTCAAGACAACGAGGGGAGTTCACAATCCGAGTCCCGCTACGCTGCGCGACGTGCAGTGCGTTCATCCGAAAGATGACTTGCTCGAGCGAGCCCAGTGGCATCGTGCGGATCAAGAGAGCTTGCAGATCATCGCCGCTGCAGTGAGTTTGCCCCGGCTCGCTCCGCGCGCTCCAACGCGAGGACGGGTCTCCGGTGTAGGCGACTGCCAGGTCGCCGAAGGCCAAGGGAATGATTCGTAGGCCCGGCGAATCGGCGAGTGTCTGTGCGGCACGTTGCAAATCCCGAACGTACCAACCATCCGCGGATCCGAGAACCCCGACGTGGAAGGTCACTCGCTCGCCTCGCCAAAGGATGTTTCGAGGAGCTTGGGATTGAGCGCGCCGTATCGGAAGGAGTTCCCCGTTCGTAGGTTGACCAGTGTTACGACGGCAGGAGCGAACAGTCCGGGATCGACTTGGTAGAAATCGTACCCGTACTCCTTGAAGGTTTGCGCAAACGGCTTTCCGTAGTCGCGCGACGCGAGACTGGGGATGGAGGGGCCGCGAGCGCGAATCTCGTCATCGGTCGTGTCAACCCATAGGGTGACGTGCCCGCCGTACAGAATCGCGTCGTTGGTCCGCCCGATTCCTGCGACAAAGTCTTTGGCGATCGGGGGTAGAGGGGCGGTTCCATGACCAGAAACAATACTCTGCAAATCGAACCCGCATTCGAACAGTTTATGCAGCGCCGTTTCGATCGAGCGAGCGACGATTTGAATGACTCCGGCGATGCTTCCAGTGGGTGCCACGCAGAGGGTGACGTGCTCCGGTTTGGTTTTGCATTCCTGCGCGACGTACGCAAAGACGTCGGGACCGGGAATCGTGTCGGACTCAAGAACGCCGATCGCTTCGGGGACGGGATCGACGATCGACAGGCGATCGAGAACCGCTTCGCCGCCTCTTTTGGCACGCATCGGCCCCGATCCCATCGCAAAGTACTCTCCAACGGCAATTTTCCAACCCGCGTATTGGGCTCCCATGCAAGCGTGCAGGGGGTGGTCGGACATGACTTGGACGACTGGCCAGGGGCCCAGCGCAGGGACCGCAGGCTGGACGGTGATCTCCGCGAGTCCTGCCATGCAGATTTGGGCCAGCGCGATGCCGGCTTGAAAACCGCCTTGCACGCGACAGCCGAAATCGATGGCTCTCCCACCCAGATGGTTAGAGTGGACGTCAATTCGCAAACGTTCAGAAGCGTCACAAACGGTTTGACAGAGGTGCAGTGCGCGATGGTTTAAGCTCATGCCGAGACAGCCTACCAAAATTTGATATCCCGGAAAGGTTCCTGGGAGACCTTCGGAAAATCGCAAAAATTGCCCCAAAAGGCATCTGCCCATTCGGGGGAAAAATGAGATATTACTGGGCGTTGGGCAAAGGTTCCACTTCTGTACTCTCCGTGAAATGGGAAAATCTCTATGGCAGTTAATTTATTGGATAGTGTGAAAGAAGCGCTCGCCGGCCAAGTGGCTGATCAACTCGGATCGGCTGTTGGTTTGGACAAGCAGCAAACCGCGTCGGCCTTGAAGACGGTCGTCCCGATGTTGCTTGGCGGCATGATGAAAAAGGCATCGACCCCTTCGGGCGCGTCCGAGTTGAGCAAAGCGCTTCGCGATACCGATACGTCCATTCTCGACAACGTGGGCGGACTTCTCGGCAACAGTTCCTCGAACTCGAACCTCATGTCCATCGGAACCAAGTTGCTGCCGATGCTTTTCGGTTCCTCGCAATCCAACATCATCTCGGTTCTTGTCAAATTGCTCGGCTTCAATGAGAAGTCGATCGGTAGCTTGCTCAGCCTCCTGATCCCCGTCGTGATGGCGGTTGTCGGCAGGCAGGCCAAGAGCGCTGGCGGATTCGATGTCGGAGCGTTGACCAATCTGCTGGGTGGTCAAAAGAATTTCCTGGCGAATGCCGTTCCATCGGAATTGCAGGGAGCGCTCGGATTGGCTGGCGACTTGGGATCGGCCGCGTCGCGGAAGGTTGAACAAGCCGCGTCGAGCAATCCACTTCAATGGCTTCTCCCGTTGCTCGCCGTCGCTGCGCTCGGATTCCTGGCGTACAACTATTTGTTCAATCAGAAACAACCGGACAAGAATCCGCCGCCGAAAGCCGATGTTGTCGTACCGGGTGGACCCAAAGGTGCAACGCCTGCTGAGCCAGCGGTCGTAGGAATTCCTACGATTCCTGAACTGCCTGGCCTAGCGGATATCAAGGATAAACTGACGACGACCTTTGAAGGATTGACCGGGACTCTTGAGGGAATTAAGGATGTGGACGGTGCGAAGAGCGCCTTGAGCAAGATCGAGGAAGCTGCGAAAGCTTACGAGGGGCTCGAAGTTGGCAAATTGCCAACGCCATCCAAAGCGGCGATCGGGTTGTTTCTGAAGCCTTTCCTGACGAAGCTGCAGCAAGTGGTCGACACGCTTTATGCGATTCCCGGTGTGAAGGATGTGATCGATCCGGTTCTCGGGCCGATGATCCAGTCTGTCTCCGCCGTGGGTGCGTAGGCACTAAACTTGCTTCGGTCGATCGGTGCGTGTGGCCCAGATCATGAGCCCGCAACCGATCACCGCACTGACGCAAGAACCCATCAGGGTTCCGACTTTACCCGCCGATGCGAATTCTGGGAACGTATCGGCGGGGAACGCGAGGGCATTGAGAAACAAGGCCATCGTAAAACCGATTCCGCCTAAGCAAGCCCCGGCGATAAAGGTTGGCCAGGTCACGCCGACCGGTAGACGGCTCCATCCTAGAGCGATCGCGACGGAACAAAACAAGAGAATTCCGAGCGGTTTTCCGATCGCCAGTCCTGCCGCGATGGCGACCGATACCGAATCCCCCATCGCCGACAGCTCCAACGGCACTCCTGCATTGGCAAGCGCGAAGATCGGCATGATCACAAAGGCGACCCATGGGTGCAGGAACATTTCGAGCCGGTGCAAGGGGGACAACGCTTCGCGAGCGACAAACTGCAGTTGTTCGACATTCACGGGAAGCGCCTCGCGGTCCTCTTCTTCCCCGCTGAGCTTCTCCCAATATTCCTGAACAACTTCGACAAAGGTGGATTTTCCGATCCAGGCCTTCGAAGGGGTCATCAAGCCGAGAATCACTCCAGCGATCGTCGGGTGGACTCCCGCATGATGAAACGCAAACCACACCCCGATTCCAACCAGCAAATAGATCGCGATGGAGCGAACTCCGATGCGATTCAAAAAATACGTCGCCGCGAACCCGAGCGATGCAAGAGCAATGTATCCGAGGGAAATTTTTTCCGTGAATACCAACGCGATGACGAGCACTGCGACCAAATCATCCACGATCGCTAAGGTCAACAAAAAGATCTTAAGGCCGAACGGGACCCGGGAACCAAAGAGCGCGAGAATGCCGACCACGAACGCAATATCCGTAGCCATCGGGATGGCCCAACCGCGTTGGGCCAGTTCCCCGGCTTGAAAGAGGAGGTAGATCGCGGCAGGGGTCAAAACGCCCCCCAGAGCGCCGACAATTGGCAAAAGCGCCTTGCGCGGATCGCGAAGCTCGCCTCCCATGATTTCCCGTTTTACTTCCAACCCAACCACGAAGAAAAAGATCGTCATCAGGGCATCGTTGATCACCAAATGCCCGAGTTCCCCCTCGAGGGTGAAATCTCCGAAGACGAAACCGACATGCGTGTGCCAAAACTCGGAAAACGGCTTCGCCCAGGAAGAGTTCGCCACAACCAGAGCGACCAGGGTGCAAATCAAAAGAATCACTCCGCTAGCCGCTTCGATCTCGAGAAAGCTCTTGACCGGGACCAACCATCGCTGCACCGGTCGCACGGGAAGCGCCTGGGAGGAGGCTTGCTGTTTCTTGGTCGCCATCGCGTGTTCCTTTCGAGGTGGGTTCTTCAGCGGACGAAGATTTCCGTTCGCAATTTTTCCCGTTCGCGGTCAATTTGGTCCGGCGTCGCCCCCAATTCCCGAAGCATGTGTTCCGCGAGCGCCATCGCGGTTTCGCCCTCGCCGGCAAAGACGGTATCCGCACCGACTCGCAACAAATGCTCCCGTTCCCGCAAGTAGGAAGATCGAACGAGGATGTTGATCTTTGGATTCAATTCCCGGGCCATTCGGATGAGTTCCTCGGCGCCAGCGATCGACGAAGCGCTCAATATCAATGTCGAGCATTTTTCAATTTCGGCATGCCTCAATGTCTCCGGATGGGTGGCATCTCCGAGCACTCCTCGGTAACCCGATTGTCGAATGGCTCCCAGATTGCCGTGGTTCATTTCGATAATCGTAGGAGCAATTCCATTCTCCAACAAAAGCCGCGCGAGCGTTCGACCGACCGGACCGTAACCAACAATGATCGCGCGGTGAAGGGCATCGAGCGTCTCTGTAGCCGATTCCATCGGTGCGGCTGACTGCATCGAAAAGGGACGACGTTGGATCTCCAGCAAATGGGCTCGCGGATTCCTTCGAACCCACGCTGCCAGCGGAACAGCCATCCACTGCATCATCGGGGCAAGCGCGATCGTAACAATCGAAACGGTTACCAATACGTGCATTGCATCTACCGGCAACAGCTCCTGCTGACGCCCTAGATTCGCCACGATGAATGAAAATTCGCCAATCTGAGACAACGACAATCCTACGCGAAGAGACATTCTCAGCGGTTGGCCCATCGCCAACAAGAAAAAGATGCAAGCCAACGGCGTCCCAAGCAACACGATGAATGCCGTAGCAATCAGAATCCCTTTCGACTGCGTTAGAACAACAGGATCGAATAGCATTCCGATCGACACGAAGAAGAGAACCGCAAATGCGTCCCGCATCGGCAACGCGTCGATCGCTGCCCGAAGACTAAACTCCGACTGCCCCACCACGACGCCTGCCAGGAAAGCGCCGAGCGCCATCGAGATCCCAAACATCTTTGAGGAGGCCAGCGCGATCCCCAGGACCAGGACCAGGACCGCAAGCGTAAAGAGTTCCCGCGACTTCGTCGCAGCGACATGTTGCAAGATGCTCGGGATCACCCGTCCGCCAACCCATGTGATCGCCAAAACGACCACTCCGATTTTGGCCAGCGCTACCACTGCAATCCAGACAACATTCGTTGGTCCGTCGGCCTCGCTTCCGGAGAGATTGGGAAGCAACACCATCGCCAGCACGGCAAGGACATCTTGGACGATCAGCCAGCCGATCGCAATGTTGCCAACGTGTGTCTGCAGTTCGTTGGCGTCCGCGAGAATACGAGTCACCACCACCGTGCTCGAAAACGCGATCGCCACCGCGAAAATGATCGACGAAGACCAATCCCAGCCAAAGAAACGGGCGGAGGCAAAGCCCAATGAAAAGGTAGTAAAGCATTGGAAAATGGCTCCCGGTACGCACAGGTCGCGCACGCGCCACAACTCCTTCACATCGAAATGAAGACCCACCCCGAACATCAGCAGGATGACTCCCAACTCGGCGAACTGGTTAGCGATGTCCGCGTTGGCCTCATACCCGGGAGTATTGGGGCCTACGACGATTCCCGCGATCAAGTACCCCACGATCGGAGAAAGCCCGAGACGCTGTGTTGCATATCCAAACACCAGCGCTACCCCCAGGCCGGCGGCGATGGTCATCAATAAATCAGCGTCGTGCATCTCAATACCAAGGATGGGTAGTCAATCAAGTTGTACATTCACACGTCATAGGCTACCAAACGTTCGCCTCGCCGACACCCCAACGGAAGCCAAACGAACGGGGAGATCTGTCCATTGCACAACGTCGAGCGGATTGCAAGAGCGCTTCTGGAGGAGCAATCTCGGCACTGCTATCATTCCTCATCCCGGATTGGAAATTTTTGGGTGGATTGGAAGTTGTTCCAACTCTTTTCTCGGCAAAGGGAGTGCTTGCTATGCAGTCGTCGAAGCAATCGCAGTTGTGTCAGCGAGGGATCTTGATGAAGCCGTCGGACATGCTGTCGGCGTTGGACCCGCATGTCTTTGGGCAATCGTACGCGAAACGCGCCGTTTGCAGCGCGGTTTACAACCATTATTTGTCGCTCGCGAGCCGGGATGAAAACGGTCTCGATCTGGGAAGAAATCACATCTTGCTATTGGGGCCGACCGGTTCGGGGAAAACGATGTTGGTCAAGCTTCTGGCTTCCTTGCTGAACGTCCCGTTTGTGCAGACCTGCGCGTCGACGCTGGTGGAAAGTGGATACCGAGGGCGACCAGTCGAAGATGTGATTCGTTCGTTGCTCGAGCAAACGCAGGGCAATCCCCGCCAGGCAGAGCGTGGGATTATCTTCATCGATGAGATCGATAAGATCCGCCGGCAGGACGTCGGAGGAGGACGCGATGTGAGTGGCGAAGGGGTTCAGAATGCGCTTCTGACACTCTTGGAAGGACGGATCTGCGACGTGATCGACAACACGCGCATCCCGGCCGTGGATACCAGTCGCATCTTGTTCATCTGCGCAGGAGCGTTTGTGGAGCTGCAGGATATCGTCCGTCGGCGGTTGCAGCATGACCAAGGGCGAATCGGTTTTCAAACATCCATCTCAGGCTCGCTGCGCCGAACCTCCGATGGGGATGAATACGAGTGCATGTGCCGGGCCACTGTCGAAGACTTGAATGCTTTCGGCATGATTCCCGAATTCATCGGACGTTTCGCTCGAATCGCGGTCCTTCAGGAATTGACCAAGGAGGAATTGCACGCGATCCTGCGGCAACCATCCTGCTTCTCGTCCCTGTACCAGCGCCAGCAAGTGGCTCGACTTCACGGAATCTCGCTGGAAGTTACCGACGACGCGCTCGAGGCGTTGGCCGAACGGGCGAAAGCCATGAAAACGGGAGCCCGGGCCATCGCGCGACTGCTGGGAGATGCCCTTGATCGGATCGAGTATCGGTGGCCGGAACTGGCGGATGATCGGGTCAGTCGCGTGATCCTCGACCGCAAGAGCGTCCTTGCCGGGGCGGAGCCCAAATTGGTGCGAGGCCGCCGCGAAATTCAGCGACGGGATTCCGCGCTGCGGAACCGCTTCCTGGCCGGTGAAACGGTCGCTGGCAAAAAGAACCAACGCGAGGTGGAGCAAGCGGACGATTTCGAGTGGCCGATCGATGAGTCCCTGGACGAGCCAGAGGACTTCGAGGACGCGCATTTCATTGACGACTTGCTTTTTTGACACAACCGACAAAAGTGAGCCTGGGGCGCTAGCTGAGTTCGTTCGACGTGCAAAAATCGGCTAGCGCCTCAGGCTCATAGAAACGAAAATTCACTTTTGTCGGCTGCGACAATTGGATCGCAGATCTCGATCGAGCGATGGCGGGCGATGCTACTTGATCAACCGGAGGGTGACCGGGTATCGGTAAGCTTCCCCCCTGGTCGCTGCAACCGCCCCGAGGATGCAGAAGACTATGTCTGCGATCACCACCAACGGTACAAGAACGAAACCGATGCCGATACACGTGGTCAATCCCGCGGCAAAAGTTGCAATCAAAACGGTGATTTGAAAATTGAGGGATTCCTTCCCTTGATCATCCACAAACGGCATCTTGTCCTTTTGGATCAACCATACAATCAACGGGCCGAGGAATCCAACCAACCCCACCAGATGGCTGACCATACCCCAGGTGCGTTCCTCGTTGCTCGGGGACGCACCGGGCATCTCGGAAGATGCATCGCTCATACGTAGAGATTCCTAGAAATGATGATTCACAAAATCCAGCCGGAGAATGGGAGCATTATAACCGTTCCTCCCCGTCCCTTGTTGGACCGCCGCAGTTTCGGTGCGATGGGGTTGGCCTGGGCAGTTCCGTTTTTGTGGCACCGACAACTCGCGGCCCAAGAGCCTCCCGAGGAAATTGGGGAGGCGTTGGAGGGAATACGCAAACGGGACAAACTTCCGGGGCTGATTGCCGGGCATTTCACCCTGGCCGGCGAAGAGGAACTGGGCGCGGTGGGATTCCGCCGCGCAGGGTCCGAAGATGCGCTGCGCGTCGAGGATCGGATGCATCTGGGTTCCTGTACCAAAAGCATGACGGCGACAATCATCGGTATGCTGGTCGACGAAGGAGAACTCGGTTTCGAAACAACTCTCGGCGAGATATTTAACGACGATCCCCAAGTCGCATCGTCGGCATGGAAGGACACGACCATCCGACAACTCATGTGCCACACCAGCGGCGCGATCGCGAATCCTCCCTGGGGCCAGTTCGATGGACCCGTCGAGAACGCCCTTGCGATCCGCCGAGAGATCTTGCATTGGCTCGTCGAGCGTCCACGTCGCGATGTGTCGATCGGCAAGTTCCATTACTCCAATTTGGGATACACGATCCTGGGACATGCGATCGAGAAGATTCGCGGGCACGCGTGGGAGGTAGAGATTCAGAAGCGATTGTTCGAACCGCTGGAAATGAAGTCTGCGGGGTTCGGCCCTCCGTCGAAACAGGATTCCGAAGCACCGTGGGGACATGAGATGCTATTCGGTTTCTCCGTAGCGAACGATACCGACAACCCACCTGCCCTGGGACCCGCCGGAACGGTGCACGCATCGATGTCGGATTGGATCCGTTATTTGCGCGTACATTTGATGATCGACCCCGCCAAAGAGTGCGGCTTGCCGTTGACCGCAGCCACGCTCGCGCAACTGCACCAGCCCTACGAAGGATCCGAGTACGCAGGAGGATGGATCTGCGGCGAACGGGACTGGGCGGGGGGACCGATCCTGACCCACAATGGCTCCAATACCCACTGGTATTGCGTGGTGTTTCTCGCGCCCCAACAGGGACGCGGCGTGATCGCGGCCAGCAATGCCGGAATCCCCGCAGTCGGGCCATGTGACCAGGCGCTGCAATGGCTCCTTAGCCACCATCCGCACACTCCTTGATCCGACCTCAACCTTCTCTTGAGATTCGGACTACTTCGGTGCATCGACTTGTTAAGAAACAGACAGAGCGAGTCTGCGACCAAAGAGTCTCAGCGTTTCGGCGTTCGGCCCAACCAAAGGCGCAGGTAGGCCACGGCGACCGCAATGGCCAGAAACGGGCCGGTCAAAAGTAGCGTTCTCGGTCGATACAAGAACAAACCGAACACCGCAGTCGATGCGACCAACAACATGGCTCCGCCCGGGGTTTTCCGGATCGATTCAATCACCGGCCAGGCGAGCCACATGCAGACCAGAAACAACCCGACTTTACTGAGGCTGTCGGTAGCCAGCCACCGTTGGCCGTCCCACACTTGGGGTGCGAGCCGCATGCTGAACCCAAGCCCCAGGAACACGATTCCCAAAACGAGGGCGAGGACGCGCGGGGTCGGCATCAGTAGGCCTCGAGCAGCCGCAACCAACCTTGGAGCGGTTGCAGCAGAGGGGACTCGGGCAATTTCGCGGTCTCCAGCGTCGCGCCGCTCGCTTGCACGCTGTATCCCGCCTTGCGCGCGATCTCGGTGAAACGCTCCAAGACTTTCTCCGAGCCATTGATGAAATAATGAGTCGCTTTAAACGGCTCGCACGGAGGCATGCGGAATCGGGGAGGCAATTTCGGATTGCACATCCACACGCCCCGGTAGACTTCCTGGGCCTGCATCGCCGTGATGTATGCCAGCAGCGACCCGGACTCAATCCCCCCCACAGCGATGCGCCGACGATCGATCGCATACGTCTTGCTCATGTACGATTGGAGCCGCATTCCGATCTCCACTTCATCGAACGACCACGTATTCTCCTCTGCCGATTGGGCTACGGCGATAATCCAACGATGCTCGCGAGCGAACGGTTCCCAGGCATCGGTCCACAGCTTTTGATCTTGAATGCCCGCATCTGCAAAAACGATCAACAGTCCATGCGGTACGTTGGGGTTGTACGTGTTCGGCACCATGGCGAAGGCTTTGTTCTTGACATCTCCCAACGGCAATTGAATGGTCCCCTTGGCCGCGTCGGCGCGGGCTGCCTCATTCGCGATGCCCGCATTCTTGGTCGGATCCAATGTTGGCGGACGATAATCCCACTCCCGCGGATCCTCGGGATGGGGCGTCAAAACCGCTTGCACCTTGCGGACCGCGCCGTCCCCTCCTCGAAGCTCGATCTCGACGGAGTCGCGGAAATCGAGCGAGGCCAACCGGGAGTCGACGGGTGTCTCCTTGGAAATCGGTTCTCCTTGTATCGCGACGATCGTATCGCCGATGGCGATGCCGGCGGCGAGTGCAGGGGAGGCGGGGATCAAGCCTGAGACCTTGCCCGGAGCGTCCGGATCGGAGGGGTCGATGAGGATGCCGAGAAACGGTTCGCGATAGGTCGGCAGTTCCTTGACCAACTTGCATTCGACGGTCTGTTCGCGCCCGTCCCGTTCCTTGAGGATCGACAAAGTCATTCCTGCATCCATCGGCCCCATGACATGCTTCATTTGCGAAACGTTTTCGATGCGAACGAGTTGATCTTTGGACGGGCCGACGGCGAGGATCCTGTCCCCCGCGCGAATTCCCGCTTTGGCTGCTGGAGATCCGGGCGTGATTCCTTGAAGAACGATCGAACCGGAGTACTCGTCGATCCCTCGCCATCGGAAGCCGACTCGTCCGGGATGAATGTCGTTGCCTTGCTGCAACTCAGGGAGACGCTGCAAGACATCCTGAGCCGGGACCGCAAATCCGATTCCCGAGTCGTACCACTGTTCGACCTCTCCTTCGGTCACGATCCCCGGGTTGAGAGGGGTCAGAATCCCCATCGCGCGCCCTTGGAGATCGACCAAAGGCCCACCATAGTTTTGTGGTGAGATCTTGGCATCGGTCTGGATCGCTTTGTTCCAGACGCGACCTTGCGCGCTGAGAATACCAACGCTGCAACTGGCGGTTGCCGGATCGAATGTCTTTCCGAGGGCTACGACCCATTGCCCGATCTGCCAATCCTTGGCGGGGCTGATCTGGATCGGTCGCAAGGGTTGATCGACATCGATTTTGAGAAGGGCCAATTCGCGGCTGACATCGCGCGCCACCAGTTTCGCCGCCTTGCGATCTTGGTTCGGCAGAACGACGGTGATCGATGCCGGTTGCCCTTTGAATTGAAACGTGCTGGTGATGATCCATCCGTCGGCGGTCAGGATCGTGCCGCTCGCAGGTCCGGATGCCACCAACTGATCTCGCACCAGTTCCGAACCGCCAAAAGTTTCGACTTGGACCACCGAGTCCTGGGCGTAGAGGGCAGCGGCCTGAAACGCCTCTTGCTCGAGGACTTCGAGTGGCGGTTCCGCATGAGCGATTGGAGCCACGAAAACTGGCGATAGAACCGTCGGTGCGATTGCGAGGAGAAAACCAAAACACCTGATGATGAGGCTGCGAAATGGAGCCATCATGGTCGCACCTGAACCCGGATCAATTCTTGACCGCGCTGCACGAGGAGTTGAAACGAATCGGCCCGATTGATCGTCGAGAGGATCCGCTCGAGCCCTTTCCGAGAGTCGACGCGCACGTCGTTGATCAACAGGATCAGATCGTTGGGTTGCAAGCCGGCTCGCGCGGCCGTGGAATCCTCGCGCACCCAATCGACAAACGCCGGTGTTTTCGGAAGGACATCCGGGATGAGGGCCAGCCCGATGTCGGCGAGCCGATGCGGTTCCGCGACCGTTGTTGCCACCGCAGCATTGCTGGCGGTTTGGCCGCTCAAGATACGATCCACGGAGCCTTTCACCACATCGACCGGCAGGGCATAGTTGATCCAGATCCCCGCTTGTTCATCGCGCAGCTCCTTGCCGATGACGCCGATCAGCCGGCCCGACAGATCGATCAGTCCCCCACCAGCCGCGCCGGGATTGTTGGTCATGACGTCCACCACGATGACGCGGCCTTGGTACAAGGTTTTGAGGGAGCCTTTGCGTTTGGTCAGCGGCGCGATCGCCATGATCACTCCCTTTTGGGCGCTGCAGGATTCATTGCCAGCCGCGATGCCGAACAGGTTGCTGATCGCGAAAACGCGCTGGCCGACTCGCGGCACAATCTCGGGGTCCAGCGAGTATCCAGGGAGCCCTGCATCCGGGATGCGGAGCAGCGCCAGCTCGCACTGCGGGTCCACGCCGAGCGTCTCCGCATCGAGCCTACGACCATCAAAGGTCACCACCCGCACCTTCTCGACATCCAGTACCGTGCTCCAACTCGTCAGGATCAGCGTCCCATCGCCGATGACAATCCCTGTTTGGTAGCTTTCCAGTCCCCGCGCCCCGCCAGCCCCGTAAAGCTTGACGATCGAACGTTCGCTTTGAACAACGAGCTGCTCCGAAGTGCGATTCGGCGAATTCGAATCTTCTTCAGCGGCGAAGCCGATAGGTAGGAAAGCGAATGCTAGGCAGAGCGATGCGAGCCGAATCAATCGGTTCCTCCCGAAGCGAGTGTTGCGTTCCAATCCACCGTATCGACTTCCATCGCGGTCCGCGTCTCTACGCCGTATGCCAATCGAATCTGCGATGGGAAAGATCGACCATCGATCGAGCGGTATTTCTCGAAAAAGATCTCCGCGGGATCGGTCTGGTTGTCCACGGTCAGTTCGATGCATTCCACAACCCCGCTGTCCGGAGCGGTGTAGACCACGGCGTCGAGTTCGCCGATCGCGATTCGAGTCGTATCGAACAGGCCATCGCGTCCGACGAGAGGGCTTCGCCCCAGGTACACCGCCTCTCCCATTTTCTTCGGACCGATGCGGTGCCACAGTTGCCAGACTCGCAGCCCGAGCCCGATCGGGAGGGTCGATCGTTGCTGGATCCAAGGGATCCAACCTAGCTTGGCTCCGACCGTTTCCTCGCGCCCCCCGGTCCTAGCAACAATGGACGAATCGTTGCAGAGGATCTGAAGAGGCGTTGTTTCGCCGGCCACTCGCCCTTGGAGTTGCCATGTCGTTCCCGTGCCATCCCAATCGCCGCGCTGCGAGATCGAACCGGTCACGCGATCGAGTTCCACGCGATTGAAGTAGTAGTTGCTAAACCCGCGCCGAACTTCATAGCGATCTGCCAATGGATCCTTCGGTTTGGCGAGTCCCTCGTTGGCGGGCTTCTCCGCCGATTTCTTTTCATCCTTGTCTTCGGGTTCATCTTGTGGACTGCGAGGCGGCGGGGTTTGTTCTTGAGACGACTCCCCTTGCACAATCTCTTCAAGCTCCACGGCGAGGTGGAGATTCTGCAGACGCACGTAGGTATCGACGATTTCCAAATCGTTGCGGAACCGGAGCGGGATCCGCCATTGGTTCGGGAATATCCCGAGCACATTCTTCAGTTGGTTTGTGGTGGCGATATCCCGATCGGCCAATCGAAGAATCTCATCGCCATAGCGAAGCCCGCGCCGGTACGCGTCGCTCGATTCGAGAATATTTGAGACGATCACGCGACCCTTCGTGTCCGTGGCGACCGTAAAGCCCAAGGTGGCATGATCGACAATGCGCCCGGATCGAAGGTGCCAAAAGAAATTCATCGCTTGTCGGACCGAGATCGCGTAACCGACACCGACGTTGACTCGCCCGCGTTTCTCGAACGAACATCGACCATTGATTCCGATCAATTCCCCGTGGTCATTGAACAAGGGGCCGCCCGAGTTGCCGGGATTGATCGCGGCATCGGTTTGGATACAGTCGCTGTACTCGAGAATGGTCCCCGACGGATACTGGTACCGTCGCACACCGCGGACCAGCCCATACGTGACGGTCGGTTGCAGGTTGGTTGCCAGGACGAACGGATTCCCAGCGGCAAAACACCATTGCCCGACACGCACCTGGTCGCTATCGCCGATGGTCGCAACCGGAAAGTCTTCGCGACCGTACATTTTCAAGACCGCCAAATCGCCGGTTGGATCGATCCCCGCCACGACCGCATCGTACATTTTCCCATCGTTCATGCCGCATCGCATGCGGTATCCCATGGGGCTGGAAACGTGAAAATTGGTGAGGACATATCCATCGGGAGTAATGCAAACCCCGCTCCCACCCCCTTGGCCATCGACGCCGAAGACTCCGACGGTGGCGGTGGCTGCCCGACGCATGGCTTCGATACGTTTTTGCTGGGCTGCCAGGACGGGTGCGGCAGGCTCGGGCATGGGTTGCTGTCCAAGGATCGGGGGCATCGGCGACCCGATCATTACGAGAAACAGAACAACCAGACCCGTCCACAGACCGCTGGCTCCACCTTGCCGGCAAGTTATCGCATTACAATGCATCGACAGCTCCATTCCCTCGCTCATCTCCGCATTGTAGCAATATGCCCGGAAAATATTACCCGCGAATCCCCAAGCCGTTGCCAATTTCGATCGCTTCCCGCCGAATCACTTTTATTTGACGATCAGACGTTTTCAACACAAGCATGCAATCGATTCTGGATATTCGGGGAGTGACCAAGCGTTATGGCCGGCATGTAGCGCTGCGCGATGTGAGCCTGCAACTCCCCAAGGGGATCGTGGGACTGCTTGGGCCCAACGGGTCGGGCAAAAGCACGCTGATCAAATCGCTCTTGGGGTTGGTCCGAGTGGATACCGGGACCGGGCGAGTTCTCGAGTTTGACTGGCCTGCCCAGGTTCGAATCCTGCGAGATCACGTGGGGTATTTGCCCGAAGACGATTGCTACATTCAAAGCCTGCAAGGGATCGAGTCGATCCAGATGATGGCGAGGCTGTCAGGATTGCACCGGACCGAAGCCTTGCGCCGCGCGCACGAAGTCGCCGATTTCTGCGACATGGGCCAGGAACGTTATCGCACGGTTGATACCTACTCCACCGGGATGCGGCAGAAACTGAAATTCGCCCAGGCTCTCGTCCATGACCCGGAGTGGTTGATTCTCGACGAACCGACGACCGGACTCGATCCGGCCCAACGCGAACAGTTTTTGGAGCGGATCTCGGTGCTCGCTCGCGAAAAAGGAAAATCGATTCTCCTCTCGACCCACATCCTCCAGGATGTCCAACGCGTCTGCGAGTCGGTCGTGATCCTCGTACGAGGCGAAGTGCGACTGGCCGATAGCCTGGAGAATCTTCAGCGACCATCGCGCGCCGGGCTTCAGATCAGCGCGGTGGCCGACGCGGAGCTGCTGCGAGCGTCCCTGGGGCAACGCGGTGTACCCGCCGAGAGTATCGGACCAGGCGAGTTGCGAGTGGACGGGGAAGGGGAACAAGTCTTGAAAGCCATCTGGAGCGCCAGCCAAGAGACCGGGGTCTTGATCCAGCGCATCGATCCGTTTCGCAATTCGCTCGAGCAAATGTTTCTCGATGCTGTCGCAACCAAGGAGATGTCGCATGCCGCTTCTTGACGTTGGTTACCGCCCCTGGAGCGGCGATCGCACGCCGCGATGGAGCCGCGTTTTGGCTTTGGCCGAAACGTCGATTCGGCTCGCATGGCGCAATACCTGGCTGAAACGGATTCTGTTCTTCATGGGGACGCCCGCCTTGATCATCGGGATCTTTGTGGGGTTGTTCGAACAAACCATCGAGCGATCGTCGACCCAAGATGCCATGCGATCCCTTCTGCAATCTCCTCCGTCGCGGCGGGCCGCCGACCGCGCCGGGATCGATCTCTCCAACGTGAGCGACGACCCGGCGACCGCAAGGCATTTCGCTTGGTCGTATCTGCTGTTCATCCTGTTTCGCTACCCGCAGGCCTTTGGCATGATTCTGGTTCTCGGGCTCATCGCGCCGCGATTGATCAGCTACGACCTGCGAAGCAAAGGGTACCTTCTCTATTTGTCTCGCCCGCTGACTCCGTGGGAATACATCGCGGGCAAATCGGCGGTGATCTACTTCCTGATCTTTCTGATGGCGACGATTCCATCGCTTCTGATTTACGGCGCTGGGCTGTTCCTGTCCAAAGATCCCTCGGCGTTCCTGCATACCTGGGATCTACCGCTGCGTATCCTGGCGGCGACGCTCGTCCTGACGATCCCAACCACGGCCGTCGCGATTGCCCTTTCGTCGCTGACTCAAGAAAGCCGCTACGCTGGTTTTGCATGGCTCGCCTTCTGGATCATCGGCACCGTTTCATACCAAGTCCTCTGGTTCGCCGCCCAAGCCAGGCTCGGCCAACGCCCCGAGCGGATGGACTTTCTCGCAGACTACAACCACTGGATGCTCGTCTCACCGTATGACACGCTCGGCTACATGCAGATGCAGATCTTCGGACTGACTCAGCGCGAACCCTGGGCTTGGGGACCATGGATCGTAGCCGCGGTCGTTTCGATTCTCGGTTATGGCATCGCCCATCGACGCGTTGCGAGGATGCTGAAAGCATGAGCCAACCGTCGTTATTGAAACTCGAACATGCTTCGCTGCTTTATGGCACCGTCATCGGCGTGAACGACCTGCAACTCGAGCTTCCTCCGGGGGCTTACGCGCTGGTCGGCCCCAACGGAGCTGGCAAATCGACCTTGATCGGTTTGCTGACCGGGGCTCTGCGGCCGACCCTCGGCGAGGTCCGGGTCTTCGGCCAGGATCCGAACCGTTCGCCCCAGGTCCTCGCGAAAATCGGGCTGTGCCCCACCAGCGATTTGCTGGTGCAAGGGGTTTCCGCCAAGCAATGGATTCAGTTGCAACTGGCACTGAGCGGGTGGCCCAGTTCGGAAGCGAAAACGCGGTCGCTCGAAGTGCTCGAAATGGTGGGACTCCAGGAATCGCTTCATCGACCGATCCATACCTACTCGCTCGGCATGCGACAGCGATGCAAACTGGCCCAAGCCATCGCGCATCGACCGGAGTTGCTAATCCTCGACGAACCGTTCAACGGCTTGGATCCGGTCGGTCGATTTGAAATCGCCGAAATGCTTTTGGAATGGGCTCGCAGCGGCAAGAGCCTGCTGTACGCCAGCCATGTGCTTCACGAGATCGAGCGAATCACCGACTCGTTCATGCTCATCTTCGGAGGTCGGCTCTTGGCCAGCGGAACGGCGGGAGAACTGCGCCGGCTTCTTGCCGACTTGCCTCAAGTGATCGTCGTCGACTCTCCCCATCGCGATGAACTCGCGTTGCGATTGTCCAATCAGCCTTGGCTTCGTTCAATGATGCGCGATTCCCAGCCCAAGCGCCTCGTGCTGACCGTCGAGCGACCGCTCGAACTGTTTCGATCGTTGGCCCAGTGGTCGGCGTCGGGAGAGATCCTCGTCGAGCGGGTGAGCGGATCCGAAGGGGACATCAGTGCGTTGTTCCGCATTCTCGTTTCCCGACATCGTGGGGAGCCGATGACGGCCCCGTCAGGAGTCGCATCATGAACACTGGCATGGCGATGCGATTGGGACGGGGTATCTTCGGAGTCGCAACCTACGAAGCGCTCCGCTCGCTGACCCCGATCCGGATCGGAGTGTGGTTGGCGATGGCGCTCTTCCCGATCTTCCTGATCTTGGTGGTCGCTTATTCGATCCCCGATCGAGTGCTTCGATCGTCGGATTATCAGTCGATCATGTCGATCCTTTACTTCGTGCTGTTGCCAGAGATTGTCACGATGCTCGGGATGCTTCTCTGGGCCGCCCCGATCGTGAACGCGGAGATGGAAGGGCAAACGTGGATTTATGCGGTCATTCGCCCGGACGGACGTCGGTCGATGCTGCTGGGCAAGTATCTGGTTGCGGTGTTGTGGACCACGACCTGTGGATGGATAGCCGCCACGGTCACCATCCCGCTCGTAGGATTCACCCATCCCTTTCAAACGTGGACGGTGATGCTAGCGCTGTGCCTCCTTTCGTCCTTGGCCCATGGGGCGCTATTCGCATTGATCGGGGTCCTCATGCAGCGGCGGAGCATGGTGGCGGCTTTCTTTTACGCGGTCATCATCGAAGGGATTCTGGGTTGGATCCCAGCAGTCCTGAACCAATTCACGATCGCTTACCACATCCGTTCGCTGTTGGCATCCTGGCTCGACATTTCGATCAACGAAGTCCTTCAGACATCGGAATTGGTCTCAGAGCACACCTCCAGTTGGGTCCACATCGCGTGCCTGCTGGGTGGTACAGTCGTCCTGCTGGCCATCGCCCTCTGGCGCGTGCAAGCCGCCCAATATCTCGGAAAGACCGAAACGTAACCGGCTGTCCCCCATTTTGGCAGACGAGGCCCTTCCCACTTTGACCAGGAATTTCCCGAGGAAACCGCGATTCCCGGGGGCTTCGAGGAATTCCGGGCCGGTTGGCACGCGGGTTGCTTGCAAGGCGGAGCAGTCAAGTTCGACTGCCAAATCGGGCTGATAACAACATTCAAGGAGTTCAACGTGGCAAAGCAAATGGTATTTGATGACGAAGCGCGGCAGCCCCTCTTGGCTGGCGTTTCGAAACTGGCGCGCGCAGTTCGCAGCACCCTCGGACCGCGGGGTCGTAACGCGGTTCTGGACAAGGGCTGGGGTTCCCCCAAAATCACCAAAGACGGTGTGACAGTTGCTGAAGAAATCGAATTGGATGACCCGTACGAAAACCTCGGTGCCCAACTGGTCAAGGAAGCTGCCAGCAAAACCAATGACGTGGCCGGGGATGGAACGACCACTGCCACGGTCCTCGCCGAAGCGATCTTCCGCGAAGGACTCAAAATGATCGCCGCCGGGGCTGACCCCATGGCCCTCTCTCGCGGGATCGCCAAAGCGGTCGAAACCGTCAACGCCGAGATCGGCAAAATGGCGACCAGCATCGACGCCAAGAGCCGCAAGGAAATCAAGCAAGTCGCAACCATCGCGGGAAACAATGATCCGGCGATCGGAGACGTGCTCGCCGAAGCCTTCCTCAAGGTCGGCAAGGATGGTGTCATCGCCGTCGAAGAAGGTCGCGGTAGCGAAACGACCGTCGAAGTGGTCGAAGGGATGCAGTTCGATCGCGGGTTCCTCTCTCCCCACTTCGTCACCAACCAAGACGAAGTGACTGTCGAACTCGAGGATTGCTACCTTCTGATCCATGAAGACAAGATCAGCAACAACAAGAAGCTGATCCCGATCCTGGAAGCCATCAGCAAGTCCAAGAAGCCGCTGCTCATCATCGCCGAAGACATCGACGGCGATGCATTGGCGACCCTCGTGATCAACAAAATGCGAGGCATCCTCAATGTTGCTGCTGTCAAGGCTCCGGGCTACGGCGATCGCCGCAAGGCCATTTTGGGGGACATCGCTTCCCTCACCAACGCCAAGGCAATTTTCAAGGATCTCGGGATCGATCTGGAGTCGGTCAAGCTGAGCGACCTGGGGCGAGCCAAGCGAATCCACATCACCAGCGAAGAAACCGTCATCATCGGCGGCGCTGGCAAGAAGGACGCGATCGAAGGACGCGTCGCCCAAATCCGTCGCGAGATCGAAGCCACCGATAGCGATTACGATCGCGAGAAGCTCCAAGAACGACTGGCCAAGTTGGCCGGCGGTGTCGCGCAGATCAATGTCGGCGCAGCCACCGAAACGGAAATGAAGGAACGCAAGGCTCTGATCGACGATGCCAAGGCGGCAACTCAAGCTGCTCTCGAAGAAGGGATCGTCCCTGGGGGCGGTGTTGCCCTGCTGCGATGCGAAGCCGCACTGGCCAAGCTGAAGCTGCAAGGGGACGAAGCGTTCGGGGCTCGAATCATTGCCAACGTGCTCGACTATCCGCTCCGATCGATCGCCGACAATGCCGGCCTCGATGGAGCCGTTGTCGTCAACCGCGTTCGCCAACTCAAGGACAAGAACGAAGGCTACGACGCCAACGCCGACAAGTACGTCGACATGATCAAGGCAGGCATCATCGATCCGGCCAAGGTGGTGAAGACGGCCCTGTCCAACGCGGCATCGGTCGCATCGCTGTTGCTGACCACCGAATCTCTCGTCACCGAAATTCCCAAGGAAGAAGAACCTGCCGCAGGCGGCCACCATGACCACGACGGTGGCATGGGCGGAATGGGTGGCATGGGCGGAATGGGTGGTATGGGCGGCCTGGGCGGAATGGGTGGCATGGGCGGCATGATGTAAGCCGTCCTCCAACCGGCAAACCGTTCTCAGCACTTACAACAAAATCATTTTCCAATAATCAAATCTCAGAAAGCGATAGGTGAAACACATGGCCAAAGTCAACATTCGTCCTCTTGATGATCGTGTCGTCGTCCAACCCATGGAAGCTGAAGAAACCACCGCGGGTGGCATCGTTCTGCCCGACAGTGCCAAGGAAAAACCCCAGCGAGGCAAGGTCGTTGCCGTCGGCCCAGGCAAGCTGCTCGACAACGGCGTTCGGGCAGCCCTGAGCGTCAGCGTCGGCGATGAAATCATCTTCGGCAAGTACGGCGGGAGCGAAGTCGAAGTCGACGGCGTCGAGTACAAGATCCTGCGCGAGAGCGACGTGCTCGCCAAGCTCGCTTAATTTCGGACCAACTTAGAACTTCAGTATAAGGAACTGCGAAGCGTGGCTAAGCAATTGCTGTTTGATGATCAAGCTCGAGCTCGAATGCTGCAAGGGGTCGAAAAATTGGCCGATGCAGTCGCCGTGACGATGGGTCCTACCGGACGCAACGTCATCATCGACAAGAGCTTTGGCGGTCCGACCGTCACCAAGGACGGCGTTACCGTCGCCAAGGAAATTGAACTCGAAGATCGGTTCGAGAACATGGGGGCCAAACTCGTTGTCGAAGTCGCCCAGAAGACCAGCGACCTCGCAGGTGACGGGACCACCACCGCAACCGTGCTCGCTCGGTCGATCTTCAAGGAAGGACTTCGAAACATCGCTGCCGGTAGCAACCCGTCGGCCATCCGTCGCGGCATCGACCGAGCCGTCGAAGTCGCCGTGGCCAAGCTGCAGGAACTGGCCAAGCCGGTGAGCAGCAAGGAAGAGGTCGCCACCGTCGGGGCCATCTCGGCAAACAACGACAGGTCCATCGGAATGCTGTTGGCCGAATCGCTCGAACGCGTTGGCAAGGACGGCGTGATCACCGTCGAAGAAGGCAAGACAGCCGATACGAACGTCGAATATGTCGACGGGATGCAGTTCGACAAGGGCTACGTCTCGCCGTACTTCATCAACACCCCGTCGGACATGAGCTGCACATTCGAAAACGCGCTCATTCTGCTGTACGACAAAAAGATCAGCAACCTGCGCGATCTGGTTCCCGTCCTCGAGAAGGTGAGCACCGCTGGACAACCTCTGTTGATCATCGCCGAAGACGTGGATGCGGAAGCGTTGACGCTGTTGGTGGTAAACAAGCTGCGAGGAACGCTGAACGTGTGTGCCGTCAAGGCTCCAGGCTTTGGCGATCGACGCAAGGCGATGTTGGGCGATATCGCTACCCTCACCGGCGGCACGTTCATCAGCGAAGACCTCGGGATCCAACTCGAGAAAATTTCGCTCGATCATCTCGGACGAGCCAAGAAGGTGGTTGTGGACAAGAACAACACGACCATCGTCGAAGGGGGCGGAGACCGCAAGGCAGTCGATCAACGCGTGGCTCAAATCCGCGCCCAGATCGAACAGACCGACAGCGAATACGACAAGGAAAAGTTCCAAGAGCGACTGGCCAAGCTCGCTGGCGGTGTTGCGGTCATCAGCGTCGGAGCCGAAACCGAAGCTGACATGAAGCAAAAGAAGGCTCGCGTCGAAGACGCGTTGCATGCGACTCGCGCAGCGGTCGAAGAAGGTATCCTCCCGGGCGGTGGCGTGGCTCTGCTGCGATGCCGCGAAGTGGTTTCCAAGGTCGCGAAGGAATTGAGCGGCGACGAGCGAACCGGTGCGGAAATCATCCTTCGCGCTCTGGAAGCTCCTCTGCGTCAGATCGCTGACAACGCCGGTATCGACGGCAGCGTCGTCGCTGACGAAGTGAGCCAGAAGCCGCACAACTTCGGCTACGATGCCAACAAAGGCGCGTACGTCGACATGCTCAAGGCCGGGATCATCGATCCGGTGAAGGTCGTCCGAACGGCGCTGGCCAACGCGGCTAGCATCTCCGGATTGCTCCTCACCACCGAAGCGTTGGTTACCACCTACGACAAGGAAGACAAGAAGAAGCGTTCGGTCGAAGGAGCGGTTCGCTAGGAACCGATCGCAAGGATCGACTTGGTCGATACTCCTCGATACGTCGCGCGCCATTTCAAAAGGGTCATTCGGTAGAGCGAATGACCCTTTTTTTCGGACCGTTGCTCTCAACAAGGCTCAAGCTTGTGAATGCGAATGCCAAACGGGACTACTATGAAATCCTAGGGGTCGATCGCTCCGCTTCCTCCTCGGAGATAGCCAAGGCGTATCGAAAACTCGCGGTGAAGTACCATCCCGACTCCAATCAAGGTGACCAGGATGCGACTCACAAGTTCAAGGAGGCCGCCGAAGCGTACGAGGTTCTGAGCGACGAACAGAAACGGGCTCGCTACGACCGCTACGGTCATGCAGGCGTCGAAGGCCAAGGTGGTTTCCGTGACGTCGGAGACATCTTTGAAGCGTTTGGCGATGTCTTCGGCGGAACCATCTTCGAGGACTTCTTCGGCGGAGGACGAGGCAGATCGCGAGTCCGCAAAGGTGCCGACCTCCGCTGCGATGTCACGCTCGAACTTGAGGAAGCAGCTCGCGGGGTCGCCAAAACCGTCTCGCTCACACGTCACGGAGCATGCGAAACCTGCTCCGGGTCGGGAGCCGCCGCCGGATCGCAACCGGAAACCTGCAAACGATGCCAAGGTCGTGGTCAGGTCGTCCAGGCGACCGGTGTGCTGCGAGTCCAAACCACTTGCCCCATTTGCCGCGGCAGCGGCCGGACCATCAGCAATCCATGCCGAACCTGCGATGGTGTCGGCTTGAAACCATTTCAGGTCGACTTGGAAGTGAAGATTCCGCCTGGTGTCGATGATGGGATGCGCGTGCGACTGCAAGGGGAAGGCCAACCAAGCCCCGATGGCGGACCGCGCGGCGATGCCTACTGCTTTATCCATGTCAAACCCCACCCGCTCTTCAAGCGCGATGGCCAGGATTTGATCCTGCAATGGCCGATCGCGTTCAGTCAGGCAGCCCTGGGAGCGACGATCGAAGTCCCCACGCTCGATGGCCGAAAGAGTCTCGACATTGCGGCCGGCACGCAAAGCGGAACCGTGTTCCAGGTCCGCGGCGCTGGAATGCCCGACCCGCACACCGGCGCCAAAGGAGACCTGCTCGTCCAAACACTGATTGAAGTGCCGAAGAAACTCAACAAGCGTCAACAGGAATTACTGCGTGAACTGGCGGAACTCGATGACAAACACATCTCCCCGGAACGCAAAGGATTCATGGACCGAATCATGGCATACTTCCAAGGTCAATCCACCCACTGATCCCCGAAGGCAATCGATATGACATCTTCTTCGAACCCAACCGACGAACACGCAGACTCGATCGAGGACGGCAACGACGCATTCTTTGCGGAACAAGGGGGCGACCGGCCTCGCAGTGGCCAGGAATCACCCGAGCAACTCGTCGATGCTTTGGAACAGCAAGTCGTCGATTTAAGGCAGCGTGAACTCAAGGCCCAGGCGGAGCTGGAAAACTTCCGAAAACGGATGCTTCGCGAAACCGAATCGCAGCTCAAGTTCGCCTCCTTGCCCTTGGTCCGCGATCTGCTCGATGTGGTTGACAACCTCCATCGCGCGATCGAATCGTCTGGCGCAGCCGCCGGTTCGGAAGGACTGGTCGCAGGAGTCAAGATGGTTGAGCAGCAACTCGTCTCCGTGTTGGCCAAGCATTCTTGCAAACCGATCGACAGCGTCGGCACCGCGTTTGATCCCAACGTGCACCAAGCGATCGCGCAGCAGCCGAGCGCGGAGTCCCCGGCTGGAACCGTTCTGCAAGAAGTCAGCGTTGGATACCGTATGTACGATCGAGTCGTCCGACCGAGCATGGTCATCGTCTCGACAGGTCCAGCCTAGAGAATTCATCATTCATTCGAAGGGAAATTGACAATGCCAACCTACGACTATGAATGCGACGCTTGCAACCATCGCTTCGAGCTGTTCCAGTCCATCTCGGCCGATCCTGAGCGAAAGTGTCCGAAGTGCAAGAAGCTGAAGCTTCGCCGACTCATCGGCACCGGCGCTGCGGTGGTCTTCAAAGGATCCGGCTTCTACCAGACCGACTACCGAAGCGAGTCCTACAAGAAGTCAGCTGCGGCAGAAAGCAAGTCGTCGAGCGAAGGTTCATCGAGCGGTGAATCGAAAAGTACCTCCTCGGACGGAGCCAAGGGGGAGTCGGCCAAATCCGACTCGTCGAAGTCGGGATCCACCAAGCCAGAATCAAGCAAGCCGTCCAACTCCGAGTCCTCGGGGAACGCCAAGAGCAAGGGCTCGAAGAAGAAGTCCTCCGACTGACTCGGAGAGGCTGCGATCTTGATATGCCCCACGGGTAGCCCGCTCCCTGAAATCGGATCAGACGAAAGATGGAGGGCAAAATGGAAGGGCCAAGATTTTTTTGCAATGGAGAGAGAGCGAACCACTGATGAACGCTCATGGGACGCTAACAAGGAAAGACCCAGCAATTTTCTAAACAAATAGATGCGCCGAAGTCGTGTCTAGACCCCCATGCTTCTCGTGTGCATGAAGCCGTGATCGCAAGGCCCAACGCGACCTTTTTTGCTCATACAAACCGAGATGCGCGAGCATCCGAGTTGTAGTGCACTGAATTTTGCAATGTCTGCCTCAGTTCAACCCGGGAGCTCGCGCTCCTCGGCTATTATTATTGCGGACCACCGATCAAGGACGGATCCGGTGGAATACGTCATTTCTCTGATTCGAACAGGCCAAACGAGCAACTTCAATCGACAGGCCCCGACGCTCTTGCGCTCCATCGGGTGTGCAAGCGGGAGACCGCGATCTTGCCGGCAAAGCAACAAGCGACATCCGATTGCGGTCCGCGAGGGCGGGCTTGGTAGTTGCTGCGATAGAGGACCTGTTCGTACTCCGATCGCTGCTGCAAGTCCGCTGCATCGCCGATAGATTCGAATTCAAAAGGGAGCATCTGGGATTCCGGTTCGCAATGGGCGAACTCGAGATCGATCACTTCGGAAACATCCACGGGTAGGTTGATGTTCCAGAACTCGTGATGATCAAGCGACAGATGTCGAACGCGTTCGAAGGCGGAACGCGCGCGCTGGCCGGATCGCTCCCAATCGCGAGGCATATCGCGCCGCAGATACTGCGAGACAGCGATCGAGCGATACCCGTGCAATCGGCCTTCGCGTGCACCGGCTACTGTCCCGCTGTAATGAATGTCGACCCCGAGATTGCCCCCTTCATTGACACCCGACAGGATCCAATCCGGTTCGATCCGCAACCACTTCAACGCGACTCGCACGCAATCGGCAGGGGTGCCGGAGACTGTCCAATGCCGATCCGAAACGCGTCGCACGTGCAGTTCGTCGGCGGTGGTCACTCCATGCGAACAGCAACTGCGTACCGAATCGGGTGCGACGATGTAGACCTCGCCCGCCGTCGACATCGCTCGGGCAAACTCCTGGAGGCCTCGCGCATCGTAACCGTCATCGTTGGTGATGAGGAGTTTCACGATAACGACAAACTGTTCAGAAGCTTGCGGGACGAATCCAAGAGATGCTCGTAGTCGTACTCCTCGACATCTTCGCCAAGCAGTTCCACTTCGTAGTAGCCTTCGTATCCGTAGCGTTCAATCGTTTGTATGATCTCTGGGATCGGAACACAACCATCGCCGAGCAGGCAACGATTCTGCATGCCCAGCGGAGCACTTTTGGCGTCGCCGCACTGGACCAATCGAATGAAGGGGACCGCGCTGGGGAGCCAATCCAGGACGTTGGGGTCCTGAGCCATGTGGTAACAATCAAACACGATCCCCACATTGCTATGTGGGATGCTTGAGAGGATGTCGAGGGTGTCTGGGATATTGGTCAGGAAGGTAAAATCCTGGGCGCAACCCGAGTGCATCGGCTCGACGGCTAACTGCACCCCCAAGGCTTGCGCACACTCGGCCAATTCGCGAAGCGCGGTCGCGAAAATTCGTCGTGCATGGCTCTTGGTATGGCCCGCTCGCGAGCCGGCCAACACGGTCAGGCAGTCCGCCTGCAGATCGGCCGCCAGTTGAACCGCATCCAAGGCATCGTGAAGCGATTCGCGAAACGTACGGCCATCATGACCTGTAAAGCCACCCGCCCAATGAAGTGACGAGACGCTCATGTCCATCTCGCCTAATAGTTCCCGCCCCTTGGCCTCCCCGCAATCCGACAGCTTGGGGCGCCAGATTCCAATGGCGCGATAACCATGCTCGTGGTATCGGATCACGTCATCCTCGAAACTCCAACGCAACGTCGAAAGTTCCAATACGGACAGCCGCGAGTTCCAACTCTTGTGCATGAACCGCCCCATCGATGAGATCGTGGAATGAAAAGTGTCGCGACAGTATTGCGAGCCGGTTCGGCCGCGTAAAGAGTCGTTTCCGGAATTGCATCGGGCGCTGCCGCGTTTCCGTCGAGACCTGCCCAAAAAAAAGGCATTGCCTTGGCGGAAAGCCCGTTCCCACGTCACTGCACCGCCAGGCACGCACGATTTCGTCTTATTTCATTTGGCTTATGCGGAAACCTTTTTCGTGCTGTTATCGGCGGAGGATAAACCTTTAACGAATTCCGCAGGCTGATTTCTCGAAAGATGTGGAACGCAACTCGTGACTTTGGCACAGGACATGCACTTCTTCGATCGGGAGTCGAGAAGTACGCAAGAACGAAACGGCTCGTCTCCCCGGACAAAGGCATTGCGACCGGAGCGGAATTGGCTGGGAGAGGGAGAGGACTTCCGGCTGCTTTCGCGGAGTTGCAGTGCCTTTTTCTTTTGCCTCATTCTCCTCGGCGGGGGCTTCCGTCGATTTCTTTCGTTGCCTTGTCTCTGTCGCATTCGAATTCTCCGGCACGAGAATCGGTTACAATTCGTTTCCGCGATGGTGGAGGGGTCCGGTGTTCGGGTCGCTCGAAGAATCGTTGCAATGCGGATGGAGCAGTCTGCGAACAGATGGATCGCAAATAGACAGATCGAGGGCTTGGATTGGCGAGGCATGGATCATCGCGGGGAAATCCCGACGCGAAGGGGAAGCGCACCCCTGGCATGGAACGGTGGCGGACTTGGGGCTATGTTGCCTGGGGGCTGTGCTATTGGGCGGGGCAACCGCCGCTGCATTGGCCGATCGCAGGGTGGGCAAGCGCCTTGATCTTCGCGGTGTTGGTAATCCATGGTCCTGGTTGGACGAAACGGGAGGGATGGTGGGCTTGGATGGTTGCAAGCGCGGTTTGGCTCGCGCTGCTTCATGGGATCCGTTTGGCGTTTTGGCCCCTGACCTTCGGTTGGATCGCGCTTTCTTTGTACTTGGCGATCTATTTGCCGATATCGATTTTGATGGCCAGATCGTTAGCGCGCCGCTTCCGGATGCCGATGCCCTTGGCGTGCGCGGTGGGATGGACTGCGTGCGAGGTATTGCGCGCCTACGTCGCTACGGGGTTTGCCGGCTGCATGCTGGTGCATTCGCAGACGCCTTGGCCGGGAGTTCTTCCGATCGCTTCGCACTTCGGTGGATACGGTGTCGGGTTCATGATGGTCTTGTCGATGGCTTGGCTCGTCGCTTTCGAACGAAGTACTCGCAAGCCTGCTGAGCCAACCTTCTGGGATAGGTTGTGGCGGGATTCGACGGCGGTCGCGGTTTTGCTGTGGCTGATGTTCAGCATGTTGGGCTTGTGGCGGCGGGATGCGTATCTGCAAGAGCTCCAGCCCATCAAGCCGATCGGTCGTTTTCTGCTGATCCAAGGAAACATGCCGACGATCTTCGATGCAAGCCAGGAGTTGCTTCAACGCGGTTGGATCGAGTACGAGCAGACGACGCGTCGGGCGGTCGCATCGGTATCTGACCCTTCCTCCATCGATGTGGTGATTTGGCCGGAGAGCATCTTTGGGGGGCTCGCGCCGTACATGCAATGGGATCGAGGAGCGAAAATTCCCGAAGAGTTCGACGATAACCGCGATCGATTCGAATGGATGCACCGCAATCTCGTAGGCGCGCACGAGGAAAAAATGGAGCTTCTGCGAAGCGCGTTTGGTCGCGCGGGCAAGCTTCCTCACTTTGTCTTGGGCACCGACGTCCTGTCGGTCGCCGAAGGCCGGTTGGATCGTTACAACGCGGCGCTCTGGATCGATGACGACAACCCCGCAGATACCGACTTCTACGCCAAGCATCACCTGGTCATGTTCGGCGAGTACATTCCCGTGTTGTCGTGGTTTCCGAGCATCATGAAGTTGATCGGCTTAGGCAAGCTCTCGCAGGGAGAGTCTCCCAAGGCTTGGCGACTCGATAATGGGCGGCGCATTGCGCCGAGCATCTGTTTCGAAAACATGGTGCCTCACGTCATTCAAGCCCATATACGCGAGCTTTCCGCCGCCGGAGAAGAACCCGACGTTTTGGTGAACCTGTCCAATGACGGATGGTTTCGCGGTTCGAGCGCCTTGGACCATCATCTCAACAGCGCGATCGTCGCCGCCGTCGAGAACCGAACACCGATGTTGATCTCTGCCAATACCGGGATCTCCGCATGGATCGACGGAAATGGTCGGGTGGTGCAGAGGCTGGATCGCTTGACATCCGGATGGATCCTCGCTGAGCCGTTGCCCGACGGTCGTAATGGTTGGTGGAGTTGGTGGGGAGATTTCCCAGCGCGATGCATTGCGGTGCTTGGTTGCATGCCATGGGCCTTGGCTCTACTGGCCAAAATCACTCCCCGGAAAACGCGGCCACGATCGGACCAAGAAATCCTTCGTTCGTAAAGCGTCGTCCTTCGACAGACGGTTCCGCGAATCGAACGACCACCAACTGATAATCCGGAATGACGTACAGACGCTGCTTGCCCAGGCCTGCTGCCATCCATACCCGCAACGACTTGCCATCGACATCCAAGCCTGTTTCTGCTTCTCGGTTCAACACCCGGGTTCGAATCGCGTCGCGTTCTTGGGAATCGAAGGATCGACCGGCGATTCCTGCATCGGCCACATCGCTGTTTCCGTTCAGCCACCAAGTCAGCCCGTAGGATCGATTGGTCGACGAGGGAGCAAAGCATTCGTCGAGCAACCGCGAGGGGAGCAATTCCTTCATGGAGCCGTCCGGGTTGGTCGCATTCCCTCGATCGAGAACGAATTGGCCGAATTTTGCCCACTCCCGAGCGGTCAGGAACATGCCTCCCGGAATATTGACATTGCCAGCTTGGTCTTTCGTCCAGGTTCCGATCCGCATTCCTAAGGGATCGAGCAAACGCAAATGCGCGTAGGCCTCGAACGACTTGGCGCCGATATCGTCGCGCGATGCCAGTTTTCGGGTCAGCAATTCGCCAAACGCATAGAAGTGGCTTGGCCCGTATTCAAAGGTTTCGCCAGCGTCGTGCTTGGATGGCACCTGGAGCGAATCCTTGTACCAATTCCCGGTGGCCAGATCCTTGAGGCCATCGTTGGCATCCTTTCGTGCGATTCGCTCCTGCCGCTGCTGAAGAACAGGATTTGCATTGCTGCCAAATTGCCTTCGATTGGGAAACGCCGCATCGGCGGGATGCAACCCGGAGGACAGGGTCAGCAGATGGCGAACGGTGATTTTCGATTTTCGCAGGTCCGTTTTCCATTCGGTCAGCGTATCGCAGGCGAGCTCATCCAAGGTCAGCAATCGGTCCTGAACAGCCAACATAGCGATCACCCCCGTGAAGCTTTTCGTGCCGCTGGCGAGCATATGGGGGCGAGAATCTGACCATCCGTGATCATACCTTTCGTAGACCAGCTTGCCCCGATGCATCACGAGCACGGCTCGTCCGCTCCATTGGCTGGAATAATCCGCGGCTTGATCCAGGCGAGATTGGATCGCGGAGGCAACCTGTTGGGCGGCAACCTGCTGGGCATGGGAACCCGTCGCCGACGCGACGAGAATCGCCATCGTGGCCAATCGAAGGCACCCCATCGTACTCGCTCGCCATAAACCACCATTTCGCGCTGTCATGCTGCTGTACCTTATTCCAGAGGTTCCAGAGGTTCCAGAGGTTCCAGAGGTTCCAGAGGTTCCAGAGGTTCCAGAGGTTCCAGAGGTTCCAGAGGTTCCAGAGGTTCCCTTCACCCGTTTAGAACAGATACCGATCTGCAAGCCTATGTATCCACAGGCATTTCCTCACAACGAGGAATCCGAGGCTAAAAATAGGATGCCTCGAGGCGAGAATCAGGCAGAGACGCCTGGGACCGGAGAATTTTCTGTCACGACTGGGCCAACGATTGTGTCGTCTTCGCGGAAACTTTCGGTGGTCTCGGGGACCGCGACGAACTCCCCGATCATCTTGTGCAAATCGGTCCGCATCACCTCCAGGAGAATCGTCAATCGCGTCATCACCTCGATCGTCTCACTTTCGCTATGCCGTCCAACGAATTCGAGGCGACCCAAGATGCGATCCTGATGAAAAAGCGGAAATCGCACGTGCCAACGTTCGGCGTACTCGGGCATCTGATCGCGGTGCCAGTTGGCGTGAAACCCTTCGTGGAGCCACGGCATGTTCAAATCGAGGCTGACTCGTGCCAGTTTGTTCTTTTCGGCGAATTCGACGAGTGTTCCCCAAACGATTTCCCAGTTGCGAGTCCCTTGCAGTTGCACGACTTGCTGGTGGGTCAATCGCCGTTTCGCATTTCTCAGCACCAAAAGGCTC
>JBKDXO010000039.1:0-20371 GCA_046306195.1 Planctomycetota bacterium | reverse complement strand
ATCGGCTGTGTCTTATGGATCATTGCGAGCGCACACTGCGGATTGGCATCTCGTCGGCATCGTTTGAGCCGACTTCGATCAAGGAATCGGATGGATGCTCGGTGGGACCTCGATCGGTTCTCCTTGCGACAGGGCATCCTTCTCGAGCATCGCCAAGAGCGCGTCGTCGAGCGCATGCTCGGTGTAGTCCGCGCTCCGATCGATCGCGTCGGGACTCAACTCCGCCCACCGCGCGAAATAATGCTCCAGCAACCGATGCCGACGAATCGCTCGCAACGATTGCTGGATCCCGCTCGCAGTCAGCGCGATCGATTCGTCGGGACCACTGGTCATCCAACCCCCGCGAACCAGACGCGAAACCACCCGTTTCGCTCGGCCGGTACCCCATCCCTGCAACCGCGCCAACTCCTCGAGCGAAATCGATTCGGAACGCAAATCCCCGCGCGGCATAGGCGCACGGTCCTGGCTCTCCAAACGTTCATAAATCGATCGCAAGACATGCTCATCGTCCGCTTGGCGACGCTGGCGGCTCAGATGCAACCACCTCCAAATTAAACCTCGCTTGTTCCCGAGAACCATACTCACGCCAAACAGTGATGATGCCACCAAGACCATCGCGGCTCCCGACGGCATCCGATCCAGAGCAAAACTGCTCAGCGCTCCAAAAACCCCCGACAACAAACCGATCGAAGCGCTGATTCCCAAATTCCATCCGAGTCGATCCGACCAAAATCGAGCAGCGGCAGGTGGGACCACCACCATGGCAATAATCAACAACACTCCAACGATGCTGGTCCCGAGAATCACCACCAACAGCACACACGACAACAAAATCAAATCCAAACCAAACGTCGGCCAACCCTGCGAGGCGGCAAACGGTGCGTCAAAACAGAGCAACTGCATCTCTTTTCGGAGCGCCAACAATACCACCGCGACAGCCGCGCTGGTGATTGCGATCAACCAGGCATCCGACGCCATGATTCCGGCCGTGTTTCCGTAAATGAATCCCTCGAGCCCAGCCGGATTCCCTTGGGCCGTCTGCTGAGCCAAACTGAGCAACACCATCCCCATCCCGAAGTAAACGCTCAACACAATACCGAGGACGGCGTCATCCTTGAGAATCGTCCACCGCCGCAGCAGCAATACGGTCAACGCACCCGCAACTCCAGTGATCGCTGCACAGGCGAGAAGCATGAAAGGGTTGCGACCATCCCCCCCAAGAGCCACACTCGCGAAAAATCCCATCGCAATCCCAGGAAGGGAAGCGTGGCAAATCGCATCTCCGATCAGCGATCGCTTGCGGAGCAAGAGATACACTCCCACCAACCCGCACACGGCCCCCAACGTCCCCGCACCAAAGATCACCAACCGCGTGTTGTAGTCCATCTCCCCAGTGTAAATCCAACACGCGCGAGCGAAAGACCCAGGACCTAAAAGACAATCTCCAGCCCAATCACCGCTCCCTGCAGCAGAAAGCCCGCGTCGGTGCTCATCGCAAAGGGGGTGTCCGAAGCCAAGGGCCCGACCGTCTGATCATCCACCGTCGCCATCCCCGCCAGGTACCACCACCGATAGCTTCCATACGCATGCAGCCGCGAGGTGAGCTGATAACGCGCCTTGGCGTCCAAACCAAAACTAGCCGCGGTTTGAAACCGACGGTCTGATCGCACCAAGCCACCGGCGTTCGCGACATCGACCCGCCAATCCCCGTCCGCAAAATTGCCGTACAAACCGAGAATCCCCTGGCCTCCGACCGATAGGCGCTGACTGAGCGGGTGCCATAACTCAAGCCCCCCCTGCAATCCCGCCAACAAGTTGTTCGTCGACAACCCAAACGCACCCGCACCATCGACATCGATGGTTTGCAATCGATACTCCTCGTCGTAGTCAATCACCTGCAAACCGATGAAGTAATTTCCCAAATCGTCGGTGATCCATCGCTTGTTCAACGCATAGCTCCGAAGCCGAGCGGTATGGGACTGTTGATGCTGAAGCGATTGCTGAAAACTTTCATGCCATGCAGGCTCGGACATCGAAGGAAGCAGCACGCTATCGACCGGCCCGACGTGCTCGTCGGCACGCCGCCATACCAGCGAGCCCAGAGAAACAAACTCATAACGCTCCATCGGGTTGCTATACCAACCGACCCGAAATTGCGATGCGCGATCCTCCCCGAACTCCCCAAGCCCACCACCCGTGGACCAACTCGTTCCGGCATCCCCCGCGCGACGCATCCAAAGGGTATCGTAACCCACCGACAGCTTGGGGCTATTCCCCCGCGCCAACGCGCTCCGATCGGCTATCGCCGCACCACCCATCGTCGAAGGTGAAGCAGATACCACCGCCTCCTCCGCCGCTCGAATCTCTCCATTCTGAACAAATGGATGCACCGAAGTTGGCAAAGGGAGATTTTCGGATGGCGAAACAGGCAACGAGGAAGAGGGAACTGGGGAGGTGGGAGACGGCATCGTTTCTGCCGGTGGAATCGGAGCGCTAGCCAACTGCACCGGAGGTGCTTGAGGACTAGGAAACGCGGAGATGCCTCGAGCCTCGTTCGCTTCCGCCATCAACCGCAGGTAATCCTTGGACGACAACCCCGATTGGAATGGAAGAGCCGACGGCGATGATGGAATCGCAGCGGGAGGGAGATACCGATCCTGACTCCAAGCGGGAGCCGTCAGCAGCATGGCACCTACCCAAGCGATCCCCCCCAGGATTCGTTTGGCCGCAACTGAACTCATCAGCGTATTTCTAACTTATCCACAACCGGTACGAGGATCAATTTCCGCGTCAATTCCATGATGCGTTTTGCCGTCTCGCGATTCTCCACCTTGCCCTGAACAACGACACTGCCATCTTCTTGAGCCCGAACGGACAAGGATCCCGAAGAGCTCAATGGCTGAATCGCATGGACCAGTTGATCGAGATCCGCCGCGCTACCCGACCGCTGCCACGGCGAGACGACTTTGACGCGGAGGAAGCGAGACGGGTGCGATGCCAACGGTTTGACTTCCACCAGCGACTCTCCGAGAGTCAACCCGATGAGATAGATTCGTCCGTCACTCGCCATAACGCGACAAATCTTCTCATCGCGCACATGAACGCTCTGGATTGGGAAATCGATCGAGACCTCGCGAGTGCTCTGTGCATCAAGCTCAACGCGGATCGCCTGCTCCAGTTCGATCGCCGACGGCTCGGGCGGGAGCGGAAGCTGTGGGGTTAACTGCATGGCTGGTGCAAGGGCAATCGAGATCGGCTCCGACTTGACTTCGGGAACGGGTTCTATCACCGGTGGAGGCTCAGTAGCCAGTAGTCGTTCGACTCTCGTCTCCTCGTTGGTTTCCGCAGGCGCCGACGCAGTCCGAATCTCATCCCGTTCTTGGGCCAGTTCTTGGGCCAGTTCAATCGGGCTTTGCGGCTTGATCAGAGGAACCTGGACCGGCGAGTTGCCGGGATCCATGACAGCCACTCGCGATTTCGGGGTGATCCGTTCCGGTTTCCTCGCTGTCTCAAGCATCGGGATCTCGGGACGGGTCAGTTCGGGACGGGTCAGTTCGGGACTGGTCAGTTCGGGACTGGTCGGTTCGGAACTGGCAATCGCGGGACTGGTCAGTTCGGGATGGGGAAGTTCGGGAAGCGTCAGGGGAGGAAGTGGGACGCTCGATGCTGGTAGGACGGGATCGTTGATCGCTGCGACAGTGGATGGCAACACCTGTCCCAGCGGCACCGTTTCGGTAATGATCGGCTTGGGAGTTGGCGGACGCTCGGTGGCTCGGACGGGTGCCATGTCGGTTCGCGACGCGGCAACGGCAATACCGATGCGGATCGGCGCGGCGGGACTCAATCGAATGCCGACCGCGCGAACGGGTGGAACTTTGTCCATTTCCGAAGGGTTGCGAAGCTCCCGGACGCCGTCCTGAGCATAGGAGAATCCCGAGAAAGGGAAGAGGCTTGCCGAGAGGGCCATTACAAATCGGTACTTTGCAGACCGCCGAGTCGTTGATCGATCCTTGGCCGTAACGTGTCTCATGGGACGAGCCCCTCGCCGGAAGTTGAATTTTCGAACAAATCAATTCTTGTTATCGGTTGCCCGGGGTGTGAAAGTTGAACGGTTCTGCCGTTTGTTACGATTGCGGAAACTGGGACTGGGCCCTGCTTCTGGGCGTTCTCCAAGTGATATGCGTTGCGAAAACGTCGGATCGGGAACGGTATTTGATGCAGAATGATTCGATTTCACCTCCGAGTGGTATTAAAAAAGACTAGGCAAACTCCGCCGATCGCCCGACAATTTCGGTTTGTCAAACTTGCCAATCCCCAGACGGAATCGTACCGGTGGAACGAAACAATCGATTGCTAGCATGGCTCCTTCTCGGGATGGCCATCTTTTTCTTTTTCTCTAGTTGGCGTCAGCAGCAGGCGTTGCGGGACAACGACGAGCGACAGAAGCGGGACAAGATCGCTTCGCTGAAGCAGCAACGGTCGAGCGATGCCAAGAAGAAGGCGGAGGAATTCGCCGCCCAGCATCCCGAAATTGCTCTCCCCGAGGAACCACCTCGGAAGCGTTTCGGACTTGGCAGCATGCTCGCGTCCGACGGTTACCAACTCTTGGTGACTTTGGACAACCAGGGAGGAACGATCGAGCGAATCGAACTGGTCAGTCAATCCAAGCCTGGGAAGTTCGATTATCGTTCCTTGCAATCGAAGAACAATGCGGGGTATCTGGGCTACTTGGCCGCCGAAGAGAGTCCGGGGATCGGGATCATCGTCCATCATATTCCCAAGGGATCGGCAGCCGAGTTGGCTGACTGTGTAGAGGATACGAGTTTGGTGGGATTGCTTCCCGAGGATGTGATCGTCGGTTGGGACGGACTCGAAGGGCCGGCAACCCTGTATCAACTCGACAAGGTTCTCAATCAGCTCGCCCCGGGCAAGGTGTTGGCGCTCTTGGTGGATCGCGGCGTCGCGGGTGGCCAACCGCAGCGATTGACCTTCCGTGCGACGTTGAGCGAACAACCGGTTGCGATACTGCGCGCGGAGGACGATTTTGCGTACGAGCAGGTGAAGGGAAACTACCCGTACGGTTCCTGTGGTATGACCCTTGCAAAGATCGACAGTTACGAACTCGAGGACGGGGACCGCACGCTGTTCGGTTTGGAGAAAACGCTACAAGGACGATGGGAAGCGAAGAGCATCGAGGTCGAGGGAGGCTCGGGAATCGAGTTTACGATGCCGTTGGAGGTTCCCCTCAAACTGGCCGGAATCGATGCGAATCTGGAGTTGGTCAAACAGTATCGTCTGCTCAAAGCTCCCGCATCGGAGAGCCAGCGCAAAACGCCCAACGATTGGCAGCATCATCTCGAATTGACCACCATCGTTCGCAATCGTGGTGACAAGACCCACGAGTTGGCGATCAAGCAGGAAGGGCTCAACGGAATCTCGCTAGAGGGCTGGTGGTACCCCACGAAGTTATCCCCTCATTTCTTCTCGACTCCAGGCGCCCGCGACGTGATCTTCGGAGATTACGCATCGGACTACTCGATTGTGATGGCGCGCGAGGTAGTCGACCACGCCAAGACATTTCCGACCGAACCCGACCGGTTGCTCGTCGGCCCCCAGGATTCCGAGTCGAAGCGAAACCTGAAGTACATCGGTCTCGACACGCAAGTCTTCGTCGCCGCCATGCAACCGTCGGACAGCCAGCCTGATTCGATGCGTGGATTGCAAAAGGCGAAAGCGACCGTGGTCAACGACCGTTTTCAGGAACCCGAGCAATTCGACAAGGCGCGCGTGCAGGCCTACAACATCGGATACTGGTTCCAGACCGCGCCTCGCCCGCTGGCGCCCAACGGCGAGTGGGTTCAATCCTATCGCATCGTCACCGGCCCCAAGTCTCCCGAGCTTCTCGCTTCCTACCACATGGAAGAAGCGATCGAATACGGCTGGGATATCTTTGGGTTCTTTGCGGTGCGGCTGGGTTGGATCCTCCACTTCTTCTATCACGTGATCGGCAACTATGGCATCGCCATCATGATGTTAACCGTGCTGGTTCGTTCGTTGATGTTTCCGGTCAGCCGCAAGATGGCGATCAACGCACAGAAGATGCAAGCGGTGCAACCCGAGTTGGCCAAACTGCGAGAGCTGCTCAAGGACGAGCCCACCAAGTTGATGGCTGCCCAGCAGATGCTGATGAAGAAAGCGGGAGTCAATCAATTGGCAGGCTGTTTGCCCGCAATGATACAGCTGCCGATCATCATCGGTCTATATCGCTGCGTATCGGCCGACGTCGCGCTGCGTCAACAACCGCTGGTCCCTGGATGGGAATGGTGTTCCAATCTCGCCGGCCCGGACATGCTCCTCGATTGGCACACATGGATGCCGGACTTCATCGCTGGTCGAGGCTCGGGTTGGTTCGGACCTTATTTGAACATCCTGCCGATCATCACGATCTCCTTGTTCATTATCCAACAGAAAGTGTTGATGCCCAAAGCGAACGATGAGCAGACTCGCATGGCGCAGCAGATCATGATGGTCATGACGGTGATGATGGGTGTTTTGTTCTTTAAAGTACCCGCGGGATTGTGCATCTACTTCATCACTTCCTCGACTTGGTCCTTGATCGAACGCTTTCTCATCAAGAGGTACACGCCTCAGGCCGAGATCAAGACACTCCCTGAGAACATCGTCAATGAAATCGCGAGTGCTGTCGCCAAGACACCTGCGGGCCAGCGACCCTCGCTTCAATCACAATCCACTTCGGACAAACCCAAGACAAAAGCCTCGAAGCCGCCAGAGACCCTCGCCGAATTGTTCGAACCGTTCTTTCGCAAGAAATCCTCGGAGGCTTCGACGAAGCCGACCGAAACCGGCAAAGAGAACCGACCCCAACGGGGTAGCAAGTCTCGCCCCAATCGACCTAAACGCTGACCGATCCGCAATATCATGAAGCATCTCGACGCTCTCGGCTTGATTCTATTGGCACTCTCCTTCGGGATGCTGGGTTGCAAACCATCTCCCCCGCAGCCTTCGGCAGCACGACCCGAATCCTCAACGCGCGAAACCACGTCATCGAGCGATGCAGCGTCGACCGGAACCACGGATCGCAAGATCGGCTTGTCGATCCTGACCAGCTCCAACCCGTTCTTCATCGAGATTGCGGATGCAATGAAAGAAGCAGCCGCGAAGTCGGGCTACGAAGTGATCGTCGTCAGCGGCGACCACAATCCCGACAAGCAACAGAACCAGGTCAAGAATTTCATCATTCAAAAAGTGGCTGCGATCGTCCTGACTCCTTGCGATAGTCGGGCCGTAGGGACCGCCATTCAAGAAGCGAACCAGGCGGGGATCCCAGTCTTCACGGCAGACATCGCTTGCATCGCCGAAGGTGCCAAGGTGATCACACACGTCGCGACGGACAATTACAGCGGCGGTCGTCAGGCAGCCGTTGCGATGGTCGAAGCCCTAGCGGGGAAAGGCAAAGTCGCCATTCTCGATTTCCCGCAGGTTGAAAGTGTCATGCTGCGCACCAAGGGCTTTCGCGACGAGTTGGCAGAACGAAATCAGAAGGGAGAGATCGATATCGAAATCGTCGCTACCTTGCCCGCAGACGGGGTCAAGGACAAGGGCTACAAGGCAACCCAGGATTTGCTGCAAGCCCATCCCGACCTGAACGGGATCTTTGCGATCAATGATCCGTCCGCATTGGGGTGCTATGCGGCGATCGAGAACACCAACATGGCTGGCAAGATCAAAATCATCGGCTTCGATGGGCAAATCGATGGCAAGCAAGCGATCCGGGACGGAAAAATCTACGCCGACCCAATCCAGTTCCCCAAACGTATCGGAACCCAAACCGTCGACGCCATCGTGAAGTACCTCGATGGCGAGGAGGTCCCACCCTCCCTGCTGATCCCTGCCGAGTTGTACCGCCAATCCGATGCCCTCGCGGACCCGTCTCTCTAGGTCCGCCCGTCCCTACTAAGCTTCTCGCACCTTGTCACGCGCGGGCTTATGCCCGATAACAAGCATACTTTTTGGAAACCTTTTCCCGGTCCATTGACCGATTCGGAAACCTGGCAGCATGAATTCGACCATCCAAGCAACCTTGCAACGGCTGCAAAACAACATCGAATCGGTGGTTCTCGGAAAAAGAGAAGTGATCCGAAAAATCTTGATCGCCCTTTTGGCCGCCGAACACCTGCTGTTGGAAGATGTTCCAGGAGTGGGAAAGACGTTGGTGGCAAAGGCGCTTGCCAAGAGCATCGACGGTCGGTTCACCCGTGTTCAATTCACGCCGGACCTGCTCCCCAGCGACATCGTCGGCAGCAGCATCTACCACAACGGCGATTTCAAGTTCAGCCCCGGCCCGATATTTGCCAACGTGATTCTCGGGGACGAGATCAATCGCGCTCCCCCAAGAACGCAGAGTGCGCTGCTCGAAGCGATGAGCGAAGGGCAAGCCAGCGTCGACGGGACCACCTACCCCATGCCAGACCCGTTCCTCGTCGTCGCAACCCAAAACCCCTACGAGTACGAGGGAACGTATGTTCTCCCCGAGAGCCAACTCGATCGATTTATCATGCGAATCGATGTTGGCTATCCTTCCCGCGAAGCCGAGCGAAACGTGCTTCGATCCCACCGAGCCGGGGAACCGGTCAACAGTTTGGCCGCCGTCGTATCCTTGGCGGAGATCAAGGAAGCGCAAGGTCTGGTGCGCGAGGTTCGATTCGAGGATTCCCTGCTGGATTATCTGCAGGACATCATCGAACGGACCCGCAACAACAATGATCTTCAAGTCGGCGCCAGCACGCGCGGAGCATTGGCATTTTATCGCGCGGCCCAGGCCAGCGCCTTGCTGAACGCTCGCAACTATGTCGTCCCGGACGACATCAAGGACCTTGCAGTCAGCGTTCTCGCTCATCGCGTGCTGCCTCGAGGATTTGTTGCAGGGAGCGATCGAAGCGCTGCCGAGGCGATCATTCAGCGCTGCCTGGAATCGGTCGCCGTCCCGGTTTAACCCCACGGTTCCCTCCCTATGTCCAACGGATCCCCAACGTCCATGCAACCGCCATCGCAAACCGCGAGAGCGCCGATGGCTCGCGGCATGCGGTGGATGCGTCAAACGCTCAAGACGGGAACTCCTGTCAGCACGCGATTGACGCGCGAGGGGTTTCAGTTTCTGTTCATGGTCACCTTCATTCTCTTTGGGGCGGTCCTCAGGGATGTCAATCTTCTCGTTTTTTTGGCCGGGACCCTTCTCGGCATGATTTTGATCCAATGGCGTATCTGCTCTCGCATTCTTCTCGAACTCTCGGTGGATCGAAGGTTGCCGCGCGCAATCCATGCGAGGCGTCCTTTTGAAATCGAGTTGACTCTCAAGAATCCCAAACCTTGGCTCGGCGCTTGGTGGGTTTTGGTGCAAGACCGCATGGTTTTCGCACCTCTCCAATCTACGATTCATCGCGCCTCGCAGTCGATCAGCTTGTTGTACATGTCGATTCCGCCCAGGGATTCCCGCTCCCAGCGCTATCGCTGCGTCGCCGAGCGACGGGGGCGACACCAGTTCATGGGTATCGAGATGACCACCCGATTCCCCTTGGGCTTGATGCGAGGAATCCTGCAGCAGAAGGACTCGACCTATTTCACGGTGCAGCCAGCCCTGGGACGATTGCTCCCGGCCTGGAAGGAGATCTTCGACATTCGCGACGCCGGCGCGAGACAACGCCGCGTCCGTTCGTTGTCCGATGAAGGGGAGTTTTTCGGATTGCGAGCCTATCGGACCGGAGACAGCCCACGTTGGATCCACTGGCGCAGCAGCGCCCGGCGAGACGAATTGGTGGTCAAGCAGTTTCAACAACCCGAAAGCAGGGAATTGGTCTTTGTGTTGGATCTCTTGATCCCTCCCAACGCAACCGAGGAAGCGCGACAAGCCTATTTTCAAGTCGAGGACTTGGCGGTGGAGTTTGTGGCGACCATGGTTCATGAGATCACCCGCGGGAATACCGGGTCGATCACCGTGAGCATCGCGGATTCCAATCCGACCCTCGCCTCGCGCATCACCGCTCGATCGCAAGGACATGCCCTGCTAGACCGTTTGGGGAATGCCCGCGGCGGAACCAAACCTACGTTGGCTGTCGCCCTTCAATTGCTGGAGCGGGACCATCGCCATGTCGAACGGTTGATCGTCGTCAGCACGCGCAGTATGCCATCCCAGTGGCTCGATGATTCCGGCAGCACGATCGCTCCTTTCTGGCGATCGATGCAGTGGATCGATGTGCGGGCAGGGGACACGACGCGCTACTTTACTCCATCCACCTAGAAGAGAGTTCAGGGACTGCATCATGTTCTCCCTCGTGCTCCGAACCATCTTTCACTTCTACCGCTGGCTCCTCCCGGTGGCGGCCGGAGTAGCCGTTTGCTGCGCCGTGATCGTCGGGGCGCTGCTGGTCGGCGACTCCATGCGAGGCTCGTTGAAGCATATCGCGATGGACCGCATCGGATCGATCGATCGCATCGTCGTGGCTCCTCGCTGGTTTCGCGCCCAGACATTAGGAAACCATGCCGATTTGCACGGATGTGTTCGGATCGACACCGTCGTCGCCGAATCGCTCCGTGATCGAGACGGAAAGCTCGAGACCCAACGCGTCACAGAAATGACACTCTTTGGCATCGACGATTCCTTCTGGGAGCTGGGATCCGTTCGACCAAAATCTGCCCCTCGCGGAGAGCAGATCGTCGTGAACCGCGCTCTGGCAGAAAAACTCGGCGCGCAAGTCGGAGATCGCATCACTTTGAAGGTGTCCCGAGCCGCTGTCGTTCCCGCCGACAGCGCTTTGGGAAAACGAGAAAGCGAAACCATCGCCCTGGCGCGATGGGAAATCATCGAAATTCTCCCCGACGCGAGCCTGGCTCGATTTTCACTCCGAAGCGATCAGCGGCCCGTGCTCAATGCATTCGCCTCCATCGACGCATTGCAAGATTCGCTCGAGATCGAAGGAAAGATCAACACGGTTTTGCGAGCGATATCTTCTGAACCAATCGATGCGCTGATGTTGAGTCAGCTCGAATTGGACCTCGAAGACTTAGGATTGTCCTGGGAACATGTGGTCCGTGTTTTCCCCGATCCGGCGGTGGATATGGCGAAACCGGATGCTCCTCCGCAGACCGCCTTTGATTACGACCAGCTGACCTGCGATCAGATGCTCCTCAACGATCGATTGGTCGAGACCATCGCGGAGCAGACCGACGAGCACCACCCGCAGCGGATCATGACGTATCTAGCGAACAATGCAGAAGTTGTTGAAAACAACCATGGCGATCAGGGACGCAAAGGCCGTGGGGTTCCCTACTCAACGATCAGCGGCGCACCCTGGGAATTGATCGAACGGATGCTGGCCACCACCGGGAACAATGCGTCGCGCCCCGCCGGTGACGATTGGATTGTCGTCAACCAGTGGATCGCCGATCAAATGCAGGCTCGCGTTGGAGATCGCATCCGCATCGATTACTTTCTCCCGGAAACCGTCGATGGAAAGGAAATCGAAAAACAATTCGAGGCATACGTCGCTGCTATCGCACCCCTGACACCTCCCAAGACTCCCTACCGTCGAAGCGTCCCAGCCCGCTTCGATCGAATGCCCACTCCCTTCAACGATCCGAATTGGACCCCCGAGGTACCCGGGATTACCGATCAGGAATCGATTTCGAGCTGGGAAACTCCTTTCCCGCTCGATCGCAAGATCGAAGGAGTCGACGACGAATATTGGAGCGATTATCGACTGACTCCCAAACTGTTCATCTCCGACTCCCTCGCTCATTCCCTGTTTGGCTCCCGGTTCGGAGACCAGACGTCGATCCGATACGATGGATTGAACGAAGAGTCCCGGACCCGAGTTCGCTCGTCCATCCTCGATGCGGCTCGAGAGCATCTCGAGGATCTGGGATGGCGCGATATTCCGCTTCGCGCCAAACAACTTCGGGCGGCCTCTGGCACGACACCTTTCGATGCATTGTTTCTCTCGCTAAGCTTTTTTGTGATCGCGGCCGGATTGCTCCTCGTCGCGCTTTTGTTCCGATTGAGTATTGAGAAGCGCGCCGATCACTGGGGTTTGCTGTTGGCCACCGGATGGACGCGATCGAAAGTGCGACGGTTGCTGCTGGTGGAGGCCGCGGTCATCGCCGCCTTGGGCGCGACGCTGGGGGTCCTGTTGGGAGTTGGATACGCTTATGCGATGCTAGCGGGATTGCGATCCTGGTGGGTCGGCGCTGTCTCGGTATCGTTCCTTGATTTCTATCTGCGTCCTGCGAGCTTGCTCCTCGGCTGGGTCGCCGCCTTCGCCATGTCGTTGGGGACGACGTGGTTCGTCACGCGTCAACTACGGAGCGAACAAACCGCCAGGCTGCTCAAAGGCCGCATCGAACCCGCCTTGACCCAACAACCGATCAGCCGATGGCCAACTGCGTTGGCGATCACCTGCGCTGCGCTCGGCGCAGTCGCCATGGCCTCAGGACAATTCGTCCAGGGGCAAGCCCAGGCCGGAGCATTCGTGGCCAGCGGCATGCTGTGGATGATCGCTGGAGTGATGGGGCTCTACCGGGGGCTGACATCACCCGGCCGAACCAACTCGGACCCAGCATCGATCCACCCGTTCGGAATCCAGCTTCTGAGCCGCACCAATGCCCAGCGTTCGCCGGTTCGAAGCATCTTGACGGTCGCCTTGATGGCGAGCGCGTCGTTCCTGATTTTGTCGATGAGCCTCTTTCAATCGCAACCGGATCGGCGCGGAACGGGAGGGTTCGCTTGGGTCGCGAAAAGTTCTCAAAGTATCGCAGTTCCCTTAGGAGATCCCAAACAGCAGCGACTGGTGCTGGGACCGCAAGCCGACGCGCTTCTTGACGCCCAGATTGTGAGTCTCCGAATGCGCGGAGGGGACGATGCGAGTTGCAACAACCTTTACCAAGCCAGCGAACCGCAGGTCTTGGGCGTTCCCTCCAACATCGAAACCATCGATCAGGGTCCCGACGGCGCGTCCGAGTTTGCGTGGTTTGCAACCCAGAGTAGCAAGTCGAACCCGTCGGATCGTGCGATCGCTTCCCCTTGGTCCGCGATTCAGAAACCAGCAGAAGGAACCGAGGCCGCCCCGATCCCGGTCATCGTCGATCAAAACACGGCCCTCTGGGCGCTGCATCTGGCGGGGTATGTCGGCGAGCGATTCGAGTACACGTTTGGAACCCACCGCGTGCATTTCGTCACCGTCGGCGTTTCGCAAAACACCATCCTTCAAGGATCGCTATGGATCGGTGAAAACAATTTTCAAAAAATCTTTCCCGAGATTACGGGATACCGGCAGTTCTTGATCAAGTCCAGGTCTCCCGAATCCGATCCCGGCCCACTCGAGACAATTCGCTTGGCCCTCGAGAAAGGATGGAGCGACGATGGACTCAGCTGCGCTTCGGCGTCGAGCATCCTGTCGAGTTTGTTGGCGGTGCAGAACACTTATCTCAATGCATTCCAGGTACTCGGAGCGTTGGGACTGGTCCTCGGAACCCTCGGGCTCGGTGTCGCGCAGCTACGCGGGGCGATGGAGAGACGATCCGAGTTGGCGGCGATGCGCGCGATGGGGTTTTCAAAGCCGCGATTGATTTGGACGCTCGCCCTGGAAAACGGATGGCAATTGCTGCGCGGCATCGGAGTCGGATTGACGGCTGCGCTGTTGGCATCGGCGCCGACGCTCTGGAACGGAAGCTCGGCGAAAGCCTTGGCAGCGCCCTTGTGGATGCTCGGTTGGGTGATCATCCTGGGCTTGTTATTTTGCGTTGGAGCAGCGGTGTTGGCCGTCCGGCAGCCGCTCCTGGCATCTCTTAGATCGGATCGGTGAAACCATGGTCGGATGGGGAATCATTGGGTGTGGCATGATCGCAAGGTTTCACGCCATGGCGATCTCCGAGATTCGCGGAGCTCGCTTGGTGGCTTGCTATGGACGCGAATTGTCGAAGGCGACCGCATTCTCGGAAAAGTATGGAGGAACCCCCTATGACAACCTCCAAGAGATGCTCGCCCACCCGGGCCTCGACATTGTCACCATTTGCACTCCGAGCGGCGCGCATCTCGAACCGGGGATGGCAGCGGCTCGAGCAGGCAAACATGTGCTGGTCGAGAAACCACTCGAGGTGACGACCAGTCGCTGCGATCGTTTGATCAAGGAGTGTGAGAAACACAGCGTCTATCTGGGGACTATTTTTCCGTCTCGGTTTCACCGCTCCGCTATCCTTATGAAGGAGGCGGTGGAGCAGGGGCGATTCGGCCAAATTTCGGTGGCGGATGCGATTGTCAAATGGTATCGCACCCAGCAGTACTACGACAGCGGCGCATGGCGGGGTACGTGGCAACTCGATGGCGGAGGCGCCTTGATGAACCAAGCCATCCACAGCGTCGATCTGCTGTTATGGATCATGGGGCCAGCCCGCGCAGTGATCGCCATGACCGCGCTGCGCGCCCATGAGCGAATTCAGGTCGAGGATACCGCCGTGGCATGCATCGAATTCGCATCCGGTGCGCTCGGCACAATCGTGGCCACCACCGCAGCGTACCCAGGAAGCCTCAAACGGATTGAGATCGCCGGTTCGCACGGCACCGCAATCCTGGAGGAGGAGGCGCTGGTCCGTTGGGATTTTGCGAAATCCCAACGAAGCGACTCCAAGATTCTGGCGGATATGAAGGGAAACACGACCGGAGGCGGTGCATCCGACCCGGCAGCCATAGGACACGCAGCCCACCGGGAGCTGTTCAAGGATTTTTCGAAAGCGATCGCGTCGGGTGAGTCGTCGAAAATCGATGGCTCGCAAGGTCGGCAAAGCGTTGCCCTTATCAACGCGATTTACCGTTCTGCGAAAACCGGTCGCCGCGTTACAGTCTCCTAGGGATTGGTACCAATCATGCGAGCGATTCAAATCGCAGCCCCAAAGCAATTGAAGCGGATCGATATCCCAGAACCCGACGCGCCTGGCCCCGGGATGGCGTTGGTGCGGACTCATCGCATGGGTGTTTGCGGAACCGATGTCAGTTGCTACCTCGGCAAGTTTCCTTTCTTCGATTTCCCCCGCATCCCAGGACATGAGTTGGGGGTCGAGGTGCTCGCCCTCGGACCTGGAGTCCACCATCTGTCGGTCGGCGATCGCTGCAGCGTCGAACCCTACATGAACTGCGGCGATTGCTACGCGTGCCGCAAAGGTGCCGGCAACTGCTGCACTCAGCTTAAAGTCATCGGCGTCATGATGGATGGCGGATTGTGCGATCGCTTCGTGGTCCGAGCTGACAAACTGCATCCGTCCAAGTTGCTGTCGATGGACCAATTAGCGCTCGTAGAAACCCTCGCGATCGGTTGCCATGCATGCCAGCGCAGTGAAGCAGGCCCAAACCATCGGGTGCTGTTGATCGGCGCGGGGCCGATTGGGATCGCAACGCTCGAGTTCGTGCGACTGAGCGGTGCCGAGGTAACCGTCATGGACATGAATCCATCCCGACTCGATTTTGTCGAAAAGACGTATGGGATCCACCGGCGCATCGCAGTAAGCGGATCGGATTCCGGTCTCGAGGCAGCAAAGCACTACACGGACCGAGATCTCTACGACATCGTGATCGACGCAACAGGAAATCCGCATTCGATGTCCAGTGCCTTGCAGTTCGTGGCGCCCACAGGAACCCTGGTCTATGTGGGAATCACCCAAGACCAAATCGCTTTCAAACATCCGGCGTTGCATCGTCCCGAGATCAGCCTGCTGGCATCTCGAAATGCTCTGCCCAAGGATTTCCCTTACATCATCGGGCTGATCGAGTCGGGAATCATTCAGACCGAACCCTGGATTACCCACCGAACAAGCTTCGAAGATGCCGTGCGCGACTTCGATGCATTGACGCGACCGGAGTCAGGGGTTCTCAAAGCGGTGATCGAGTTGGTGTGATGTACTTTCACGAACACACCTGCGATACACCGGTCGAGAATCTCGCCTGGGATGAGGCCGTGCTCGAGGGTGCGGAGCAAATGGAAGGGAGCGAAGCGCTGCGGGTGTGGGAAATGCCTCGAGCTTGCGTTGTGGTTGGACGAGCGAGCCGCGTCGACGATGAAGTATTCGTCGAACGATGCTCGCGGGACAATGTACCGATCCTTCGACGGATGAGCGGCGGGTCGGCCATCGTTGCCGGGCCGGGTTGCTTGATGTACAGCGCACTGCTGTCCCTCGAGGAACGCCCCGAATGCCGCAATGTCGATGCCGCCCATCGCACTGTCATGGAGCGAACCCGCAGGGGTGTCGAGAGCACCCTGAGACGGCATGGGATCGAGGGAACGATCGCCGTGGAAGGGATCTGCGACCTGACCTGGAACGGCTTCAAGATTTCCGGGAATGCCCTCCGTGTAAAACGGCATTGGCTGATGTACCACGGCACCATCCTACTGACGATGCCGTTGGAATGGATTTCGCAGTACCTGAAAGTTCCGCCCAGACAACCCGCGTATCGCGAGGGAAGAGCGCACGACCGATTCGTGACGAGCCTTCGACCCGCCGTTGAGGACGTGCCGACGTTCCAGTCGGATTTGGCGAAGGAACTGGCCAACGCGTGGGATGCACGACTGGCATGGATCGAGCATCCGCTGGCATCGAAGACCGCCGAACTGGCTCGCGATTGGATGGAGCGGCGTTATGCCGATCCCGCTTGGCATGGGGAGCGCGGCGGAACCAGGCCACCCTAACAACCCTCGAGCCGATTCGGAACCGTTACCCGTTATTCTTTTTGCAGCTTGAGTTCGATGTTCTTGATCCCACTGTCTGGAATATTTTGTTTCAGTCCACTGGTGGCGATATTCGAATACTTCTTGGGAAGTCCGTAGCTGAGAGTGATATCCGCACCATCGCCACCACCTGCTTCCATCACCGTCTTGCTAACCTGCACTTGGTAGTCACCCGGTATCGCACCGTTTTTCTGGCCGTTGTATTTCAAGCTGAAACGGCCTTCGCTATCCGTAGTAGCCACCGCAGGATTGGAGGCTTGGGAATCGATAAAGGTCACTTGCGCTTTTTCAACAGGACTACCATCCAGCGTAACGACACCGGAAGCCTCTACCGTGCGTGGCCCGGGCTCTTCACCGCAACCGACGAGAAACACAAGACTCAGCAAACAAAAAAATCTCAACACGATTTTCTCCCCTCCAGAAAGAAAAGAGGCGGATGCAAAACGCATTCGCCTCAAAAAATACAAAAACTAGAGCAACCGTTACTCAGGCACCGGCACCGTTTCGCTCCCCATCCGGGTGCCCAACGCGCCCCAGACCCCGTATGGACTGGGCCCGACGCCGTCTCGAGCCGGTGCAACGGTTGCGAGGTTCCCGGTATCGATGGACTCATTGATGAATCGAACGCTCCCATCGGCGAGGGTGAACTGTGCACCGCCACCGTGTTCGCTACCGGGAGTCCAAATCCCACCGGTGACGTGATAGGAAATACCACTCTCGCCAATCAAGCAAGACGCCGAGTTCGGCGGCAGGATGGTCGTGAAGGCAGCATGGTAGCAAAGCCCAGAGAACCCGCGGTATCCCACGCCAGCATCCGAGTTGGGGACCAAGGTTGGATCGATGTAACTCCGCCCGATGAGCGTCGCCTTGCAGACAATTGGCTGCAGGGTAGTAGGATCGCCAGTGAGAGCGATCACAAAGCCTACATTTTTCCGTTCGAACGGGCGTTGACGTTCACCCAGTGCCAGCGTGTTGCTCAACCCATCGGTGATGGCCGATAGCCTTAGGTAGTTGTAGCGTCCGAAGATACCCCGATTGTTGATCGGAAGCTTTTGAACGCGCAGCGCGGTATTATTCCGTTCGCCGGGTACAACCTGGGACGAGGAATAGTTGTCGCCGGTGCAGAACGCGTAGCTGCTGAGTGTGTTGGTACGGTTCGGCTGCTCGGGATCCCGATCCCCCGCGTCGCTCGGGCACTCGAGGAAAGGCAATCGTGTTGACACCAGCAACTGAAGTCCGGTTGCATTGGTGAAGCCGGGCTGCATCGGGTTGGTCTCGAGTTCGGAGTAGAGAGTCGCTTGCTCGAGGTACGGCAACATCGAAAACCAACCCGCATACTGTCCTCGTTGAGTGCGCCCAACACTTCCATTCGAACCAAGATCTCCGTTCCCAGTCATGTGAGCCGGGAAACGTTTGAAAGTGGATTCGTAATTGTGCAAGGCGAGACCTTGCTGCTTGAGGTTGTTGCTGCAGCTCATGCGTCGAGCAGCTTCGCGGGCCGCCTGCACTGCGGGGAGCAACAATCCGACAAGAACACCGATAATTGCGATCACCACCAAAAGTTCGACCAGCGTGAAACCACGCCGATCCAACGCCGCCCATTTCCGAGAACGTTTCATAGATCACCCCATCAAGAAAAAGAAAAAGAAAAAAGCGACTAACAGAAAAGCGAAATTTCGTTCATCAACCACACTGCATGCGTTTCATAAATTCACGAATTTTTCACCAAAACCCGCGAAATGCATCATAAAGCCAACCTTGAGAAACCTCAAGGAAATGGGGGAATACACGCCGCTGTTTGCGCCCTAAAAAGGTTAAACTTCCCGTTATCTTTCTTCTGAAGAATGGGGGCCAACCCCCATCGATGGGTAGCTGAGTACCGCGTCGTGCGTGGTGCGACGATCAATCGGCTGGGATTTCGTTGACCACTAGCAAATTGTGGGTGTTGTTGAGCAGTCCGGTCCCAGTCACGTAGACGACGCGATCGCCGGGGGCCAGCATGCCGGTAGATTTTCCCCAGGCGGTGACGTGGGCGACGACATTTTCAGGGCTGTCGAGTTGGTCGACTTTATGGGGCATGATTCCCCAGAACAAGCACATGCGTCGGAGCGTTGCGTCGGAATCGCTAATACCGAGCGTGGGAATGTAGTTGCGTTGTTTGGCTTTGACCCAAGCGGTTCCTCCGGTTCGAGATGCGACCACCACCATTTTTGCCTGAATAGCTTCGGCGATGTTGGCGGCATGATGGGTGACGGCGGAAGTGATGGGGTGAACTCGCGAGAAAAACCGTGTCTTGGCGGGCGGCGGTTGATCCTTGAGCATCTGTTCGGTGGACAACATGATTCGATTCATGGTTTCGACGGCGACGACCGGATAATCCCCGATCGCGGTTTCCCCGCTGAGCTTGCAAGCATCGGCGCCATCGAGGATAGCGTTGGCGACGTCGCTGGCTTCGGCGCGGGTGGGCCGACGATTGTGGTGCATGCTCTCGAGCATTTGCGTTGCGACGATCACCGGTTTCATTTTCTCCATGCAGACCTGGATGATTCGCTTTTGCGCGACGGGTGTTTCCGCGACATCGATTTCCACGCCGAGATCTCCGCGAGCGACCATGACGCCATCGGCGGCATCGACGATCGCTTCGAGGCACGCGAGGGCCTCTCGCTTTTCGATCTTGGCGATGACGAGGGCTTGACCATCCATCGAGGCCAAGAGATTTTTGAGTGCCAGGACATCCTGGGCGGACCGCACAAAGGAGAGGCTGATGAAGTCGATTTCGTTGCGAGCAGCCCACAATGCGTTTTCCACATCCTCTGGGCGCATGGCGGAGACGGAGAGCGAAACCCCGGGAAGATTGATCCCTTGGCGCGACCGGATCGTGCCGCGCACGGTTACGGAGCATCGCAATTTGTCGCGTGTTTTCTCGACGACCTGCATCGAGATTGTCCCGTCGGCCAGCATGACGCGATCCCCCATAGCGACTTCGTCGATCAGCTTGGCGTAGTTGCTGGTCAATTCGTTGGGGGATGTGGGATCGGTTCCGCGAATGAAGGTGAGTTCCTGTCCGACCTCAACATCCATGGGGTCTTGGAGCAGCTTTCCGAGACGAATCTTGGGACCGGCCAGATCGAGTAGCACCCCGATCGGGAAACCGATTCGTTCGCGGACCCGTCGAATCTTGCCGAGGATGCGTTCGAAATCCTCTTGCTTGCCGTGCGCGGAGTTGATGCGAAACACATCGACTCCGTGGGTCACCAGATCCGCAAGCACATTTTCGTCTTCGCAAGCGGGCCCGACCGTCGCAACGATCTTGGTTCGAGCCTCAGAGAGTGTATTTCGCGTCATGGCAGCTCAGCATCCTTTTCGAGTGGATCGCATTGTAGCCGTCCCTCTGTTGCGGAGCAACGAGCCTGAAATGCGGAGCAACGGGCCTGACAAGAGACACAGCCGACAAAAGTCCGTTTTCGTTTCCATGAGCCTGAGGCGCTAGCCGATTTTTCGCACGTCGAAGTCTAATGCGTGCCAACCACGCATGATTTTGCCAGCGAACAGGTTGACACATTAACCAACCACCCTGTGTGCAGTAG
>JBKDXO010000038.1:0-51495 GCA_046306195.1 Planctomycetota bacterium | reverse complement strand
GTTGATGCAGCAGCGACAACGTTTCCCTGGCGATACTTGGCGTCGGTTCCGATCCTGCGTTCGATGCCGATGATCCGATCCGTGATAGGCCGAAACGTAGCTGGTGTGGATCCGAGTCGGATTACCGGCCACTTTTCGTTCGTACTGAGAAACCTCTTCCTGCAGAGGTTGTCGGGAAAAGATGTTCCCGCCTCCGATCGCTGGGTGAAACAGAATCGTTTGTTCTGTGGCGGGATTTCCTCCCGCACATGGAATAACGCCGATACGGTGTACGCTTACAACGGGGCGGCCCTCGAGATCTTTGAGCGAGCCAAGAGGTCTGGCAAACGCTGCGTGCTGGATCAGACCGCCGCTCCCTGGCGCTGGAATACCGAATTGCTGAAATGCGAACGGGACAAATGGCCGGACTGGGAACCGATGCCGAGCGATCTCGATGTTCGCGGGTCAATGATTGCCCGCGAGGAACGGGAGTGGGAACTGGCGGACAGGATCATCTGCGGTTCGCAATTCGTCGTGGATCGTATCTCCGAGGTGAACGGCCCTCGCGAGAAATGCCGAGTTGTCCCTTACCCAGTCGCGAACAGAAATCGGCCGATCGGATCGCGAATCAAACGCGGCGAAGCATGTACGGTTTTGTTTGTCGGAACATTGCAATTGCGAAAAGGGGTCCAGTACCTCTACGAGGCGGTCCAGCGGTTGCCTCGCGAACGATTTCGATTTCGAATGGTCGGCCCCAATCTGCTGACAGAGCAAGCAACGCGAAATATGCGATCTCTCGGAATGGAAGTGACCGGGTCGGTTCCTCGGGACGCGGTAGCGGACGAATACGCAAGGGCGGACATGTTTGTCCTCCCCACGCTGTCGGAAGGGAGCGCTAACGTATGCCACGAAGCCATTGCCGCTGGACTTCCGGTCATCACCACACAAGCCGCGGGACTTGTCAACCATCCCCGAGTATCGATCGTGCCGGAGATGGACTCACTATCGCTCGCCGATGCAATTCAAGCCGCCTTACTGCGAGAGAATTCCCCTGTTCAGCAATCTGATTTCTCCCGGTCTATCCGAGAGTACGGTCTGGATTTGATCGATGCGATTACCGAGTGACTCATTCCGTACCTGAACCAATGCCCCTATCCATCGCGGTACTTTGGCAACGGTTTGGCCCCTACCATCTCGCCCGGTTGCGAGGGGCATGCGGATATTTTTCCGATGTCTACGGAATCGAAGTTGCCGGCCGTGACCACTATGCATGGGATCCGATCCAAGGGCAGTTTTCATTCCACCGAACCACTCTTTTCCCCGATCGCGAGTACGCATCGCTGCGCAGGAGCGAATTGACGCGAGCGGTCTGGAACCAATTGGAGCGAATCCAACCGGATGCCGTTGCCATCAACGGATGGTCCGTTCCCGAGGCGATGATCGCTCTTCGTTGGTGCAAGCAACGCGATCGACTTGCGATATTGATGTCAGAAACCTTCAAGCCATCGGGCAATCGCATCAAGGAATGGGTCAAGAAACGGCGAGTTCGCAGATTTGATGCAGCAATCGTCGGTGGACGCTGGCATCGCAGCTACCTGAATCAACTCGGTTTTCCGGACCATAGGATTGCGATCGGATACGATGTCGTGGACAACGATTACTTTGCGCGCGGTAGTGAGAGAGCGAGATCCGAAGCGGACCAAGTGCGCCGGGAACTCGCGTTGCCCGAGCGTTACTTTTTTGCAAATACCCGATTTCTACTCCGAAAGAATATCGATGGCCTTCTCTCCGCATTCGCGTCTTTTTCGAATAAGATTGCGGACTGGTCCTTGGTGATCTCTGGGAGCGGACCGATGGAGAAAACCTGGAAACAACAGGCGGCGGATCGAGGGATCCGCGACCGCGTGCGATGGATCGGGTTCCTTCAGTACGAACAACTTCCCGCAGTTTATGGTTTGGCTTCCTGCTTTGTCCATCCCGCGCACGAGGAGCCGTGGGGACTGGTTGTCAATGAAGCGTGCGCAGCCGGTCTTCCCGTCATCGTTGGTGATCGCGTGGGAGCAAGCTGTGAATTGGTGATGGACGGCGAAAACGGTCTGTTGGTCGATTCGACATCCGAATCCCAGCTTGTCGATGCGCTGCAACGAATCGCCATGGCAACGGATCGTGAGCGGAAGTCGATGGGAGAGGCTTCGTTGCGTCTCGCCCATGCCCTGACGGCAGAACGTTTTGGATCGACCCTCCGCGATCTGACTTCGGTAACCGCGTCGCCTCGCAGGGGTCATTAGATTGACAGCACCTAGGGTCGGACTGGAGGAGGCGCGGGGGTTTGAGGTTGCGTCTTCGCCAACACAACGAACGATGAAGCCGGTTTTCGCAGTGGGAGGTCTGTACTCCGAATCCAACGGCGTGGCCTGGATCATGCGCGATTTGGCCGCGGCACTCGGAAAACAAGGGCATCCTGTCGTCGTTTTCGGAGCGGATTGTTATGGGCGGGGCAAGAAATCGATCGGCGAAATATTTCAGCCTCCAACCGTCTGGATGAGCGCCAAGGGGCTGTGGCTTGGGGGGTTGTCGTACGCACCGGGATTGAAATCGAGGATGCGGCACGTTATCCAAAACGCAGACATCGTTCACAACCATAGCCTTTGGATGCTACCGAATTCGTATGCCTCGCGAATCGGAAAGAAGTTTGGAAAACCTGTTGTGATCTCCATACACGGGGCTCTCGAACCTTGGGCGATGCGGAATTCCAGCTGGAAGAAGCAATTGGTTGGAAGGTGGTTCCAGTTTCAGGACCTTCGGGATGCGGCTTGTTTGCATGTCAACAGCGTTCGTGAATTGGAAGGGATCCGAAAGTTTGGCCTGCGGAATCCGATCGCAGTGATCCCCAACGGAGTGGATTGGCAAGATTTCGAGGAATTACCGGATTCCGCTCTCCTGTTCGAGAAGCAACCACACCTGAAGGGGAAACGAATCCTGCTCTTCATGGCCAGGCTTCACCGAAAGAAAGGGTTGATGCATCTGCTAGAAGCGTGGCACCTCCATCACACGCAATTCCCGGATTGGCACCTGGCGATCGCTGGCCCAGACGATGGGTTCGAGCAAAAAATTCGAGACTATATTCGAGAGAAAAATCTGGAACGGTCGGTCACGCTGTTGGGGGTGCTACGCGGCATCGAGAAACGGAGCGCGTTGGCTGCCGCCGAATGCCTCGTGCAACCCTCATTCTCCGAGGGGTTCAGCATGTCTATCCTCGAAGCGATGGCCTCGGGCACGCCGGTATTGATCACGCCCGGTTGCAATTTTCCAGAGGCAATCCGCTCGGGCGCAGCGATCGAGGTGGAGCCCGACGTCGGCTCGACCAGTCATGGTTTGCATGAAATCCTAGCCAGCTCAGCGGAGAGATTGTCCGACATGGGACACCGAGGACGCGAGTTGATTCGGAAGGGATTCACTTGGGATTCGGTGGCGGAACAGACACTTCATCTGTACCGTTGGTTGAAGGGTCAGGATTCCAAACCGGAGTTCGTCGAGACCTAGCCTAGGGTTCGGTTGACGATTCGCTGAACAACTTCGATGTGCGGAATAGCGGGATTATTCGGAGATCGCAAGCCAGGGCTGCTGGAGGCGATGAATCGGGTGCAGCAGCACCGCGGTCCAGACGGCTCCGGTGTCTTTGAGGATCGAGAGGTGCCTGCCGGCCTGGGGCACGTGCGTTTATCGATTCTGGATTTGACACAGTCGGCCTCGCAGCCGATGACCTCGTCGTGCGGTCGCTACGTCCTTTCCTACAATGGCGAGCTCTACAATTATCGAGAGCTCCAACGCCGATTGGACGCGCCGGCAGGGGGCTGGAGAACGCGAGGGGATACCGAGGTTCTCCTCGAGGGGTTGGTGCAACGCGGCGAATCATTCCTCCAAGAAATGAATGGAATGTTCGCACTGGCGTTATGGGATACGCAACAAAAATCCTTGCTGGTCGCGCGGGACCCCTTGGGGATCAAGCCGATCTACTATGTTTGTCCCACTCCAACGACCCTTCTGTTCGCGAGCGAGATGAAAGCGCTCTTCGCCTACGGTGCCTTAAAGCGAGAGGTCAACTTTCTCGCCCTACAGGAGCATCTGGCGTTTGGGCATTCCTCAGGCCAGCACACAGCCATCCGCGGCGTTTACCGAGTTGCGCCGGGCACCTCGCTGCGGTGGTCGATCGGCCGTCCCGAGCCGCGGTTGGCACCTTTTTGGCAACCCAAATTTTACCCGAAATCGGTTCCAGACCGGTCTCGGGCAACCGAGGAACTGCGGTCTCAGATCCAGGCAGCCGTCGTTCGGCAAATGGTGTCCGACGTACCGGTGGGTTCCTTCCTGAGCGGGGGCCTCGACAGCACCTTGATCACGCAGTTTGCCATCGACTCGAAACGGGATATCAAGCTCTACACGTCCACGATTCCACCGACGGATAATTCGCTTGATCAGATGACAGACGATGGCCCGTACGCCCGCAAATTCTCTGAGATGACGGGAATGCCTCTGACCGAGGTACCGATGCGATCGATCGAAATCAGTTGCTTGCCGGAACTGGTGTGGCATCTGGACGAACCGATCGCAGACCCGGCGGTGATCAATTGCTATTTGTTGAGTCGGATCGCGCGTCAGGATGGTGTGAAAGTGCTGTTGTCCGGTCAGGGAGCGGACGAGTTATTTGGTGGCTATCCCCGCTACCGCGCGATGCAGATCGCGGAATCGCTCTCCCGTCTTCCGTCGGTTGCGCGAAGCCTGCTGCGATGGATTGGATCGCTCACACCGGGCGGTTTGAGCGGTGGACTCGGGGCCAATATGCGACGGTTTCGCCGTATCGTGTCGGCGACCCAGTTTCCGTTCCGGGAGCAGTTCCTTCACTATTGCTGCGGAGCCCCGCCCGAGTATGTCCATGACATCTTTGCCAGCGATGTTCAGGCCTCACTGCAAGATCAGACGGCCATCAGGAGTTGTCTGCAGCATATGACGGTTCGCAACATCGACGGGATCGACGGTTGCCTGGAACGCGACTTGTCGATTTACCTCCCCAATCACAATCTGATGTACACCGACAAAATGGGGATGGCGGTGGGAGTGGAAACCCGCGTGCCGCTGCTCGATGTGGAGGTCGCAAATCTTGTAATTCCGTGGCCTACGGAATGGAAAGTCGGCCGGAAAAGTCTCAAAGAGATCTTGCGAGAAGCGGCCCGTGGCGTCATTCCCTCCGACTACATCGATCGTCGCAAGGCCGGATTCGCGGTCCCCTATCGCTACTGGCTCCGCCATGAACTCAAGGATGTCTGGGAGGACTGCGCGTCGGAGCAGACCATTCGCAACCGGGGATGGTATGATCCGAAGAAAATCGCAGCAACTCGCAGGGAGAGCCAGTATGGGTTGTCGGATCATTACCTGCTGCAGTGGGCGATCATGACCGCCGAGCTTTGGGCGCGATCATTTCTCGACAAGAATCCAGCCCGAGAAAATGTCGCCGTCTAGCACGACCGCTGGTGATCCCTGTATGATCTCTACACAACAACCTGACATTGCGACTGCCTGCGCCATCGCATACGGGCAAGATCGACCACGCCGTGCACCATCAACCCTACTCTTGATCGCGCAAGGCATCGTATGAAGATACCGGTTACGGTCATTGTGTTGACATACAACGAGGAGGTCAACATCGCCTCGTGCTTGAAGCCGCTTCAAGCATTCAACGACGTAGTGGTGGTCGATTCGGGCAGTACCGATAATACATTGTCGATCATTTCACGCGAATTTCCTGGTGTACGTGTTCTGAGCAACCCCTTCGTCGATTTCGGTCAGCAACGAAACTGGGCGTTGGAGAACACGGGCGATCAATATCCGTGGGTTTTGTTCGTCGACGCAGACGAATATCTGGAGACGCCACTCATCGAGGAAATCGCTGCATTCGTGGCGGATCCAGGACCGTACGTGGGTGGCTATATCGCCGGTCGTAATTACTTCATGGGGCGATGGTTGAAACGAACCAGTTACTTCCCATCGTATCAATTGCGATTGCTGAAGCGGGGGCAAGTGCGATTTCGAAAGGAAGGTCACGGTCAACGCGAAGTCACCGATGGGGAGCTGAAATACATGAAAAACACCTGGAGGCACGAGGCCTTCAGCCAAGGCATCCACCATTGGATTCGGAAGCACAACGATTACTCCACGAACGAAGTTGAATTGATCGTCCGGTTGCGAACCGAGGGGATCTCGTACCAAAAACTCTTGTTTGGCCAGGCTGTCGAAAAAAGACGCGAATTGAAAAAACTCCTCAGTCGATTACCCGGTCGACCGTGGTTGCGATTTATCCATTCCTACATCCTGCGTCTCGGTTTCCTCGATGGTTACGCAGGCTGGGTGTATTCTCTGCTCCGGTATTCCCATGACTGCCATATCGTGGCGAAATTGTATGAGCATGAGTATCACGAAAAGAAGAAGAAAGAAAACCAGTCGCGGTGAGTTCTGCGGTTCGTTGAATCAGGATCCCGGAACGATCGGATCGATTCTCGATCCAGTGGGACAGCGTTACCCCTCATGAATTCGGAACCCGCTCTTTGCTTGTTGTTGTGCCATCGCGATGTGGATATGGCTCTTGCCTGTTTGGATTCCATCCGCAGGCTCTGCGATCCAAAGATTCGTTTCCGAATCCACGATGATGGAAGCTTGATCGGCGAGGACCACGATCGTTTATCGCTGCAAGGGGATGTCGAGATAGTCACTCGTCAGGAGGCTGACGAGCGCATGGAACCTATGCTCCGCAGTTTCCCCGCCTGCCGGAAACTGAGGCGGGATCTGCCGCTCGCTCTGAAATTGTTCGATACGATCCTGCTGAGTCCCACGGACAACTTTTCGTGCATCGATAGCGACGTGGTGTTCCTGAACCGATTCCGCAACCCATTTTGTGCGGATACCTATGCGTCGAAAGCCGTGTTCATGCGGGATCGAGAAAACTCCTACTGTGTTCGGTCCTGGACGTGCGCACTCAACCGTCGGATTCGCTTGCCGAACCGACTCAATGCCGGTCTGATTGTTTTTCATCGTTCGATGTTCGACCTGGATTTGATCGAATGGTTTTTGTCGAACCCCGCCACCAACGCCATTCCGTCCATGCGAGAACAGACCACCTGGGCGATTCTTGGAAAACGGGTGAGATGCGAGATGTTTGACGAATCGCAAGTTCGCGTGATGCGCGAGAACGAACCGGACGAGGAACAACTACTTGCTGGCCATTTCACGGCTCGAACTAGGTTTCTGCTTCCCAAGTATGTCGAACGCTCCCTGCAAGCCGATCCGAATGCGACTCCGGCGACCCTACGAACCAAGCCGTGCGGTACATGTTCCGCCACACAGATCGTCGGATACGAGATCCGCAGGGCCTGGCAAAAGCTGTTCCGGCCATGACTTCTTACTGTTTGCCCGGGAAACGAATCTCACCCTAATGCTCTCCCAACAAATTAGCTACCTGATCAGCTGTATCGCAGGTCACTTTCAATCCTCGCGGAAATTGTGCCCGGAGTGCGGATCGAATCAGTACGGAGTGGTTAGCAGGAAGCGATGGCTCACATCGCTTGTGCAATGCGATCGATGCTGTCTTCGCTATCGAATCCCCCAAGATCCTCCGGAACATCATTTCGATTTTTATCAAAACGCGTACACCAGTTCGTTGGCAACGCAATGTCCAACCGCCGATCAACTCTCGGAGATGCTGGCCAGCGGTTTCAAAAAAACAGAAAAAAATTTCGATCGTCGGATTGAACTGCTCACAGCTCTCGGGTTGAAGCAAGGACAGGACATTCTCGACTACGGAGCTTCGTGGGGCTACGCCACATGGCAATTTCAGCAGTTTGGGTTTTGTGCCGTCGGATACGAAATAAGCAAGCCGCGCGCGAAGTATGCGAGGGACTTTCTCCACGTGAATGTTTGCGATGGCGAAGACCAGGTTTCTGATCATTCTGTGGATTGCGTTTTCTCATCGCACGTCTTGGAGCATGTTCCGGCGCCGAGGCTAGCCTTGGACTTTGGCAAGCGTGTTCTGCGGCCCGGTGGCTTGTTTGTCGCCTTGACCCCCAACGGTTCCGAAGCGTGCCGCAAGAGCCATCCCAACGAATACGACCATAGCTGGGGTCGCTTGCATCCCCTGTATTTGAATGCCGAGTTCTATGCGCACTGCCTGCAGGATCGACCGTTCCTGCTGATTTCCTCGGAATACGGCGAGCAGTTCGACCTGAAGGCCCTCGCTGCCTGGGACCAGAGCAGCAAATACCTCGGGGACGTCTCCAAACGGGAATTGCTTGTGGTTGTAAAGTTCTAGACATTTTCGCGCTAGGGCTCACGCAAACCATATCGTGTGAATCGTAAATCATGTCAGCTCATTCCTTCCTCGTCAAAACCTACGGGCTAAATCAAGTCCATGAATCGGGAGATGTTGTTTTCCATCCGGACATTTCCCTGTCCGACGCCGATGCTCTGCTGGCATATTGTTCCCCAGTCGATGAACTGCTGTCGTTTCGCGGTCCCAAGGCCTGGTACTGCATTGAGTCGTTGGCCCATAGCCGATTCCGGGGGGAACCGCTTTGGCGGAAAGCGTATGCAAAGCTCCAGTCCGATGGGCTCTTTCTCCATTACGCGAGTCCCAATCCTGCTTGGCGCGTCCCGCACTATTGCACGGGGCATGATTCGTATTCTTTGTACTACGATTCTCAAACCCGGAAATCGGAGGAAGCGGTGGCCGTCATCTCCTTTTTCGGAGGGCGATTCTGGCGGTTATCCAAATGGATGCGTCTGCGCAATGCGTTCGCAACCCATGCAAAGACCAAACTGTACGGTTCCAAGGATTGGAATCGTTTCAATCCTTGGGGTATGCTGGGGCCCAAGAGCCCCCCGAGCAACTACGTCGGGGAACCCGCTGTTCGCTGGCACAGCACCCGCGATCACTATGCATGGATGAGCCAATTCAAGGTGATCATTTGCATGGAAAATCGCTGCGAGCCGTTCTACTTCACCGAGAAATTCCCCGCTGCGGTGATGGCGGGAGCGATTCCGATCTACCACGCCCACGAGCAAATCGCGAATACCGTGTTGCAGGGTGCGCTGTGGGTCGACCCGAAGGACTTTGGCTTCGATCCGTCGCGGACGATCGACTACGCTCTCGAGCAGGATGTTTCTGCATATCAAAAGGCAAACGCTGCCTGGCTATTTTCCGATCGCATTGCCAATGCGACGCGCAAAGCGATCCTGGACCGGATCGCAGGGTTGTTCCTCAAGGAATTTCCTGAGGTGACTGGTAAGTGCTGTGATGTTGAAAAGCAAACTTAAACGTCTCGCACACTCTTTGGGTGTGTATTGCATTTCCAAGAGTCGTTTCGATCAACTCGAGTCGATGGACTCGGATATTCCCTTGCTGATGCGTCTGGTCGAGAAAAATCTACCCCTTGGGGTTCCGAGCAAGTCGCAGTTGCATCAGGATTTGATGGTGCTCCTCGCAACCGGCATGAAACGAAACGGTTACTTCGTAGAGTTCGGAGCAACCAATGGTGTTGATTTCAGCAACAGCTACCTCCTCGAAAAGGGGTTCGCCTGGCATGGCATTCTGGCAGAGCCTGCCCGCGTATGGCACGATGCGCTACGAGCCAATCGATCGGCGGAGATCGACTTTTCGTGCGTATGGCGAAAATCGGGAGAGACACTTCGATTTTGCGAATCTCGAGTGCCAGAACTTTCGACCATCAGGACCTTTGCCGACGAGGATTTTCATGCGCACTCGAGAAAAGATGCTCAGGAGTACGATGTGGAGACGATCTCGTTGATGGATCTGCTAGAAAAACACGCCTCGCCTCGGGAGATCGATTACCTTTCGATCGACACCGAAGGGAGCGAATACGAAATCCTGAAAGCGGTCGATTTCCAGCGGTATCGCATCTCCGTGATCACATGCGAGCATAACTACGGCAGCAACAGAGAGGACATTCATCGATTGCTGTCGTCGCATGGTTTTGAGAGAAAAATGGTCAGCATGTCGAAATTCGACGATTGGTATTTCCACCAAAGCTTGGGACTCGGTCTCGGCTGAACTCGTCCTCTTGCCTTCTACGAGTCGATCGGATTTAGCAGAACGAATGAATCACGCCCGGTATAACCAAAGTATGCCCACTTACCTAACTCAACGAGTTTCAATCCAGACGCATCGCGTAGGAACCTAAGATGAGCACAAGTACCACAAATTCACGGAGTCTCCATCAGGTTCTCGAGGAAGTCTACCGCGAGAAAACCGTGGAGCATCCGAACGGCGAGAAAATAAAAGTCGTTGCAAATATCAACGAGAGAAATGCCAGAGCGCTTTTTCGTTTCGTTTCGCAAACGAAGCCAGCACTTGCTGTCGAAATCGGGATGGCCTACGGCGTCTCTACGCTTACGACTCTGAGCGCAATCGACGCCAATGGAAATGGGAGACTGATTTCGATCGATCCTTACATCGGCTGGCCCACCGGTCGTTTGGTCGCTTTGAATCAGATTAAACGTGCGGGACTTGCCCATTTGCATCAGCATTTGCATGAATGTAGCTACACAGGATTGCCGCGTTTGATCGATTCTGGTGAGAAAGCCCAGTTCATCTACATCGACGGTCACCACAACTACGATTATGTCTTCACTGACTTTTTTCTTGCGGATAAGTTACTCGATGTGGGAGGCGTCATGGCGTTCAACGACGCTGGTTGGAAATCGGTGTTCCGAGTGATCAATTTCCTCAGGAAATATCGCCACTACGAGGAGCTTGATGTCGGGCTTCCCAAAAGCTATCGATCTCGAAACCTACTTTTTTCTCTGATCAAGAGAATCCAAGGACGATCCTCGCAAGATCGTTACTTTCGGAAACTGGATACTTGGGAGCCGGAAAAGATCGATTAACGGGCGACCATCCTAGATCGCAGATCATGAAACAAATCCTCCAAAATCTTGGGAACGGCGAGACCCTCCTCGCGGACGTTCCCTTCCCCGCGCTTGGGAAGAATAGCGCGTTGATTGAATCCCGTCGATCGTTGGTCTCACTCGGCACCGAAAAAATGCTGATCGACTTCGGACGGGGTGGGTGGATCGCCAAAGCGCGATCCCAACCCGACAAGGTCAAGCAGGTCTTTCAGAAAATCAAAACCGACGGACTCTGGACCACCATCGATGCGGTGAAAGCGAAGCTGGATACACCGATCCCATTGGGCTACTGCAACGTCGGAGTCGCGCTCGAAGTTTCTGAGGATTCTCCCTTTCAGGTCGGCGATCGGATTGCCTCCAATGGACCACACGCAGAAACCGTCTCGGTCAGTCAAAATCTCGCTGCGCGCATACCCGATCGGGTTTCTGATGACCAAGCGGCTTTTACCGTCGTCGGAGCGATCGGGTTGCAAGGCATTCGACTGCTCAACCCCACGCTCGGAGAACGGATCGTCGTTTCTGGATTGGGACTCATCGGATTGTTGTCCGTGCAGATGCTCAAGGCCAATGGCTGCCAGGTGCTCGGGATCGATTTCGATCCTGCGAAACTCGCCCTAGCTCGTCAGTTTGGTGCGGAAACTTGCGATTTGTCCCTCGGCCAGGATCCCGTGCTCGCTGCGGAACAATGGACCAAAGGGAGCGGAGTGGATGGAGTGCTCATCACCGCATCGACCAAAAGCGATGAATTGATCCATCAAGCGGCGACCATGTGCCGTCAACGAGGGCGAATTGTGCTCGTTGGTGTCGTCGGCTTGAATCTTCAACGGTCTGATTTTTACGAAAAGGAACTGACGTTCCAGGTTTCTTGTTCCTACGGACCCGGACGCTACGACCCTCAGTACGAGAAGCGAGGTCTCGACTACCCGATCGGATTCGTTCGCTGGACGGAGCAACGGAATTTTGAAGCGGTCCTGCAACTGATGGCGGACGGAAAAATCGATGTCTCGCCACTCATCACGCACCGGTTCTCATTCGATAATGCGCTCGATGCGTATCAAGCGATCAATGAACCAGGCGCGATGGGGATTGTGCTGGAGTATGGGGAGCAGGGAGTTGAGGGTTGTCGGTTGGAGGTTGATGGAGGAGCGGTTAGTAGAGGAGTGGATGAGTGGGTGAGTGGGAAAGATGTTGGTGAGGACAGGGACCAGAGAGGGCAGGGCAAGGGGCAAGGGGATGAGTTTAGTGCGCGGGAACCCCTCACCCCCAACCCCTCACCCCGAAGCGGGGCGAGGGGAGGAGAGAAGATTGCGGGGGTGAAGCGGGATGTGGGGATTGCGTTTGTAGGGGCGGGAGGATTCACGACGCGGATGCTGATGCCTTCGCTGCCAGCGAACGGTCTGCGTCGCGAGACGGTAATCAGCAATTCCGGAGTCTCGGCAGCGTATGCGGCGAAGAAATTCAACTTCGCAAGAACCTCCGCGAGTTTCCATGACGTTCTTGCCGACGATCGGGTCGATGCGTTCTTCATCACGACGCCGCATCATCTACACGGCCGGATGGTGGCAGATGCCCTGCGGGCTGGAAAGCATGTCTTCGTGGAAAAGCCACTCGCACTCGCACTCGATGAAATCGATGAAATCGAACAGCTCGCCAATGATCGGCCATCGCAATGCTTGATGGTCGGTTTCAATCGACGCTTTTCTCCGCATATGACCGCTTTGCGAGAATGGGGGACCGCGGCACCGTCCAACCGCGCGATTATTATCACCGTCAACGCCGGTGCCATTCCCGAGAAACACTGGACTCAAGACCCATCGATCGGTGGCGGCCGAATCGTTGGTGAGGCATGCCACTTTGTGGATCTGGCCAGATATCTAGCCGGCTCACCGATCGCGAAGGCCGAAGTGTTTCCGATTCTGGGCGGGGACGGACGATTGGGTGATTGCGTTTCGATCCAAATGCAGTTCGAGGACGGATCCACCGCCAGTGTTCACTATCTGGCTAACGGCAGCAAGGATTTCCCCAAGGAGCGGGTGGAAGTGTTCGCGGGTGGCAAGGTGCTCGTCTGCGACAATTTCCGAGTAACCACGGAGGTCGGTGGCAAACGACGACTGCGCACCCGAGCGCAAGACAAAGGGCATCGGCACGAAGTCGAGCGTTTCCTAAACGCGATTCGCAACGGCGGCCAAGCACCCATTCCCCTGTCGGAGTTGCTTGAGGTCTCGAGAACGGCAGTGGCGTTGGGCCGTCTCTCGAAGCGCGGTTGATCGCCGCGATCGAATCATGCGTATCGTTTTCTTTACCCACTACTTCCCGCCAGAGGGGAATGCACCGGCGTCGCGGACGTACGAGCATTGCGTGCGATGGGCCAAAGCGGGAAATGAGGTGACTGTCATCACCGGCGTTCCCAATGTACCCGATGGCATTCCGTATCCGGGCTACAGGAATCGATGGCGGAGCCAAAAGGAAACGATTGACGGCGTGGAAGTCATCCGCGTGTGGACGTTTCTCGCTCCCAACGCTGGGTTCTTGAAACGGACGCTGAACTATGTCTCGTATATGATGTCCGCGTTCTGGACCTCGTTGTTTGTCGCTCGACCCGATGTGATCATCGCGACCAGCCCCCAGTTCTTCTGCGGGTGGGCCGGAGTTGTAAGCCAATTCTTTCGTCGAAAGCCGTTTGTCCTCGAGATCCGTGATATCTGGCCTGAATCAATCACTGCCGTTGGTGCCATGCGAAAAAGCACACTCACAAAGATCCTCGAGTGGCTTGAAAAAAAGATGTACCTCGCCGCCGACCATATCGTCGCCGTCGGACAAGGCTACCGGGACAACGTTGTCTCCAAAGTGAATGTCCAGGACCGGATCAGCGTCATCTACAACGGGGTGGATGGCTCTCACTTCTCTCCCGGCTCGCCCGATCGGGACTTCCTGGATCGCTTTGGGATGTCGGATCGATTTGTTGTCTCGTACGTAGGAACGATCGGGATGGCACACGGTTTGGAAACGGTGCTCGATGCCGCCGAGATCTTGAAGCGCGAGCGCCAGGAAGGAATCGGTTTTCTGCTCGTCGGCGATGGGGCCAACCGCAAGGAGTTGGAACGCCAATGCCATGAGCGCGGATTGGATGACATTGTTCGCTTCACCGGGCGGCTGGATAAATCGGAAATGCCTAAGGTGATCGCCAGTTCCGATGCGCTGCTCGTACACTTGCGGGCCTGCGAGCTGTTTGAGACCGTGATTCCTTCGAAGATCTTTGAAGCGATGGCGATGAAACGCCCCATCATCCTGGGGGTGCGAGGCGAGTCGGCGGAGATTGTGCGGCAATCCGGGTCCGGGATCGAGATGGAGCCGTCCAATCCCAGCGATCTGGTCGCTTGCGTTCAACGATTGAGGAATGATCGGGATCTGTATGAACGGTTGTCGGAGAGCGGCCGCGACTTTGTTCTGACCCGATTTAGCCGCGACCGTTTCGCGGAGGATTTTCTGCAATTGCTGCATCTGGTGGTTGAAAAAAAGAAGGCTGGAATTTAGCCGATGCTACATTCCGTGGGACAGCTTTATCGCTCCACCCGCTCGGTTCCCAAGAGGCAACTCTATCGTCGGCTTCAATTGAATATCCGACGATGGTGGATGCCCAAAGTCGGGCGCCATCTGGTCGGCAGTTCCCGTCCGGCAGCCGTTCGATTGGCGTCGGTCTTGCCGGCGTCGCTGTTTGCGCCGCGCGAGCATCTGGTCCGGAGAACACTCGACGGTCCCTGCCTGTCCCATTTGGGAACCGAGTTGCCTCTCACGCCACCGGTCGATTGGCTCTGTCGGAGTCGACCTGGGACGCGGCATTTGGATCGACTGGCACTGCATTATCATGAGTTCCTGGAGAGCGTGACCTTCGAGGAGGGGTGGGCATTGGTAGAGGATTGGATCCACCAAAATCCACCCTGGCAACCGGGATACTGGTTGGATTCCTGGAACAGCTACGCGATTTCGATTCGATGCGTCTGTTGGTTTCAATGGTGGGAGAAGCATCGAAGCCGGCTGAGTCCGGAACAGCAAGAGCAGTTGCGAGATTCACTCATCGACCAATTGATTTTTCTGGAATCCAATTTGGAAACCGATATCTGTGGGAACCACTTGATCAAGAACATTCGCTGCCTGCTGTGGGGTGCTGCGTTCTTTGATGGATCTGAATCGAAACGATGGAAGTCTCTCGCGCGCGGGCTATTGGACAAGGAACTGCGGAGACAATGGCTCTCCGATGGTATGCATTACGAGTTATCGCCCGCGTACCACTGCCAGGTGCTCGCGGATTTGCTGGAGTGCGCGGCCGTGATGGATGATCACGAGCGCGCGGTACTGCTTGCTGCCGTGGAACCGATGTTGCAAGCGATGCGCGTCGTGACACATCCCGATGGAAAGATCAGTTTGTTTAGCGATGGCGGCTTGAGCATGGCCTACTCGCCAAGGGAAATCGAAGAGGTCGCGGCAAAAATCGCTCGTGGATCCCACCCAGCCAGCACCCCGAGCACTCGCTCATTCCGCGAGCTTCCTGCGGCGGGTTATTTCCAATGGCAATCGGATCGCCAATGGCTGTTGATCGATTGCGGCCCCGTGTGCGAAGATTCTTTGCCGGCGCATGGCCATGCCGACATGCTCGCGCTCGAGTGGGACGTCGACGGCCAGCGGATCCTGGTGGATAACGGTGTCTACGAGTATCAATCGGGCGAGAATCGCAGGTTCGACCGGTCGGTTGCGAGTCACAACACCCTGCAGGTGGATTCGCTGGATCAGGCGGAGTTCATCGGATCGTTTCGGACGGGGTGGAGGTATCGTGCAAAATGCGAATCGGTGTGGAATCGGGAAGGAACCTTCGAATTGGTCGGTTCACATGACGCCTTTGCTAGCGCGCTTCGAAATCTGCGATACCAACGACGCTTTTTTGCAAGCCCGGATCGTCTGGTGATTGAGGATGTCCTCCGCTCGCATGATCGAAAGGCCACTTTTGGTGCAGAAGACATCGGCGTTACTGCCACGGCGCGATTTCTCTTTCATGACGGATGCCATCTGGAGAGGAGTACCGATTCCTCGATTCGGATTCGGAGAGGCTCGACAAGGATTGAGATGCGATCCAGCGTTCCGCTCCGCGTGGTATCTGCACACTGGTCGCCGGATTTCGGCATACGCGTCGCAACCCGCCGAGTGGAGGCGACCTGGACGGTCGCACCCGGGTCGGTTTCCTTTGAGTTTGTACTGGAGCCTTAATTGACCAAGCGATTTGCCTGCATCGTTGGAGCTCGTCCCAATTTCATGAAAATGGCGCCGATCTTGCGCGCTTTTCGAGAGTATCCCGATGTCGATCCCGTGTTGATCCATACCGGTCAGCATTACGATGCGAAGCTGTCCGATGTCTTTTTCTCCGAACTCGGAATCAAAGCCCCGGAGATTTCGCTCGGCGTCGGCAGCGGTTCCCATGCGGAACAGACCGGCAAGCTGCTGGTTGAACTCGAGCGATGTTTCCTGGAGGCGGACAAACTAAGTCGCCCATTTGATCGGGTTGTGGTCGTCGGCGATGTGAATTCAACGATGGCTGCGGCGCTGGCCGCGGCCAAGCTCCATCTGCCGATCGCGCACGTCGAAGCGGGGCTGCGCAGTCGCGATCGGACCATGCCGGAGGAAATCAATCGGATCGTTACCGATAGCCTGTCTGACCTGCTGTTGGTTTCTGAGCCCGAGGGAGTGGAGAATCTCATCCGAGAAGGACATCCTGCAGAACGTATCCATTTGGTTGGCAACGTCATGATCGATACGTTGATCGCCCAGGTTCGAGATGCCAAACAACGTTCCATCCTCGACGAATTGGGGATCGAGCCAAGCGGATATGCGGTTGTGACCTTGCATCGACCGTCCAATGTCGACCAGGATGAAACCCTACGCAACCTGATGCAAGTCTTGGTCGACGTCTCGGAACGGATTCCGATCGTGTTTCCGGTCCATCCGAGAACGCGATCGAAACTCGAACGGCTCGGAGGATGGCTCTCGCGGGCTTCCGAAGGAGGTCGGTTTCGGCTACTGGAACCTCTCGGGTACAACGACTTTCTCTGCTTGACATCGCAAAGCAAGGTGATCGTTACCGATTCGGGTGGACTGCAGGAAGAATCGACCGCGCTGGGGATCCCATGCTTGACGATGCGTGAAAACACCGAACGTCCCATCACCGTGACGGAAGGGACCAGCACGCTGTGCGGATCGGATTCCCGGGAGCTCGCAAAGTATCTTTCTCAGATCGAGGCGGGGACGTACAAGCAGGGGAAGTGTCCCGAGTTGTGGGACGGCAACGCCGCGGTTCGGATTGTGAAAGAGATTGTGGGTGGGCGGTGAGTAGGTTGAGGGTTGGTTTTTTGTTAGCCGAGATGCGCGAGCATCCGGGTTGAAGTGCGTACGACGTGGCGATGTTTACCTCAGTTCAAACCCGAGGGCTCGCGCCCATTCGGCTAACATGAAAACGGAACAGCCAACCGCGACTAACTCCCAGCGGCTGATGAAGACAACTCTCAACTCTCACGCTTCTATCTTCGTCCCTAGCAATTTCAGGAACGCGGCCATCCACGCGGGATGAGCCGGCCAGGCAGCCGCTGTCACCAGGTTGCCTTCTTCATGCGCGGTATCGAATCCTTCGCCGGGCGCGATGTATTTTCCGCCGGTGCTTAGGACCTCAAACGATACCGCCGGGTAGCAACTGCACTCGCGGCCGCGCAGGACACCTGCTGCCGCCAGAATCTGCGGGCCATGGCAGATCGCGGCAATCGGTTTGTTGTCGGCGGCCATCCGGCGCACGATCGACAGGACGCGCTCGTCCATTCTCAAATACTCGGGTGCCCGTCCCCCAGGCAACACCAGCGCGTCGTAGCCAGCAGGATCCACTTGGTCAAAATCCACCGTCAGCGAGAATCGGTGGCCAGGTTTCTCGCTGTAGGTTTGATGTCCCTCGAAATCGTGAATCGCGGTGGCGACGAAGTCACCTGATTTTTTATCAGGGCAAGCCACATCGCAACGATGGCCCACCATCAACAGCATCTGATAAGGGACCATGATCTCATAGTCTTCAACGAAATCACCCACCAAAAATAATATCCGCTTCGATGCCATCGATACTCCCCCATAAACGTTGTCGTGCGTGGATAAGAGCATATCCGAAAACCGAAAACCGTGGCAGCGAATGGCTATCTGTCCCCAGGAAGATGGGTGGCACAACGGTTCTACCGCACGCCGATACGGCTATTTTTTCGTTTGTTTCGGGGTTGCGGTGCCGTCAATCAAGGGGAGCGAACCCAGCATCAGCCCACGGATCACGCGCGTCATGTGGGGGATCTCCAACCGATCCCATTCGTCATCCACTTGATGATAATCTTCATGCAGCGATCCGGCAGAAAAGCTGTGGGCCACCACACCGCGCTGGACGAAGGACCAGTTGTCACTGGCCCGATAGAGCATCGAACTGAACTTGGGATGCTCAAAAATCTCGGTTCCCCAACGCGCGGCTGACTGGCGCATGATCGTTCCGAGATCGGACTCCTGCCAACCGGTCATCCAGATCTTGCCGCGAGCTCCCCCTTCCGGACGGCCAATCATTTCAATGTTGACGTTGGCAACGATATTCTCCAGGGGCCACGTCGGGGTTTCGACAAATTGCTTGGAGCCCAGCAAACCGGATTCTTCTCCCCAAAACGTCATGAAGATCAAGGAACGGGCCGGTTTCTCAGGCATGGCGGCAAATGCATCGGCCAATGTCAAAACCGCAGTGACTCCCGACGCGTCGTCATCGGCGCCGTTGTAAATTCTGTCCCCTTGGAGATTGGGGTTCGATCCCAGGTGATCGAGATGGGCGCTGAACAGGATCGCTTGCTTGGCCATGGCGGGATCGCTGCCTCGCAGGATGCCGATCGCGTTGCGCATGACTTTCTCTTCGCGCAGTACCGCTGGGATCTCTGCACGCAATTGATCGGGCAACTTGGTGGCTGGAGAGACCAAGACAACCGGGATCGAAAAGGTGCTTTTCGCGGAGACTCGAGGGCGAGCCCGCAGCAGTTCGCTTTGACGTACCCAATCGCTCTCTGAGTCCACATCCAACAGCAAGAGTTGGGCGCCGGCGGATTGCAGGTGATCCACAACTCGAACGAGCTGCGACATGGCTCGGGAACCCTTGGCTTCGGTATTGAAACTGCCCCGGACGATCGGGCTGAGCGCGACGCCTGCAACCGGTCCCTCTCGCCACATGTCCAGAGGGGCCGATTGAACCATTCCTTCGATCGATTGGGACTCTTCTCCAGCGGCGAGCAACCCCCAATGGGCGATCGGAGCTCCATCCGGAGCGACCAATTTGGAACCGGACGGTAGCCGGGTCTGGGTGGTTCGCGTTTCGTGAAAAAAACTTCCATTGTCACCGCCACCCTCAAGTCCCGCGCCGCGAAATCGCGACGCGACATAGGCTGCCGCGATTTCAAATTCGGGCGTCCCGGTGCCTCGACCACCCAATTCGTCGCTTGCAAGAAACGCGATCGTACTCGTTACACGCTGTTCGGTGATCTGCTCGATTCCGACCGGAAGCGCGACTGCGGGATCCTCGCCCAGGACGGTCGTCCCGAAGAGAGAGAATACCGTCGCCAGGATCAGCCAACTGGAAATCCGCGATGAGTAGATAATTCTTGGAGACATAGGTGCGTTTGCAGTGCAGAAGTTTTGGATGGATCGATCGAGCCCGTCGCCGGCGAGGAGGCGCATATTCCATTCGATAGTAGACCGCAAAAATGAGATTCCGGAAACTGCATCATTCGCAGAAACGTCATAACCGGAACAACGGGATCCAATGTTCGTCGACCAAGGTTTCCGACTCGCGAAATTCACGGCTTTTTCGGGATATCCCCGGTGCAATCGCTCTCGATTCGAAACAGACTGAAAGGAACGGACACGTCAGGTTTTGCTGGGACTCCTATCCGGTTATCGACATCATGATCCTCTCACGCTTTCGCACGTTGCTGTGCAAGTTCTGCGTTCCTGGCGTATTGGCTAGCGCGATGCTACTCGCTTTCCATTCATCGTCGATGGCTCAGCAGAAGAAACGTTCCGAAGAGGAACCCGCATCTCCGGTGGCCGGTATCGAGCTATCCGCACCTCGCAAATTGGACATGCAGTTTGGCATGCGATTTCAAGCCAACGACAACCTGTGTTCGCAAATTGTTGCCACCATTGCATTCCCAACCAATTGGCCCGAGCAACAGGTGACGATCGTCCAATCCCAGATTCCTCCGAATGCGGCATGGCAATTCCGAGACTTGCCCATCAACGCTTCGCCTACTGCCAGGCAATTGGTGATGCAGATCCCCGCATTGCAGCCAGGCGGCGAACTCGAGTTTCTATTCCAAGTCGAGGTTGAAAAGTACTTCATCGATCCCCCCGAAGACACTACCGTATTCGTGATTCCGAAAAAGCCAGGCCGCGAATTGAATTGGGCGATGGGCAGTAGTCCAATGATCGACGTGTCCACCTCGGAGATCAAACGATTGGCAAAAACCATCGTGGCGTCGGAGCCTCCGGATGCCTGGACGCATGTCGAACGCATCTACGACTGGGTTCGGGAGAACATCCAGTACGTCAACGGACCCATTCGCAATACGCGCGAGGCGATGAAGGACAAAAAAGGGGATTGCGAAGAGATGACCGGAATCTTTGTTGCGATCTGCCGAGCCAGTGGCATTCCCGCACGGTGCGTTTGGATCCCAGATCATTGCTATCCTGAGTTTTATCTCGAGGACAAGAACGGCAAGGGGCATTGGTTTCCATGCCAAGTCGCGGGGGATCGTCAATTCGGCAAAATGCACGACTACCGACCCATCCTACAGAAAGGGGACCGATTCAAGGTCCCTGAGAAACAAGGGATGCAGCACTACCTATCCGAATTCTTTACATGCAAGCAGCGATCGATGGGGCCACGGGAACCCGAAGTGACCCCTATTCTCGATCTTGGACCGCTCAAGGAAGAGATCGAGCAGTTACAACAGACGACTGCCCCCCAGGAAGCTCGCTAAGACACAGCCGACAAAAATGAGCCTGAGGCGCTAGCCGAGTTCGTTCGACGTGCAAAAATCGGCTAGCGCCTCAGGCTCATGGAAACGAAGATCGACTTACATCGCTCGCCACGTGTTCCCTCAGGCGTCCCTCGCTGACGCGTCTGGTTATGAAAATCCCGGGGGAACCAGCGTCTCACGGGCTCAAAAAGTGTCGAAAGCGCAAATCCAAAAATCACCAGGCGGTGGATTTCTGGGCTTTGCGTTCCGGGTGAATGCTCCTATTCTTCGATCGGTGTTTCTTTTTCACCGTTGCGCAGGAATGGCTTGCGGACTTGTTTTCCGACAACTGGATTTAACGGGCGAACCCAGATATTGCGGAACCGGACTGGGTCGCCGTGATCCTGGAGCGTCAAGGGTCCTTTGTCTGGATGCTTGTTGTATCTGGGCGGGCGACTGTAGGGAGTGTCTCCCTTCAACTCAAAATGGTTGAGGGTCACGACGCCGTTATGAAGGACGGTCATGTAGGCAGGGGACTTGAGGGATCCATCGTCGTTGAAGCGAGGCGCGGTCCAAAGGATGTCGTAAGTGTTCCACTCTCCGGGCTTGCGCATGGCATTGACCATGGGAGGTGTTTGTTTGTAGATCGCGCTGGCTTGCCCGTCGTAGTAGGTGGTGTTGTCGAAGGAGTCGAGGACTTGCACTTCATAAATACCCATGAGAAACACGCCGCTGTTCCCTCGTCCTTGCCCGGATCCCTTGGGAGGCGTGGGGGCCGACCATTCGATGTGCACCTGGCAGTCGCCGAATTCGTCGGTACTGGTGATCGCTCCGCGGCCGACAACCATGGCGCCGTCGGCAATTGTCCACCGGTCTGCGTTCTTCCAATGCGACAGGTCTTTTCCGTCGAACAACACGATCGCATCGGAGGGAGGCGCGTCGTTCGTGGCTCCTGGGGTGACGATCTCCGGCGCTTTCCACTCGATCCCGTTCAGGTACTCCTGAGCGCGAAGCGAAGAACCGGTCGCCAGGAGGATTGCAAATCCGCAAGCTCGCATCCAAAGGCTACCGAAACGTTCGTACCGTGCCGGAGAGAAATCAAACTGTGATCGCATCCCACCGCTCCTGAATATCCGAAATGAAATGAATTGGTGTTGAAACATTCCACCATGGTACTCGGTTCGGTCTTTGGGGAAAGAGTCTCCACTGCCTGCGGGCTTAATGCGTGCGGGATCGATCGCCCAGAGACGTCATCGGAATTAGGGGTTTGGCAAGCGACTTTCCGAGCGAAAATCAAGTACAATCGAGGTCTCTCGTTTGTCAGCGCCCACCCATTCCTGATTTCACCTTTGATGTCCGCATGATGACTCCATCCTCGATCGACCAAACAGCTTCACGATTCCCGCAATGTACACTCTGGCGCATCGGGACGGTTCTAATCGCGATGTGCTTTCTCATGGGGCTGCATAGTTCGAGTTGGGGACAATCCATTTCCTCTCAGTCTGGTTCGTCAGCATGGGTGAAGCCCGGCGACCGCGTCGTGCTGGTCGGCAGCGGGTGGGTGGAGCGGATGCATCATCACCCTTGGCTGGAGACGATGCTGACGATGCAGGTCCCAGGGTTGACGTTTCGCAATATCGGCTGGAGCGGCGATACCGTGTTCGGCGACGCGCGAGCGGTGTTCGGCGCGAGGGCGGATGGTTACCAGCGCCTGAACCGAGACATGGATTACGCGGCACCGAAGCTGGCGATTCTCTGCTATGGCGAGAATGAAGCGTTCGGCAACGCGCAAGAGCGCGGTGCGTTCATTGAAGGGTATCGCAAACTGATCCAGGACATGCGCCGTCACGAGTGTCGCACCGTGTTGGTAATCCCTCGGCTGCGAGAGAACGCGGGGGCTGGGTTTCCCGATCCCACACGCTACAACCAGAACCTATCCTCGATGGCCGCGAGCATTCGCACGCTCGCCCAGGAACTGCAATGCGGGCTGATCGATCTGGAAAAATTCGCGCCCGATCAGCGATTCACCTCGGACGGAGTGGATTGGAGCAACGAGGGATACCGGCAGAGCGCTCGCGAGATCATGAAGCAACTCGGATTTTCGTCGCTGGCGATCGATCGGGTCGATAGCGCCAATTCCAACACAACGCAGGAGTTGCAGCGATTGATCCGCGCGAAGAACGAATGGTTCTTCCATCGCTATCGCCCTCAAAACGAAACGTACCTGTTCTTGTTCCGCAAACACGAGCAAGGGAACAACGCGGTGGAAGTCGAACAGATGGAACGCCATGTCGCGGAAGGTGAGCAAGCCATCGCAGCGTGGCTGGCAAAAACCAATACCCTTCCGAAAAACTAACCTCACGAGAGAAAAGGCTACCCATGATGTTTCGAGAATACTCGTTCCTGCCCCGTCGGTTTCGGTCGGTATACCTTGCAGCGATCAGCCTGGTCTGCTTCCAACCCACCATTCGGGGAGATGATCCGTCGAGCCCGGAAAAACCCCTATCGATTCGGTGGCAAATCGAACCACTGGCCCTCGACGCCAACGAAGGGTGCGCCATCGGCGACATGGATGGAAATGGGTCACTCGATATCGTGGCAGGCCGATCCTGGTATCCGAGCCCTCACTTCACCCCGCGGCCGCTTCGCGTCATCGAGGATTGGAACGGTTACGTCCAAAGCAACGGCGATTTCCTCCTCGACGTCAATCGGGATGGGAGGCTCGACGTCATTGCGGGCTCGTTCATCCCGACCGAGTTGGCTTGGTACGAAAACCCAGGCCCGGAAGGATTGCGGCTTGGCCATACTTGGCCCAAGCACGTTTGGGTGGACACGCAGGCTACGGAGAATGAAGCGCAGTTGATGGCCGATGTCGACCGCGATGGAATTTTAGACTGGGTCGTCAACAGCTGGAACCCGAAGAACCCGATGACCGTCTGGCGACTGGTCGACAACGGCAATCGCGATGGAAAGGGAGCATCGTACGAACTCAAAAAGCATGTGATCGGTAAGGCTGGAAACCAACACGGGATGGGCGTTGGAGACATCAACGGAGACGGTCGGCCCGATATTTTGTGCGGCCACGGTTGGTACGAACAACCGGAGCGGTGCTGGGAGACCGATTGGGTGTTTCATTCCAACTGGAATATTCAGGGGAGTATTCCCATGTTGGTGGTGGACCTCGATCGAGACGGCAAGAACGACATCCTCGTCGGTCAGGGGCATAACTATGGGCTCTATTGGTGGCGCCAAACCGGACTCGCTCCTGACGGAGCTATCCAATACGAGGAAAAAGTGATCGACAAATCGTTTTCGCAACCCCATGCGTTGGCGATGGCTGACCTCGATGGGGATGGCCGCGCCGAGTTGATCACGGGCAAACGCTACTACGCGCACAACGGCGGCGATCCCGGTGGCCAGGATATGCCGGAGATCAATGCGTATTCCTACGTCGATGGCAAATTCACCAAATCCACCATCGAGCGAGGACATGTCGGGATTGGTTTGCAGATCGCGACCGGGGATCTGGATGGGGATGGACGGGTCGACATCGCAGTGGCTGGCAAGAGCGGGACATACGCGCTGCTCAATCGACTGCCATGACCACGGTCGTCTACGAAACGTCAAAGAAGATCATCACCAACGTCGAAAGCTGCATCGTCGGCAAACGCAAGCAGTTGGTGCTGTCCCTGGTCTCCTGGTTCTCCGGTGGACACATCCTGCTCGAGGATGTGCCCGGGGTTGCCAAGACGATGCTGGCGCGAGCGTTGGCAGCGAGCGTCGGCGGCCGATTCAAGCGGATTCAGTGCACCCCCGATCTGTTGCCCGGTGACATCACGGGCACCTCGATCTTCAACCAAAAGACCAGCGAATTTGAATTTCGACCTGGCCCAGTTTTCGCCAATATTCTTCTGGCGGATGAAATCAATCGGACAACACCTCGAGCGCAAGCGGCGCTCCTGGAGGCGATGGCCGAGGCGAGTGTCACGGTCGATGGCACCACGCATGTACTCGCCCCACCCTTTCTTGTGATCGCGACCCAAAATCCGATCGACCACGAGGGCACATTCCCCTTGCCCGAGGCCCAGCTCGATCGTTTCTTCATGAAATTCTCCCTCGGTTATCCTTCGATGGAGGAGGAACTGCGAATGATCCAGCTCCTGGAAACCGAGCACCCGATTCAACGGCTCTCCTCGGTCGTGACCATGCAGGACATGCTCAACGCCCAGGAGCATGTTCAGCGCGTGTATGTCGATCCCAAAGTGCGACAGTACATCCTTCAGATCGTGCATGAGACTCGCGGGCATTCCGAATTGGCGCTGGGGGGCGGCCCGAGGGCGACCATCGCGTTGTTTCGCGCGTCGCAGGCCATGGCCGCAATCCGAGGCCGCGCCTTCGCCCAGCCCGATGATGTCAAACGGATCGTCGGACCGGTTTTGGCCCATCGGTTGATCCTGAGACCGGAAAGTCGCCTGCGGCGGCAAACCGCCGAGCAGATCCTCGACGCGATCGTCGCTGAAATCTCGGTGCCGACACTGGAAGAACCAGCGCGGTGACCGATGGCAATTATCCCGATCGTCGCGGTACTGTTGATCTTGGGGATGCTGACCGGGACAAGCTTGTTCTCGCTCGGCGCGAGTACGTTTCTGATCGTCATCGAAATCTCTAGATTCCTATCCAAGCGGTGGGCGGAAGCCGTCGCGGTGGAACGCCATCAGCAACTCTCGGAAATTCCAGTCGGGGAATCGCTGACGATTGGGCTGCAGATCAAGAACCAAAGCAACTATTGGATTCCGTGGATGATCCTCGAGGATCGGTTGCCCCGCGTCGCGATCCACGCTCCTCCACAGGCTCTCGAAATTGTCGGCAAAACGGTTCGTTTGCAATCGCTTGCCTCCCGACAAAATAGACTTTTTACCTACACCCTCCGAAGCAAGCGGCGAGGGTATTTTCAAATTGGGCCGACCATTCTCGAGACCGGCGATCTGCTCGGGTTGCATCGCAGTTATCGCGTTGTCAATCAGCCGCAATACATCTCCGTGCTGCCGCGAATCGTGGCGATGGAGGGCCTCGAGATCGCCAGTCGCCGTCCCATGGGGGAGATGCGAGTCGAGGATCGGGGCATGGAAGATCCAACACTCATGGCTGGGATTCGACAGTATCAAGCGGGAGACCCAATCAATCGTGTCCACTGGAAAGCTACCGCGCGAACCGGGGTATTGCACACTCGAATTTTTCAGCCGACCTGTTTGCAAGGAGCCATGCTGCTGGTCGATTTGCATGAAGCCTCCAATCCTCAGCACCATGAACCGGTTCGCTCGGACCTGGCGGTAACGGCCGCTGCGTCGATCGCGCACCTGCTCTACACACTGGGGCAACCGTTCGGTTTGGTCAGCAACGGACGCGATGCGGCCGATCGGGTTCGGGCGGCTGTTGCACAAACAACCTATACCGATCACCAGGAGGCGGTAAAGAACATCGACATGCGCGCTAAGAGCGAACGATTGCGGCCAGTGGTGATGCAGGCCAATCGCGGTCCCGAGCACTTCGCAGACCTCCACCGATTGCTCGCCCGACTGGAACGGACCGATGGATTGCCCCTGCCGCAACTTGTTTCGGAAACCGAGAGTCGTTTGCCGAGGATGTTGTCCTTATTAGCGATCGTGCAGCAAGTCGACGATGAGGGCGCGTTGGCGTTGGCCATGTTGAGGCGTCGAGGCTTTGCAGTCACGGTGATTGTCAATCAGCCAGCCGAGGAATACCGAGAAAGCGCTGCGCGTCTGGCGAGGCATCATTTGGCCACGTCGCCTCTTCCAAACGAAGAAGCGCTTGCCGCGTTTTCAAAGCTTTGGCTCGCGGATCGCATTGCCCGATGATCGATCACTCGCCCGCTTGGCCAAGTTAGCCGGGGAAAAGAGCAACGCGTTATCAGGAGAGGCTTATTTGTCCGCTTCGACGATCTCCGAACCTGCGATCGAAGCCAGTGCTCTCATGGTCACCATATCCGCATTGAAGCTGAAGGTGCGGAGGGATCCGTCCGCCATCGCGCCATTCCAGCCGGCAGAGTGCGAACTGCCGAACTCATGGCAGGATGTGCAACTGTCGGCGAGGTCGATGTGATTGTTGCGACCACCCACGAAGCGGACATACGAATTGGCCACTCCGGGATATTGTGGGAAACCAGCAATGGGTGCTCGGTCGCCGTAGTCGGTCCCGGTTTTGAATCGAAGCGTGCTCATCGCCTTCTCACCGAGGAACAAGGTCGTACTCGCTCCATCGGTAATCCCTCGCATCCCAACTTTGTTGCCAAAAGTCCACACGCCTGCTTTTTCAAGACGAATCACCGCGCTGTTGGGATCCGGCTGAACTGCTGAACCGCCAGACATCGCGTAGTCGGTGCGAGCTCCTAGAGGTCCAAACTTTTCGAGGAATGGCTCGACAAGTGGATACGCTTTGGCGTCCCGCCGGCTGGGGCAATTGAATACCGAAACCGCCGATTCGATTTGTGCGTATTCAGACGTCGGGATAGGCGTTGCGCCTGGATAGAGCTCACAGATTTTGATCAAGCTCATTCCCAACTGTCGTTGTTCCAGGAATGGCATGACCTGAACCATCCATGGCACACCATGTCCGTTCGCGCTGGGAGTGCCAATAACATCAACAGCCAGAGGGGCATGTTCCCCTGCATAGCCCGGAAATCGATTGCTGGTTGACTCGTAATTGTGAGCAGCCAAGATGATTTGTCGCATTCGATTTTGGCATTCGGTTCGCCTGGCAGCTTCGCGAGCCGCTTGAACCGCCGGCAACAACAAACCAACCAAGACGCCGATGATGGCAATGACCACCAAAAGTTCAACCAGTGTGAAGCCTCGCAAGCTTCGAGCACCAAGGGTTTGTCGGCTCTTGACGAAAGATAGATGATGATCCAGGGGAAGCGTCATTGCCAAACTCCAGCAGTTAAGATCAGAAAAAAAGCATATGCAGAAAAAATAAAAGTTCTTATATCTGCCGCGAGCAAAGGACATGCGTCGGGCACTTTAAGATCACCTCGTTGCGACGTGTAGAAAAGTCATCCTGCACCAAATGTTTTTCTTAAAACTCATGAAGAATTAAAAAAACAGTTGATACCCTTTCATCGCCTTATTATCCCTGCGGGGTCACACAAGTCGACGCCGTAGACCCCAGATTGTTAAAATTTCCCGCGAAAGTTGTGGGCCAAAGGGAACGGCCGAGGTTAAGGGATCGTCAGTTTTTCCCAACGACATGAACCCGGCCATGGTTGTCGCAATGGCCTTGATGCGGGTGGTGAAGGTGTCCATCGACGAGATAATCGACGTGGTCTCCGTGAGGGACCGCAGGATGTCCACATCCCGGCCCATGCACATGGTCTTTTTCGTGCCCGGCGCATGCATGCCCCCCAGTGCATGTATCCGGATTCACCCCTGTCACCCCGAGGGCATGCTCTTCGACACCCCCATCGGGGGTCTGATGATGCAGATGGCCGTCGTGCAGGTAGTCGATATGGCCATCGTGTTCAATCGCGGTGTGCCCGCATTGGGATCCATGAATATGTTCATGATGTTCGTGTTTTTGCGACATTGCTGGTCTCCTAAAAGTTTCTGCGGTTTTCGTAAGTTCATGAATTCGGGAATCAGTCACCCGGTCTTTTCCGAGCCATGGGCAAGACCGTTGGCGATCAACTGAGCGATGTGATCGTCAGCCAGCGAGTAAAAAACATGCTTTCCATTCCGTCTCGCAACCACGATCCGCTCGGAGCGGAGCAGTTTGAGACGCTGGGAAATCGCCGGCAAATTGTCCCTCAGTCGCTCGGTTAACTCCGAGACACACATTTCTCGGTGCGCCAGCAGAACCAGAAGGCACAGCCGTCGTTCGTCCCCCAGAGCGCGAAAGATGGCGGCCGTCCTGGCACAAGCATCCGGACCCGGAACCGCAAGGGGTTGCGATACCCCGCCGTGTTCATCCCCGTAGCATTCCGCGTCCGTATCGTGAGCCATGCACTTCTCGCCAAGCAACAATCTATCGCTCAATAAATCAATCATTCAATTGAATGAACAACTGTAAGGATAGGCTTGGGAGCGATCGCGTCAAGGGGAACCCACGGTATTTCCTGAGTTCGCCCCTCATTTCGAAATGGTCGCCGCATTGCCTGCAGCGGTGAACCGGGTTGATTCCTCTTTGAGCAGATCGTCTTCGCTTCCTTGGCAACGGACCGAGGCGCGGAATCGATGGTTCCCCGACTTGGATGCTTCCGCCGTGATGGTGAGGGTGCGCTGCTCGCCGGGTTCGATTTTCGGAATGGGGTCGAAGAGGACTTGTCCCGGGACGAGTTTTCCGGCGTGTCCGTCGACGCGCGTTGGTTCGATCCCGTCGGAGAACTGAGCGATGACGAAGACGTCCTCGGCGGTCTTTTTGCCCCGGTTGGTGATGATCATTTCGTAGACGACCGGTTTTCCGATCGGGGCCGGTGAGATCGGATCGTTGACGGACAGAGCAAGGTCAGCCACTGCATCGACGCGGGTTTGGAGTGTTGCTTGGGTTCCTTCGCCCGTGGAGGAATCCGCTTCGAACGTGAAGAGATTTTCTCCTGGCCCGTTCATGACGACTTGGAAATTCCAATCGATTTTTTCACCGATAGCGAGTCGAGGCAGTTCCCAGTGAAGCTGGTTTTTGGTGCGAGAGATACCCTTGGGGAGTTTTGCAAGCTCCGCGCCGATCGGCAGGGTAACGCGGCATTTGTTCCCGAGGGCATCGATCCCCCCGCGGTTTTCCAATGTCAGGGTATAGTCCGCAGTGTTCCCTTGGTAGAAATCCGCCGGGCCTTCCCAAGCAGCGTGCAGTTGCGATTGCCGCACATCGACATCGATACTCCGGGACACTTCTAAATTCGACCCAACGCTGACAGCGTTAGCGACGATCGAAGTTTTGCCTGCGCGTTCGAAGGTCAATTCGACTTCGACGATACGTTCGGTACCGGGAGGCAGATCTCCGAGGACTTCCTCGTGGCTTGCTTCATGATCGGCTTGAAGTCCGATTCGAATCCCTTCGGCGGTTGCGTTGCCGGGGTTGCGTACACGCAGGCGGTATGTCTGTGGTTTTCCGAGGTTGGCTTCGGAGGCACCTTCCAGGGCGAGGATCAGTTGCGGTTGCTGGACACGCAACGGGACAAGGACGGCAGGATTTTCAATTTTCCAGTCGAGTCGCGCGGCGAAGTGTTCTGGCTTTTCAGTGCGGACGGCAATTTTGAGCGATTGCTTTGTTTTCGCCGGCAATTCCTTCAATTCCCACACCACCCCGCTTCCATGATCCTCCGAGATCGATTGCGTGACTCCGTCGCTTGCAGACGATTCTTCGATGGCAACATTCGCAGGAACCACAATACGAACGGCAAGGCCGCGAACTGGTTCGTTGCTTTCATTTGCTGCGATGAGGACATAGGGAACCGACTTGCCGACCAAGATCGAATCGGGGCCGATCATGTTGATGCTGACCCCAGGAGTGTGCAGATTGAGTCGGACTTTCGATTCCGGCGAGTTTTTGGCCCCCGGAGCCGTTGAGTTGTTGTTGGCAAGTTGGGCGCGGACCGAATCCTGTTTTTTGGTGACTGGTTTTGCGGAGGATGTGACGATGGGTGTTTCCGTCTGGGGCTTGGGGCTAGCCTTGGAATCGCTGATGGGTTTTGGTTCGGTCGAATCGTTTGATTCGGTTGTCTTCTCGGATGTCTTCGCAGCGTCTTCCTTTGGGGTCTTGGAAGACCGCTTGAGGGGCGCGGAGCTTTTGCTTCGCCGGGAGGTTCCAATCGGATCCAGGTTTTCGGACTTGGGGTTTGCTGCGTAGCTTTTGTTGGCTTCGTTTTGGGCGGCGGGGTCGAGACCTGCGGTGGGATCTTTGCCTGGGATGAAAGTGATAGGCTCTTTCGATTTGGCTGCGGATGGTTGGGGTCGTGGGTTGGATTCGACGGCGGGCAGATTCTTGAGGTCGGCCTGTTGATCTGAGGGGGGTGCGAATTCTGGATTGGTGCGCTGGGTCCGGTCGGTACCAGCGAATGGCTCGCGGTATGGTTTTTCGGACCGTCCAGGTTGAGCATCGGAGGAATCCTCCGACGTGCGCCCCTTGCTGCTAAACGGATTCGAGAACGACTTCAAGGGCATGAAAAATCCGCCAAGGCCCTTGGCATCGCGGGGCGAGGTTTCGTCGAGGGTGCGCGACGGAGTGGGCGGTTTAACGTACCTATCGACGTCTTGACCAATCGCGACTGCGGGGAGAAAGATCGCTGCGAGGAGAAATGCGAGCGATGTTTCGCTCGAGTAATGTCTGTGGGGTGCCATCCGTCGCTCCTTGATCCATCGGGACCGGCGCAGGAATGGAACAGGAAGCGCGCCGGTTTCGGTTTGATCGGTCGGAAAAACCGTGCGGGATAAGGAGAATCTGCGGCTTTTGCGGACTTTGCCGACCTCTCTCCCCCAGTCTTCCTGGGATGAGGGTGTTTGAAATTGCCACCTTTGCCCCACGTGGATGTTCGAAAATGCATGGTCGATTCGATGGCGGAAAGCCCGCCCGAGAGGAGTCTCGGCCTGCGAACTGCACCGTTTTGCGGCAGTATTGGGAAAGACGGACTGATTTCCAGGCTGCGGTGCAATTGGCCCGGTTTTTGCTCCAGTATGGTCGTTGGTCGATGTTCTTCGGTTTTGTGGGGTGACTTCCAGGGAATGCTGGGCCGTCCCCCGCAGCGATGGGATCGAACCGTTAGTTTTCTCTGCCATTTGCCTGTTTTTTGATGGCAACGAAAATGGTGGAGAAATAGGATTAGTGGTATGTGTTTGGACACGGCGGGTTAACCTGCCATGTCCTCGACCTGATGACCCTGACAGAGATTCTTCGAGCCCTATCGGAGCGATTCGCTATGCGGATTCAATGTGTGATGCGAGCAGGAAACGCGTTAAGCCGTTCCCTTGTTGCCGGTTTTGCCCTCGGCTTGTTGGTGTCTGCAAGCCATGCTTGGGAGTCAACCTCGGCTCAAACAAGTCGTCTTGCGACTTACGACGACTCGGGCAAGTCTTTATTTGCGTTGAGCATTGTGCCCGATGGCGTCTTGGCTGAATCGAAGGCTCCGAACCTCGCAATCATCGTCGATACGTCAGCGTCTCAAAACGGAGATTTCCGGCGCGAGTCGATTGAGATCGCGCGGGGAATTGTGGAGGCATTGCCCGACACGGCGAAGGTGTCGTTGTTCGCTTGCGATTTGAAGCCAGCCCAACTGCTTGCTGCTGGCGATCCGAGCGCGTCGCGAACAGCGAACGGTTTCGAGCAGTTGGAGCGTCGTCTTCCCTTGGGGACATCCGACATCGCAGCGGCGTTGCGTGCTGCAGCGTCCTCCTTACCGGATTCAGGCGATCGCAATTTGATTTACATCGGCGACGGTGTCCACTTGAGCAATTTGATGAATACCCAGGAGTTCGCCGACCTGGTATCGGAGTTGGTTGAGGGTCGATGTGTTGTCCATTCGATGGCGATCGGTCCTCGAACCGACTGTGAGTTCCTGTCGACTCTTGCCAACCACACCGGAGGTCGCGTCTTTGTCCGGCAACAGATTCAGGGGCTCACGACCCAGCAAATGGGTACGGAGTTGTCCATGGTTGCAATGCGACCCGTGTTTTGGCCGAACCAATCTCGTTGGCCGGCTGGGATTGCATCCCGGTACCCGGAGCGAGTTCCTCCTTTGCGGTGGGATCGGGATACGATTCTGATCGGCTCTCTGAGCGCCCCGTCGATTCAAGGCTCATTGCAGCTCGACGGGACGGTATCCGGTGAAGCAAAGACGTTGGAATGGAAGTTGCAAAGCGAGGGGAGCAATCCGGACTTGGCTTTCCTGGGCATTTTGGTTTCGAAATCGACCGCCAACGGTGGGTTGCTCCTGCCAACCGCCGGTTCGGACGCGTTGCGTGAACTCGGGGAGAGCCTGATGCATTCCTCGGATCACTTGATCAAAGAAGCGAAGTTCGCATTGCACATTGGAGACTACAAGGCGGCCGCGACGATTGCGGAAGAAGCCTTGCGGCGGTCACCCAACAACCTGGCAGCGCTGTCGCTGCTCGAAGCCGCTGAGGCGTTGGCCCGAGAAGGCGAAACCTCGACCGAGGAACCTGCTGCCGATGCTCAAAAGCCGACCCAAGAGCGGGGAGCTATGCCGAAGATCGCGAAGTTCGTCATGTTCCGACAACCACCCGCCGATGAACCACCCGCCGCCGGTAGCGACCCGTTTGGGGATGAGCCTGCCTCGGATGCTCCCGTTGCCGATGCGCCCGTGGATGTGGGACAGGAAGGGATCATCGCACCAAATGATCGTGTCGAAATGAAGTCTGTTCCGGCGAGAAATGCTCCCCCATCGTTTGATCCTTACAGCGAACTGGCTACGGCTGGCGATCTGCTGGCCCGCGATGCCGAGATGCGTCGCGTATCGGCCCAAGCGCTCGAACGACAGGTCATGGCAGAACTCAGCCGAGCCCGTACCTCCGGCGATCCTTTGGCTTCCAAGGTCGCATTAAAAGGGGTTCTGGATCAGGTACGACGTTCTCCTGAATTGGACCCATCGAGCCGTGTCCAATTGGAGGGAAGGCTGACGGCAGGTATCCAAGCAGCGGCACGCGCCGAATCAGAAGCCAGAGAACGAGTTGCCCGGTCGGAAGCCGTGCAATCGAGCGCTTCGGCGGCCCGGAGACTGCTGGCGGATCGCGATCGTCGTGAGGCAACGATTCAGCAATTGGTGGAACGATTCAACTCGCTGATGGATCAGCAACTCTACTCGGCGGCGAACAATGAAATCGCTCCTGAGGTTCATCAATTGGATCCCGATTCCGTGATCGACACGGTCGTCAATACCGAATCCAACAGCCTCGCGAACTATCGCTTGATCACCGATGCAGTCAACCAGCGAAATCGTGGTTTTGTGGATAGCTTGTATCTCTGCGAGTTGGCTTGCGTCCCCTTTGTCGATGAGCCGCCAATTCGATATCCGCCTGCAGATGTTTGGCAAGCCTTGAGTGCACGTCGGCTGGAGAGGTACGGGACCATTGACTTGTCCGGTGGCAACGAAACGGAGCGAAAGATCTTCCGCGCGCTTCGAGAACGAGGCGAGATGCAGTTCAACAACCAACCGCTGAGCAGTGTCATGAAGTTCCTGTCCGACCAGTACGGGATTCCGATCGTCATCGACACCAAAGGGCTGGAAGACGAGACGTTGACCCCCGAAGAACCCGTGACGCTGGAAGTCCCCGAGATTTCTCTCCGTTCCGCCTTGAAGCTGATTCTCGAGCCGATGGGGTTGACCTACGTGATCCAAGACGAAGTGATGAAGATCACCAACAAGAAGGGGTCGTCCAACGTCGTACGCGTGTACCCGGTAGGTGACTTGGTGGTGCCCATTATGAATTTCGGTGGCATGTGCGGCATGGGTGGCATGATGGGTGGCATGGGAGGCGGCATGGGAGGCGGCATGGGTGGTATGGGAGGCGGCATGGGCGGCATGGGAGGCGGCATGGGTGGCATGGGTGGCATGGGTGGCATGGGAGGTATGGGCGGAGGCATGGGAGGCATGGGTGGCATGATGGCCGTTGCCGACGATCCAAAGAAAGAAGGCTCCCAACCCAAGGCTGCTCCTCAAGCAAGGGCTGAGAAATTGGATCCCAAAGCGATCGTCGAAACTCTAGTGAACAGCGAGGGGGACGCGCGAGCTGACGCGGAAGCCGCATTGGCACGCTGGGTAAAGGCAACCATGGACGTGGCCAAAAAGGCCGCTGACGCCAAAGAAGACGCCGCCTGCAAGGCCCACTTCCAGTCGATCGTAGTCCACCTCAGCGATGTTGTCCGCGAGTCCCTCCCAGCGCCGTGGATGTACGAAGCCTTAAGCATCGCGATGCAAGGAGCAGAGTACCCCTCAGAAGAAATACAACGCGTGCTGATGTCGAGCGTCGACTTCGGCGCCGATGTGACGGCCGCGATCAAGATCGCGCGCTATTTGGAAACCCAAGGAATGAAGCAAGAGGCCTTGGCGATCTACCGCGACGCCCATCGAGCGAGTCCCATGGAACGCTTACCCCTCGAGGCAGGTTTGAATCTCGCCCTGGAGTTGGAAGACCGTCAAGCGGTTGTCTGGGCGGCAACGGGCATTCTCAGCCGGGCGTGGACCGATGATCAAATGCCACTCATCGAAAAAGCGATCCTGGCTGCCAAAGCTGCATACATTCGCCTCAAAAATGAGAAACGAACCATGGAAGCGTATGCTTTGGAGCAAGCCCTCAAACAGGCTCAAGGACGAGACATCGTGGTTCGAGTTTCTTGGACTGGCAATGCCGATATCGACATCGCCGTCGAAGAACCGACCGGTACCATTTGCGACGTTACCAATCCCGCCACGATCTCCGGTGGCCTGCTGCTAGGCGATAGTTCTTCGATGGATAAAGCGAGCAAAGGCGGTTATTCCGAAACCTATGCATGTGCCCGCGGATACGCAGGCCAGTACCGAATCGCAATCCGAAAAATCTGGGGAGATGTCGTCGGTGGCAAGGTGACAGTTCAAATGGTAACCGACTACGGCACCGAACATCAGCGATACGTCGAGCAACAGATCCCTATCGAACGGGATGCATTGATGATCACTGAGGTGAAAAATGGCCGTCGCACCGAACCGTTTGTGGAAGCACAGCGCGCGAAGGTTACTGCTGAGAAATCATTTGCGAGCAATGCAGTCTTGGCTCAAATGAACAACGGAGATGTCGATCCCCAAATCGCCGCAGAGTATGAATTCCAACGACGATTGCAGAGTTTTTCGTCAGGAGCGAATTCACCGGGTCCATGGATTCCCGGACGTCTCCCTCCGTTTTTCCGCGGTGCTGTTGGTTATCGTCCAATCACCACATTCATTCCCGTTGGAACCAATTTTTTCGCGAATGCCGTGATTTCTGGAGATCGCCGCTATGTGCGAGTGAGCGCCGCTCCAAACTTCACCGACATCCTCGCCGTGGACACCTTCAACATCGTTACCGGTGCGGGTGGTAACCAAGGAGCTGGAGGTGGAGCAGGTGGTGGATTTGGAGGAGGAGGTGGTGGTGGTGGATTTGGAGGTGGGGGTGGTGGATTCGGTGGCGGTTTCTAAGGTCGCAGCTAGAAAAACCCCCAATTGCTCGCTCCGATGACGCGAATGCCCTATAATCGAATGCGAGGCTGAAAACGCCTCGTTTGTTCAGGCAGGCGTTGGCTGTAAGGAGACCAGGAAATGGGAATCACTCTTGTCCGTGTCGTCACGTTGCTCTTAGCGTCGTGGACCCTGTCATCGGTCAATGTAGCCCTCGGTCAATTCGCGGTTCGATCGCATTGCCACCTCCGCTCGGTTTGCCCGCCCCCTCTGGCTTTGGGACGAGTTTGTTATCCGAGTCCATTTAGCTACCCTTATTTCAACGTAGGGATTTGGGGGCATTCCTTCCATCGGGTCTATTATCCCATTCAGGGTTGGTGCTGGCCAAGCTATTCGTACTCAAGTTGCGCGCCGATCGTTGTAGCACCCGTTTGCTATCGCCCGGTTGTCTACACACCGGTCTACTACGACCCTTTCCCCTACACATCCATCAGCACGTGGTCCGTATCCCGTGCCAATTCCATCGCTTCCCGCAATAATCGGCTTGCAACTTCGGTGCAGCCTGTTGTTCAAAGCAGGGTGCCGGCGAGCTCCCGCGTGAAACAGCAAGCCTTTGATCCACCTCTTACCACCTACTCGCCGATTTGGACTGAGTCCGCCATCGGATTGATCGACGAGATGGTCCAGCGAGGCGAGATTGAATTGGCTCAACAGTCGCTCGAACGCATGGAAAAGATCTCCACACCCTTGAGCCATCGCGTACTGATCCGCCAAGCTTTGATCGAATTGGTCGCCAATCGAGATGCGATCGATGTCCCTCGATTGGATCGCGTGATGGATTTGTTTGCCAAAGCCGCGCAGGCTGGGAATGGGTTCTCCCCCGAGGAGTTTCGTGGAGCATCGCTCACCGCCTACCTGCGAGCCTCAGATGTCGACTTGACGGCGATTCTCGATCAACTCGCGAAGCGAGCACTTGAGCAACCGGACCGATCGGGCCGCGAAATGCTTCTTCTGGCGGTTCTGCTGAAGCTCGATGGACAGCGGGATCGCGCGTCGCTTTTCGCTGACGAATCGCGAACCCTTGCAGCTCGCTCCGATGCTTTTCGATGGAAATCAGTTTTGCGATCCCTCGATCGGCAACGGGACGACGACTCTCTCCTGGCCGCCAAGGATTGATCTCCACCCGAAACGTACGTGCGGGATGGAATGGCGACGCTGTTGCGGTCTTCCCTCATGCGTCCTTCGCTGACGCGTCGGGTTATGAAAAACCCAAGTGAATCAGCGTCTCACGAGCTCTAAAAACCACCAAGATCGCAACTTCGAAACCTGCGATTCCAGTTGGCTTGTCATCGAGTACGATGATGCATGTGAGTTCGCTTGACGCTCCGTAGGACGTAGGACGAGAGAAAGCGTTGCTGCAAACCAACCTACCATGAATATCTTTGAATTGGCTTCGTCGTTGGGACTGACTAACGAAGATGTCGAGCCTCGAGGTTGGCTCGTCGGAAAATTCTCTGAGGGATTGGCCACGCGCCTTCGGGATCGTCCTGCTGGGCGCTATATCGGCGTTACTGCGATCAACCCCACCCCTTTCGGTGAAGGCAAAACCGTCGTGACGATCGGCTTGGCCATGGGTTTGTGCAAGCTAGGCAAACGAGCTATCTGCACCTTGAGGGAGCCCTCGCTGGCTCCCGTTTTCGGCATCAAAGGGGGAGGGGCTGGAGGAGGCCAAGCCACTTTGGTTCCTTTGACTGAAATCAACCTTCACTTCACGGGTGACTTGCATGCGGTGGCATCGGCAAACAATTTGTTGGCTGCCTTGATCGACAATCACACGCGTCGAGCGCGAGAGCCATCGATCGATCCAACCACGCTTTCTTGGCGACGGTGCATCGACATGTGCGACAAGGGGCTCTCCCAAATCGTGAGCGGTCTGGGGGGGCATCCCCAAGCTCCGCTGCGCGAGACGGGCTTCGATTTGACCGCCGCGTCGGAGGTCATGGCGATCCTGGCCCTGTCCGAAGACTTGGTCGATCTTCGCCAACGCATCGGTGCGATCCTCGTCGGATCAACACCGCAAGGGGATCCAATCCGCGTCGACGAACTCGGTGGCGCAGGAGCGATGACTGCGTTGCTGAAGGAGGCGATCCGCCCAAACCTCGTCCAAACATGCGAGGGAACACCGGCCATTGTTCATGCGGGCCCGTTCGCGAATATTGCCCACGGGAACAGTTCCATCCTCGCAGATCGCATCGCGCTGCGTTTGGCCGATTACGTCGTCACGGAAAGTGGATTTGGCTCCGATCTCGGAGCGGAGAAATTGATCCATATCAAATGCCGAGATCGCGGCTTTTCACCAGGAGTGGAAGTGATCGTCTGCACCGTGCGCGGGATCAAATACCACAGTGGACGATTCGATGTACGGCCGGGAAAATCGCTGCCCTCCGAATTATTGCGAGAGGATTTCGACGCGCTGCAAGCGGGAATCATCAACCTGGAAGCGCATTTGGACATCGTTCGAACGTTCGGCATCCCAGCCGTGGTTGCCATCAATCGGCATCCATCAGATACGGATGCAGAGATCGCCCTCCTCAAGCAACTGGCGATCGAAAAAGGGGCCTCGCAGGTGGCGGTCACTCACGCCTTTGCACAAGGGGGCGAGGGAAGCCGCGAGTTGGCCGAAGCGGTGGTCCAGGCGTGCGAGTCTCCGGGCACCGCAATTCCGCTGTATCCCCTGTCAGCTTCGCTCGAAGAAAAGCTCGACACCGTGGCTCGCCGAGTCTACGGGGCCGATGGCATCGAATTGTCGCCGCTTGCTGCACGGCAGCTACAGCGATTCAAGCAACTGGGCTATGGCCACTTGCCGATCTGTTTTGCCAAGACGCAGTATTCGTTATCCCACGATCCGCATCGTCTGGGGCGGCCGAAAGGCTTTAGCGTTCCGATCCAGGAGGCACGCGTTGCGGCTGGCGCGGGTTTCGTCTACGTCCTGGCAGGCGACATCATGACCATGCCAGGTCTGCCGTCTCAACCCGCCGCACTCCGTATCGATATCGATGCCAACGGATCGATCCAAGGGGTGTAGGGCCCAGTCTGCTCGCATCGCATACTCCGATGGCTCAATAGAGAAAATCGATCGCGTCCTGAACGCATCGATTGTCCTGCATCAAAAATGCATGTACCACAGGATGGACGATGAATTCCGACATCGCCTCGAGCTTGGTTTCTTCCACGGTGACGATTCCATCACTGGGACCAGCGAGCCATGGGTTCCCGATGGGGTGTTTGGAGATATCGCCCGCGATGATGGCGAATGGACATGGGGGAACTCCGAGGTGAGCTTGGAATTCGCTCCAGCGAGGCCCCAATTGCATCCCCGATGTTCCGGTCACGGTTTCAAAGAGCCCAAGCTGAGACAACTTGCGCGCAAAGGAGGAACCTTGGTTGGGCGGACCGAGCATGACCACGCGATCCAATCGCTCCAAGCAACCTTTCGGATCCCCCTCGGATTGCCACTGGGCGATAGCGACTCGAAGGACGATGTTTCCAAGGCTGTGACCAGCCGCTTTCCATCGCGGGTTCCCGGGCAGGTGCTCCATCAATTCGCGAAACGCGGTTGCATGGGCTGCGACCGAATCGCGACTGCTGGCGTAGTTGAAGTAGATGATTTCCGGAGATGGGGACCTGCGGTTCCTGATTTCGGTAGCCAGTGGTTTCATGCAGGCAGAGGATCGCATCAGTCCGTGAAGCAGGACGACGACTTCCGTGGGAGGGGCCACGGAACTGTCGCCCGCTTGTTGGGCTCGCTCCAGTTCCTCAAGCACTGCCTGTTTGCTACCCCAGGCGCGGCGAATCGCTTTGGGGTCGAGCAATCGCCAATGACCAAACGTGTTGTTGTACTGGATCCGCCAACCGTTCCAGTAGCGATGATCCGTCCAGAGCTGCTTGCCTCCCAGCGTTGGGAGAGCCAGGTTCCAATTCGACAAAAGATCCTCCGAACTTACTTGATTCTCATTCGATATCTCATCTTGCTGTGCTCCCGCGGTCCCAAGGCTTGAAACGAACGAGAACAGGGCAACGACGCATTGTTTCCATCGCGCTTCCATGCTCGCGCGCTCCTTAAAAATTAGGGGTCAAATGCTTCGGCAACGGATCACGAGATGGTTCTCTTTGATTGCGACAATTTCGATCGGGGAGTCTTCGTCGATCCAGGCATGTTCGGTGACCACATCGACTATTTGATCGCCGACGCGGGCTTTGCCGAACGGGTTGCACCGGGTGATCGTGGCGCCGTAACTCCCCAGCAGCGATCGACGCTCTTCGTCGAGTTCCTCCATCTTGACGAGAAAACGGTCCGATGTTGGCGGTTGCAGCGCGAACCAGCGGAACATCGGTGTCCTCGCCAATTGCTTTCGAAAGACGATCAGAAGTCCGATCACTGCAAAGAAGGCGAACCCGAGTTGGCCGAAGCCATGGATCATGCGTTGGGTTTGATACGGATTGGTCGGGAAGACGTAGGTCTGTCCCGCCAACATCAACCCCACCGCCAACATGATCAGACCGATCACGCCAAACACTCCAAACCCTGGAAGTAGAAAAATTTCGACAGCCAGGCAGCCAACCCCACCCAAGATCAAGAGAATCTCGAGCCACTCGACGGTCCCTTGAAATAGGTTCATCCAGAAGAACAGTAGAAAGCAGACGACGGCGATGGCACCCGGGACTCCGATCCCTGGCGCATTGAGTTCGAACACCAGGCATAGCACACCGATGAAAAACAGGAACATGGCGAGCCATCGTTGGGAAGCAATCCACTCGACGATTTGTTCCGTCGTATTGGTCTGCTTTTCCTCGGGAAGCGATTCCAAACCAAACTGGTTCGCGACCGCGACCAGGGAAGGGAGCCGGTCGTTTGCCAGTCCCATCTCGATCGCTCGGGCGGGATCGATCCCGTCGCGGTAATCCAGTTCCTTGCCTTTGGTCCACAGAGGAATCTTTGCGTTATCCTCGATCCAATTCTCCGGGGCTCGGGTTCGCGGGCCGTTCGCAGCCTGGAACTCATACACGGGAACGTCAGGGCACAAGCATCCGACCACGTCTCCAGGATTGCGGCTGGTCAGCTTTGCGAACTCGAGCAGATTCTCTTTGCGGCGTTCGATTTCGGCCGGAGTGATGGTGGCTTCTCCAGCGCTCCCGAGCGATGAGTTCGGGGCCATGTACACGGTGTCGGCAGCCAAGGCGATCAATGCAGCATCCCCGCGTGCCTGCCCCTTGATCCAGACAACGACCTCGGCTTTGTCGGGTGGGACATTCCCGAGATAGAAAGCCAACCGCAGGCTCTCGGACAGATTCCCTCCGGGGGTGTCCAACTCGATCAGAAGAAGGTTTGCTTGTTGGTTGACCATGGCATCTTCGATCGCGCGAATCGTACGGTCAACCTGTCGAGCGTTCACAATGCCACGGATATGGGAACGCATGGCTTTGCGAGGCTCGGCAAACGCTGGTCGCTCCCGGACATCGGAGTCGAGTTTCAGGATCGTCCCCAGTTGGCTCGGATCGGGAACAAGGTGCGTGACCCATCTCCACGACCTCAGCTCTTGCCCAGCGAATGTCGCTCGTTGATTGGAAGGGACGAGCTGGGTTTCCGACCACGCTTTTTCTGGGCGCAATCGCCGTTCGAGCTCTGGCAAGGTCGCGTATTCCACGCCTCCTCCCTCCATTTCCAGTTTCACCAAGCTCTCCGTTGGATCCAGCATGGAACGAACCGCAGCCGGTGGAAACATCCCGCGTCGCGCCGCAACATCCTTGTACGCTTGCGAGATCGTTGCTTCCTGCGCTGCCTCGTCGATGCCTGCCAAGCCGATCTCAGCCGCGGGATGGATGGCGATCTCTTCGCAGGCCAGTGCGATCAGTACTGCGTGGCCGGCAATCGACTCGGGAAGATACGCAACGCTGCGAACGCGGTTGCCTTTGGTGCCGCTCAGCCATCGAGCAACGGCGAGCGCTCGCTCGAACGAGGTCCCTCGGCCGAGTCGTCCTGCAGGATCCGCAGCAACCTCTTTGCTAACCGCAAAGGTGAATGCTAGAACAACACCCGGGCGTTCACCTCCCTTGGAATTCGACGCGATCGATTCCAGCGACGCCAAAACGCGCATCTCGGATTCCGCCGAGAGAGGCAGGGGCAATTTGAGGAGTGCTCCCTGGCGGCGCGGTGCGTCGGGCTGTCGATCCTGAGCCATCGCATTCGGATCCGCCCAACCGCAAACCCCAACAAACCCGATCCACCAGGCAATCATTATGGAACAAGGGTTTCTCATAAGCAGTCCATCGAAGGGAAGGTTGCGGTCCGTGGTGCCGTAGCCGATCGTCAACCAAGCAAGTGCTGCATGCGAGGTTGCGTCTGTCATGCTAAGCCATTCGTTGGCAAACGCCAACTTCTTGGCCGGGAATTCCACCAAACCGGGGCGCTTTATCGCTCCCTTTTTTCGATGCGTCGGTCCGACCGCTACAGAACCTCGTCGAGCAGTTCCTGGGCTCCGAATCTCACCACGTCGTCGGCCGGGAGTCCCGTTTCGGATCGGACGCGATCAATTTCATAACGGGCTTCGGAATCGCTCAAACCATGAGTATTGAGCACGATGCAGCCCACCCGAACCGGGGCCAGGGCGCCTCCAGCGCTGGCAACACTCTCGAGCATGGTCACAACCTGGCTGAGGTGGGGAATCCGCACCCAACGAAAATCGCGGAGATGATGCATCTGGGCCCGATGGCAGAGAACCAGTTTGGTCGGTTGTGAACCGCGCATCAGAGGCAGCGTCGCCGTCGATGCAGGGTTGAGCAAGGAGCCTTGCCCTTCGATGAATACAACTTCGCGATCCTTGCCGCACGCGATCACTTCCTGCTGCACGGCCCCCGAGGCAAAGTCGACTCGGATCGCGTCCAGGGGAATGCCGTCACCCTCGAGCATGATCCCCGTCTGGCCGGTCGCCATGAATTTCGATCGCTTTCCTTGGGAGACAGCCGCCCGATGGAAGGCGATCGCGGCTGACATTTTGCCGATCGACATATCGGTACCTACGAACAAAACTCGTTTGCAACTAAGCAATCGCGCGGAGCCATCGCCGGAAACCAGTCCCGGCGGTTCCTGACGAATATCCCAGATCCATCGTCCGCTCTGCAGGCTACTCTGAAGATTGGGATCTTCTGCGAGCCGAGTGTGCAATCCATTCAGGAGGTTCAATCCTCCTCGCAGTGCATGGTTGATGTCCTGATGCCACTCCGGAGGCAATCGGCCACCCAAAGGAGCGATCCCGATCGCCAACGTTTGGGGCTGATAGTACAAGGCCTCGCTAGCATTTTCGACGATCGGGATATCTTGTCGAAGGGGAATACCGGTCAAGTCCGCGAGCGAACCGTTGGCATTTTGTCGGTCGATCACCACCGAAACCCGTTCGGGGGCGAATCGAATCAGCGCGAGCCCCGTTTTCCCATGTTTGCCCAAGATCCCGTCATGCAAAAGTATGGCGAGGCGGTCTTGGGCGTTGTATTGAGGATGCCTAGGCATGGGTGACTCCTAATCCGGGAAGATCTCGATTGTGCAAATATCCATCCTCAAATCGGCAACCTGAGTAGGGATCGTTCTTTAGGTTCAAGTGGCTGTCGAGATCGACATAATCCACGAGCGAGGCGAGTTGATTTGCTGCTGAGTTTCCTAGCGAGGTTTGCGAATAGCATCCGAGCATGACTTTCATCCCATGGGCCCGGGCCGTGGCAATCATGCGCATTGCTTCAGAAATGCCGCCGCATTTCAAAAGCTTGATATTGATCCCGCTGCACGCGCCCGCCAGGGGTGGGATATCGCGGCTGGTCAAACAAGCCTCGTCGACGAGAATGGGAATCGGCGACCCGTAGTGAACGCTGCGTATCGCATTAAAATCCCCCGGTGCAGTGGGTTGTTCAATGTGATCAACCCCTCGCTCGGCTAGCCAGCGACACATGATCAACGCATCCGAAGTGGACCAGCCGCCATTGGCATCTACTCCGACACGTGTCGAATCGGGAAGAAGTTTCTTGACCGCCTCGAACCGGGCTTGATCATCGGCGATCCCTTCCTTGCAACCCATTTTGATTTTCACGGCTCGGATCACCCCCATCTCGAGCCATCGAACCAGCCGCTGTTGGGCCGATTCGGGAGAAGAAATACCGATCGTGACCGAATTGGCAACGACCGAATTGGCAACATGGACTCCAGAAGCCAGTCCGAGAAGACGCCATAACGGCTGATGCGTTGCCTTGCCCATCCAATCGTGAAGTGCCAGATCGATTCCATGGATCACCGCCGATGGGAACGCGAGTCGGCGCAACAAGGACTCAACTTCAAATCGTTGCCATGGCGTCATGCCTTGAAGCAACGGGATAGCCCGATCCAAGCCGGCTTGAATCGTTTCCGGCGATTGCTCGAGACCGGGAATCGAGAATTCCGAGGATTCTCCCAACCCCTCGATGCCATCGTACAGGATTCGGACTTCCCAACCTCGAGAGGTCGATTGCGTCCCACGGCTGATCGCCAGCGGGACACTCTTGTGTACTTCGAAAGGATGAAAGGTCAGCTTCACTCGCGAGGCTCCCAGGACATTGCGAAATGGGTTCCAATTCTCGGAATATCAAAAGGTGGTCCTTGAACACACCACCCGTTCCTGGCATAAAACGGCACCGCGGTTTCGCGAGCATTGCACCACAGATGCCAAGCGTCGCGAACCGCGAGTTTGTGCACTTCCGTGAGCAATCGGCCCCCGATCCCCTTGCTCTGCAGTTGACGCGAGACCGCCATGCCGCGCAATTGTACTGGGATCCTCGAATCTGCGGATACGATCTTGGTGGAATCCGGCATCAGCAATGTCAAACATCCAACCGGTGTATCTCCCAATAGCGCGATCCAATGCTGTGTGCTGGGCAGTTCGTCACCTGCGAACAACGTTTCCTCGAATGGCATCTTCAGCGGTCGACGCAATACTTCATAGCGCAATTGGCGGACTACATCGAGACGCTCCGCACCGTGCGTCACGATAATTTGGATTTCATGCGGTTTCATGAAACAACGCTACGGGCGAGAAACAGGACGCCATTGATTGGATCGGGATGGATCTCCCTTGAGATCCGCACCACCATTGTAACTCCCCGACGTAAACCTGCCGGGGGTGGGAGGCGTGGCGTCGGGGAGCCCCGAGCCGGAAAGCCTTTTGGTGGGGGAGGACGAGGGTGAGGTGCCCAGATCCGTCAGCATTCGCTCCTTCGATCGGTCCGCCGCACGCGAGGAGGGGCGGCCTTGCAGCTTGGCGATCATCCGTTCGCTCTCTCCCAGACGTTTTTCGAGCTGCTGGTTCCGTTGTTCGAGCTCTTCGGCTCGTTTCTTCTGGGAACGAAATTCGGAGAGCAAGCGGTCGCTCTCCAACTGATACTGCTTCATCGCCTGGGTTCCGGGCCATTGCTGGCAGCCTGCGAACAACGAGGCAAGCCCGCAGCACATCATCCACATTCGCAGGATGTTGAACGACTTTTCGAGCGAGGTTCGAGCCGGTTGCTTAGCCATAGCGATGAACGAGTCATCCTTGTTTGTGGCAGGGTCGATCCATGATCCCGCCGGGTTCCTTGCACGGAATAGCAAAAAGCGACTGCTGGTGGAAGAGCATTTGCATCCCGCACCGCTAAGCGAGCGAGTCGCCTCGCCCATGCTGCACCCTGGAATTTTGGTAGAGCTGCATTGCTTCGGGAAGCTTTGCCGCTAAATCGGCAGCGCGGCGATCGTCGCTCGGATGGGTGGACGCCCACTCCGGTGGAGCCTCTGCCCCTTGTTTCGCACTCCCAAATCGTTCCCAAAATGAGGGAGCTTCGGCAGGATCGTATCCGGCTCGCGCCATCAAGTGCAGACCGATTTCATCCGCTTCGCTCTCATGCTTTCGGCTGTACGGCAGGAGCACTCCGTACTGTGCTCCGGTCCCGAAGGCTCGCATCGCAAGCTCGCGGGTCGCGGGGGAGGTATCGCTCATCGCCCAACCAATCACCGACCCCACACCCTTGACGCCCGCCTGCTGACTCATCCGTTCCGCACCGTGGTGCGCCAGCGCATGGGCGATCTCATGGCTCATGACGACAGCCAAGCCCGCTTCGTTTTGGCAATAGGGGATAATCCCTTCATAAATGGCAACTTTCCCTCCCGGAAGACAGAACGCATTTTTTGTTTCGGATGCCAGCAATCGAAACTCCCACTGGAAATCGGGCGCGTTGGCGACTTCGGCGATGCGGCTCCCGGCGCGTTGGACCGCTGCCGTCCAGGCCGAGTTCTCCGACGGTTTTGCTTGGCTAACCACTTCGGAATAGCTTTGCTCGCCGAGGGACATTTCCATGGATTTGGGAATGAATCGAAGCTGTTTGCGTCCCGTGACGGGTGTCGTGCGACACCCGCAACAGACTGCGATCGGAGTCGCGATCGCGGCTGCGATCCATGCGCGTCGATTCCAGGAAGGGTAGGTCTTCATACCGGGACGGGATAACAAATTTTCATCCGGTATCCCAAGAGCAATTCGCGCGGAAATTTCGTTCGCAATTCTCCTCGTCTCTCCAGTTTCCCCAGGTTGGATTGCTGGAAACGATCGGAAACCGCTACATGCGTATCGATATCGAGTGGAAACAGGTCCAGGGAACCCATTGTCATGCCGAGTTCGAGGCCAATCAATTTCGCATCGATCGCAGCTGTCCTGCTCGGGATGGTTACCGGTTGCCAAATGACCGCTCCGATCCATGTCTGGAAACCTCCAACCGTCGTCCAGCCAGGACCGGTGCGCGTGGCTATTTCTCCGATCGCGGGCGAGCCCGATGTCGCCCAGCAGTTGCAGCAAGCCCTGGAGTTATCTCGCCCTCAGAGCATGTCCCAGTTGGCGGTGATCCTGCCAAATGAGTTGGAACGACTCGGGGGAATCCAACTGGCAGCTTACGATGGCCAGCCGAGCGAGATGGCATCCCTCGGAGCGGCCCGACAAGCTGGAGCAAACTATTTGTTGGCCGGGCATGTGATCTCGCATCGCTTGACGGCCCCCCCACCGCGTCCCAAACGACCGAGCTTGTTTTCCTTCGTTCGCAAATCGCCCACGTCGGAAAATCTTTCCGTTCGATGGATCGTTTACGACGTGGAGAGCGGGCAACGACTGGGAGAGCAAACATTGACGACAACCCGGCGCGATGTCGACAAGCAATTTCCGGACCTCGCGTTTCAGAGCGATGGAGGAGCCAAGGTGATGGCGGCATCGGCGAGGCGTTCCTGGGAGCTGGTGGTTCCGACAACGCGCGCAACGGATGTACTGCTCGATCTGCCGTGGTTCGCTCCCGGTTCCTCCGCCGTCCGAAAAGGGAACGCGTATGCACGGCTAGGGCAATGGGAGACTGCGGAGAGAACATGGCAGGATGCCGCGGACGCACACAACTGGAATACCGCAGCTTGGAAGAATCTCGCCATCGCTGCTGTCGCTCGCGAAGATTTTACCCTCGCGCGCAGTCGTCTTCAGCACGCCGACTGGAAGTATTGGCCGGGCGATAGCTCGCGCGGCACACTGGAATGGATCGAGAAGCAGCAGCGGCAGTATCACGAAGCTTTCCGTCTTCCCGATCCAGAGGGTGGTTGGTCCTTCACCGCTCCTTCTCGGGAAGTAGTCCCGGCATCGTTCGAGACAACGCTCGGGCCCAACGATCCGGTCTCACTCGACGATCAGCCTTGGTACACCGCGGTTCCATTCCTACCACCTCCCGGTTGGAGCTGGACGCAATGGTGGTCGCAACCTTGGGTGTGGTAGCTTTCACCCTGGCGCGTGAAGAATTCATGATTCTCAAGAATGCAGCGCCTCAAAAACGGTATCCAAAGTGCGCGCTCCTGGTATAACGGTTCGCGTTTTCCAAGTACCGTTTCCTCGACATCCTGCTCAATACCATCATGCGTTTGACTCCTTCTCGAACTGGCCTCGCGCTGTGTGCCATCCCCGCGATTCTTTTCGTCACAATATTCCAGGGAGCCAGCGCGCGTGCGCTTCATGCCCAGGATCCGGGGACTCGACCCGCAACGCAGTTCCCTGGATTTCAGGGACGAGGTGAGACGTTGCTGCCAAACGGCTGGAGCTTAAAGCCAGTTGGCAAACAAGTGGAACTCGGGGACTTTCCAACCCGCATGAAATTGTCCCCCGATGGACGCTTTGCCGCTGTTCTCCACACGGGCTGGGGAACCCATGAAGTACGCATGGTCTCCATCGCGGAGGGAACGGTGCTATCGAGCGTGGCGCTCGATCAAGCGTATCAAGGTTTGTGCTTTTCTCCGGACGGGAAAAAGCTGTATGTCAGCCGCGGCGAGGACGAAGCGGTCTTTGTCTACGAGCATCGCGAGGGCTATCTGACGCTAATCGATACCATGCAATTGATCGACTCGGATCAGAAGTCGGTGGTTGCTGGTTTGGCCACCACGCGCGACGGCAGCAAGTTGCTGGTCTGCGGACTGCTGTCGAACCAACTGGAGATTGTCGACTTGCAAGGACGCAAGCCCGAGATTCAGTCGCGCAACCGAACCCCAAATGAATCGCAGCCCGATCGCAATGCACGTCTGCGCACCCCCGTGACTCCGAAGAACGTCGTCGACAGCGTTCGTGTCGCGCTCCCTGAAGACAGTTTTCCGGTCGATGTTGTCGTAACACCTGACGGTGCACGGGCCATGGTCAGTTTATGGGGGAAAGCCTCGGTCGCGGTCGTCGATCTGGAATCGAAGTCCCTCTCGGCGATTTGGTCGGTCCGGAGCCATCCGACCGAGATGCTGTTCTTGGATGAAGGCAAGTACCTCATGGTCGGTTGTACGGACGACAACGCCGTCGTCATGCTCGATGCGGCAAACGGTTCTGCCAAAGAAGTGATCACCACTTCGTTGTATGCGACACACAAGAACGGGAGCACTCCGAATAGCCTCGCCGTGTCTCCCGATGGAAACGTGCTGATTGCCGCCAATGCGGACAACAACAATATCGCCGTGTTCGATATTCGCGAGCGAGGACAATCGAAATCGCTCGGTTTTATCCCTGTCGGTTGGTATCCGACTGCGGTCGCGATGACTCAGGACGGAGAGCAAATTCTGGTCGCCAACGGAAAAGGACTCACCTCGCGAGACAACCGCAAGGGTCCGAACCCGCTGGTCGAACCGCCGCGTTCGACCCGCGAATACATCGGCGGCTTGTTCCGAGGTTCGTTGAGCATCATCCCCAACCCCGACCCCGCGACGATGGCCGACTGGACCAGGGATGCGTACGCGTGCTCTCCGTTCAAGCACGATTCCGACCCGAATCTCAAACCCGCGGCGGCCGATTCGGTAATTCCCTCACGCGTCGGCGACGCGTGTCCGATCAAGCATTGCTTCTACATCATCAAGGAGAATCGGACGTACGATCAAGTCTTCGGCGATATGGATCGTGGGAATGGCGATCGCGATTTGTGCATCTTCCCAGAGCGGATTACGCCCAATCACCACGCGCTCGCGCGCGAGTTTGTGATCCTCGATAACTTCTACGTCGAGAGCGAAGTCAGCGCCGACGGCCATGAATGGACGATGGCTGCCTATGCCACCGATTTCGTCGAACGCGGATGGCCACTCAGTTACCGTGGTGGACGGAGCAAGATCGGCTACCCGTCCGAAGGGGCCTATGAAATCGCCGCACCTTCGAGCGGGTATTTCTGGGACCTGTGCAAGAAAGCCGGGGTCAGCTACTACAGCTTCGGTGAATTCATCGCCAACGGCCCGACCCCGAGAGATCCGGGACGCGCCAAGGTCGCAACCCTCGAAGGGCATTTCGATCCAATGTATCGATCGTACGATCTCGATTACATGGACATCGATCGAGCCAAACAATTCGCGGAGCGATTTGCTCAATTCGAACGCGAAAACAATCTGCCGCAATTCATGGTTCTTCGAGTCAGCAACGATCACACCTCCGGCACGCGGGTTGGCAAGAAAACCCCGACCGCCATGGTCGCCGATAACGACTTGGCGCTCGGACAAATCGTCGAAATCATTTCGAAGAGTCGCTACTGGAACGAGTCCGCGATATTTGTCGTCGAGGATGATGCGCAGAACGGGTCGGACCATGTCGATGCCCATCGAACCGTCGCGCTAGCCATCAGCCCCTACATCCGCAAAGGAACGGTCGACTCCACGTTGTACACGACATCGAGCATGCTGCGAACGATGGAGTTGATTCTCGGTCTCGAACCCATGACCCAGTTCGATGCTGCCGCCAATCCCATGTACGCCAGTTTCGGCAAGACCGCCGATCTCACCCCGTTCACGGCGAGACCAGCCCAAGTCGATTTGTACGAGACCAACCACGCCCTCGCGTGGGGAGCGGACATGTCGGAAAAACTCGACTTCAGCACGGAGGACGCGGCCGACGATTTGCTCCTGGGAGACATCGTCTGGCGCAGCGTTCGCGGGGCGGATTGCCCCATGCCCCCTCCGGTCCGGGCCGCATTCGTCTTCGCAGACGCGCAGGAGGAGGACGAAGATGACAACGACGCCGATGAGGAACACTTCGACGAGGCTCCGAAGTCTGGCGAACGTTCCGCGGGAAATCCTTAGCCGGTTCTCGTCGGCACGAACGCTACAGGCGGACGCTAGCGTGACGCTGGCCACCGGAACCAAGTTGCCAAGGGCGGAATTCGCGAGCTAGTCTTTCCAAGGGGAGACTGCTTCTCGGGGATTCTCGTCATGGTTCGCTCATCAACACCCTTTCGCCTTTCCAAAATTCTCATTCCAACAACGGGGATCGGTGTTCTCGCCACCCTCGCGGCGGTGGGGTTGTGGCAATGGGAGTTGTATCGCGACGCGTCAGACCGTCAAAACGTCGATCGGCTCAATCGCATGGTGAGCGAATACCGCCAGCGGACGGGACGCTGTCCGGATTTGAATATGCTCGAATTGTTCCGCGCGGGGCTCTCGGACAAACGGTTGCACAGCACGCCCTACGGCGGGACCTACCAGATCGACCCAGGGAAAATGCTGGTCTATAATCCGCACCGCAACGCGCGATAGGGCGGTTGCCATCCGCTCCATTTCGCGAGACGATGGTGCGCATGCCAAAAAAGTCCACCTCCTCCACGCGACAACCGATGCTGTTCCTTTTCGACGAGGAGGAACCCCAAGCGTCGACCGTGCCCACTGCGTCGACCGTGCCCACTGCGTCGACCGAGCCCACTGCGGCGACCGGTCCCTCTGCGTCGACCGAGCCCCCTCCCACCAGCGCGGTCCCTGAGCATTCTGATGCCGCG
>JBKDXO010000037.1:0-25052 GCA_046306195.1 Planctomycetota bacterium | reverse complement strand
GGGTAAAACCCCTCACCCCCCAACCCCCTCTCCCCGAAGCGGGGCGAGGGGGAGGATGGGATCATTGGCTTTGCTTCGATTTAGCAAACTCGCGGATCTGATCAATCACCTTGCTACCATCTCGTATCACTTCATAACCTGGGACCCGTAGAATGCGATAGCCTAGACGCTGCAAATAGTCATCTCGAACTTGATCGTGTCGCTCCCCTTCTTCGCTGAAATGACCTTGACCGTCAACTTCTATGATCAGCTTCCGTTCGACAGAACAAAAATCAACCGTGTATGGTGGTATCGGGAACTCACGACGAAATTTCACTCCTTCGATTTGACGGCTTCGTATCCATTGCCAGACCGTGGACGCAAACTCATTCGCCGTACGACGTTGGCTCTTAGCAAATTCAATCGCTTCGGAAGATCTCGCTTCACGACGCTTTACCACTGACCAACCTCGCATGGATCTCTGAATGATGATTCAATATGACAACAGCTTACGATCTTTTGAAGCGATACGGCACGCCATGCAGTCGTGAGAGGCTAAAACGATTCAATTCCCCCTCACCCCCCAAATGAATGGTTTTCGAGGAACGCGCGAGGCGGATGATGCGTTGACCGTCACATTCCACTTCTTGCTCCCTTCTCCCCCGCGGGGGAGAAGGGCTGGGGTTGAGGGGGATGAGCGAGATGAATTTTTCTGCGATGAGATGCGCTGGGTAAAACCCATCACACGATGACCAGATCGCTCGCTACGCACAAAGATACTAAAATCATCGGCTTACCTCACGAAACGGAGACCGCGACGATAGCCATGCGAACTGGAGTGAAAACCTGCATCGAACAGCGGCTCCATGATCTGGAGACAAGCTTGCTGAACAACTCGGTCAATCACATTAGGAATTCCTAGTCCCCGTTGGCTTCCGTCCGCTTTGGGTATCCAAACGCGTCGTATATCCCCAGGATGATAGGTTCCTTTAAGTAACGCATCCTTCAGTCGCGGCAGAACCTTGTGAGCCTGCTTGACGACTTCTTGAATACTGACTCCATCGATGCCACTCGCACCCTTGTTGCTCGCCACCTTCAGTAATGCACGAGCCAAGTTCGCTTGAGACGGTTGTAGTCTCGCTTCCTTTATCGGGAACACTCTCGATATCGGAACTGTCGGTAAACTCGAAGGTCAGTTGGCGTGAACCAGAACTTCTCAACATGTCACTCCCTTCGCTCCACCGACATTACTCAGCTTCAACGCTACTATGGGGTGATCCGACTTCTCGTACGACATCGGACCATTGTCGTTTCCTCCGTTGGTCCTACCGGCATAAGTCTTCGATGTGAAGACGCCGGACCGCACGAGATCTCTTGGGGTAAGGTTTAGTAATGTCTCGCCGCCTTCGCCTTGCGTACTCCATGGGAACGATCGGATATCGGGTGTCGTGATGCGCCGCACACTAGCCCATCCCACGTAGCCTGTACCAAGGTTCACTTGCGTTCGATGCTGCGATTCGTATCCAGCTTCCATCTCACATTTCCTCGTGGTCATGCGACTGCTTTCACTCACGGTTGCCTCCGATAGGCCCCGCAAAGGACTTACACCTTCAATCACTAAACCATGCCCAACGCACGACGGCTCGCGCGGTTCCGCTATTGCGACTGTGAAGGCGATTGCATAGTCGGGTGAAACTCAATCCGGCTTGCTTGCCCCTATCTTGCCCAGGAAGCGAAGGTCTTCTTTGGAGAGCTTCCCGATCGGAACGCGTTTTCTCTTGCCGTCTTGACCTTCCAGAACCACTTCGGGTCCAGAGATTTCGACCAACTTGGCATCCATGGAAAACTTTCCGGTGGCGTCGGTCCAGGTCCGGAACTCGGAGGTGGCAACCTTGGACTCGCCAAAGATCGCAGATCGAAGCTCTTTTTCGGTGACGGTGTTGAGGACCGTGACGGCTTGCTGACGGCCATCGGAAAGTTTGATCGTTTGCGTCCCGACGACGAACACAGGTGCGGGTTTGATGGCTTCTCCTTCCGATAACCCGGCCGTTGAGTCCATCCACATCAGAAATGGAGATCCATTCAGGAGAACCACGGCTTCGTGTTCGTTGAAGGCCGTCAGAGAGACGGCACCACGCAAGAATCCGACCTTATTTACATCGCGTGGATCCAACCATGGGCCAGCATGGGATAGCAGCGCCATGATCGCATCGTCGTCCGGTTCGGTCTTGGGTTGCACGGGAATTTGTTTCACGATTTGATCCAAGGATGAAACATAACTCTGCTGTTTGCTGACTTCGGTTCGTTTGGTACTTTCGTCTCGAAAGAAATACTTTTCGACATCGCGATGGATCTGAACCACCACACTGGCGTTGGTATTGGCTGGAATGCGAGATTCCCCTTTGCGCATGGTTTCCAACTTCTTCTTCGCTTCACTCGCTTCCTTGCGCAAGTCTTTGACCAGTTCCCTGTATTCGCGTCGCCCTCGTGCGATGTAGTCCTCCAACGCCGCTTTGGGGATTTCCCCTTTTTGGATGAGGGACCGCTTGCTCTCGGGTCGATTGTCAGCCATATCAACGCGTCCGATTCCTGACTGCAAATCGACCAACGGAGCATTCTCTGCCTTTGCAATTGCTTCCGAGATATCCTGGTTGGAAATGCCAAAATTCAAATTCTGAGCGTTCCCGCTCGACGCCAGCGTGCTCATACCAACGACTTCTCCCCTCGCATTGATCAAGGGACCACCGCTGTTGCCACCGGAGAGTGCGGCATCGACTTGAATCCACGTCCCCTCGGCTTTCGGCCGCCCGACCATGTCGCGAAATTCCTCCTGAGGACGAATGGCACTGACGATTCCACGTGACGCTGAGAATGACAGCCCTTGGGGACATCCCAGCGCGATGACTTGCTCTCCTTTTCGTGGCAGACCGGAAGCGATCGCGATCGGTGGAAATCCTTCGCCATCGATTTTTGCGATGCAGATGTCGCGCGCCGCATCGATGTGATAGGTCCCTTTGATCGGTACCTGAATCCCATTTTCAAAAACGCACATGGCAGACGTGGCTTCTGAGAGAACGTGGACATTGGTCACCAGAACTCCGCTCTGCTTGACGACGAATCCGCTTCCCAGGCGTTCCCCCTTGGCGCTCTTGACTTGGATTCCTACGACGGACTTTTCGGATTTAGAGATCACCTCGCTCAAGTCATCCTGAGCCTTCAGGAACGGGCCGGTAACCAACATGGAAACCAAGGTGCAAAAAACCAACCATGCAAGTCGTTTTTGCGATGTGGTCCGAGAATGCGAGACGGAGGGCATGCGATTCTCCCGCTAAGGATCCGAGGGGTAAGATGAGAAGAAAAAATCTATTGACGCCGAACCTGGGAGAGACAGCCACAGACCTCCGCCATGACCATCGACCCACGATCAGTCAGATGCAATTTTTTCCCTATGATACGGTCCTATTCCGAGAAAATCTCCAAAAAAGAATCTTTTTTTGCGGCCATCGGACAGGACCAGGACAGTCGGCTAGTGCGTTTGCTCCAGCAGCCGCGCCAAGCGATGGAAATCGCTAGCGGGCTCGATCATCCGAACGCGAGTCACCAGGGTGCTCGGATCGATCAAGGTCTCGAAGGGGACAAAGGAAACCTCGAACTGACCACCGACCGAGACCATCACTCCGTTGAGCTTTTCTTCGACCAACGCCCGGTAGCCGCCAATCCCGATTTGAGAACCGAGCATCACGTCGAACGCGGTAGGAACGCAGCAACGGGATTCGTATCCCATCTGAAGCCCATTGATCTTCCGAGATCTCCCCGTCCGAGTCTTGTACGCGGCAGAGAGCCGGGCCGCCAGGAACTTGCCGACGTCCGCTTGCGAAACCGCCAAGTGCCCATGCTCGTCGCGGCTCAAGCCATCCACTTCGGATTGCGGCAAATACTCGGCCAGACCTTCCGCCACCACGATGACGCCGTAATTGCGGCCGATCTTTTCGCGGGCCAGCATCATGTCGACCATCTTGCCGAGGATGGCGTCGAGCGCCATGATCGTTCGCGTCTTGGTCGTGCCATCCGGGTTGGTAACGGTTTCCGTCGCTCGAAACGGGCCGACCAGATCTTCCACACTCAGGACCATGCACGCGTCGCCCGCGATCGCAGCTCCGTACGCCAACCATCCCGCCGACCTTCCCATCGCTTCGCACAGAAAATACGACTGCCCCGCAGCGGCGTCCCGGTTCAAGTTCCGTATCTCCTCGGCGAGAACCTCAGCGGCGCTGAAATAGCCGAACGTGAAGTCGATTCCGGAATAATCGTTGTCGATCGTCTTTGGCAAATGAATGACCGGGATCCGAGCTTGCCCATCGGTCGAAAGATCTTGAACCATCTTGATCTTGTTGGCCGTCTTGAGCGTGTCGTCCCCTCCAATGCTGATCAAGGCATCGACCCCGAGCGAACGCAACGCTGCCATCACTCGGCGAAGCGGTGCCGATTTCTCCAGATCGCGAAGATCCTCTGGACGCGTCACCTGCTTGCCCGGATTGCTGCGAGCCGTCCCGATGCGAATCCCCGCCTCGGTCCGCATGAATTCCAGAGACTGCAGGGTGAAGCGGAGGTAATCCTCCCCTTCCCGAAGCGGCTTGGAAGCATCGAAATCAATCAGCTTGGAATACCCGTGCTTGATGCCGATCACCTCTACCCCCGCTTGCAAGAGACTGAACGCGGCCGAGGAAATGACAGCATTGGCTGCAGGGGCTGGTCCTCCGGCGAAAAGAATAGCAACTCTGCGGATCTGGCTCATGAGACGTTCCGTTCAAAGGGAAATTCCTAGTGGGTAAGGCGGCACGATTGTAACGGTGCCTGCGCGAATCTCCAACGGTTGTACGGGATGGAAAGCTGGGGTGATTCTGCCGCGAATTCGTTTTGTAATTGCCCGGTTTGTCGAGTCGTTACCGCTCCCTGGATGATGATTGAATGGAACGCATCGGTCCTTCCGATTGTTCTGGCTATGGCCCGTAGTCACAGAACCGACAAGCTCGAGTTTTCGAGAAACCGATCGAATCGGCGGAGCTCGCATCCCGTTGTACTTCGTCCACTCCATTGGCTAATCGCTGGTGTGTTGCTGACGGTAGCTGCCAACGCATGGGGTCAGACGCCGCCAGCTCGGGCAACCCTCTCGCCTCCCGTCGCGGAGCCGCCCGCGGAACCACCGATTGCGACCCCGCAGAGCAGTCCATTTCCCGATTTGACATCGATGGGGCAACCTTCCCGGCACGAAATGACCCAGCATGATTCCCCGGAAGAGGCCACCTCCGGGGACTGCGTGCCGGAGGTTGCCCTATCCGAAGCTCCGCCGCAACGAGAGGTTGGTGAACGAGCGAGCCTGGCGTCGCGCATTAGCAAAGAAGTATTGAAGGCAACCGATGTCTCATCGAATCGCACGCTCCAGCCAGTGGAGACCCCGCCCGGATGGCTGAGTGTCGAAAGCGCGTTGCGAACCGGTTTGGATCGATGCGATCATCTTCTTCGGCGCGGCGCTGTCCACAGTTCACGCCAGGAAGCCCTGATGTCGCTGCGGCACTTGTTCCGAGCGATGGATCTGCACAAACGAACCTGGGAGCGCGAACCAGCATGCCAGCAAGCATTGATCGCTCTCAAGGAAGCCGAGGACTTTGAGCGTTCGCAACTGACCGAGCCAACATCGGTGCATCGACTTGTTCAAAGCCACCAGACCCCGATCCTTCGCGATTCGTCTTTGGAGGCGGTTTCGCCCGCCATTGCGGCCCAGTATTACCGATCTTTTGCCAAAGCTGCTTTCCTCGATGCCGCTGATGGACACGCTTGGGCTGCCGATCTGTTTCTCGCCCTGGGAAAGACCTACGAAAAGGAAGCCCAGCAGCAACCGGAACGCCAGCTAACTTTGCTTCAGCATGCAACGGTCTGTTACCAGGCTGCGCATAAAGTGGGACCGAACCGCCACGACGTCGCGAACCAATTGGGGGCCAACTTATTGCAATTGGACAGGGTCGACGAAGCGGTGGCCGCGTTGAATGCTGCGATCGTGTCCCAACCCTCGACCGACGCCTATCGGAATCTGGCGGAAGCCTATCGACGGATGGGACGCGTCGAGCAGATGAACCAAGCCCAGGCCATGGCATCCTCTCTTGCATCGCAGGAGACACACTACAGCCCGGAACGTCCCGAGATCACCGAGATCTCACCAGAGGAGTTCGCGCGCATCAGCCCCCCTCCCGCAGCGCGCGAGTCGCAACAGGCCCCCAGCAAGGTGTCGTCGCGTCCCCTGTTCCCGCCAAAGCTGCGTTAGGAGCATCGGATGATGATTGCAAGCCTCCAAAACCGTTGGTCCACCCGAACCCGCCCTGTCCAGCACACGATGGCTCTTTTGGGATGGGCGATGACCTTGCTCTCCTCGGCAAGCTTCGGCCAAGAATTATGCAGGACATGTCCGGATGCGATTCCTGTCCAGATGGTGGTATGCCCTCCCTCGCAGCCGACCGGCGTTAACTCGGGACTTGCCGCCCCTTGCATCCGAGGTGTCGATAGCGCACGGGCGATCGGCGAGCAGGACTGGCAGGACGCGGCATGGGTCGATTTCCAGCCTCTGCAACACGGGGAATTTTTGGGACCCGTTCGCCTCCCCGCAATGCTCGACTACCGAGTGCGCATCAACGACCTGTTGACCTTTACCTACATCGTCCACCGGCGAAAGACGGACCAGGAGTATCGGCTCATGGTGGGGGATGAGATCAATATCAATTCCATCTCCGACGAGACCCTTCGGCGCGAACGGATTCCGATTCAACCCGATGGAACGATTGTGATCCCCTACATCGGTCCGTTTCCCGCCGCAGACAAAACGGTCAATCAACTCCGGAAAGATCTCGAGATCGCCCTCAAACGCTACCTGCGATCCCCAGCCATCAACGTGGAGCCCATCAAGGTCAACACCGCACTCGAGGACTTGAGACAAGCGGTCAATCCTCAAGTCGGTTTGGGAGGTCAATCGCTTGACATTCTGGTCAACCCCGACGGCCAATTGCAACTGCCCCGGATCGGAAGTGTGTACGTGCTTGGGATGACGATGGAGGAGATCAAGCGGGAAGTGAATCTGCGTTACGAAGAAAAAGTCGCCGGCATCGAAGTCGAACCGAGACTGGCCCGGCTCGCCCCCCATTTCGTATTCGTGTACGGAGAAGTCAATCGCCCGGGCCGATACGAACTGAACGCCCCGACCTCGGTGACGGCTGGTCTGGCGATGGCCGAAGGACTGCGCGTCGGCGCAAACAATCGGCAGGTGGTGATTTTCCGACGCGCTGAGGATTGGCGGTTGGTCTCGACCATCCTCGACGTGCGCGGCGGTCAACTGGGCAAACGCCCCAACCCGTCGGACGAAATCTGGCTCCGCGATGGGGACGTCATCATCGTACCGCCACGCCCGATCAAACTCTTCAACAACGCGACCCAACAGATTTTCACCGACGGCATCTACCGCATCATCCCCCTTCAGGGAATCAACCTGAATCGATAAACCGGATTGTCATCGGTTCCCACGACGAACAGCTCGACGATAAACAAGCCATTTGTGCCACTCCACCGCCGGTACGACCAAGATGGCAATCGATGCGACGAGTCCCCACATCCAGAGATCGACCGGCTCGGTCTTCAGGACCGACTGCAGGATGGGGACATACATCGCAACGACGTGCAGCAGAAACGCGCCCAACGTCCCGAAGAACAGAACCGGGGACCGCAACGGGGAAAAGTAGAAAGCGGATTTGGTTTCCGAGCGGCAATTGCCGATGTGGAAATTCTCAAACAGCACCATGGTCAGCAGCAACAAGTTGCGAGAGGCTTCGACACTCCATCCCCAGGCTTGGGCAAGAGCAAAAACAGCAAATCCACCGACACCCACCACCATTACCGCCACCAGGATGCGTTCGATCATCAAGCGATTGAAGATCGGCTCATGCGGATCTCTCGGGTTGCGCTGCAGTGCATCCCCTTCGCCAGGTTCGAAGGCCAAGGCAACTCCTTGGATGCCATCGGTTACGAGATTCAACCACAGCAATTGCACTGGCAGAAGCGGTACCGGTAGCCCCGAGAGCACCGCCAGCAGAACCATCAGCAGTTCCGCAGCGCCCATCGACACCAGGAGATAGGTCACTTTGCGGATGTTGTCGTATGCGATCCGACCCTCTTCGATCCCCGACACGATCGATCCGAAGTTATCGTCGCTGATAACCAACTCGGCTGCCTCTCGGGCTACGTCGGTTCCCGATTTCCCCATGGCGACTCCGATATTCGCGGCTCTCAGGGCGGGCGCATCGTTGACTCCGTCCCCGGTGACCGCTACGAAATGTCCTGCTTCGCGAGCCGCGTTGACGAGTTGCAGTTTCTGCCTGGGGGTAACCCGTGCGAATACCCGCACCCGTTGGACCAATGCGGCCAACTCCTGCGAACTTTTGCCTTCGATTTCTGAGGAAGTCATCACCTGATCCTCGGATTCCGCAAGCCCTAGATCCCGCGCGATCGCCAGTGCCGTCAGACGATGATCCCCCGTGATCATGGCGACTTGAACCCCTGCCGCATGGCACGCCGCTACCGCGGCGCGAGCATCGGGCCGCAGCGGGTCAATCATCCCGAGAAAACCAAGCCAACGCAGGTTGCCTGGATGGGGGGGCAGCCCATCGGTAGGAATCGCAGGGGCGTGCTCACCTTTGGCGATTGCGATCACGCGAAGCCCTTGTTCCGCCATGTGCAAGGCCATCAGTTCCATCCTGGATCGGTCGATCGCATCAGGTGCATTAGCACACATGGCTAGCACCCGTTCCGGAGCCCCTTTAACCACCACAAACACCTTCTCACCATCGCGATGGAATGTAGCCGCAAATTGATGTTCGGACTCAAACGGGATCTGGTGAATTTGCGGAAACCGATCGAGGAGTGTTTCCCGATGAAGGCCGAGCTTGTGCCCAAGACTCAGAATCGCAATGTCGACAGCATCGCCGCGCCAGACCCAACCGTGATCGCGTTGATGCAAATCCGATTCGTTGCATAAAATCCCCGCGCGGACGCATTCCATCAGAACATCGTCCCCATCGGCGATCGGCTGACCATCATCCAAAACATTGCCAACAGGTGCGAATCCCTCGCCGGTAACCGATAGTTTGCGACCATCGGGCAAACGCATTTCACGGACGGTCAGTTCGTTGCAGGTCAACGTCCCCGTCTTGTCGGTCGCAATCAATGTGCAGCTCCCAAGTCCTTCCACCGCAGTGAGCCGACGCACGATGACATTGCGACGGGCCATCCGGCTGGTGGCGATCGCCAGCGCGACGGTCATGGCCACGGGAAGGCCTTCGGGTATGGCGGACACGGCCAACGCGATAATCAAAAAGAATGTGTCCTGGAGCGAGTATCGCCACAGGAACATCCCGATCGCTCCAATCATGGTGGCGATCACGAGGGTTCCGATAGCGATATGGGTCGTGAATCGTTCCATGCGGGTCAACAGAGGAGGTGCTCCTCCGCCGACGGCCATCACATCGACGGCGAGTTGTCCGACTTGGGTCGACAATCCCGTGGCCACCACCACGCCCTTGGCGCGCCCCCGCGTCACCATCGACCCTGCGAACGCCATGTTGCGATGCTCGGAGAGCGGCATCTTTTCACCGCCGATCCACGTTGCATTCTTGGACACCGCCATCGATTCCCCAGTCAACAGCGACTCGTCGATTTCCGCTCCCTGGGTCGACAGCAGCCGAAGGTCCGCACCGACACGATTCCCTGATTCGAGCCAGACGATATCGCCGGGAACCAGTTCGTCCGCCATGATTTCATAAACATCTCCATCGCGCTGCACCTGCGCGTGCATACGCAGCAGCTTGCGAAGCGCGAGGCTGCTTTTTTCCGCCTGAGCCTCTTGGTAGGCTCCGATTCCCGCGTTGATCAATAAGACCAAGCCGATAAAGATGGCGTCCTCGACATCCCCGATGAACAGCGATACGACGGCCGCCGCGACCAGGACATAGATGAGCGGATTTGCGAATTGCCGCAGGAAGACTCGCCACTCCGGAGTGGCTTGCGGTTCGGGCAACCGATTGGGGCCATGCACGTTTCTTCGACGGACCACTTCGCTGCCGTTCAATCCATCTGCGGCCGTACCAAGCGATTCGAGAACCTGCTCGCCGGATTGCGCATGCCACAGCGATTGCGATGGCTTGGCATTCCGTTGGGGGTCGTTCATGATGCGGCGGAGGCGGACTTAGCGCCGGCGTGAAGGCAATCGCGACTCCAGGTCCTGGACACGGCGCTGCATGGTCTCCAGCTCCTCGCGCAGGCGATCAATCTCCGCATGCAAGCCGGCGACATACTCGGGCGAGATCGTCTCGCCATCGATCGGATGATTCGTTTCTCCGCGCGCGGATGAGGCTCTGTCGGTTGCCAGGCCAACTTCAGCCCGCATCTTCTGGGAACCTCGATAGAAACCGATCAGCATCGTCTGCCCAGGTGCCGAACTCCGGGTCGCTTGGACCACGTCCTCGGCGAACAAGACCATGCGGCCATCGATGTCCACAATGCAATCGCCCGGCTGAAGCCCCGCCCGCTCTGCGGGCGATCCGACGACAACCTCCGAAATCGATGCCCCTCGATACACGGGGATACCAAACTGCTGTCGAAACGCCTCGGACAGATTGCTTACCGAAACTCCCAGCGTCATCCCCTCCTCATTCCCGGTCGCACCCGAAATCGGTTGGTAGGGTGTCAACGGCCTCCGAGGAACGTTTCTCGGAACGTTTCCTTGCAGGCGCTGCGCGATGCCTCGATCCTGCAGGATCGAAGTCAAGTTCACCGTGCGACCTTGACGCTGCACCAAGAACTTGATCGGTTCGCCCGATGGGTAGGACTGCAAGGCGGAGGCGAATTGATCCATCGTTGTGACCGCTTGGCCCTCCACTCCGATCACCCGGTCGCCGACCCGAAAGCCACTTTTCCAAGCCGGTGATTGCGGGACCACCTCGACGACGGCCAATCCAAAATTGCCGCCGGGCAGTGGCTCCAGCGTCAATCCCAAGTACCCACCCTCGGACGGCTCCGGTTCTGCTGGTACCACGGGGGACGCCGAACGCGAGGGAGCTCGCTCCTTCTTCGGGAACAGGATGATCGGAGCTGGGCGAGGTTTTGCCTGCACCGGAGCCTCGGAACCCGGCACGGGCAGCTCCTCGGCCATCCCCTCGTCGGATTGCTCGCTGGCTGGTTCGTCGGGAGCGATCTCCTGGGATTGGCTCGGCTCAGGCGGGGTTTCCTTAGGTTTCTTGCCGGTAGCATCCTTGAGTCGATTTTCCAGCTGCTTCAGGAAATCCTGCCCCATCAACGGGCTGTCGCAAGAAAAACCTGCGACCAGCAAACCCACCAACAATCCGATGACCCTCGCCATGACTGGCTCCATTCCCTGGAAAGCAACCACCACCGCCGTACGCACACTCCCTTGATTGTTGCGTTCTTGTCCCACGAAGCAACCGCGACGCGCTATTTTGAGAACCGTTTTGCGGAAACCTGGTGCCTTGGACAATCGGGCAACCCGTCGAGAAACGTCTTCCCGTAGGGTTTTTGGAGAATTCTGGGATCCGTCACCAAGACAATTCCCGAGTCGGTGGCCGTGCGAATCAAACGCCCGAATCCCTGACGAAACTTGATGACCGCCTCGGGCAATTGAAAATCCCGGAATGGGTTGCCTCCCTGGTCGCGGATCGACTCCAAGCGGGCTTCGAGCAACGGATGGTCTGGCACGCTGAACGGCAACTTGGTCATGACCACCAAGCGCAAAGCATCGCCGGGGACATCCACCCCCTGCCAAAAACTTTCGGCTCCAAACAGCACGCCGCGGGGCTGTTCGCGAAACGCGCGCAACAACTCCGTACGCGGCGTCCCATCGGCTTGTGAATAGATGGCCAGGTTGTGATCGTCCAGCCATGGTTTCAAGGCCGCACAGCACTTGCGGAGCGAGTCGTACGAAGTGAACAGCAGAAATGCATGCCCGTCGGCCAAGCCGATGTAATGCCGCAAGGCTGGCAGAATCGCGGCTTCGTACTCACCGCGTCCGCCGGACGGATCGGGGACATCGGTCAGGAGATGGACTTCCGCGAGCCGCTGATAGTCGAAGGGGCTTCCCAACTGCAGCGTGTTCGATCCGACGGCTCCCAATCGTTTTTGAAAGAAGGAGAATCCACTTGCCTTGCCGGTGCTGACCGTGGCGCTGGTCATGATCACGCTGGGGGTTTTGCGGAACAAATGCTCTCGCAGATAGTCCCCCACATCCAACGGGCTACTGCGCAGCGTCATGCGCACCATTCCCCGCTGCGACGCAGCTCGCGATTCGCTCCGCTCGATCCAGTAAACGGCGTTCTCTTGTTTTTGCAGCAACCATTGATCCAGCCCCATAGCGAGCGCTGCCAAGCGCGCCGAGGCGGACATCATGTCGAGTTTTGCGTTCGCATCGTTGAGATCCTTGCCAAACCGCTCGAGCTGTCCGGAAACATGGGTCAAGCGATCGACAAGCGTGGTCTGGATGGCGAGCGGAGCGCGGACACGACCGTTGGCGGGCGCGTCGCCGCTCAGCCAACCCGAAAGATCGGTCACCAGGTCGTCGATCGCTTCCATGCATCGAAAGACTTCGCTCGACAATTGCTTGAGTCCGAGTGCGGCGAGAATCCCTTTGTCATTGCGCGGGTTGTAGAGTTTGCGAAGCGTGTAATCGATTTGCGAATTGCTGATCGACAGTCCGAGATGCTCCCCTGCAACCGCTTCGATCGTGTGGCACTCGTCGAAGATGACCGCATCGTACTTCGGCAGAATACCTCCTCCCTGAGCTCGCACCGCGAGGTCGGAGAAGAACAGCGCGTGATTGACCACCAGGATCTGCGCATTCTGGACGCGACGCCGAGCGGCGTAGTAGAAACAACTCGCGTACTGTTTGCATTTGCGCCCCATGCAATTCCCGGAATCGCTCGCGATCTCGTCCCACAGTCCGCTCGAGGGTTTGAAGCTGAGACTGCTGAGCGAACCGTCGCTGGTCGATCGAGCCCACCCCTCGATCTGCTGCAGTTGATCGAAGTCCGCATCGCCGGAAAACAAATTGAGTCCGCGCGAGCTGGCCAGTTGCAATCGACGCTTGGACAGATAGTTCCCTCGCCCCTTGACCAGCACCGACGAGAACTCCCGCGGAATGACTGCGTTGAGCAGAGGCAAGTCCTTGCCGATCAATTGCTCCTGCAGACTAATCGTGTGGGTCGAGACGACGATCCGGCGCAGCTTGGGGCCTTGAGACTCGGCCTGGTCGGATCCGGGATCGTCGCGGGGGTCGGCCGCCGGCTCAAGACTCGATTCGGCAGCAGTCGCGAAAAGAATCGCCGGTACGAGATATCCAAAACTTTTCCCGACCCCGGTACCCGCCTCGACAATCAAGTGCGATCGCTGATCCAGGGCCTGGGCCACCGCGGCGGCCATCTGCATCTGCTCCTGGCGATGCTCGTAGCGAGCGATCCGCTTCGAGATCTTGCCGCCCGGCCCCAGAATCGCCTCGGCATCCAGGATGGGGGTATCAGGCATCCAAATATTCAACCGTGCTAAAGGGAAAGAACCAGCCCGAAACTATACGCGTCTGCCCCCGGTCGCGGGAGGGTGTTTGCCGATTTCTTCGCCGAAAACAATCGACTTCCCTCACGATTTCCCTTTGTTTCGACTCGTCGTCGGTACGGCCCTGGCTTCCAGACATCTCCGACTGGAACAACATCACTTCGGCGCATCGGTTTGTTACTGCGAACAAGCAGACTTAGTCCGTCATTCATCAGAAACTCGCGAATTCTTCATCCTGTGCGTCGGGCCTGCTGATACCCTCATCGTCTGGTTCAAGGGAGAGCGTCACACGTGAGGGTCTCGTATGGTTTGGCGAAGGGGAGGGTGGATTTTTCTTTTCGGTTTTGTCCTCGTCGGATGCGGAGATAGCATCCAACAGAAGACCTATCCCGTGACCGGAGAAGTCCGCTGGAACGGAAAACCAGCCAAGCGGATTACGGTCGTGTTGCGTCCGGTCGACAAATCGAAATTCAAGTGGGAGGAAATCCCTCAGGCGATCACGGACGAGAACGGCAAATTCTCCATTCGCACGTACACCTCCGACGACGGCGCCCCTGCTGGGGAATATCTCGTCGGGATCGCGCTCATGGACCCGGTCTCCGACGAGGGAGACGATCAAGTCAAGCGGGAACTCAACGCTCCCCGATTTCCAGCCAAATACGCCGATCCGGAGAAATCCGGACTTCGTGCAACGGTGGATACCAAGCCAACGGTCTTGCCGCCGTTTGAACTCTCAAACTGAATCGTTTTTTGTTTCATTCCTTGGGTTTTGGGGTTAGTCATGAAGAAGAAAAATGGTTTTACGCTCGTCGAGCTGTTGGTGGTCATTGCGATCATCGGCATTTTGGTTGGTCTATTGCTGCCAGCGGTGCAAGCCGCGCGCGAGGCAGCGCGACGGATGTCCTGTTCGAGCAACCTCCGGCAGGTCGCCCTGTCGCTTCACAATTTCGAAAGCGCGTACAAGTTCTTCCCCCCCGCTCGCGTCGATGCTGTGGCTGGCTATCCGGTAACGGAATTCAATATCAATCCTGCGACGGGGACCGTCGCGCACGGCCCCGGCGTCTTCATCCTGCCATACATCGAACAGAACGCTCTGTACCAGAACTACGACCTGCAATCGCACTGGTCCTCCACCCGCAATGCGACCGTCATCGCGACCATCGTCCCGACCTTCATCTGCCCATCCACACCCAATGTTGTACTGGACAATGGGCGGAACATCGGTAGCACCCAGCCACCGCTTTGGTCGGCAGCACCCTCGGACTACTCGATTGCCAATGGTATGAATGGTCGACTCGGTTTGGCTCCGTACAACCTCATGCCCCCGATCCCGGGTTACGACCCAACCAATCCGAGCACCGACGTCAACCAGTACATCGGCGCGATCCTCCCCATGAGTACGATCTCCTCCTTCACCACGGGGATGAGCCCACCGTTCTACGATCGTCGGCCCAAGAGCAAGCTCGCTCGAATCACCGACGGGACTTCGAATACCCTGGCATGGGTTGAAGATGCCGGTCGCCCGATCAATTACCGCACCAATCTCATCCCACGCCAGAACGCGCGGGCGAGCGGTGCGGGTTGGGCAGATCCCGATTCCGAATTTTGGGTGGATGGATTCAGCACCGACGGTGTAACATCGCTGGGGCCTTGCGCGATGAACTGCAACAACAGCAACGAGCTGTTTTCCTTCCATGGAAGCGGTTGCCACGTCAGCTTCTGCGACGGCAGTGCTCGATTTATTTCGGGTACCACCCCGGTTTCGGTGATCGCAGCATGGATCAGTTGCCAAATGAGTGAGATCCAACCCAACACGGATCAGTAAACTCTGCAGCGGTACCATGTCCTCCAGGACGGTGATTTCCAAGATCGGAATCGCCGTCCTGGCACTTCGGATCAAAGCTAACGAGGAACTTGCTGTAGGCCGAGAAGCGGTTATCATGGCTGGACTGAGGGTTGCTTCAAGGCCTCAGTTCGAGATCCGCTATGAAACCATCGAAGCCCATCGGGATGGAACGTCGGCGTTTTTTGTCGGCGACCGGCAGCGCGGTTGCAATTGCTGTAGCAAGCTCGCCATTGCGAACCACGCTCGCATCCGCCTCGCATCCGGTCGCCGCTAGCGATCGGCTTCGAGTCGGCGCTATCGGAGTTGGCGGACGCGGTTCTCTACTGCTCGAACAACTTCCCGAGTCCGCTCAGATCGTGGCGGTTGCCGACTGCAATGAACCGCGCGCATTGGCCTTTCGATATAAACTCAAAGCCGACTGGCCGGTCTACTCCGATTATCGAAAAATCCTCGACCGCAACGACATCGATGCGGTGATCGTCGCGACGGGTGAATTCCAACGCGTGCGTCCCTGCATCGAAGCTTGCATGGCGGGCAAGGATATCTACGTCGAAAAACCACTGTCGTTGTATGTGCAGGAAGGTCGCGTTTTGGTCGATGCGGCTCGCAAGCACAAACGGGTCGTCCAGGTCGGAACCCAACAGCGTTCGATGGAGATGAACCGTGTCGCGTGCGAACTGGTACGCAACGGCGGACTTGGAAAAATTCTCGAGGTTCGCGCCATCGCTTACGAAGGACCTCAAGTATCTCCTGCCGAGCCGTTCCCCGCCGAAACCGTTCCATCCGGACTCGATTGGAATAGATGGCTCAATCAAGCGGCCGAGCGACCGTTCAACTCCAAGTGGATGGGATGGATGCAGTGGCGCGATTTCGCCGGAGGGCAAATGACCAATTGGGGAGCCCACGGCGTTGACCAGATTCAATGGGCACTCGGTACCGACGACACCGGACCGGTGCAGATGGAACCACTCACCAGCGGCTTGAGCGGACAGGTCCGCATGAAATATGCCAACGGAGTCATCGTCAATTTCGTGATCGAGCCGGGCAAAGGGCCGATGGGTGGCGCGGTGTTTATCTGCGAAAAAGGAAAACTGGAAATCAATCGGAACAAGTTCGCTTCCAATCCTCCCGAGATCGCGATCGAGCTTCGAAAACAACTCGACATCGCCGAAGAGGAACGCAAGTGGAGCGATGATCTGGCGCTCTGGCAAGCCCGATGGCACATGCAGAACTGGCTGGACTGCATCAAGTCGCGGGAGCTGCCGGTGGCCGATGTCGAGATCGGGCATCGTTCCATCACGGTGTGCCATTTGGCCAACATCACTCGCGAATTGCAGCGACCGCTTCGATGGGATCCCGCGACGGAATCGTTCGTCGACGATCCCGAGGCGAACAATCTGCTCACCCGCGAGCGCCGCAATGGATTTGAGCTGCCGACGTAGTATCCCCCCACCCATGCGCAAGCTCCGGGCTGGAGGCCCGGGTCACACGAAAACCATTCATCCTCCCCCTCTCCCCGCTTCGGGGAGTGGGGGTTGAGGGGTTTTACCCAGCGCATCTCATGTCATGAAAGTTCATCTTGAGCCGATCATCGCAACTCAGCGCAACCCCACGTCCATCGCAAAGCCTTTGGACTTGCCACCCGGATCTGATCATCCTCCCATGGGGGCAAACCATCGAGGAGACCGCGATCGGCAACTACGTGCCGCGAGCGCTCCCGTCTCCCCCGCGACGATACGTGCTGTTGTGAAAGCTGTATAGCGCATACACCGCGATCCCTGCGGCACACCACACCGAGAAGCGAATCCAATTCCCAGCCCCCAAGCCTGCGATCAAGTACAGGTTCACCACGATCCCAAAGACTGGGATCGCCGACCAGCGATTGACAAACGAACAAAACGTCAAGTAAACGAAGACAACATAGAAGACAAGGTAGGGGATTCGATCCCATTGGAAACCTTCGGCGGTCCACCAGTTGCTGATAATCAAGTGGCTGTCGGGCAGTTGAGGGATCTTGAGCGCTTTGTCTACGAAAGAGGCGGGCAGGTAACTCTGCAGCCACTGCACGGCGGGCGACCACACCATCAAGAGCGTATACGCAACAAGCGCCAGCGGAACCCAAATCCGGCCGTTGAAATACGGGACATGGAATCCGGAGGCGCCGCGATTCTCGTCGGTCACTTTGCCCCGCCCGACGACCAAGATCCCCGCCGAAACCAGCATGAATGCAAACAACGTCCCAATCGAAGCCAAATCGGTGACCACGCGAGAACTTAACAGCACCGTCGGCAGCGCGACCATCAAACCGGTGATGATCGTCGAGAACGACGGCGTCTTGAATCGGGGATGGATCCTTGCGAATGATTTGGGAAGCATCCCGTCCCGAGCCATGCTCATGAAGATGCGAGGTTGCCCCAGTTGAAAGACCAAAAAGACACTCGCCGTCGCGATCACCGCCGACACCGACACGATCCCCACCATCGCGTTGAGCCCCACCTTGCCGAACACAAACGCGAGCGGGTCCTGAACGTTGAGCTCCCGATACGAAACCATCCCGGTCAAAATAAACGCAAGGACGATGTACAAAATGGTGCACAGGATCAACGTCAGAATCGTCGCCCGTGGGATATCGCGCTGCGGATTGCGACACTCCTCGGCCGTGGTTGAGATCGCATCGAACCCGATGTAGGCAAAGAAAACCGCCGCGATCCCCTTAAACACCCCTTCCAAACCGTTGGGGGCAAACGGGCTCCAGTTCTCCGGTCGCACATAGAAAATGCCGACCGCGATGACCAGCAAGATCACCCCGAGCTTGAGAAGGACCATCGCGTTGCTGACGACTTTGGACTCATGGATGCCGATGTAGACGAGCGTCGTGATGATCAAGTTGATCGCCAAGGCTGGGACGTCGACGATGCAGCGAACTCCTGCCACGACGGGGGCGCTGTTCCAGACGTCGACCAGTCGCGTGATCGATTCCTCGGGAGTGGTTCCGGCGTCTGCCAACGCTTTCAGTTTCGATACCGCTTCGGCGCAACTGTAGTAATCATTGCACAGCCAGCTGGGGATCCAGAGCCCAAGACCTTCGACCAAATTCATGAAATATTCCGACCAGGCGAACGCCAGCACGCTGTTGCCGATCGCGTATTCCATCAGCAGGTTCCAGCCGATGATCCATGCCACGAATTCCCCAAAGGCGGCGAACGAGTAGGTGTACGCGCTTCCGGAGACCGGGATCTTCGAGGCGAACTCGGCGTAGCACAGGGCGGAGAACAGGCATGCCAGGGCCGTGATCACAAACAGGATCGAGATCGCTGGACCACCATCGAAGGACGCGGTGCCAATGGTCGAAAAGATCCCCGCTCCGATCACCGCTGCAATGCCAAAGCAGGTCAGGTCCAGCAGCGTCAGGCTCTTGACGAGGCTCCCCGACTCGCGCTCGTCGAGTTCTCGCTGGATTTGGGCCAGGCTCTTCTTGCGGCCCAACTGCTCCAAAAGGCTCGGTTTGCTCATCGGCACCTGCAGTAGACAAAGAAATGCAAAGGGAGTGGCAGAGAATCCCGAGATATCGTAACCCGCTCTCCCGCAGTGCGGGCTTCGCCCATCGCCTCTTCCAGGGTAAATTTTATGTTTTCGAGGACTTGCTAACCCCAACGCACGATCGACTCATGAAAACGGACGAGCTACGAGAGAAGTACCTGACGTTCTTCCAATCCAAAGGGCATCATCGCCAGGCGAGCGATGTTCTCGTCCCAACGTGGGATCCCTCGGTGCTGTTCACGCCGGCCGGGATGAACCAATTCAAGGACCACTTTTTGGGCAAGGTCAAACTCGACTTCACGCGAGCGACCACATGCCAGAAGTGCCTGCGCACCGGCGATATCGACAACGTAGGGCGAACGGCATACCACCATACGTTCTTCGAGATGCTCGGGAATTTCAGTTTCGGCGATTACTTCAAAACCGAGGCGATCCACTGGGCATGGGAGTTCCTGACCGCCAAGCAGTGGCTCGGGATCGACCCCGAGCGATTGACGATCACTGTCTACAAAGACGACGACGAAGCGGCCAAGATTTGGAACGAAAAGATCGGACTCCCCACGAGCCGCATTACCCGGATGGACGAAGCCGACAATTTCTGGCCCGCCAGCGCTCCGAGCCAAGGGCCCGATGGTGTGTGCGGACCTTGCAGCGAGATCTACTACACGCTCGATTCCGGCAAAGCGGTCGAGATATGGAACTTGGTCTTTACTCAGTTCAATCGCGTCGGCGATCCGCCGGACAACCTGAGGCCTTTGCCCAGCAAGAACATCGATACCGGCATGGGCTTGGAGCGAACCGCCAGCGTGATGCAGAATGTGCCGACCAACTTCCATATCGATATCTTGCTCCCGATCGTTCAAGCGGCAGCAGAGGTATGCGGTATCCGCTATGACTACGAGAGCGAAAATGGTCGGCGGCTGCGGCGGATCACCGACCACGTGCGGGCATGCACGTTTGCCATCCATGAGAATGTATACCCCGGTCCGAAAAAAGCCCGGTATGTGATCAAGCGATTGCTCCGTCGGGCGGTGCTCGACGGCCACCAAATCGGCATGCGAGACCCGTTCCTGTTTCAGTTGGTGCCGCTCGTAGCCCAGATGATGCGGGCTTCGTATCCGGAATTGTCGGAGACCGTGGAGCGGGTCGCCCAGGTCATGAAGCGGGAAGAATCCGATTTCTTCGCGACCATCGATTCCGGTCTGGATCGAATCCAGCGGGTGTTCGCCGACATGACCAGCGGCAATCGCTGGATGGTGGACGGCGCCGAAGCAGCCAACCTATACCAAACCCACGGTGTCCCGCCGGAGTTGTTCCAGCAGATCGCTGCGGAAAAGAACTTTACATTCGATTGGGATGGTTATCGTCAAGCGATGAAAGAGCACGGCGATGTCAGCGGCGGCAATGTCATCGAGCTGTTTGAGACCGGGCCGATCGAAACGCTCAAGGAAGCCTTTCATCATTCCGACTTCCTCGGGTACGAGACCACCTCGGCGAGCGCCCAGGTCAAAGGGATCATCGTCGGCAAGCCGAAAGACGATCGGCTGGTCAGCTCCATCGCAGCCGACACGCCCAGCGATCTGCTCCGAATCGTACTCGATCGAAGCCCGTTCTACGGCGAAAGCGGTGGTCAGGTCGGCGATACCGGCAAGTTGCAGGGACCACACGGTGTGTTCCATGTCACCGACACTCAGCGAAGCGGCGAGTTGATCGTGCATTACGGCATCATGGTCTCGGGAACGATCAAGGAAGGGGAAACCGTTCAGGCGATTGTCGACGAGTCCCGTCGGAACGCGATTCGTCGCGCCCACTCGGCGACTCATATCTTGCATCACGCCTTGCAGACCCATCTCGGAAAGCATGCCCAGCAACAGGGGAGCAAGGTCGATGCCGATTGGCTCCGGTTCGATTTCAGCCACCAGGATGCGATGACCGAGGATCAGCTCAAGCAAGTCGAAGACTTGGCAAATATGCGAATCGCCGAGGCGGCGCCGATCGATTGGAAGAATGTGCCGCTGGCCACAGCGCGCGAAGCCGGGGCGATGATGCTCTTCGGGGAAAAGTACCCCGACCCGGTTCGCATGGTCAGCATGGGTGGCTTTTCCAAGGAATTATGCGGTGGAACGCACCTCTCGAACACCTCGCAAGTCGACCAGTTCGAATTGTTGTCCGAGGAGAGTGTTTCCTCGGGAGTAAGGCGGATCACGGCCGTGACGGGCCAGCGCGCCCAAGAGCAGCGCGGACGAATCCAAGCGGCCGCCGCAAAGGTCGCCGAACAACTGGGCTGCTCAGCCCAGGAAATCGGGACACAGACCGTCGAGTTGGTCGGCACGATTCGCAAACTCAAGAAATTGGCCACTGGCTCCGCAGGGAGCGAAGTTGTGCCGGAGCGTGCGACCACCACGAACGCGTCCAAAACCAATCCCCCTGCCTATGGCGTGCTGCGCACTGCATTCAAACAGGCGGCACGGGCCCTGAACGTTTCCCTCGAGGAGGTCTCCGAGCGGATCGATGCGTTGCTCTCGGAAGAACGGCAACTGCGTGGACAAATCGTCCAACTCGCCTCGGGAGGAAATGTCGACGTCGATGCATGGGTCGAGGAGGCGGAAACGGTCAACGGAGCCAAGTTGATTGCTCGCGAGGTTCCGCACGCCAACGCAGCCATGATGCGGCAATGGATCGATCAAATCCGCAAGAAATGCAAGGATCCGGTGGCGATCCTGCTGGCAACTCCCGCCGACGGCAAAGTCACCTTGATCGCTGCCCTCAGCCCCGCCCTGGTCGAGAAAGGCTTGAGCGCCGGTCGTTGGATCGCGCCGGTGGCGCATGAGGTCGGAGGCTCGGGGGGTGGCAAACCCGATTTGGCCCAGGCAGGAGGCAAGTCTCCGGAGAAGATCGCGGACGCCATCGCCGTCGCAATCGCTACCTGGCGATCGATGGCCGGATGATGGGGGCCGGACGGTTGGGGGCTCCCCGATACCTCTTGGCGTTGGAGACCAGCGGCAAAAGTGGAAGTGTAGCCATTGCTACACTCGGCGACGATGATGCGATCACCATCGCCCAGGAGGTCTTGGATCCCGAGTGGGGATCGGCGCGGACGCTGGCACCGGCAATCGACCGATTGTTGGGTCGACAGGGACTGTCGGCGCGAATGCTGGATGCCATCTCGGTCGTGCAAGGGCCCGGATCCTTTACGGGCCTGCGTGTGGGTGCTGCCACGGCCAAGACCATGGCCTGGGCGCTCGGAATACCGCTGATCGCGGTCGACGCGTTGGATTGTGTTGCGCATCAGGTCGAGCTAGCGATGGGGGCAGGCGGACTGGATAGACCGCGCGCGTTGTGGGTGGTTTCCGATGCGTATCGCGGCCAGGTATTCCGTGCAGAGTATGCTTGGACCACGGATCGGATGGAGTGCCGTTTGCCGACGGGGATTGAGGATATCGAATCGATCGTTGCTCTCAACCGGAGTTGGTCGCAGAGCGCGACGCTGGCTGGGCCGGGGGTAGGCAAAGTCCTCCGGTGGCTCGAGGATCGCGGTTCTGCGTCCTCGCACCCTTGGGATCAAGTCCTGCGTGGACCGGAGTCGGTGCCGATGGCCGAGACGGTGGCGATTTTGGGCTGGCACCGCTGGAAGCGCGGGGAGATCGAGGATGTGTTTGGTTTTTTGCCTCGGTACTACCGAGGGAGCGCAGCTGAGGAAAAACAGAAGGGGAGCGGCTGAGGGAGGTCGATCCGGAAGACGAACTCCGAGCGCTGCTATCGATCATCATGATGGTGATGCTCGAGAAGAGTCGCGGTTAATGGTTAAGCGGTCCTCCGCCTCGTCCGTCACATGATCGAGAAGTAGTTGTCCACCGCAAAGTCGATCGACTCCCGCGACATCTGCTGAGGGGACTTGTTGAACAGGCAGAACGATCGGATTTGCAAGAGCAAATCGCGAGGCTGACAGTTCCTAAACTCGCGCCCTGCTTCTCGGTAGTGTCTTCCAATCAAGTAGTCGAGCATTTCCTGATCGAAGGGGATCGAAAGAGTCTCGCACATGATTTTGAAGAGTTTTCGGAAGTCGTCTTCGCTCGGATTGCCAACCTCGATTTTGTAGGGGATCCGTCGCAAAAATGCGTCATCCACCAAATCCCGCGGTTGAAGATTGGTGCTGAAGATGACCAACTGATCGAACGGGACACGAAACCGCTTCCCGCTTTGCAGGGACAAGTAATCGTGGCGTTGCTCGAGGGGAATCATCCATCGATTGAGCAGCTCGTGGACGCCGATCCTCTGTCGGCCGAAGTCATCGATCAGCAGGACCCCGCAATTGCTTTTCATTTGCAGCGGGGCTTCGCTGATGTTGGTGTCGTTGTTGCGGGCGATTTCGAGCATGGACATGGTCAATTCACCACCCACGACAATGGTGGGTCGCCGAATTCGGATCCACCGACGATCGATGATGCTGTCGACCAATAGCCCCTCGCCGGCTTTGGGAGGTGCCGCTTGATGGTTCATCGGATCAAACAATCGCATGATCTCGCCGTCGACCAACAGCGCGCGAGGAATCCAAATGTAAGTACCGAACGATCGGGTAACGCGTTCCGCGATACTCGTTTTCCCGTTCCCAGGATTTCCATACAAGAACATTCCTCGGCCACTGTTGACAGCGGGTCCCAAGCGTGTGAGAAGATTTCCAGGGATCAGCAGATCTGCAAACGCCCGCTGGAGTTCCGCCTGGGACGGGTGCTGGGATTCGATGGTCTGTAGTTTGATTCCCGCAATGTATTGTTCGATCGGGACCGGGGCGGAACCGTAGTAGGTCGTCTTAGTCATATTTCGGCGCGCCCGGTCTCGCCCCGCATCGGTCAGGGCATGGATGTAGTCGTTCATCGCATTGGTGCCTGAGTAGACCGTCAACTGCGACGATTTGAGACGCCAGAGAATCGGGTCGACCAATCCGAAGGGGAGCTTGACGTGGTCCGCGATCGTGCGACCGGGCAACTCTCCTCTTGCGAGCAGGAGCCGAGTGATGATTTCCTCGAGAATGGACTCCGGGATGCCGGCGCTCCGAAGCGACTGCGGCTCGATTGGAACGATGGGTTCATTCAAATCCCCCGTGGACCGAAAATTGCCGGACTCCGTATCAACCGGGAACTCTGGGTCGAGGTCGGGTTCCGGTTCGGAGATTTGCTCCGTCGCCCGAGGTGGGGGCGTAGTCTGAGGGGATGCGGACATCAACCCACTGGTCCCAGACGTTTGGTTGGCCAACTTCTTGATTCGCTCCAAAACGGCCTCGAGCGACGACGCGGGACTCGCTCCGGGTTGGAAGTTCGAATTCGGGGTAACCGGGGAAATCGTGGGGATGTTCGACATCGAAGCTCTAGCACTCACTGTCCAATCAGGAAGGAAAAAACGCCCATTCCTGGTTGTCGGACAATCGGCGAAACTGCGGCGAAGAAATTCCCGGTCGCCCGCATAAACCGAAGGTGACAAAAGAAATTCGTCAAAAGTTTTCCAAAGGTCTTGCGGACCTTCGAGCCGATCACTATCTTTCTCCTCCCTCACCCAACCGAGCGGTTCCCAAAAGACCGCCTTGGAAGAAAAAAGTGAGGGATGGGTTGACAGGTGCCGACGAAAGTGGCTACCATGTTGGGCCCAAATCGACGGAAAGAATCCTGAGGTAGCACCTTGGGAGCGGCACTTGATGCTGATTTCTGGCGAACATGGAATGATCTTTGACAATCCGGTGGACGAGCCTTCGAGTTGTTGCCTCGCGAGAGGTGGCAACACATGAGAAGTTTTGTGATTTGTAAAATAGGTGTTTTGTTGACCGCAAAACACCAACCGGTTTCAAAGCCGTAACTTTGTTGGTCACGGGTGCCGAGAGGTTCTGCAAAGGGCGTCTCAGTACTCTAAGCATACACAAGTGAAGGGTTTGATCCTGGCTCAGAATGAACGTTGGCGGCGTGGATTAGGCATGCGAGTCGCGCGAGAATGTAGCAATACAGGAAAGCGGCGAAAGGGAGAGGACAACATAGGAATCTGCCCTGGG
>JBKDXO010000036.1:0-10849 GCA_046306195.1 Planctomycetota bacterium | reverse complement strand
GAGACGCAATGACGCAGAGGCAAAAACGCCAAATGAAAAACCTGTCCCATCATTCCGAAAATCTCTGCGACTCTGCGGCTCCGCGAGAGAACGGATTCCAGTTGTCTTCAAATACTGTTTATATTAAACGGCTCATGCTTTCCAACCCAACCGATGAACCATACCGATGCGAACGAATCGAGTCAAAAAACTACTGAGAGAAGGCAAGCCTACATTTGGGACCTGGCTCAGCCTCGGGGATGTTTTTGCAGCGCGCGTACTGGCCCGCATGGGCTACGATTGGCTCACGCTGGACCTGGAACATGCGCCGGTCGATTTGCATCAAGCAGCCGTGATTTTTGGTGCCATCGCCGACCTGGGATGCGTTCCCTTGGCTCGCGTGCCGCAGGGAAGTCATGATCATATCAAACGCGTTCTGGATGCAGGCGCTTTTGGGATCGTGGTACCGATGGTCGATACGGTCGAACAAGCCGAAACGGCTATTCGAGCCGCCAAGTATCCGCCGACCGGCAATCGCAGCCTGGGTGGCAGCCTCAGCGCCCTCAACTTCAACTGTTCCTCCGGCGAGTACTTCAAAAAGGCCAATGGCGAGATCCTGGTCATCCTGCAAACCGAAAGCCCGCATGGTATCGCCAATGCCGAAGCGATCTACTCTCTCCCAGGTGTCGACGCTATCTTCGTCGGGCCCGTCGATCTGAGAGCCCAGATGCGACAGCCCGATGGCACCGAAGCGACCGAAGAGGAGTTTCAAGCGGCGTTGCAGCGAGTCGTCGATATCGGCAAAAAGACCGGAACACCGACTGGCATGCACGTGATGGATGCGCAATCAGCCCGGATGCGTGCGGATCAAGGGATGCAGTTCATCGCGGTCGGCAGCGAACTGAGAATGATGACCGAACGAGGGCGCGAACTGCTCGCCCAACTCGACCCCGAACGACTCAATCGGGACTCCATCGGCTACTAAGAACCATCGAATAGGAAAGCCATGAGCGCACGCGAGCGAATCTTTGTCACCCGGAAAATCCCGACGCCTGGCATCGAGCTTCTCCGCACCCACTTCGACGTGGACATCTGGCCTGATCCGCTCCCCCCCAGTCGCGAGCAGTTGCAGTCTCGAGCCAAGGGAGCCTTTGGCCTTTTGACACTCCTGAGCGATCCGGTGGATGCTCAGTTGATGGATGCCGCAGGCCCATCGTTGCGCGGAATCGCGAACTTTGCAGTGGGGTACAACAATATTGATGTTCAGGAGGCCAAACGTCGCTCGATTGCGGTCGGCAACACGCCCGACGCGCTCACCGATGCCACCGCCGATATCGCTGTCGGATTGGTCCTGTCCGCAGCCCGGCATTTCCAGGAATCGATTCTCCAGGTGCGAGCCCTCGAATGGAAAACGTGGGAACCGCTCGGACTGCTCGGCCAGGATCTGCGAGGCAAAACCATCGGTATCTTAGGAATGGGAAGAATTGGTGCCGCAGTCGCAAGAACCTTGGTGGGTGGATGGAAGATGAAACTCCTGTACACCTCGCGCACGGACAAGCCGCAAATCGATTCGGAGTTGGGGGGGCAACGAGTTCCTGTGGAGGAGCTGCTGTCGACCAGCGATGTGATCAGCATTCATACCGATCTCAACCCGGGGACCAGGCACCTGATCAATCGCGACACGTTGTCGATCATGAAGTCCAGCGCGATCCTCGTGAATACCGCTCGAGGCGGGGTCGTCGACCAGGATGCTTTGTACGAAGCCCTTCGGGACGGAAAGATCTTCGCCGCAGGGCTCGACGTGACCGATCCTGAACCGTTGCCCGGCAACAGCCGACTCCGAGAACTCAGCAACTGCACGATCTTGCCGCACATCGGCTCGGCGACGTTTACCGCTCGCAACACCATGTCGATGATGGCAGCCAACAACTTGATCGCCGTTTTCAACGGGCAACCGATGCCACACGGGGTCAATGCGTAAGCGTTCCGTCAGACGCTCGACACAATCAGCGAGCGAGCGCACGAAAACAAATCCATTCACCCCCGCGCGACAACATGAAACCAATTGCATTTGCCTTCGCTTGGTTATTCCTCGGAGGTTTCGGAACGTGTTGCATGGCACAGACCGAGGACCACCAGCTACCGGTCGATTGGACGGACCGAATCGGGGCCCGATGGAAAGTCGCCGACACTTTTCGGGGCTAGGCCAGCGCATTGCCGCCACTCTGTGGTTCGCCGACATTTCTAAACAAATCGCTGCACCGAAGCCAAGCTATCTCGCTCAGGTCGCCAGGCTTCCGCAACTCCACCTTCGCGAACCCGTGTGGAAATCGACCGTCGGCCATCGACCCTACGCGCAGACGATTTTGGAGTGCCTCCTCCCATAGAAGCGGGGCCCCATAGAAGCGGGGCCTCATCCACCGTCTGGCGACGGTCGCTACGGCGTTGTCGCTGTTCCCTCCATCCTCGAAGAAAAAATCGAGCGCCGTTGACCAAACGTGTCCGGGAACGTGTTTACCCTCGCAAATGACCGTTTCTTGATCCCTTCCTCTATGCCTTGGCTTCATGGCAATCCGGCGAGGGGGTCTCGATTCAATGCGTTATACTGTTTGGAATCCAGGAAAGTGAGATTTTGCTTGCAACAGGAGGGCTTGGACGATGCATGAGGAAAAAGATTCATCCACCTTGGTTGTCTTGGACTCGACGCGATGTTTGATCGCCGATTCGCTCGATATCGATACGTCATTAACTATCCTCGGATTGATCTCCGAAGACCCATCGACTTGGGAAGAAGCGTTGAGTGTCTGGCCTCGCTATCGATCGCCGCGGGTCTGCGAGTTCCCGAGCAGCCTCCCCTGGCGGACCGGGACGGGGTGCGCGACGCTCGCCTAGCTGCTGCGCATTCCGATTTGGAAACACGTTAGGCATACTCATGGTCCCGGTGGTCGCTGTTGTCGATATCCTCTGTTTCAAAACGGCTTCGTGGCCATCCAACGCAATGAAGCGGATCGTCTCGATGATCTCGATGCCTCCCTTTTCTTTCATCTCCTCGAGCGATAGGGCTCACAATTACACTGCCGGCCCGTTGGGGCCTGAGGAGCCACACTGTCGGCCCGTTGGGCCTGAGGAACCAGCAGGGGACTTGGCGACCGGGGGACTGCGTCGCCCCGGCATTCATAATGCCGGCCCATTCGGGCCTGAGGAAACTACTGCCGGCCCATTCGGGCCTGAGGCAACCCATGTTGGCTCCTTCAGACCTGATGAGGAGCGAAGGACTCATCGATAGGGAAACACACCACTAGGCCTCAGAGCCTCTGGCTGCGCGGGCCCGGAGGGCATTTCTGGCTGCTCAGGCCCGGAGGGCATGCATTCTTGGCTGCTCAGGCCCGGAGGGCCGACACAATGGCTGCCGTGGCTCCCAGAGCCACGGTCCGCGGGCACCTCGGTTCTGAAAGCCCGAAGGGCTGACACAATAACCATCCCCCAAATGAGCCTCTCCTCGCGCGAACCATTACACTGCCGGCCCATCCGGGCCTGGAGCAGCCATACTGTCGGCCCGTTGGGCCTTGGGAACCAGCAGGGGACTTGGCGACCGGGGGACTGTGTCGCCCCGGCAGACACACTGTCGGCCAATTCGGGCCTGAGGAGCCACACTTTCGGCCCATTCGGGCCTGAGGAAACTACTGTCGGCCCATTCGGGCCTTACTTTATGGCAGAAACCCTCTAGGCCACTGGCCCACTAGCTGCTCAGGCCTGAGGACATGCATTCTTGGCTGCTCAGGCCCGGATGGGCCGACACAATGGATGCCGTGGCTCCCAGAGCCACGGTCCGCCTGCTCCACAATCTTGCAAGGCCCGAATGGGCCGACACAATCAGGGTCTATGTCCTTCATCCCCATTACCAACTCCTTCAGAGGGATATCTGATAGGACCACGCACCAACAACTGCTCTATCATGTCGTGTTCAGCACCAAGAATCGCAAACCCTACCTGCAGAACAAAACCTTTCGAGAAGAAGTCTTTCGCTACTTGGCCGGCACCATCGAAGGTCTCGGTGCCAAGTCACTGATCGTCGGAGGCTATGTCGATCATGTTCATCTACTCGTGCGCCTACCCGCTAAAGAATGCGTCTCCAAGATCGTTGGACAGATAAAATCATCCACCAGCCTGCATATCAACGCGAACAGCAATCAAATTCAAAAGTTCGGATGGCAGGATGGCTTCGGTGTATTCACGCTGAGCTCTTCCGACAAGGATCGTGTTTACCACTACATCGCAACTCAAGAGGAGCATCATTCCGGCCGGTCCTTTGAAGAGGAGTATCGAAGTCTGCTCGAGGAGAATGAGGTGATGTATGATGAGAAATATCTGTTCGATTAAACTGTCGGCCCATTCGGGCCTGAAGAAGAGTTAGGGCGCTCGGCGACCGGGGGACTGCGTCGCCCCGGCATCCATAATGCCGGCCCGTTGGGCCTGTAGAAACAACTTTCGGCCCATTCGGGCCTGAGAAAACTACTTTCGGCCCATTCGGGCCTGAGGCAACCCATGTTGGCTCCTTCAGACCTGATGAGGAGCGAAGCACTCATCGATGGGGAAACACACCACTAGGCCTCAGAGCCTCTGGCTGCTCAGGCCCGGAGGGCATTTCTGGCTGCTCAGGCCCTGAGGGCATGCATTCTTGGCTGCTCAGGCCCGGAGGGCCGGTACAATGGCTGCCGTGGCTCCCAGAGCCACGGTCTGCGGGCACCTCAGTTGTGAAAGCCCGAAGGGCTGACACAATAACCATCCCCCAAATGAGCTTCTCCTCGCGCGAACCATTACACTGCCGGCCCATCCGGGCCTGGAGCAGCCATACTGTCGGCCCGCTGGGCCTTTGGAACCAGCAGGGGACTTGGCGACCGGGGGACTGCGTCACCCCGGCATTCACACTGCCGGCCCGTTGGGCCTGAGGAACCACACTGTCGGCCCATTCGGGCCTGAGGAAACTACTGCCGGCCCATTCGGGCCTGAGGAAACGACTGCCGGCACATTCGGGCCTGAGGAAACTACTGCCGGCACATTCGGGCCTGAGGAAACTACTGCCGGCCCCTTGGGCCTGAAGCCCGAAGGGACCTGATTCACATCATCGCGATGCGTTTGCTGGTTCAATCCGAAAGAAGTAGACATTCGACTTGCGATCGGTGACCTCTTGCGGCGGTTTTTGATCGGTAAACGAACCGATCACGGCGCGGTGCCAATCCTTGAGCATCGCAACGATTGCTTCTCCGTAGCGACGCTCACCGGTCTGCACATACTTGACCAGGATCGGCATGTAACGCTGCGGCCCGGACTCCCCCAGCTTCGGCGTATCTACCAATTGGAACAATCCGTTGTCGTCCAGCCAAGCGAGATATGTCTCTCGCGTCACTGCATCGTTGGGGATCGGATAGAAAGCCGGATTGGAAACGTCGGTGGCACCAAACCGAAAGCGATCCACCTGCGCACTGTAGATGGTCGGCGGGCCGATACGATCAACGCGCCCAGACAGATCCTGCGATTCCTGATGCAATTGCGCGTAACCCTGAGTCTGGGCAAACAAACCGACCAGAATCAAAGCCATGAAAATCCGAACGAGCGTGCCGTCGGCACGTACGATGAAAAAAGAATTCACGCTGAAAAAATCTCCAGGGATGGTGGTAGCCTCATCGATCTCGCCACAGTCTTCGTTTCAGCTTATGCCAATGCTACTTCCAAAGATAGGTACCGACGGAGGCGGCAGGCAATTCTGCCCGGAAGGATTGCGAACCCACTTGTACAGAAAACGCCTGAGAATCACGGCCGGCGTTCGATACCACCAGCACCCGCGTGCCATCTGGATTGACAAACGCGACATTTCGCAGTGTCGCCCCACCGGGACTGGTCGATTCGATACAAAACGCATCGCGCTGGATGTACTTCATGAATTGCCCCATCATGTAGTAATCGAAATTGTAGCGGACCGAACCATCGTCGAGCAGTTCGATGCATGTGGCGCTGGCGGAGTGCGGCCCGCGATTGGGACGGCGATGTTCATCCAACATGATGACCCATCCGTTGTAGGATCGCGACCAATGGCGGAGGATGTCGGTCAAACGGATTGCTCCTCGAGTCCGAAATACCGACCCTTCGGTAAAATAGATCGGCTTGTCCGGAAACTGCGAGTGCAATTTTGATTGCGCGTCGACACGACCTTCGTAATGATGAAAAGCGGTACCCTGGACGTATTGAGCTGCCTGCGGATCGGACAGAATCGTTTCCGGAAAATCCACTTGATTCCAGTTGTGATCCCAGCACCAGATCTCCGCTCGCACTTGGTGCTGCCGGAACAGCGGGCCGAGGTGATCACGGATAAAGTCTCGCTGTTGCTGGGCGGTCCATCGAGTAGTCGGATATTTGGGGTCCGTGTGCTGCGGTTCGTTTTGGACCGTGATCGCATGGATCGGGATTCCCTCGGCTTCGTACGCCTGCACGAAACGGAGCAAGTACCGAGCATAAGCCGCGTAATGCTCCGGCAATACACTTCCTGTTCCCAGTTTGCCCGTGTCTTTCATCCACGCGGGCGGACTCCACGGGGACGCGAAGATCAGCAGTTTCGGATTCTTGCGAAGTGCCAGTTGAATCGCTGGAAAAACGTACTTGCGGTCTTTCTCGATCGAAAACTGGGTCATCTCCGGATCGATTTCTCCCGCCGGCATGTCATCGTAGGTGTAATACGGCTCCCCTACGAAGTCGGATGTGCCGATGCAAACCCGCATCAGATTCATGCCGATCCCATGCGTGGGGTCCACCAGTTTCCGCACGACCTCTTCCCGCTGTTCCGCGGACAGCTTCGATAGATTCTCGCAGGTCGCATGTTCCAAGGAGGCGCCTAGTCCCAGAATGGTTTGCCGCGTTCGATCGGGATAGATCTCGATATGAATCTCGGATTCGGACGTGTCCTGCCCGAGAGGAATCGGGGCAAATTCCGTCAGGCGGAGCTTTCCATCCTCACTGCTGACGATCACTTGCACTTCTGCGCGTGTTGGATCTTGTCCCCAGCTGAGGTCGCCGAAGGTGCCATGTCCCAAAATGGATACGGCCAGGATTACCCAACATCGTACGCTATCCGAGCCCCACATGATTCACTTCGCTTTCTGCCTGGCGTTTAGGGTTGCTTGACTTCGGCCAGTTGTTTTAGGACCGCCAGATCGTTTGGGTTGCGATCAGGTGCAAAGCGGAACGATTCTTCGCGAGCGATGAGTGCCTGGCGGCGCGCTTCCAATCGCTGGGATTCGCCGGGCTGCAGCGATACGACATATATGGCGACGCGGCTGGCTCGATCGCGAATCTCGATCGCTCCCTTCTGGATCGTGTAGGGGACCGGAGCGGTGCCGTCGGCATCGACACGAAAGACCTCGGCCGGCTTGTGGAGGTAGGCGGGCAACGGGAACCGGAACACCGAGTCGCGAGGCGGACCGAATACGAATTCCCGCTTATCGGGATCCGCTTCGTAGGCCAGATCCAACGCAAACAACACTCCACCGCGCGGACCAGCGACCACATCCAAATCCCAGTCCGGCTCGCCGTAGCGCACGACCGGCTCGTGGCTCGTCGCATCCCCTTCGAGGTAATATTCTTCCAACATGCGAATCTCTCGACCGACGCGCACCATCGGTTCGATCAGGTCCGGAAATGTCGCCAACGATCGCAGGCTTAGATTGAACCAGTAGAGGGAAGTGATGCGGCTGGAAAGGGCGTGGTAGGCCTGAAGCCGTAATTCATCCGGTGTCGGTGAACCACGCTTGCGTCCACCGTAACCTTCCCAATCGAAATGAGGGCCTTGGGACCAGTAGGCTACAGGACGGGGGCGATTCAATTCGCGGAGCGAACGCGACATCTCGCCGATGGTCTCGAGAGGGGACCCCCAAAGGATCCGTCGTCCATTCCAGCGGTCGTAACGAGCCCACGAATCGGCCGAGGGAGCGGTGACTCGGTACGCATCGTAATGCGGGTAATCGGAGATCCCCGCATAGAACCGCCAGACCCGTTCCTCGCTGTGCGTGATGGAGGTCGGCAATCGCGTTGGGCCAAAGATCGACAGCGCTTTCCAGCAATCCTGCGGCGGTACCGGTTTGCCTCCCCCGTATTGCGGTTCTCCCAACAACTCAACAGCATGAACCCTTGGCAGGATCGCATCGGTGTCGTATTTCTCGGGAGGCGTGAGATGCGAAAAGTACTTGAGGGGATAGCGCGTATAGATGCCATCGGGCCCATTTTGATCGGTGTACCCGGGCATATCACCGATGTGTGCGGTATTGATGTGAATCCGACGAAGCATCCGATGTACCACCTCGGACTCCAGCGGTTTGTGCCCGCCACCGCTTGTGTCATGCACCCATCCGCCGCTGATGTCGAATGCCTCCCGCTTGATCCGTTGATGCGCCCAGACCGAAAAGGGTTTGCCAGCGGAATTCAGCAATCGTAATTCGATCGCGGCATAGGTCAGCGGCAGCGGGCCAGTGGAAATACGAACGCCTCCTCGATCCCGCGCTGGGATGACACCATCGGATGGAAAGCGCTCCTGCATGCCGATGATCCAAGGTTGCGGAATCAAAGATCGGAATGTCCGATTGCTATCCGGCAACCAAAGCCGGCACCCGTCGATTCGCAAAGATTCGTTCGATGCGTTCGCGAGGTGAATGAGCAACGAATCGGGTTGCAGGACGTCTGCCGATCCGAGGAACGTGACGGCCGACAACCACACCGAGGGTTTGTCGATCGACACTCGCATTCGATTCGGACCGATCGCTTCCGGCAGCGCGATCGACAGTTCTGCCTGAGTACCCATGCCCCAATCGTCGCGTTTTCCGTTCCAACTCCAGACCGTCATCGCCCCCGGCGGCAATTGAAGCGCCTGCCCCTCCCAGGCCGACGGCAGATCATGCCATGCCCATTGATCGTCGCTGATCAGTTGTTCGGGCGTTTTGTCGCGCACTCGAATGGACGTGGAAGCGGGAAGGGTCAGCGTTTTGGCGGAATTGTTCCGCAGAAAAACCTCCACGCGTGCGCCGAGACGAAAGTCCGGCTCCTTGGCGTACTTCATCTCCGCGGACTGAACGTGCGGAACAACATGCACTCCTTGCACCTCCAACTCGTCCGCAGAGGCTCGGACGGAGAACGGAAAACTGGTGAGGAGACAACAAAAAAACGTGCCACCGCATATCCATTCGCTTGTAAACATCTTTGCAGTGCGAGGATTCCGCATCACCGCGTTGGGTAACGGAACGCTTTCTTGAGCCATCGTTGCAAACTCTTTTTTGAATCGAGCTGTTTATCTTGAGAATGCTAGAGTATACCAACAATTCGCAAGGTGCAATTTATTCGCGGGGTGAACACGAGGGCTTTATCCGGCTATGATACGACTCCCATTATTGGTCCTTCATTTTCTTCCAAAAGAATCGCACGCAGGAGAATCGCATTCATGAAGCTCGGTGTGTTCACGGTTATCCTTCGTTCCATGCCACTCGAAGGTGCGCTCGACTACCTCGCGGGCCTGGGTGTGCAGACTGTCGAGATCGGTGTCGGCGCATTTTGTGGCACCGACCACTGCAATCCGGACACGTTGCTCGCTAGCGACGCGAAAGCGAACGAATTCCTCCATGCGATCCATTCCCGCGGCTTGCGGATCTCGTGTCTCTCGGTGCATGGCAATCCGATTCATCCCAACGCTCGAATCGCTGCCCAGCACCACGCAGACTTTGAACGCGCAGTGCGTCTCGCCGCCAAACTGGGGGTCGAAGTAGTCGCCACCTTCAGCGGCTGCCCCGGCGGAGCGCCCGGCGATTCCCAGCCGAACTGGGTGACATGCCCATGGCCTCCTGAGTACCTTGAGATTCTCGACTACCAATGGAAGGAAGTGGTCGCACCCTACTGGTCCAAGACGACGGCGTTTGCGCGACAAAACGGCATCCACAAAATCGCTCTCGAGATGCACCCGGGCTTCGTTGTTTACAACCCAGAGACCCTTTTGAAGCTTCGTCAAATTGCCGGCCCTGAGATCGGCGCGAACTTCGACCCTTCCCATTTGATCTGGCAAGGGATCGATCCATGCGCAGCAGTGCGAGCGTTGCAAGGAGCGATCTGGCACGTCCATGCCAAGGACACCGATGTCCAAAAATGGAACTCGACCATCAATGGCGTGCTCGACACCAAACACTACAGCGACGAATTAAATCGGGCGTGGCTCTTTCGGACCGTCGGCTATGGCAGCTCGCGCAAATTGTGGTGCGACTTTATCTCCGCACTTCGGATGACTGGCTACGATCATGCGCTCTCGATCGAGCATGAAGACAGCTTGATGACCTCGCGCGAGGGGCTCGAGAAAGCGATCCGTTTCCTGCAGTCGATCTTGCTCAACGAGCCCAAAGGAGAAGTGACCTGGGCGTGACGGAGCTCGGGCAGCTAATGCGATGGACATTACGGGCCGTGCAGGACATCGATCTCAACGGGCAAGAAAAAATCGAATCGACCACCGTCTGGCGACGGTAGCTACGAAAATCGACCTTCGCTTCTTGCAAATGCTAGCCGAGATGCGCGAGCATCCGGGTTGAATCGCTCGAAACCTTGCAATGTTTGCCACAGATAAACCGGGGAGCTTGCGATCCTCGGCTTTTATTGATTCCATTGGCTACGAATTGCTCAATGCAAAAGATCTCGCTCCCTTCTCTCCGCAGGGGAGAAGGGTTGGGGATGAGCGACCGTCTAGTAAATAGGCAATATAGCCGATTCGAAAATCTGAAAGTTTTCGATCCTCCGTCCAGTGGTCCTCAGGGGCTCTGCCCCCGAACCCCCGGGATTTTCTGAGGCATGACGC
>JBKDXO010000035.1:0-23567 GCA_046306195.1 Planctomycetota bacterium | reverse complement strand
AATTGACTCTTCGGGAATTTCACAAAGGTTCCATAGCCGTCGACTTGCGTGCAGAACGCTACCGAACGCACTTCCAAATTGCTAATTGCTGCAAGATGTGAGGTAGCCTCGCGTTGGCTCATCATCACCGTGCTCCAATGTATGGGTCGCGACGGATTGGCTTCCGGATTGCTCGCCTCTTAGAGGGATTGAATCTTATGCCGAACGTATTCCTGCTAATGTTCGTCCATTCGTTCGATCGGGCGAAGGGCATCATCCAAACGACGCTGGGACACGTACAGCATTCGAAGGGTGAGTTCCTGACTGCGACGCAGCGATTCATCGGCGGAGGGTTTGGCTTCCAGGTCGCTTTCCAGTCGCTCGATCGCTTCGCTGATCATTCCATGCCATGTTACCGGCTTTGGCGATCCAGTTTCGGAGGGGGCAATGGGTAGATTGGCGCTGGTTGGAATTACGGAATCCTGCGGCATGGGGGATGCGACGGCGACCGCGACTTGCGCTGGTGGAGCCGCTGGAGGTAGTGTTGGGTTTGGCTTTGTAGGAGTGTGTGACGGAACCAATAAGTTCGCCGGAGCCGAGGCGGCGGTGAAGCCAAGATTGGATTCCGACAATCGGAATGCGACAGGTTGCTTGGGCTCAGGCTCACGGATGAGTTCAGGTTTGTTCGCGACTTCTGATTTATTCGCGAGTTCGGGGCTGATCATCGGCTCGGAGGATGGGACTGGAGGTTCGGGCTTGTCCAGACTCTTGCCTTCTTTGACCGCCTGCAGCGTACGCTGTACGACCTCGCGAAACTCGGGTGGCAAACTTTTGAGCGATGCCTCCAAGTCCACGTCATTAACCCCGGTTTCGACCATCTTGGATGACGTCGGATTGGTTTTGGCAGGGGCGTTGGTTTCGCTCGCGGATGCGACCAACGACCCGGGTAACCCTGTGGGATTAACGCCAAAGCCGACCAACCCCTGCTGCGGTCGGGATTCGCTTGCGTCGCTCGGTTTGGCGCCTTGTGCGGCGACCGCTTGGCTTAACGATGCTCGCGCGGGAGCGGATTTTTGTTCCGGTGGGATCAGTTCTACGGAAGGAAGCTTGGGTGCGTTGGCGGTCGCATTGGCGGCAGGACTGGATTCAAATTTTTTGCGGTCGCGTGGCAGGATCACGCGAGAGACGTCTTGGTCGGTCCGCCGATTCCACCAGGGACGTTTCGTGTTTGGGTCGCGCGCTGTGTCTTGCTTCTCATCGGAATTGGATCTGGCAGGTGGTTCCCAATCGTCCTTGGGTTCCCCGCCAAAGAATGCATTCATGTTCTTTCGAAGCGACCACTGCTGGCAGCCGCTCGATAGCCCCACCGCCAAAGCGATCGCGAGCCACGTCGTCGCCGAGCCATGCAACTTACGGAAAACGAGACGCATATCTGACGACTCCGCAGATCAAAGGAACGATGTTCAGTTGGACGAAAAAAGGGTCGTGTCGCAATTCCGACCGGCGACAGCGTTACGGGTTTCCAGGACTTCGCGAGCGAGTGCAAGGTAATCCTCGGCGCCATGGCTGTTCGGAGCATAGTCAAAAATGGATTGGCCAAAGCTGGGAGCTTCTGCCAGTCGAATATTGCGGCGGATCTTGGTCTGGAAGAATCGGGCCGACGACCAAACCGCGCTCTGTTTGGTATTGGAGACCAGGAATTCCTCGACATCGCGCGACACTTCGGCGGCCAATCGAGTGCTGGCTTCGTACATGCACAGGACGATCCCTTCCAAACGCAATGCGGGGTTCAAACGTTTGGAGACAACGTCGATGGTACGCAGCAATTTGCTCAAACCGTGCAGCGCCAAGAAGTGCGGCTGCAGCGGAAGAAAGATCTCGTCCACAGCGGTCAATGCATTGAGGGTCAGTACGCCGAGCGAGGGTGGGCAATCAATGATCAAGAAATCGTGATCGGAATCCTCGGCAGCCAATCGATCTCGCAGGATAACCTCGCGTCCGACTTCGCCCGCCAATTCCAGTTCCGCCGCCGCCAAGTCGAGGTTTGCTGGTACGACGTCCAAGTGGTCGCTGATCGATTTGCGCACCTCCGAAACGGTCGCGTCCCCGCATAACAGATCGTAAATGCTCAGCTCATTCGGTTCGAGCGTCACGCCGAGATGAAGCGATGCATGCGATTGCGGATCGAGGTCAACCAGGCAAACTCGTTTTTGGCAGAGTGCCAATCCCGATGCCAAATTCACTGCCGTGGTTGTCTTGCCGACACCACCCTTTTGATTAATCACCGCGATTTTTCGCATCACAACTTCCAAATCAATTTCGGAAAAAATTTCGATTTTGGCTTCTGGAAAATAGCAATGGCTCACTCTTCGAATCCAGACCAATCTTGACAATTCACGCAATTCCGACATCCTGAGTCCGCGATATTTGTTGCGTTAGGATAGAGGCTCTAGAGAAACGGGTTGGAGACGTGAGAAAGATTTTCATTGCTGGCAATTGGAAGATGAATCTGTTGCGAACGACCTCGCACGAGTTGCTTGCCCGTTTGAAGGATTCCTTGGCGGGATTTCATCAAGTAGACATCGCCGTTTGCCCTCCGTCTATTTACCTCAGCGATGCGGCCCAAGTGCTTGCTGGCAGCAATCTTGGGCTTGGTGCTCAAAACGTCTACAGCCAACCCGAGGGTGCGTACACGGGCGAGATCAGTTGTGCGATGCTGCTCGATATCGGTTGCCGATACGTGATCCTGGGGCACAGCGAACGGCGTGCGATCTTTGGCGAAACCGATGGGATGGTGAATGAGAAACTCAAGGCGGCTTTGGCTGCGGGGCTGACTCCGATTGTCTGTATCGGCGAAACGCTTCAGGAGCGGGAGTCAGGCCGAACTTTGGATGTTGTCAGTTCGCAATGCCGAGGCTCGCTCGCTGGCCTTTCTCAGGAGCAAATGGGGCGGACCGTGCTGGCGTATGAACCGGTTTGGGCCATCGGCACGGGAAAAACCGCTACGCCCGCTCAGGCGGAAGAGGTTCATTCCGAAATTCGACAACTCCTGGCCTCCCTGTTTTCCCCAGGAGTCGCCGAAAAGGTAATTATTCAATATGGCGGGAGTGTGAAACCCGACGGGGTCTCCGAAATTCTCGCAAAACCCAACATCGATGGTGCTCTGGTTGGGGGGGCATCGCTCAAAGCCGAGTCCTTCACTGCTATCATTGAGCAAGCGGCGACTATCCGTAAATAACCTTCTCCCTTTTTACGAATCGATTCCATCATGCGTGCCAGTGAAGCAACCACGTACTATTTCAACAAAGCCGCCGATCAACTTCAGCTTCCGGATTGGGTCCGCAAACTTCTGATCACCAACAAGCGGGAGGTAACCGTTCAAGTCGCCTTTGAGCGGGACAACGGACGGATCGAGACCGTGCTCGGATATCGCGTCCAACACGACAACGCGCGGGGACCGATGAAAGGGGGGCTCCGATATCACCCGGCGGTCGACCTCGACGAAGTCCGCGCCCTGGCCGCGCTGATGACTTGGAAAACGGCTGTCGTCGAACTCCCCTACGGCGGCGCCAAAGGGGGCATCGGTATCGATCCCAAGACACTCAGCAAACGCGAAATGGAACGAATGACGCGTGCGTTCGTTGATCAAATCCATGAAATCGTCGGGCCCGATTCCGATATCCCTGCCCCCGACATGGGGACCAACCATGAAGTCATGGCCTGGTTCCGCAATCAATGGGAAAAGTATCACGGCTTCAATCCAGCGGTCATCACGGGCAAGCCCGTTGAGGAGTACGGGGCGCGAGGACGCGAAGAAGCCACGGGCCGCGGCGTCGGCACGATGGCGGTGAAGATGATGAAGCGACTGAATATCCGACCCGATCAATGCCGCACCGCCATTCAAGGCTTCGGCAACGTCGGCTCGCATGCTGGGAAGTACCTTCACGAAGCCGCGGTTCCGATCGTTGCCGTCAGCGACTTGAGCGGAACCTACTTCAACGCCAAGGGGCTCAATATCCCCGAACTCTTTTCCTATGTGATCAAGAACAAAGGCACCCTGGAGGGCTACTCCGGCGCAGAGAAATTGCCCGCTGAGGATCTATTGGGGCTCGATGTCGATCTCTTAATCCCTGCCGCTCTCGGCGATGTGATCACGAAAGAGAACGCTGATCGTATTCGTGCCAAGTCCATTATCGAAGCCGCCAACGGACCCATCGACCCCGAAGCGGACGAGATCCTCGCGGCTCGCAACATCACGATCCTTCCCGATATCCTTGCCAACGCTGGCGGAGTTACCGTCAGCTATTTCGAATGGGTCCAGAATCGCCAGCACTACCGTTGGAGCCTCGATCGCGTCCGCCAGGAACTCGATAGAACCCTTTCCGACGCATTCGAACAGGTTTGGCAGGAATCCTCGACACGGAACGTCTCCTTGCGGACTGCGGCTTTTATGTTGGCGATCAACCGCGTGCAACGCGCATCGGAACTCGCCGGTTGGCTGATCTGATCCCTTTTTCTTTCCACGATCTATGCAATCGAAGCCTTTGCCACGAGCCAGCGATGCGCTGCGCGCGTTTTCGGTTCTCCTCGTTGCGATTGTGATGAGCGTTGTCATCGTCGGGAACACCTTCGGGGACGGACCGGCAGACAACCAACCGCAAAACGTCCGCCCGATTCCACCGCCAGGGATCGCGATCCCTCCGGAGAGTCGCGACGCGCTCGAAGCGAGCCTGAAACAACTCGAAGCCAAGATCGAGACGCTGCGCGGATCGAAAGACCCCAATATCCAGCGATCTCTACCCGATGTCGAGATCTTTCCGCGAGCGGTTTCGATCGCTCTCGCAGAGGATGGTTTCTTTGATGCCGCCGATGTCGAGCGAGCGCAAGCGGTATTGAAAGAGGGGTTGGGGCGAGCCGACGCATTGGCGGCGGGGATAGCACCCTGGCGACAAACGGGCCATCGATTCGCAACGGTGCGAGGATTTCGATCCAGGCTTGATGGCACCGTACAACCGTATGGGGTGGTGATGAACGAGTTCCCTCACGACGGTGCAAACCGCGCAGATGTGTGGTGCCGAGGTCGAAGCGAGAAAGGGCTCGAAATGCAGTTTCTCGCCGCGCGACTAACTCAGTTCGAGCCGTTCCCTGAACCTGGGGTCCTCATGATCCATCCCTTCGGCCGATACTGCAACGCGAACAAGCTCGCAGGCGAAATCGATACGCTCGAGGCGATCGAGCACGCGATGAGGGAGTATTCCATCGATCCCGAACGTATTGCCATCCGCGGATTCTCGATGGGGGGAGCCGCCGCTTGGCATCTTGCGGTCCATTATCCCGACCGCTGGTTTGCTGCGAACCCAGGAGCCGGTTTTTCGGAGACTCCCGAGTTCTTAAAAGTCTTCCAGTCCGAGACTTTGCAACCCTATTGGTTTGAACAGAAACTTTGGCAACTCTATGACTGCCCTGTCTGGGTTCGCAATTTGCGGATGCTCCCCACCATCGCTTACAGCGGCGCTCTGGACAAACAAAAACAAGCAGCCGACATCATGGCCAAGGCGGCATGGGATCTGCCAATTCGGGATCGATTTGAAATAACGCATCTCGTCGCCCCCAATACCGGGCATCAAGTCGCCCCGGAATCGCGTCGCGAAATCGAACGACGATTGAAATTGATCGATCAACACCGAGGTGATTTCGAGCCCAAATCGTACTCCTTCACGACTTGTAGCCTACGCTACAATCGCGCGAAAAACTTGACGATCGATGCTCTCACGGAGCACTGGGTCCCCGGCACCATCTCCCTGTCTCATACCGAAAGGGAAACTTTTGTGGTGGTCGATGCCGGAGTCCAGCAATTCACTTTGCAGTACGATATCGGTGAACTGCCGGGCAGCTCTCTTCGCATCGCGATCCGGGATTCCGGACGGGAATTCTCAGGTGGCCCCGGCGCTATGTTCGTTCCCCTCCGCTCGGATCGGTCTTTCTCGGCGACATTTCGTCGAACGGTGGACCGATGGGAGCAGGTTTCCCCCGTGGAACCACCCTCGGACTCGATACGGAAACGGCACGGATTGCAGGGCCCGATCGACGACGCGTTTCTAGATGCTTTCCTGTTCGTACCACCCGCCGGAAATGGACTTCATCCCGAACCCCAACGCTGGGTGCAATCCGAGTTTGATCGCGCCGTGCGCGAGTGGCATCGGCAGATGCGAGGAGACGTCCGCATCAAGCAAGCCGCCGACGTGACACCGGACGATATGAAGAAGTACCATTTGATCTTGTGGGGGGACCCGCAGAGCAACCCGCTGATCGCCCAGGTGCTGCCCCGGCTGCCACTGCAATGGTCCGCGGGCTCGCTCCTCATCGGTGGTAAATCATGGGACAGCGAAAATTACGTTCCTGTAATGATCTATCCGAATCCGGCAGCACCTGATCGTTACGTCGTTCTTAACAGTGGTGTGACGTTTCGGGAATACGATTACCTGAACAATGCCCGCCAGGTTCCGAAACTGCCGGACTGGGCGGTGATCGATCTGCGTCAAGCGCCCGATGCGCGTTGGCCAGGCCGAATCGCTGACGCCGATTTTTTTGACGAACATTGGCAGACCAAACCCGATCGTCCGGCGTTGCCGTAAGCGGGTAAATCTCCACGGCGCTGGACTCAATATTGTTGACTTTGAATTTTCAAAAGCTTACGCTGAAGTAGTTAGGCTCCACGCAATTCGCGTTGAGCGAGAGCCAGCGAGAGCCTAACTCACCGAGTTGGTTTTATATCGGTTGGAGCCTTTTCTTTATTAGGGGTCTTTCGTATGAAGGTTAGACGGTCTGCATTCACTCTTGTAGAGTTGTTGGTGGTGATCGCCATCATTGGAATTATGGTCGGCTTGCTGTTGCCTGCCGTGCAAGCTGCTCGAGAAGCCGCCCGGCGAATGAGCTGCAGCAACAACATCCGACAATTGGGGTTGGCCTTTCACAACTATGAAAGTGCACAAAAACGGTTTCCTCCGACGTATCTAATTACCCGAGCGCCGTCCGGTTCGGGGCTGCCCGATTGGCTGGGGCAGGTCGGAACGCGAGACGATGTCAATTTGCACGTGTGGGGCGAGTTCGTATTGCCTTACATCGAGCAGAACAACGTCTACCAAAACATCGATTTCCGAGCTCCCAATTTTGCACCTTATAGCGGGTTCGGTGGGAACTACACCGCGAACAACGCGGCGGCGATTGCCACGGTGATCTCGACATTCGTCTGCCCCTCCTCGCCGAGGCAGGTCAACATCAACGAGTACACGTACAACTTCGACAGCTTGGTCTACACCAGTCGCATGGGCGCTAACGATTACGGTCCCAACACTGGGATTTGGGGGCAGATTCCTGCTGCTGTGAGACTTGCCAATGCGGATAACGTTGCAGGTTGTTGGGCACCTGATGGTTGCTATACCGATGGTGTTTTGTCAAACAATCGACCTGTCGTCCGCATGGCGAGCATCACCGACGGGACGACCAACACGTTCCTGCTTTGGGAAATCGCGGGCAAGAACGAGTTGTGGCGGCAAAACGTTCGGATTTCTGGGAGCGGCAATCCTGGCGGTGGTTGGTCCGATGCGTTGAACGGCGAGCACTGGCTCTCGGGATCCAGTACAACCAGTACGGATGAGGATTCCGGGCCTTGCTTGATCAACTGCACCAACAGCCATGGCGTTGGAATCTACAGTTTCCACGGCTCGGGTGCCCACGTCGTGTTGTGTGATGGGAGTGCGCAGTACATTTCGGCGACGATCAACAACAACGCATTCCACCAACGACTATCGGTCCAAGGTGGTGCGGTCAACCAGTCGATCGACTAAGCACGTTTTGCAAGTTGGATTATCAAACGATCACTCGACCGGCAATCACAACGGTCGAGTGTTTTTTTGTGGGGTGATGTAATTCAACAGGGGCCCCGTTGCGAGGTGTGCGCTCCATCATGACTGCAACTCGAGATGCAGACAAACGGGTTCTCTCATTGGATCAATTCCGGGGATACACCATCCTCGGGATGATCCTCGTCAACTTCATTGGATACTTCGATAAAATCCATGTTTTCTTCAAGCACACGGACACGTTCTTCAGTTATGCCGACTCGATCATGCCGGCGTTTCATCTTGCGGTCGGTTTCTCCTACCGCCTGACGATGCTCCGGCGATTGGCCACACCGAATGCGAGTTTATTGGCAACGTGGTGGGTCTATTTCAAGCGAAGCATGGCGCTCGTCTTTATCGGTGTGTTGCTCTTTGGCATCGGCGGTAACTTCACGACGTGGAAGCAGTTCTCGGAAATGCCGGTGGCAGCTGGACTGTCTGGCGAAAACGCCAGCCCACCGTCCGAATCGACAAACGACCGTCGCACGTTTTCAGAGACCTTTGCTGCGCAATGGAAGTTTTGGGTTGCGGGTACCGTAAAATCACGCATGTGGAACACACTCGTAATTATCGGTGTGACGCAGATCGTAATCCTGCCCTTTGTCGCGACGTCGTTTCCGGTGCGCGTGCTGGCGATGATTGGCTTTGCCGTGGGGCATGCTTTCCTGACATATTGGTTCAATTGGGGCTTCGTCGTCGGCGACCCAGAGAATTGGCTGGCGCAGAAGTGGGGCATGGGCAATATGCTCAGTTGGGATGGTGGCATCTTCGGTCCACTGAGCTGGGCCATTGTGATGCTCGCCGGAACCTTGGTCTACGATATTGTCATCTTTCGTTCGCCCCGCGAGGCGGCGCGCGTGCTGGTCACGGCGGGAGCGGTAATGATGACGGTCGCGTGGGGACTGTCCTGTCTGTCGCGCTTGTACGATGTGGACAAAGGAGCGGTAGCTTCGAAATCCTTGCCGGAGAACGCGGCCAGTCCGATGATCCCCACCGGGATTGATTTATCCAACGCATCGCTCACATCCTTTTTCGCCGAACCCCCCTTCGTCGCGCCTCCTGGTACTCCTGACATTCCGGGCACTGTCCATGAACCCGTACGCTTGCGCAACTACTGGATGATGATCAAACAGATCCCAACCCTTACGTTCACGCTGTGCGCGACGGGTTTTGCGATGCTGGTCTACGGTTGCTTCGTTTGGCTGTGCGATGAGAACGGCTGGCGCTTGGCTGTCTTGAACACCTTCGGCACCAACGCCTTGATCGCGTATATCGTGCACAGCTACATCGGAGATCAAATCGGAAAACTCGTACCGCCCGACTCGCCGGTCTGGTATGTCCTGATTGGTCTCGTCGCATTTTTCCTTTGTACTTGGACCGTCGTTCGCTATCTTGAAAAACAACGAATCTTCATCCGACTTTAAGTTGCAGCGGCTTCGGTCGTTGGATCAGTTCCGCGGTTACACAATCGCGGGCATGTTCCTGGTCAATTTCCTGGGGGCTTTCTTTGCTGCCCCCTACCTGTTCGGCCACCATTTGGTGTTCTGTAGCTATGCCGATACGATCATGCCCCAGTTTTTCTTTGCAGTGGGTTTTTCGATGCGATTGAGTTGGAGTCGTCGCGAAGCCTCCGAAGGGTTGAACAAGACATATTTCCACGCCATCCAACGGTCACTCGCTCTGGCGGTGATCGCGATTCTCTGGTACGGCGGAGCCCCGTACCTGCCCGCCGGTGTCACCTTCGAATGGGAGTCCTTCAAGACGATCGGCGTTTGGGGGGCGATCTGGAAACAACTGAAAGTCGACTGGTTCCAAACGCTGTTGCATATCGCCGTCGCATCCATCTGGGTCTTACCGGTCATCCGCGCCTCAGCCATTCGCCGCGCAGCCTATCTCGCCCTCTCGATCTTGCTGCACGCGGTCTTGAACTACGTCTTCTACTTCGATTGGCACAACGGTCCCCAGTTCCGAGGGATCGATGGCGGACCGCTCGGGTTCCTGACCTGGAGCGTCCCTTTGTTGGTGGGGACGTTCGCGTACGACTGGGTCAAGCAGTACCAGCAAGGAACGATCACCGCCAGCGGAGCCTGCGGCCGGATGTTTGCCTGGTCGCTCCTGCTGTGTATCCTAGGCTGGGGGATCTCTTGCGGCACTCGTTGGTACGACGTCGAACCGGATTCGGAGTCGCAATCCAAGCCGTTGCCAATCCTGGCGTCCGACCCGGTCTTGCCCGCGATGTCCAAGCTGTCGCGATGGTGGAGCAACCTGACTGCCGGCAATTGGAAGGAAGCCATCGCGGAACCACCCTTCGTGCATCCACCTCACGCCCGAGATCCCAACCCCAATGGAAACGACAAAGCGAATCGCACGGTGGACAACAGTTCGCGATACCGCGAATGGAACTACTGGATGATGAGCCAGCAGGTAGGATCCCCCTCCTACCTACTCTTTTCGGCAGGGCTGAGCCTGGCAATCTATCTTCTCTTCTTCATGGTCTCCGATCTCGGCGGATGGGAACTCGGCGTCTTCCGAACCCTCGGAGTCAACGCGCTGATCGGTTACTTTTTGCATTCCGTGGTGGAAGGGACCGTGAAGAGCGTCATGCCTCGCGATATCCCCCTCGTCGGCATGTGGATCGGGTTCGGCGTGTTCTTCCTCCTTTGCTGGATGATGCTTCGTTCTTTGGAAAAGAAGAATATCTTCCTAAAACTCTAGCTAACCGACTCGCGGTGGTTGGTCCATCGCAACGGATCATTTGCTAGGCTTCGCAGCCCAACGCATGAGTTTTGGAACTGCGATTTTCAGAATGATCCCAACCCGAAACGTAAGTGAGGGATGGATTTACAACGCTTTTGAGATCTTCCCTCATGCCATTGAAGCTCAGAGCCGCATCGCTTGGTCGAGCAGATCCCCGAGCAAATTCGACCGAGACTGGCGTTGCTCGCCAGTTTCATTCAATACATCCATCTCAGAACTGTCCGATCCTGCCAGCGATTCGTGGCAAGATTCCATCGACCTCCGGGCTAGGCTCGGGACCGTAACCAAGTACGTAGGTTCGTGGCTGCGAAGCAGATCGCAATCCGCATCGCCATTCCCCTCTCGCACCCAATCGCAAGTGGTTGGATTCGGTGGGCAAAAACTCTTCTTGAGACGCTCGAAAATCCCCCCTAGCGTTTCCTCAGCGTTTTTGAGATCGCCGGAGTGTAGCAGGCGATGCACCTCCGACACACCGACACCGAGCGCCTGAAGCTCGCTGCGGATCGCACTCTTCAATGGACAAAGCCCGCCCTCGGCGGTGTTCTCGGCGGTGTTCTCGACCAGGAGATCCGGATCCGGCGAGATAAGGTTGGTCGGGTCGGAATGCATCTCTCGGGATTTGGGGGGGGCCGCCCGCATTATGACCTCATGTCACTGGTTGAGACTCCAATATTTTTCCCACGGCATCCCTGCTTCCAACCGCCATCCTAGCGAGCCGAGAGGGTAACGCATGGCGTGGGGATTTGGCAAGAACAGGATTTGCAAATTTCGCGGTGCTAGCAAATGGTTTTTCATTCTGGATCCAGCGGGAGTGGCTTGCTACAATAAGGGGATGGTCGCTCCACCGAAATTCAGCCTTGTTGTATCGAGGATCTTTCTGATCGTCGCTGTCTTGTTTGGGCAGTTGACGGGTGGAAGTGCGTGTTGTTGTTGGGTCCGGCAATTCGTGGGGCCGACCACGCAATCGCTCGGTGATCTGGCTGCGAGCGACGATGCGACCGAAACGTTTGCGTGCCCCAAGTGCCAAGCTCGGTTCAAGAAATCGCAGCGCACTACGGACCATCGCGATCGTGTCGATGGTGCACCCTGCCAATGCGGCACCCATGGTTCGATTGCGATTCATCAGGAGCCTGATTCAGAATCGCGAGTGCGGTTTGAGGCGACGCTTCTTGGGCCTGATCCCGATCCGTTGCCGATCGTTGGTGTATCTCGTCAGGCTCCTTCTTCGATGGACGGACATTCTCTCCTGGACCGCCTCGCTTGGCAGTCGCGCGCCTGCATCTGGCGCATTTGAGATTCTTCAGCAAATCGTCTGCTTTCGATTCGCATTACTGTTCGTTTATTCACTTTTCTTCCGATACGGAGGTCTTCACGATGAGATACTTCATGGTTCCGTTTTTGATCGCTGCGATTGCGCTATGCGTCGCTGCCAAGCCCGTCGAACAAGAAGGAGCGGTTTCCAAACGGGATTCGCTTCGGATCGCGGTCCAAAACATTTGTCCTGTTTCCGGCCGCGAGCTACCTCGCGACAAACCGCTCAAGCAGTGGACCGATTCAACGTCCAAGGAGAGCTTGTACGTTTGCTGCGAAAAATGTGTCACCGGCACTCCTGACTCGAAACATTTGGAAAAAATCCGATCTCGCCAAGCGGAAGCCCAAGGCGAGTGCCTGGTGATGGAGAACGAGGTCACCGCGAGTTCTAAATCCCAAATCATCGGAGGCTATCGCATTTATGTGTGCTGTCCTCCCTGCTTCAAGAAAGTGGAAAAGGCGCAGGACAAGTACTTTTCCAAGCTCGATTCTCTGCACGAACAATTTTTGAAAAAGGAGTAGGGCCATGAAGTTGCAGACCAAGCAAGTGAGTGAATCGCGGAGATTCATGCGCCGCTGTGCGCTGCCGGGCTTGTGCCTGGTGGCTCTGGCCATCGCGGGTTGCGAGCAGAAGCCGAGCGAGCCGAAGGTAGTAACGCAACCGGTCGCAGCACCAAAAGTCGATAGCAACTCGCCTACCGAAAGCCATGGTCACAAGGCGGGTGCGCACGGTGGCTTGATCGTATCGCTCGGACGAGACAGCTATCATGTGGAAGCCGTCTTTGACAACCAGGGGATGGTGCGGTTGTATACCTTGGGTCAGGATGAGACACGGGTGATTGATATTCTGGCGAAGGATCTCGACGGGTTTGTTCGGCTCGAGAGTGAAACCGAGGCGCAGGCTTTGAAATTCAATCCAGAGCCGCAGTCCGGAGATAGCGAAGGGCGATCTTCGTTGTTCGTCGCGAAACTGCCGGAATCGATGATCGGCCAGATGGTCGAAATCACGATTCCGAACATTGCCATCGACGGCGAACGATTTCGGATGGCGTTTACCAAGGCCTCGCTCAACCATGGCGAGGGGACGCACGCGGGTGGTGCTGCCATGCCCAAGAAAGTCGCGGACGACGAGGAGCAGCGGCTCTATCTCGAACCGGGTGGGCATTACACAGCGGCGGATATCGAAGCCAACGGCAAAGTGACGCCGTACCAAAAGTATCGCGGCATCGCATCGACGCACGACATGAACCCGAAACCCGGAGATCAAATTTGTCCCATCACGGAGACGAAGGCGAACCCCAAGTTTGTGTGGGTCATCGGAGGCAAGAATTATCAATTCTGTTGCCCCCCATGCATCGATGAGTTTTTGCAGAAGGCGAAAACCGGAGGCGATGCGCTGCCCGACCCCTCGAGCTTTGTTCAAGGTGGTCCCAAGCCATGAATCGACTCGGGATCCAGTGCGGGATCGTCGTTTCGCTCGCGGCCTTGACTTGTGTCGCGTGGCATTCCTCAACGCATGCCCATGAAGGGCACGAGCCGATACCCTCCAAGGGTGCGGCAGTCGATGCTGCGCGCGGCGCAATCGCCTTGTCCGCGACCTCGAGGAAGATGCTCGATATTCGCACCGGGGAAGTCGTGCGGCTACGGCATCAAGACCGAGTCCGAACGTTTGCGACGATCGAATCCCCCTGGGGGCAGCGAGCTTTTGCCGCTTCGCTGCTCCCCGGCCGGATCACGGCGATCCACGTGCGATCAGGGGATCGGGTCGAGGCTGGGCAATTGTTGGCAGAGGTTGAGTCGCGCGACCTGGAATTGCTGCACCGAGAACAGATCGATGCTGCCCGCGATCTGGAGTACGCCAAGAAGGTTCTCGATCTTCTTACGCCTACTCGTCAAACCGGAGCCGTTCCCGAACTCCGTTTGTTTGAAGCCGAAAATGCGATGCTGCGAGCCCGAAATCGGTTGTGGGTGGTCGAAAAGAAAGCGAGTGTCCTGAATCTGCCTTGGCACTCGCAGCTACACACGTCCAAGGAACAAGAAGGCCGCGATCACTGGGGCACCCTGTTCGTTCGAGCACCGATCGCCGGTACCGTCCTGCAACAAGACGCCGTGGTCGGCCAATCGGTTGCTCCAAACACCCACCTTTTTCAGATCGTCGACAACACCCGGCTATGGGCCCGTCTCCACGTTCTGGAAAGCGATGCGCACAAACTCGAAGTAGGCATGCCGGTCGAAGTAACTCTCAATGCGTTCCCCGATCGCGTTTGGAAATCGTCGATCGATACGATCTCACAAGGGATCGATCCGGCGACGCAGCAAATCGCGGCTTGGTGCACGTTGGATTCGTCATCGGTCCAGGACGGAATTCAGCCAGGCATGACGGGCGGGGCCGTTTTTTACCGCGAGTCTGCCAAGGAAAGATTGTCGGTCCCGCGAAGCGCCATTTGGAGCGATGGTCTTTCCTACTACGTGTTTGTCGAGACCGCCGTGACCAAGCAGGGAACGGAATACGAACGCCGAGCGGTTTGGGTCGATACCGACCGCATGGCCAAGGGGGCAAGCTCGGCAGATGGAGGGAATCGCGACATGGATTTCGTCGAATTGACAGCGGGCGGTTTATTCTCAAGCGACCGTGTGGTCGTCCAGGGAGCCCACGAGTTGTCAGGTTTGTTGAGCCGCTCTTCACTCCGTCTCGATGATCGCACCGCCAAAAATCTCGGGATCGAATTCCAAAAAGCGGACCTTCACCCGATCGATCAAGTCCTGTGGGTAAATACGCAGGTAGAGCTGACTCCGATGAAACGCTTGCGCGTCGCCCCGCAATTGACCGGAACGCTCAAACGCCTGCATGTCGATCGCGGACAATCGGTCAAAGCCGGAGCGGTTCTGGCGGAACTGGCGAGTCTCGAAGTGGTCGATTTGCAGTTGGACTGGGTCGAGTCACTGCTCGATTACGAATTGCAACGGGAGATGCTGCAGCGATTGAGTTCAGCGACTGGTAGTGTTTCTCCGCGCTTGCTGCTCGACCTGCAAAATGCGATGGAAAAGATACAAACCCGCGCTGCCAGCCAGGAGCATCAACTGGAACTGATTGGTTTCGACCAGGAAATGCTCCGAGAGATCTCAACCCGAAAGACGGTCTTTGATGCGTTCCCGCTGCGCGCTCCATCCGATTCGCTGGTCATCGACTTTGTCGGAACCACCGGGGATGTGATCCCCGTCGGCGAGGATCTGTTCGAACTGCATGACCCGAGCGGCTTTCAAGTCGTCGGGTTTGTGCCGGCCAAGGACAGTGCCAAGGTTGCCTTGAATCAGCCCGTCCGCGCCCACTTCGATGCATTCCCCGATCGCGATTTCGAGGGGCGGGTGACTGCCATCAGTCCAATGGTCGCCAAGGATTCAGGAGTGCGATCGATCTGGATCGAGCTAGAGGATCTTCGGGATGTGGGTTTTCGGAGCCGCATGCTTGGGAGAGCGGCTCTGACCTTGGGTGCCGGCGATGCCATGGTGGCGGTTCCTCGAGAAGCGGTGGTGCGAGATGGCCTCAATTCCTTCGTATTCCTGCGGGTGGCGGATGGATCCATCCAACGCAAGCAAGTCGCGACCGGTCTGGAAGACGACCGGTTCATCGCCATCCATGCTGGGCTCGAACTCGGCGATGAGATTGCGGTCACGCAAGTGATGGGTCTGCAAACGGCCCATGCTTCTATTCGTTAAGGTTTTCGCATGCTCGATTCGATAATCCGGTTCTCACTCAACCATCGCTCGTTTACGTTCTTCCTGGCGGTCGTGGCAGCGATCGCCGGTTGGCGGGCCGTTCAGTCTTCGGGCGTGGACGTATTTCCCGATCTGAATCGTCCGACGGTCGCGATCATGACCGAGGCGGCTGGTTTGGCCCCGGAGGAGGTCGAGGCGTTGGTCACGCGGCCCATTGAGTTGGTGATGGTGGGCGCGACGGGAGTGCAGCGAGTCCGATCGTCGTCCGCGCTCGGTCTGTCGATCGTTTGGGTGGAATTCGACTGGGGAACCGACATCTTTATCGATCGCCAGGTCGTAACCGAACGATTGCAGTTGGCCCGTTCGCGATTGCCTCAAGGGATCAACCCGGTCATGGCCCCCATCTCCTCGATCATGGGAGAAGTCATGCTCATCGGGCTTCGGAGCACGCGCGAGGAAGCGGATCGCGAGGCGGCTAAGGAGACCGCGATGCTGTTGCGGACCATCGGGGAATTCAATCTGCGAAATCGTTTATTGGCAGTCCCCGGCGTTTCGCAGGTGTCCGTCATGGGAGGGATTCTGAAGCAGTATCAAATCATTACATCACCCGAACGATTGCTGTCCCAGAACATCACTCTCGATCAATTGGTCGATGCAGCGCAGCGGGCGAGCGTTTTGGCAGGTGGCGGCGTGATGCAGCGCGAAACGCGAGAATCGGTCATTCGTATTCAAGGCCAAGCGCTAACGCTGCAACAAATCCTTGAGTCCCCCATCGTCCTGCGAGATCCGATTCCCGTGCGCATTGGCGATGTCGCAGATGTTCGGTTCGATGGACCCGTGCGACGCGGAGATGCAGGTTCGTGGGTTCGCGATACCTCGGTGACTCCATCCCGATTCGTCGGCGGGCCAGCCGTAATTCTGGCCGTGCAAAAACAGCCTCAGGTCGATACCGTCCAGTTGGATCGCGAAATCGATCGAGCGCTCGCGGAGATGCGCACGGAACTGCCGGCACATGTTGTCATCGACGATCAGATTTTTCGTCAATCGCGATTCATCCGCGCCGCAGTCGAAAACGTGCTTGATTCCATCCAAGAAGCCGCGATTTGGGTGGTGATCGTCCTGGTGCTCCTGCTGGGTAACGCGCGGACGAGCATCAGTTCGCTTATCTCCATGCCGATGTCGATCCTGTTGACCTTTCTCGTTTTTGAGTGGCTAGGTATCGGTGTGAACACGATGACGCTTGGCGGGATCGCGGTCGCGATCGGCGATTTGGTCGATGACTCGATCGTCGACATCGAGAACATTTATCGTCGCCTCAAAGAAAATTTCGTATTGCCGACGGAGAACCGTCGACCGATCTGGGATGTTGTTTACGGCGCGTCCTGCGAAGTGCGCAACTCGATTGTGTACGCGACAGCGATCGTCGTCTTGGTCGTTCTCCCCTTGTTTTTCTTGACCGGAATCGAAGGCAGATTGTTCGCGCCGCTCGGATTCGCCTATCTCATTTCCCTTTGCTGTTCGCTAGCGGTTTCGCTGACCCTCACGCCGGTTCTGGGGTATTGGCTACTTCCGAGCGATCGATTTCTGTCGCACGCCAAGGAACCGTGGTTGACCCGTCTGCTCAAGCAACTGATGAGCCGCGTGCTGCATTGGACCTTGCCTCGCGCTACCTGGATCCTCGCCGCCGTTCTCTTGTTTGTGGTCTGCGCGTGCGTTTCCATCCTCGGGATGGGTGGCGAGTTCCTGCCGGAATTCAATGAGGGGACCTTCACCGTATCGCTCCGACTCGAGCCCGGGACTTCGCTCGGTGAAAGCTCGCGCGTTGCATCGCAAGTCGAGAAAGAACTATTCGAAATCCCTGAAGTTGAGTATGTCGCACGCCGCACGGGACGAGCGGAACTCGACGAACACGCTGAGGGGGTCCATTCATCCGAAATCGATGTCGGGCTCTATCCGCATCTCGTCGCGAAGGAAAGCGGAATCTGGCGATGGCTGGCGTGGCTGCCGTTACCAAAGAGTTGGAGCCATGAATCCCGGGGCCGATCGATGCCGGAAGTCGCCGAGGAGATCCGCGATCGCATCTCGTATTTGCCGGGCGTCGCTGTCAATGTCGGCCAACCGATCTCGCACCGAATCGATCACATGATGAGCGGCATTCGCGCCCAGGTCGCAGTGAAGATCTACGGTTCGGATCTTCAGCGGCTGCGGCAATTGGGTTACGAAATCGAGTTCGCGATGCGATCCATCCAAGGGGTCGTCGATTTGCAAGTGGAACCACAAGTCGAGGTTTCTCAAGTCCGTATGCAGATTCGACGCGAGATCGCTTCTCGCCATGGTTTGGCCCCTAGCGACATCGCAAAATGGCTCGAGACGGCCTATCAAGGAAAGGTGCTCTCGCAGATCCTCGATGGGGATCGTTTCCACGGGCTGGTGGTCTGGTACGACGAAGCCTCCCGGCGCGATCCGCAAACCGTCAATGATACCGTTATCGAAACCCCGTCAGGACGACGATTGTCATTAGGCCAGCTTGTTGAGATCGTCGACACAACCGGCCCGAATATGCTCAATCGCGAGGATGGTCAACGCCGTTTTGTAGTCTACTGCAACGTGCAAAATCGCGATCTCGCGAGGGCCGTTGGCGATATCGAAAGCGCGATCGCTCCCATTCGCGATCAATTGAAGCGCGAGGATGCTGGCTACCGGATCGAACTCAGCGGCCAATTCGAAGCCCAACAGGAAGCGAACCGCAAGCTGATTTTGTTTGGCATCCTCAGCATCGTCGGCATCTTGTTCTTGCTCCAGAAAGCGGTCAAGTCGTGGACGGCGGCACTGCAGATCTTGGTCAACGTTCCGCTCGCCGCCCTCGGTTCCGTCGCCTTATTGCTGATCGTCAATCGGCCGGACTGGAGCCAACTGGCTGCGGAACCCGTCTACCGCTGGCCCCTGGTATGGACCTCGGCGACGACCTTGTCGGTCGCCCACCTCGTTGGCTTCATCACCTTGATCGGTATTGTTTGTCGCAATGGCATCTTGATGGTGGCCCATTACATCCACTTGATCGAAGTCGAAGGGCAACCGTTTTCGAAGGAAACGATCATCCGCGGTAGTTTGGATCGATTGCCGCCCGTGTTGATGACGGCGATGACCAGTTTCATCGGGCTTGCTCCGTTGTTGTTCAGCGTCGGCGAACCGGGCAAGGAGATCTTGCATCCACTCGCGCTCGTGGTCTTCGGTGGGATGCTCTCCTCGACGCTGCTCGATCAATTGGTCACCCCGGCTTTGTTCTATCGATTCAGCGCCAAGAAATACCTCAAGCAGCCGACTTCCGAGTAAACCGCTCACCTTTTCGGCGGAGCAGCGGTCGCGATGCATCAACGCCCAATACACAGATCGCTGCCAGCAAAAAGAAACCGCCGCAGGCGAGGAATGCGGGCATCTGGCCTAGGCCACGGGATTCTCCGAATTTCATCAACCGAGGAATGATGAGCGAACTGAGGGAGGCGCCGAGATTGCCCCACATGTTTGCCCATCCATAGATCGTCGATGTGTTCGGACCTCCGATGTCTTGCATGAATGCCCAGAACGATGGGTTCCCGAAGTCGGTCATCATCGCCACGATCCCGCAGCAGATCAGAATCAACCAAACCGAATCCAGCCAAGGGCACAGAAAATACGCAACCGAAGCGATTGCAGCCGCGCCGGTCACCGGAAACACACGCCCCCATCGCAATCCCAAGCGTTTCACCGCGTAATCGCTCGCCCAGCCGCCCATCAACATGCCCGGTAGCCCACAGGCCAGAACCATCGTCACCATGAATGCGCCACGAACATCGGGGACTTTCTTTACCTGCGTCAGATACGTGGGCAACCACGTGATCAAGAACACCCAACCGGCGTTGGTGCAAAATTGCACGATCGAACTGAGCCACAGCGAGACGTTGCTCGCGCAAGCAACGAGTACCGTTGCCACATGCTCCCGCTCCCCATCTCGATCGGGGGCGTGGCCGATGTCGTGAAGTTCCTGAGGACTCACGGCTGGATGTTCGGAGGGATGATCGCGAACCACGAGCCAGTAGCAAACAGCGACTCCGACTCCGATGGCGCCGTATACGATAAGCACCGTGCGCCAACTCGCGAACCATGCTGCCAGCAGGGTCGATATCGCGGGCGCTAGCATGCCCCCGAATCGACCGCCTAAACTGACCCAGGAACTCGCCTGGCCTCGCTGATGAAGTGGGAACCAACGGCGAATGACGCCCCCCGAAGTTGGATAAGCACCGGCTTGAGCCACTCCGCACAACAACCGTGCCGCCAACAAACCGGTTAAGCTGGCGACCCATCCGGTCATGAAGGTCATCAGCGACCAGCCGAGGCTGTAGATCGTCAACATCTTCCGAGCGCCCCAGCGATCGCTCGCCCAGCCAGCTGGGATCTGGAAGATGGCGTAAGTGAAAAAGAATGCGGACAGGACCTTCCCTACTTCCTCGGGAGATGCGGTAAAGTCCGCTCGAAACAAATCGCTCTTGACCAGTTCTCCCAAGCACACTCGGTCCAAATACAGCAGGAACGCCATCAGCACGCTCGCCAAGGCGACCATGTACCGTACACTGGTGGAGTTCGTGGAATGCTGGGGCAAGGATTGCATGTCGGGAAGGTGCCGAGAGAGACTTGAGAAGGTAGGATCATACCTCACCGGCGCGGGTCGTGCTGGTCCGGGAATCGAGGAAAGGGATAGTGATGTGGATTTTTGATGCGCATTTGGATTTGGCCCTCAACGGAGTCGATTGGAATCGGGATCTGCGGCAGAGTGTCGATGACATTCGCGCCCAGGAAACGACGTTGGGGATGACCGACCCAGGCCGACAGCATAACACGTTGAGCCTGCCGGAACTTCGACGCGCCGAAGTTGCCGTCTGTCTGACGACGTTGCTGGCTCGGCAGGAAATGGAAATCAATCATTCGTTCGGGTGGACTTCGCCGCATACCTGCTATGCGATGGCGCATGCGCATCTGGCTTATTACCGCGCGTTGGAACGCGATGGGTACCTGCGGATGCTGACCAACCAGGAGCAACTTCTCCAGCATTGGCAGTCTTACATCGCCGCGCCGCAATCCACCCCGCTCGGATTCATCCTGACAATGGAGGGGGCTGATCCTATTCTGAAGCCCGACACGATTCGCGAATTTCATGCGTGTGGTCTTCGCGCTTTAGGGCTAACGCACTACGGGACCAACCGATACGGTGGCGGCACACGCAGCGAAGTCGGATTGTCGCTGACCGCGGTGGATTTGCTCCGCCATTGCGAAGAGCTGGGGATCACGATCGACATGACCCATCTGTCCGATGTTGCATTCTGGCAAGTAGCCGAACGTTATCAAGGTCGCGTGCACGCGAGCCACCAAAACGCGCGTGGGATTTGCGATTGGCAGCGACAGTTCAGCGATGACCAGATCCGCTACGTGATCGAGCGGGACGGTGTACTCGGAGTCTCGATGGACGTCATCATGCTCCAAGACGGGTATGTGCGAGGCCGCTCGGTTCCGAGCGCGACGCTCGAGCGAGCCGTCGACCAGATGGATCATGTCCGCGCCTTGTCCGGGGGCAGCGTCCGGCACATCGGCTTGGGAACCGATCTGGACGGCGGGTACGGCTACGAGCAAACGCCCGCCGACCTGAACCGATATCGAGATCTTCAGTCTCTGGTCGAAATCATGGAGCGACGATCGTTTACCCCATCCGAGATCGAACAGGTTTTCTACGGCAACTGGTTGCGGTTCTTCGGTCAAGTGCTCAGCCACCCCAACGCGTGAATATGCCCGGAAGATCCCTCAGGTACGTTTCGGGTTGAGATGATTCCAAGGAACATCGAGGAAGAGACTCCGTCCCTGCATTCACCGAAACTTCTTGGGAAACCATACCGATAATTCCGATAACTCGTCGAACGAATGATTCGCAATCGAAGAAAATTGGGGACGCCTAGTCCAGTTTCTAGATGCAAACGCGAAACACTTAGGTCACAATGATACGCCTGTGAGCTCGCTTATCCTTCGCGACGGAAATGTCATCATGCGTCATATCGATCACCTGAAAAACCTCGTCATCATGGCTTCCGCCGACGGAGCGCTCTCCGAACGCGAGATCGCGCTCTTGGTGGATCGTTGCGCGGAATTGGGGCTCGAAGAAGCCGACTTGGGGAAGGCCGTTCAGTTTGCTTTGAGCGACGAAGCCTCGTTGAAACTGCCCAAGGATCGCAAGGAGCAATTGGCCATGCTCAGTGATTTGATGCGGGTCATGGCAGCTGACGGAAAACTGAGCGAAGTGGAGAAGCGTCTTTTCGCACTCGCTGCGGCCAAAATGAATGTCGATCGCAAAGAACTCGACCACCTCATCGACGAATTGCTAGGGAAAAACGTCGAGTAAAACTTCTCGACCGATCTCGATCGCAAGCCAGCTACCGCCGATTCGAGTGTCACTACTTGCGTCTCATTTGCCGAGCGGTTGGTAAATCGTCCTCGTGCCTCAATCTACCCCAGGGTAACGGAAGTACCGAACCATCGTCCGGCGATGTCCCCTGGAAGGTCGCAGCAAGTGAGAAAACGAAAAGGAAAGCAGAATACGATCTCATGGATGTTCGTGCGCGTAGGAGATGATGTGATACGGGACCACGATAAGTCCGAGCGTACTAGCGAGGCAGAATGACGGACGTCACCGGAAAGTGATCCGAGGGTGTCCGCCCGTCAGTAGCGTCGCGCACAATTTCCGCCGACTGGACGATGAATTCCTCCGAGCAACCGATCCAATCGATTCGCGAACCACCCGTCTGCTTGGCATCAAACCCGGAGAACGTCCCTTCGTCGGGCTCGGGCGCAGCATGAACAACTCGAAAGGTGTCGACCAATTGGCGTGCCGAAGTCGGATTCGTCGCAAAAAGGTTCGCGTACGGCGACGCGTTGGGATCAGCATTGAAATCGCCCGTCACGACCCATCGGCATTGAGGGGCGAGTTCTTGGAGTTTCGAAATGATGAGTCGTGCGCTTTCTGCGCGCGCCTGCTGACCCCGGTGATCAAAGTGGGTGTTCAGAAAAAGGATCGGGGCCGCATCAGGATCTTTGCGATCGCGTAATCGGGCCCAAGTTGCTATTCGCGGCAGCGCTGCATCCCAACCCTTGCTGGCGACCCGGTCCGGTGTTTCGCTCAACCAAAAGTGCCCGGAGTCGATCGCTTCAAATCGATCCTTGCGATAGAACAGAGCAGCCATCTCACCGGCCTCCTTTCCATCGTCGCGGCCTGCCGCAACGGTTGCAAACCCAGATAGTTGTTCCAACAAGTAATCGCGTTGGAAGGCGAGGGTTTCTTGCGTGCCGAGAAGATCTGGATCGAAACGTCGAATGGTCTCCATTAAAGCCGTGCGGCGATTCTCCCACCGATTGACGCCGTCGTTTGCGGTCCCGTAACGGATGTTGAAACTCATCACGCGAATCGGTTCCGCCGCTAGCGTTGCGGACGCGAGGCACAATATCCAACCAATCGCCAAAAATCCTGCTCTCCGCCAACGCTCCATACCGTTTGCCGTACTCATCTAGGGTACCTTTCTGCGGAATCACCAAAAGTCTCGCTGGGCCGATTGTATCCGACGAGGGTATACGTTCGGGACACCGCCGACAAAAGTAAAATTTCGCTTCCATGAGCCTGAGGCGCTAGCCGATTCTTAGCAGAGTCTGAGGCGCTAGCCCGCATATTTCATACGCTTGTTGTTGATGGAGTTTTTTGGCGATCGTACGAGTTTGGGACCCGACCTTTGTGATTTTTGCATCATCAGCGCAGAATCCCCCTTACCCCAAGGACTCGAAAGTGTCGCTGAGTGACGTACTCGCGGCGGTAATTGGAATCGCTAGCCGCTC
>JBKDXO010000034.1:0-3089 GCA_046306195.1 Planctomycetota bacterium | reverse complement strand
TGAAGCATCCACAGGTACAGGTTGCATAGCGGTGTATTCGGGGGTAGTTTCCAGTGTCCTGGTCGTTTGATGCGGCCACCTGCTCCACCGACCATCAGGATCGGTAGGTCGTCGTGGTTGTGTCGATCGCCGTCCGAGATGCCGCTTCCATAAACGATCATCGAGTTGGTGAGCAGGTTGCCGCCTCCCTCTTCGATGCTGGCGAGTTGTTCCGCGAGGTAGGCGAACTGCTTGAGGTGGAACTCGTTGATCTTTCGAAGCTTGGCTTGTTTTTCCTCGCTTTTGCCATGATGGGATAGATCGTGATGGCTTTCGGGGGCTCCGATTTCCGGATAGCCGCGATTGCTTCCTTCGTTCGCCAGCATGAAGGTCAGGATCCGCGAGGAATCGGTGCGAATCGCCAGGGCGATCATGTCCATCATCAATCTGCAGTGTTCCTCCCAGACTCGCGGCACCCCGGCGGGACGCGCGTAGTTGGGAACGCCGTCTTCTCCGATAGCGAGTTTGTCGGTGCGAGTCAGGCGAGTCTCGACATCGCGGACCGCGTACAAGTATTCGTCGAGTTTTCGCTGGTCGGCTATTCCGAGTTTTCGCTTCAGTCCCTTGGCATCCTCGAGCGCGTAATCGAGGATGCTTTTGCGGCGAGCACTTTGCGCGGACCGCTGGGCTCGATTGGAGACTTTGTCGCCCGTTCCAAAGAGGCGATCGAACACGGCCGAGGGATCCATTTCCTTGGCCAAGGGGCTCGATTCGTTTCGCCATGCCAGATTGCTCGAGTAAGCGCAGGAGTAACCGCTGTCGCAGTTGCCCGATTGCGACGATCCCTCGAGGCCGAGTTCCAGGGACGCAAACCGCGTCTTGTGGCCGATGGCCGCTGCTGCAACTTGATCGACCGAGATTCCGTTCTTGATGTCCGCTCCATCGGTTTTCCGAGGATGGGCACCGGTCAAGAACGACGCGCCGCTTCGGGCATGATCCCCAGCCCCATCTCCGTGATCGCGCGCGCCGTCGAGTGTTAAACCGGTGAAGACCGTGACGTAGCGCTTCAGATTTTCGAGCGGCTGCATGGTCGGGGCCAATTCGAACGTGTTCCCTTCCCCGGTGGGAGTCCACGTCTGCATGTGGATGCCGTTGGGGACATTCAGAAATATCAAGCGGAGCGGCGTTTCAGACGTGCCAGACGCGGATGCCAGTCGGCAGGGGGCCATGACCTCCAGGAGTGGAAGTGCGATTGCCGCTCCGGCCCCGCGCAAGACCGTGCGACGCGATAAGCGATGGTGGTTCATGGTTCTTCTCTCATCCCTTTGCGTTGAAACGGGTCGCTGGCCACGATGAAGTAGATCAGGCTCTGCATGCGATAATCCTCGGAGGCAGCGCTTTGAATGATTTTGTCGACGGCGCACCGGTCGTAGTATTCCAGCCCCCGGCCCAAAGCATACACCATCAGTTTTTCGGTGAGCGTCCGGACAAATCGCTCGGATTTGTTGTCGCGGATGATGCGGATCAGGTCGCCTGGATTGCGAATGGCTTCGCCGGTCGGAAATTCGCCGGAGGTATCGATATCTTGGCCCGCATCCTTGGTTCGCCAGCGTCCGATTGCATCGTAGTTTTCGAGCGCAAGGCCGAGAGGATCCATCCGTTTGTGGCAAGCGGCGCACGCTGGATCGCTGCGATGTTGCACCATGCGTTGTCTCAAGGTCCCCGACAATTCTCGTTTGTCCAGTTCCGGAACCCCAGGCGGGGCCGGAGGCGGAGGAGTCCCGAGAATATTGTCGAGAATCCATTTGCCACGTTTTACAGGACTGGTGCGGGTCGGATTGCTGGTCACAGCCAGAATCGATGCGTGCGTCAGCAATCCCATCCGTTTCTGACCTTTGAGAGAGACCTTCCGGAAACTCTCTCCGTCGACGCCAGGGATCCCGTAGAAACGAGCGAGCGTCTCGTTCATGAACGAGTAATCGGCATCGAGCAATCGGATGACATTCTGGTCCTCTCGCAGGGCGTGGAGAAAGAAGAGGTAGGTCTCGGTTCGAGCCAAGTCCCGGATCTCGTCGTTCCATTGGGGGAATGTGCTTGGATTGGGAGTGATGCCGTCGAGTTTTCGCAACGTCAACCATTGGCCGGCGAAATTGCGGACGAAATCGCGGGCTCGATCGTCGCGAACCATGCGTTGAATTTGTTGCTTGAGGATCGTCGGCTGCCTCAACTGCTTCTTCGATGCGAGGCCGAGCAGTTCGCGATCGGGAGTCGTGCTCCACAGGAAATAACTCAACCGCGTCGCGAGTTCAAATTCCGTGATGAGCGGATAATCTCCCGCGTGCACGGGTGCGGGTTCCTCGACCTTGAAAAGGAATGAGGGACTCACCAGAATCGCGCAGATCGCCACCTGCAGTCCGCTCTCGTAGGAATCTCCATCTTCGACGGCGTCTTCGACGATTTGGATCAGACGCTTGAGTTCATCGTCCGTAACGGGGCGGCGAAAGGCTCGACTAGCGACTTTGCGAAGGATTTCCGAGGAAGCCTGGGCGACCGTCCTGGAGTTCGACGGTCCGTTGTCCTTGATGTTTTCCGCATGCCATCTCGGTAGGTTTGCCACGCTGACGGGTTCCGAAGGCTTCTGTCCGAAAAGCTTGACTTCGTAAACGAAAAGGTTTGTGTCTTGGGCTGGCTGGCCTTCCCGAGGTGGGATGTAATGATCGTTGACAAGCGCGATGGAAAAGGTGCGTTTTCCACCCCGCAATCGCAAAGGGAGCGAAAATCTCTTTGGGGCGTCGGCGGAATCGGTAACTACCGTGAACTCGCGAACTTTCTTGTCATCGACCGAGATCATGACGTTCGGGTAACGGCCTTCGGCGGCCGTGCCAGCCAACTCGAGATCGAGCGTGTACTTTCCTTGCCACGGCGTTTGCTCGTCAAATTTGATGGTCCCATTCGAGTACAGGGCAAATCGCTGTGCTTCGGGATTCCCACCTTGGTCGGCGGTCAGTTTGCTTCCATTTCGACTCGATTCGAACACCGGTCCTGGCTCAGGAGCTTGGATGATCTGCGAGGTGATCTCTTCCGCGGCTCGTACATATTTCTCCATCAGC
>JBKDXO010000033.1:0-3730 GCA_046306195.1 Planctomycetota bacterium | reverse complement strand
CGAGATGCGAGACACCCAGCGATGGGTTAAGCCGCCGCTTTCTCCCAGCAACTTGGTCTACGGCTCTACTCTCCACTCACTGGCTGTTTGCGGGAGATTCCGAGAAGCAGTTCTTTGATAACGCGGTCGCTTACAACAATGGCTCGGGTACCCCCACCGAGCGATTGCTGTTCTCTTACGATGCCTTCGGCAGAATCGTCCAGCAGCAGCACATCCGTCCGACCGTAGAACCGTTGTCTCAACTGTTCATCGCGCGCCCGAACACGCAAACGGTCAGTCAGATCGATCCAAGCTCACAGCTCATCACTCAAAGCTCAACGCTGACCTTCGCCCATGACGGCCACGGCAGTGTCCGAGCCTTGTTCGGCGCCGCCGCAGCGATCGCGCAGGTCTTCACCTACAGCGCCTACGGCGAGCTCCTCGCGATCCACAACGGATCGGGATTACTCACACCTAACACCTCATCCCTCACAGCTAACTTGTACAACGGCGAAGGGCTAGACGCCCGCACGGGTCTCTACAACATGCGAGCGCGGTGGTACTCAGCGTCGAGTGCACGATGGGAGCGTTTAGACCCGTTTAACGTGAATCCGACAGATCCGTTCAGCGTTAACAAGTACGGGTTTGTGCATGGGGACCCGGTGCAAGGAATCGATCCGACGGGGATGTTCTTTGGAATAGCAGGCTTTTTCTCGACGATATCCGTACAAAATAACACCAGAGCGTCGAGCAACGCTTCCTCATTGGCGGCTGTGAACTCAGCCAGGGGCACGCTTAACCTATATAAGCTGCTGATGCGTGCCCAGCGACTTCTCGATAATCTCGACGACGCTACCGATTTTATTCGGGATGTTATTGACTATATGGAACTCGACCCAAGCGATATTATCCAACTCGCTGCGAGCTTTATGCCATTGAGTTCTTTTGCATCGTCGGTTCGCAGTAGCTCAGCCGCCGCACTGGGTTATTACCGGCTTCCGGATCTGAAGCTACCTCGCAAGGTTCAAAACAAAATCGAGCGGATTACGGAGTTCTTAGGAAGGAGCAAGCTGCTTCAAGAGGTTATCGGCGAGATTGGTCTTGCCGTCGTATCGGTCGGGCTCGGATTCGAACACAAGTTTCTTCGCGTGAACCCAGTTCATGGACCAGATCAAATTGTGTATCATCCTAAACTAGACCTCTGGGGTATTTTTGAAGCCAAGGGCGGACGCTCAGGTTTAGCCCGCGGAAGTCGGGCTGCCAGTTATGGGGATGAAATGAGCGGTCGTTGGATAACGCATCATATGCAGGCTCTGAGACAAAAGGATTTAGGGTTGAATAGCGCGATTACGTCAAATCACAATATGCTCGCAGCGGTCGTCCGATTGAATAGTAGGAGGAAAGAATTCACGCTTCGAATTGGATTTCAAGTGTACGAGGCTAATCGCAGAGGCCCTTTCGGGAAATATGGTATTGATGATTGGAGAGGTTTTTACTGATGTACAAGTATAGTGTGGAAGACTTGAATCTTCCGTTCACGCTTCGACATGATCCAGCAAAGCTGGCTCAACAATTTCCTTTAATGTACGTCAGTAGAAATGCATTCCACGAGTACCCTTCTGCAACAGGCCCTATCGAGGGAAATCTGGGTTGTGCGATTTCGATATTAGGTTCTACTCATTTTGGGGTTCCAGTTTCGTTAAATATCAGTGAAATGCTCAATGACTGCGCGAACGCTGCGGTTGAGCTTTTCTTCGGCGATTGGTATTTGCACGAACGTGACCCCGTTACTTTCGTGCCGGCACCTTGGACGAAAGAGGATGCATATCATTCCTGTCTCAAACATGGATGGTTTGTTCCATTCAAAAACGCTTTAATTCTTTGCATGCTCGGAAAACATTGGAAAGAGACACAGAAGATTTGTTCCTGGGTACATTCTGACTTAGATATGGGTTACCAAGGAGACCTTGAACCTGAAGTGGGGCAAATTATCATCACCATGGCGGCACAAGTTGCTGGCAACAACGAAGTTGATCTGGCATCGTTGGCCACAGAAGTTTCAAAGACCCGCAAGAAGCGTCCCAAGTTGTTATTCGACCTCCTGAAGGCGGTTTGCGAACGTGATCAAGAGGCGTTTGATACGGCTCTTACCGCCAGCCTGAAACACTTCGCAAGAAGAAAGCCGAATCAGTGGGAAATGTGCTACGACTGGATCGCGTGGTATCCGAGCACGTTTTGCCTCTATGGCAATCATTTGGGACTCAAGACTCCCGATTTACCCAGAAACCTTGCCATCCGGCTGATCACTCGGCAATCGGTTGGCCTAGAATAAGCGAGCACTCGATGAGTTATACCGTCCACTTGTTTGCATCAGACCTGAAAGCACTCGAGGCACAAATGCGTGATGCACCCGCCAAGCTATTGAGTCAGGTTCGGGAGTTCATGAAGGACGACGATACGCTGGATAGCGTCGAAGATCTTGAGTATGGCCTTGAACTCCTCGACTCTTTCATCCGAGGTGAACGGGACATCGAACAAGAAGATTTGTGTTCTGCACTGATGTGGATGGCCGACGCAGTCATGGAGCGTGTCGAGGTCTTTGAGCTGAGCTGCTTTCGAAGAATCGAATATCTGGAAGCAACAGGTATTTGGCAGTTGTTTGCCGATGAAACGCGTTGGCGCGTTGGAAAGCCTGGCTCCATTTACGCACCCGAAGCTGGCGCGATTTATACAGCCGATATTATGGCTAAATTGGACAAGCTAAAATCGAGTCCCATTCCTGCGAAACACGCAGAATCAATCAGAAATGCCGCAGAGAACGCTCGGACGGAGTTTGTCGAAGTTGCTGAATCCATCTCGGGAGACGACATGGATATGTTTGCAATATTGGATACCAATTAGCCAAATAAGTAATGTGATCTCCTTGGCAGACCAGACTACACCCTGCTACCCAACGGGGTGATCGAGGACTACACGTTCGACACCATGGACCGAATGAACCTGATGGCGCATCGTCGAGCGTCCGACAACGCGGTCTTGGCCTCCTACGACTACACCTACCGCGCCGACGGCAAGCGGACCGGCTTGAATGAAAGCTTTTCAACCACGACCGCCCGCAGCAACAGCTACACCTGGTCGTATGACAACGCAGGTCGTTTGATCAGCGAAGTTCTCGACTCGAGCGACAACTCGGTCGACCAGACCGAGTCGTACGTCTACGACTTGGTCGGCAACCGCATGCGGAAAGAGGTCAACAAACCCGCCACCGCCTACGTCGATCAAGTCTTCGCGTACAACTACGACGCCAACGATCGGATCACCAGCGAGACGCTCGACAACGGAGTCAACGGCGAAGGTGTTGACCAGACCACCACGTATGGCTGGACGCAAACGCAGCAAACATCGAAGACCGTCTCTGTGCCCTCCGTGTCCTCGGTGGTTCAATCGATGTCTTATGGCCTAGGTGGCCAGCTCGAGCAAGTCGTCACCACGACCAGCAACGGCAGTGGTACCGTCACCGGCCGCACCCGAGTCGACTACCGCTACACCCCGCAAGGCATTCGCACCATCTCTGTGGACTGGACCGACGCGAATCTCGACGGCACGTTCGCCGCAGGCGAGCGAACCGGTTCGGTCGAGTACTTGATCGACAACGCCAACTTCACCGGTTATCAACAGACCATTCTCGAGGTCACGAAGAACGCCGCAGGCCAAGCAACCAAGCGGATCACCTACACCTTCGGCGTCGACG
>JBKDXO010000032.1:0-59552 GCA_046306195.1 Planctomycetota bacterium | reverse complement strand
GGAAGGTTCTGGATTTTAGCCAAGGCAGGTTTGTGAAGTCATCATCAATTGCCAAAGCTCGTGGGAGTATAGCAAAATACTCCACTGTGCCGCTAGAGAACTTGCGCCTTAATCTCAAGGTGTACAGTGCCATTCGTGGGTGGCACGTATTAGTACGGCGATCGGGATAAACTGTTCGCTAGCAAAGCAATGGGTGGGTGGCGCGCATTAGTTCGGCGCGCATCAGTCGCATCAGCTCGGGACGTGTCGAGTACGAACAGCGATTCGGATCGAGAATTCAAGGGAGAGAAGCGTGCGGGGGCACCCTCGCTTGTGCGTCGGGTTGCGATCAGACCAGGCGAGTTGCGGTTTCGGTCGCTTGCCACTGGACGTTGGGGGCTTTCGGAGACGATGGGCCACCCCAACGGCCGAACCATTCCGCCGCTAGAAAGATGCAAGCCAACAACATGAAGATATTGGCCAGGATCAGCATTATCGTGTAGATCGAAATCGGTTGCTTGGTCATGTCTGCGGTGCGCTGGTCAAAGGGGGTTGGTGCAGAGGGTCGCGAGCGAGTTTCAACCTTCGGCTAGTAAACTCGGGACGCTACCATATCGCCCGCTTGTATGAATCCCTTGCGGAACGCCGGGATGATCTTTCCGACCGACTTGTCGTCTTCGACAGAGCGAAGCTGGATACGTCCCAGGTAACTTCCGTTGCGGTAGATATCGAGCGTGTGACCTTCGCGAAGCCCGTCATCGCGACCGACGGAGACTTCGACCGACTGTTCGTTGACGGCCAGGACGACTCCCTTGAGGTCGCTCGGTGGAACGTCTTCAGGATCGGTGATCCCGGCGGCGGCAAGGGCGGCGCCGCGAACCTCGGCCATCGCTTGGTAGCGAGTCGATTGGTCGCGGAGGTTATCGATTTCGATTTGAAGGTCGGTTCTCTTACTGGCCAAATTGTTGAGTTCGTCGGTCAGGCGGATGACATTTCGTCGTTGCGAATTCCGGTCGGTGATGATCTTGTCGATCTCCGTTTTGAGCAGATCGTTTTCTCCGGTGATTCGCTTCAGTTCGGAAATCGTCTGGGCCAGGCTCTGGGTGGCTTGGGTGTTCTTGGAGTTCAAGTCATTGAGTTGGGTGTTTGCTTGTTGGTTCTTTTCCCGCTCGGTGTCGAGTTGGGTTTGCAGGGCCGCCAACGACACGCGTCGCGCGACTTGTTCCTGGTTCAATTGGTTCTTGTTCGTTTCGGCTGCTCGTTTGAGCTCGTCGATCGTTTTGTCTCGGTCCGAGACTTGTTTTTGCAAGGTCCCGACGCGAGTGCGCAAGTCCTTATGGGTTGCATTGACGGCGAGCGCGAAAAAGAAGAATCCGACGCTCAGAAGGAACAACAAGAACGTGAAAATTTTGCCGAGCAGTGTCATGAGTCAACCGAAGGACTGGATCGAGGAGATGCAGGAAACGGGCTATGGCAGCTTGAACGCAAGCAAAATGCCGAATTTCGAGTATAGTTCGGCTCGAATAGCAATGTCAACGAAATCAGAAAATTTAACCCCATCCGGAGAGACATTCGCGCTCCGCCCACCTTTTCCAGTGTGCCGGACGTGCGTTTGTACGGATTGCGAAGGTTATTCGGGGTGCGGCGTGGCTTGGTGGTTGGTTAAATGTGCACTATCCTCTACAGTACTAAAAAGAAGCTGATTTCTGTGCTTCGCCTGGGGCCGTGGCCCTAGCTGACCCCATCGATCGACTCGACGAAAACCCTCTAAAACGATGACTTCTACGAGCAGCGCGGTACCCGGCGGAACCTTTTTGCAACGCCATGAATTTCTGATCCGAAGGCTCCACTCCCTCAGCGGTCTGATTCCGGTGGGGGCGTACATGTGCGTTCACTTGCTTACCAACGCGAGCTTGGCCAGCGGCGTCGATGTGTTTCAGAACGCGGTTTTCGCTATCCATTCGCTCCCGTTTCTGCCGGTCATTGAGTGGGTTTTCATCTTCCTGCCAATCATTTTTCACGCGGTCGCTGGTGTTTGGATCGCTCGGTCGGGGCATTCGAACCTGAGCCAGTACCGATTGGCTGGCAACCGTCGCTACACCTGGCAGCGGATTACGGGCTACATTGCATTTATCTTTATTTTCATGCACGTTTTCCACCTCCACGGGTGGTTTCATGCCGACTGGTGGCTCCGGTCGGTTGCGGAACCTATTGGAATGGCTCAGTTTGATCCGTACAACGCCGGCAGTTCGCTCGCCAACGCGATGAAGAGCCTCGGGGTGGTTTGGCCTATCTTCTACGCGGTCGGCGTTCTGGCTTGCACGTTCCACTTGGCCAACGGCATTTGGACGGCGGGCATCACCTGGGGGTTGTGGCTTACGCCCAAGGCCCAGCTTCGCGCCAGTTACGCTTGTTTGGGATTCGGCGTGTTGATCGGCTTGGCCGGTTTGACCGCCCTCGGGGCTGCGAACCGCACCGATCCGGTCGCCGCCAAAGCGACGGAAGATCAAATGTACAAAGTTCGGGTCGAAGGTCGGATGATCAAGCCCGATGAGCACAAGCGAACGGACGGCCGGCACGGCCATCAGCAAGCAGGCCCGGAACCGATCGTGCAACGCTCGGTATACGGCGAACCAGTCAGCGGAGAACCGGTCAGCGGAGGACAGTAGCCAGGTCCTACGGTCCGAGCATTTATCCCTATTCATCCACGGAACTAGTTATGGCAAAGAATCGCGTTTTGGTTGTCGGTGGTGGACTCGCCGGTTTGTCGGCGACCATGAAGCTGGCGGAGCTTGGGATTCCCGTCGACCTGGTCAGCTTGACGCCGGTCAAGCGGTCGCACAGCGTCTGCGCGCAGGGCGGGATCAACAGCGTCAATGATCTGACCCGCCAACAAGGGGACAACGAGTGGAAGCACTTCGACGACACAATCTACGGAGGCGACTTCCTCCAAAATCAACCGCCTGTCAAGGAAATGGCCTACTGGGCTCCCAAAGTCATCGACTTGATGGATCGCTTGGGGGTAACCTTCAACCGAACCCCCGAAGGCTTTATCGATCGTCGACGGTTCGGCGGGACGCTCTACAAGAGAACTGCCTTCGCCGGGGCGACTACCGGCCAGCAACTGCTCTATGCTCTCGACGAACAAGTTCGCCGGCATGAGGCGGCAGGACTGGTTAAGAAATTCGAGTTCTGGGATTTCCTCGGCCCCGTCTTGGATGACACTGGCCGATGCGTTGGTGCGGTTGCGCAAGACATGGTCAGCATGGAGATTCGGTCGTTCCCCGCCGATGCGGTGGTGGTTGCGACTGGAGGATGTGGTTTGCTGTATGGTCGATCGACGATGTCGGTGTTCTGCACCGGCAGCGCTGCCAGCCGTTGTTTCCAGGCGGGTGCCAAGTACGCCAACGGCGAATTCATCCAAGTCCACCCAACGGCGATTCCCGGTGCTGACAAACTTCGATTGATGAGCGAGTCGGCTCGCGGCGAAGGTGGTCGGGTCTGGGTGCCTCGCAAGCCAAACGAATCGCGCGCACCCAAAGACATTCCTGAATCGGAGCGTTATTACTTTTTGGAAGAACGGTTCCCCAAGTACGGTAATCTGGTACCTCGCGACATCGCCACTCGCGAAATCTTCAATATCTGTGTTAATGAAGGGCTCTCGGTCGATCCGACGCGGATGTGCGTCTACTTGGACCTGACCCACATCCCCCGCGCCGAACTCGATCGCAAACTCGGGGGGATTCTCGAGATCTACGAGAAGTTCCAAGGGGTTGATCCGCGCGACGAACCGATGAAAATCTTTCCTGCGGTCCACTACAGCATGGGTGGTCTGTGGGTCGACTACGAAGCGAACGGCGAAGGAGGATTGCTCCCCGGTTCGCCTCGCAATCAGTCGACCAACGTCCCTGGCCTCTATGCGATCGGTGAGTGCGACTACCAATACCACGGCGCAAACCGACTCGGTGCCAATTCGCTGTTGAGTTGCATCTTCAGCGGTCTGTTTGTCGGACCGGGGATTGTCAATTGGATGCAAGCCAACAAGGCAGCGGCCGACTTGCCCAAGAGTTTGTTCGAGAAAGCGGTCGCTGGGCACGAAGCCCGGCACAAGCAACTTCTCTCGCAAAGTGGCAATCGTGGTGAGAACCCCTACTTGCTCCACCAAGAGTTGGGGGACCTTATGACTCGCACGGCGACCGTAGTGAGATACAACAACCAATTGACCGATGCCCTAGCCAAGGTTGCCGACATGGCGCAGCGGGCCAAGCGTTGCTCCCTGGCGGATACAGGCAACTGGACCAATCAGAACGTGATCTTTACCAAAGCGGTCCAAGATATGTTCCCGGTCGCCCAGTGCATTTTGCAGGGTGCATTGACGCGCGATGAGAGCCGCGGCGCCCACTTCAAACCAGACTTCTCCATGCCTAGCTTGACCGCAACCGAGCCAACTGCTCGCCGCCGCGAAGCCGAGCAATGGTGCGATGCGTTTGATGAGAACACCAACAAATTCCTCAAAACGTCGGTCTGTTCGTGGCAAGGAGACGCGCCCGAACTGACCTACGAAGATATCGACACTCGATTGCTTGCACCGCGACCGCGACTGTACGGGTTGGTCGGGGCGGAAGTCATCGAACAGGTTTGGAAGGAACGGTCCGAATCCAAACCCAATCCAACCGCCGATCGAAAACTGGTCGGCGCTGCATCCAACTAATTTGTCGCCCCCCATCGAATCGCTCACTCCACCCTCCAAGGTATTTGAAAGGCATCCCATGATCGCAGCCGGACCAGAAGCCACTGCCAAGCGACGCCCATCGAAGATCAACGTTCGCGTGTTGCGTCAGGACGGACCCGGACTCCCTCCTTACTGGGAGCGTCATCAAGTTGATTACGAGCCGGACATGAACGTGATCAGTGTTCTGCAAAAGATTGCGGCTCAGGCGCGGACCAGCGACGGCAGCGATGTTGCGCCCGTGGCTTGGGATTGTGGTTGCCTTGAGGAAGTATGCGGTTCGTGCACGATGGTGATCAACGGACGCGTACGACAGAGCTGCAGTGCGATTGTCGATCGGCTCCTCGAAGACAATCCCGACGAAATCGAACTCCGTCCGATGACCAAGTTTCCCGTGGTCCGCGATTTGGTTGTCGACCGCTCGCGGTTGTTCCACTCGCTGAAACGCGTTCAGGCGTGGGTTCCGGTGGATGGTTACTTTGACATGGGAGCTGGTCCGCGAATCCCTCGCGAGGATCAGGAACAGAACTATCCGCTCAGCCAGTGCATGAGCTGTGGGTGCTGTCTGGAAGCGTGTCCACAGTTCAACAAGGTCGAACTGCAGCGCAATCCCGGCGAGAGCGATGAGGACTTCAAGGCTCGAAAAGAAGCTGCGTATTCGGTCGAATTTGTCGGACCGCATGCGATTTCTCAAGCTATGCTCTTCAATGCGCATCCTGTAGGGAAGAACCTCGAACGCGACCGGATGGAGGCACTTACCGCCAGCGGGGGCATCCAAGCCTGCGGCAACGCCCAAAACTGCGTCGCCGTATGCCCCAAGGAGATTCCCCTCACGACGTCGATCGCCCGCGCAGGAAGGGCCGCGACCGTTTATGCCTTCAAGAAACTGTTCGATCGCTAAAGCGGCTCGAGGGCTAATTCCATCCGGGTGTCCGCTTGTCGCGGGTGCGGAAGGCAAGTTAAATAGAGCCTGCTTTGTCTAACGCATCCCCCTGGAACATAGCGACTATGCCGCACCAAGCGCACTTCGGATCTTGTCGACGGTCGATCCGTCTTCTCTGCGTCCATTGCACTCTCCTGTGCCTCGCGATGATGAGCGCGACCACCGCTACGGCTCAGGAAACGCCGGCTGACCAGTCGGTCAAGAGCGTCACATCCGTTGCAGCGACGGATGCGACGAGTACCGCATCCGATACGGATGGCAATCGCGCCGCGGCGCTTGCTCCCGAATCCAAGCCTGCTGCATCATCGAACCGTCTTGCTGCCCTCATCGGCAGCTTGACCATCTTTGTCCTCGCCATCTTCGTGGGTTTCGAGGTGATCAACAAAGTCCCGCCGACGCTCCACACGCCGCTCATGAGCGGGTCCAACGCCATCAGTGGTATTCCGGTCGTCGGCGCGCCTCTGGCGCCCGGAATTGGGACATTTGGGTTCGGATGTTTTCTCGGTACTGCCGCTATTGTTCTCGCCATGATCAACGTCGCGGGTGGCTTTTGGGTAACGCATCGCATGCTCGCCATGTTCAAGAAGAAGAAATAGATCGGACCTGCAATGACTCCTCTGATCCTGCTGTCGTATCTGCTCGCCTCCGTCCTGTTCATCTTGGGACTGAAGAATATGTCTTCACCCAAGACCGCGGTGCGAGGGAATATCCTCGGAACGATCGGGATGATTCTTGCCATCGGCGCGACCCTGCTGGACGACCATGTCAAAGGATATTGGTTGATCGGAGTCGGCTTGATTGCGGGGACCGTGGTCGGGTTGTGGCTTGCACACACGGTCCCGATGACTGGTATGCCCGAGATGGTCGGCTTGCTCAACGGATTCGGAGGCGCTGCCTCCACCCTCGTCGCGTTCGCCGACCTGATCCAGAACGATCACCAAACGACCGACACGCTGATCGCGATCGGATTGTCCGGTTTGATCGGCAGTGTCACATTCTCGGGCAGTATGATCGCGTTCGCGAAGCTGAAGGAGTATAAGCAGTTTAAGCAACCGTTCGGTTTGCCATTTCAGACCGCAATCAATGCGGGACTTCTGTTGGCGATTCTTTTGTTGATCGCTTTTAGTGTTTCAACCGAAAGTTTTGCGATACGCGTCCTGTGCTATCTGGCGATTACGGTCTTGTCGCTGGTGCTAGGAGTGTTCCTGGTGATGCCGATCGGTGGCGCGGACATGCCGGTCGTGATCTCGCTGATGAATTCTTATTCAGGGATCGCGGGAGCGGCGACCGGGTTCGTGATCGACAACAGTGTTTTGATCATTGCGGGATCGTTGGTCGGGGCCTCCGGGATCATCCTCACGCAGATCATGTGCAAAGCGATGAACCGGTCGTTGACAAACGTGCTATTCGGAAAAATGGCAGGCGGGGGTACCGTCGCATCGGCTGACGAAGTCTACGCGAATGTTCGGAGCACTTCGGCCGATGATATCGCCACGATTCTCGACGGTGCCCAGCGAGTCGTCATTGTGCCGGGTTACGGATTGGCCGTCGCCCAAGCCCAACACGCGGTGCGCGACCTTGCGAAACTGCTGGAGTCGAAGGGCGCCAATGTCGAATACGCAATCCACCCGGTCGCAGGCCGCATGCCTGGCCATATGAATGTGCTCCTGGCCGAAGCGGATGTCTCCTATGACAAGCTCATGGAGATGGATGCGATCAATCCGACGATGGACACGGTCGACGTGGCGATCGTGATCGGGGCCAACGACGTTGTGAATCCCTCGGCTCGCCTCGATCCCAACAGCCCGATCGCGGGGATGCCGATTATCGACGTGGACAAAGCCAAAACCGTCATCGTAATCAAACGAAGCTTGAGCCCCGGTTTTGCCGGGATCCCGAATCCGCTTTTTGCGATGCCCAACACGTTGATGTTTTACGCCGATGGACAACAAGCGGTCCTCGACATCGTCAAAGCAGTCAAAGCCCTTTAATTCTCGACCGCCCACCCGCCTATCCGTTATCAACCCACCATGAACTTCGATCGACCGTGCGCCGAGATGCTCGAAGAGGCATGGCAGCGATACGCGTTTGCTAACGACGCAGGGCCTTATTTGCTGATCCCTCAAGCGGTTCTGCAACCCAAGGGCGAAGAAGAGATCCAGAGCATTTTTGTCGCGTCGCGCGAAAAGCGGATTCCCATCTGCTTTCGTGCGGGCGGAACGAGCCTCTCAGGCCAGAGTGTGACCGATGGCTGGCTGGTCGATATCGGTCGGCATTGGCGGAAGATCGAAAGCCTCGATGGGGGACAACGCGTTCGCGTGCAGCCCGGGGCGATTGGCGGGCTGGTCAACGCGCACCTGCGACCGCTTGGTCGCAAAATGGGGCCCGACCCGTCGAGCATCAACTCGGCGATGATGGGTGGCATCCTGTCGAACAATTCGAGCGGCATGTGCTGTGGTGTCGTCAACAATGCGTACCACACGCTCGACAGCATCCGCTTCATCCTCCCTGACGGCAGTCTTTGGGATACCTCCCGTCCCGATGAACCCCAGCGTTTTCGCGCGGAGAAACCGATTCTGTGCCAAGAGTTGACAGCGATTCGCCAGTCGATTCTCGGGAATGCCAAACTGCTCGAAAAGATTCGCCGCAAGTACCAGCAAAAGAACACGGTCGGCTACTCGCTCAATGCGTTCGTGGATTACGAAGAGCCGCTCGAAATTTTTTCGCACGTGTTGATTGGGGCCGAAGGGACCCTGGCCTTTATCTCCGAAGCGGTTCTCCGAACGATGCCGGAGCTGCCCGAAAAAGCCACGACGTTGGCGTTCTTTGAAGACGCTCGGTCGGCCTGCGATCGGATCCCCGACTTGATCGATATCCAAGCCGACGCGGTCGAGTTCATGGACCGGGCAAGCTTGCAATCGATTCGCGATCTCGAAGGTGCACCGCCGGAATTGCAGCAGCAGTTGTCGGTCCACCAGCAATTGATGGGTCTGCTGTTCGAGTTTCAAGCCGCAACGCCGGACGCGCTCGAGCATAAATTGCAAATCTTCCGCGAGCGTGTTGAACCCAAACTGAAGGTCTTGAGCCCCGTCGCATTCACGCAAGACAAGAAGAAGCAAGCTTACCTGTGGAAGCTTCGCAAGGGCATGTATCCCGCCGTGGCCGCGATGCGAGGCCGGGGCGAAGCGGTCATTCTCGAGGATATTAACTTCCCGTTGCATCGACTGGCGGACGCAGTGTTGGAACTGCAAACGATGTTCGTCAAGCACGAGTATTCCAACGGGATCATTTTTGGGCACGCGAAAGATGGCAATCTCCACTTCGTCATCTCGCAGCCGATGGCCAGTCCCAAAGACACCGATCGCTACGCGAGGTTGATCGATGACATGGTCGATCTGGTGGTTCATCGCTTTGATGGAGCCTTGAAGTCGGAACATGGTACGGGACGGAACATGGCACCGTTTGTCGAAACCGAATGGGGATCGGACGCCGTGAGCTTGATGTACCGACTCAAGCGTGCCGTAGATCCGGACGGTTTGCTCAATCCGGATGTGATCCTGACCTCCAAGCCGAAACTGCACCTGGAGAATATCAAGGATCTGCCGATCGTAGAGGATGTCGTCGATAAGTGTGTGGAGTGCGGGGCTTGCGAACCGCGTTGCCCGAGCCGCGACTTTACCCTGTCTCCTCGGCAGCGGATCGTTCTTCGAAGAGCTCGGCAGCGATTGATTGCCCAAGGCCGAACGGAACTCGCCAAACAATTGGATCGGGACTATGAACTGGCGGGCAAGGCATCGTGTGCGACCGACGGTTTGTGCGCCCTCGATTGCCCCGTGGCGATCAATACCGGGGAACTGATCAAGCAACTGCGGCGCGAGAGCGTTACGGAAACCGAGAAGTCGATGGCGGCCATGTTGGCTCGCACTTTCGGTATCGCAGAGCGCGGCGTGACGACGAGCCTCACCGTAGGACGCGTGGCGTCGGCCATTGTTGGGGATTCGGTCATGCGTGGCATGACCCGCGGGTTGTCGGTCGTGTTCCCAGGCTTTCCGCAATGGCACGCGGCCTTGGAACGGGACCGCGAGGATATCGATCGGTCGCTCTTGTCCGAGCTTGAGGAGTGCGATTACGTCTACTGGCCCGCTTGCATGTCCCGCATGATGCATGGCACAGCGGCGGCGCTGGTCGAGGTTTCCGCGCGAGCCGGAGTCGCCGTGCACATTCCTGGCAACTCGATCGGGTTGTGTTGCGGTCAGGCGTTTTCGTCGAAGGGATTCATTGCATCGGCGGTAGCCAAGCAATCGGAACTGATCGATGCCATGTGGCGATGGAGCGATCGAGGGCGGCGGCCGATTGTGACGGATTTGGGATCTTGCACGGCCTTTCTGCGTCAGGGGCTTAGTGACCTCGATCCTGTGCGGCGCGATCAGTTATCGCGCATTCGATTGCTCGACTCGGCGTCGTATGCGGAGATCTTGCTCCCCGATTTGAAGATCTCCAAGCGGAAACGGTCGATTGCGATCCATTCGGTTTGCTCCAATCAGAAGTTTGGCTGGGGGGATGCGATGCTGAAGGTTGCGGCGGCCTGTGCGGACGAAGTCGTTCAGCCACACGAAGGGAAATGCTGCGGCATGGGTGGCGATCGCGGGTTTGAGCTTCCGGAGTTGGTCAAGAGTGCTACGGCAACGGTGGCGGAGAACATGCACGCCGTCTCGTGCGAGGAAGGTTACACCAACGCGAGGTCGTGTGCGATTTCGCTTTCGACGGGAAGCGGCAAGCCATGGCGCAGCCTGATGCATCTGCTCCGCGACGTCTCTCAATAACCCCGTAGCTACCGCGGCCAAGCGGTGGATGAACGTAGCTACCGCTGCCAAGCGGTGGATGATCCGTGCTTGATCCGCATATCGAATACAAAGTTCTATTCCCGAAGATGATTCAAGCTGCACGCGTCAATCACCGAAGGAACGCGTAATGGTTTCCTAGGCAGGAGTGATTAGGATGGCATTTGAGCATGCGGTTGGTTCATGGTGCGACATCGCGGTCCCATTGGATCGGCGCGATTCGATTGACCTGTTCTCACGGTGGAAACGAAGATTTCCGTTTCCCGACCATGCGTCTTTTGACGGCTCGGTGATCCCGGGCCGTCGCGGTTTGACCGCTTTTTCCGAATGCAAATCTGTCGAGTTCTACGCTCTGTTTGAGTTTGCGACCCAGAAAACACCGTGGGTGTTTCGTTGCTCTGGACTTCGCTGGAACCCTCACGTTGCAGAAGCTGCCAGTGGCGGATCGGTTTCATCGGCGAGCGACCGAAGTCTGGTTTTTTGGCGGGAGGGTGCAGATCTCGCGTTGGTTGATTTTCATCAAGGTTGGTCGATGGTCTTTTATAACAGCGGGTTCCTGGACCCGATCGACGAACTTCACTTCTACCAAGCTACCCCGTCGGTGGAAAACAACGGGCTGCGGATCTTTCCCTGAAGGTACCAGGGGTGCTTGGGATTTGGGAAGAGGGTGGTTATTGTATCAGCCCTTCGGGCCTTCCAACCTAAGGGGTGAGCAGACCGTGGCTCGTTGAGCCACGGCAATCATTATGCCGACCCTTCGGGTCTGAGCAGCCGCAAGACCGATCGATCAGGCACCCCAGGCCGATAGCAAAAACCGGGACGACACCACCCCCCGGTTATCGAGCCAGCGCACCTACTCCTCAGGCCCAACGGGCCGATAGTAGGACTGCCGGGGTGACGCAGTCCCCCGGTTGCCAAGCGAGCGCAACCACTCCTCAGGCCCAACGGGCCGACAGGTTGACTGCCGGGGTGACGCAGTCCCCCGGATAACGAGCGCCCCTTCGGCGACACCGAGTCTCTGCTAAAATTCTTTCGATCTCAGGATTCCTACTATCTTCGATTTGGAGACGTTTATGGCACGCGACACATTGTTTTTGTTGAAGATGGATTTTAAAGACGGGGTGGGCGCCCCTTATTACTGCCCTGACTGCGCTCAAATCACGGGTGTCTTGGATTACTTCCCCAAGTTGCGGTATGGGCTCGACATTCGGTACGTGGATTTTGCGAAGCCACGGCAGGAAATCGTTGCGATCTTGTCCGAGCAGCATCAGGGGTGTCCGGTCTTGATCCTGGCTGAGCCACCTTCGATGGATGCGTTGGCCTACATGACCGGTCAGGTCAATGGCAAGAGCTTCGTTTCGGGAGCCAAAGCGATCGGCAACTACTGGTCGTACAAGTACGAAGTATCACGTCCTCATTGATCGGTGGCTATCGGGTCGCTACCGCTGCCAAGCGGTGGTGAGCGTCGCTACCGCTGCCAAGTGGTGGGTGAACCTGGGGACCGAACCGCAAGACCACCCTCTGGCGATGGTAGCTACGCGAGCCCACCATCTGGCGATGGTAGCTACGGCGTCGTCGTAGCGATCGCACCCTTGATTTTTGCGTACCCTCGGTTTCTACTGCTCGTCGCTGTTTTTCTCCGCGTTATCGAGCACTTTTCCCATGCCATCCACCGAACCCGATCATCCATCCGGACCCGAGTCGCACTCGCCTCACGAGCTCGATCGGGGGCTGGGACTGTGGCAAGCGACCGGCTTGAATATCGCCAACATGGTGGGGATCGGTCCGTTTATTACCATTCCGACTTTTATCGCTGCGATGTCGGGTCCGCAGGCGATGATCGCGTGGGTGCTGGCCGCGATATTGGTCGTATGCGACGGGCTGGTCTGGAGCGAGCTCGGGGCGGCGATTCCTGGAAGCGGGGGGACATATCATTTCCTGAAGCGTGTTTTTGGAGTCTATCGCTGGGGACGGATACTCCCGTTCCTGTTCATCTGGCAATTCATGGTCAGCGGCGCGATGGAGATCGCGTCGGGCTACATCGGTGCACTGCAGTATCTCGAATACGCGGTGCCATCCCTGCCGGACTCGATGGCTGGACTCTACGGTGGCACCCGCTGGATCGCGGTTCTCGCCGTCGTCGTGATCACCGTTCTGCTGTGCCGCCGCATCGGCAACATCGGTTGGATCGCCATCCTCATGACGTGCGGCACCTTGTTGACCGTGGCCGTCGTGATCGTCAGTGGATGGCAGAACATGGATTGGAGCAAGATCACTTTTCCGGAGAAAGCGTTCCGGTTGGATGCGACGTTCGCTTCCGGTCTAGGGGCTGCGATGCTGATCGCGATCTACGACTATCTCGGCTATTACAACGTCTGCCATTTGGGGGACGAAGTTCGAGATCCTGCCAAAACGATCCCGCGTGCCGTGATGACCTCCGTGGTAGTCGTCGCGCTGATTTACATGCTGATGAATCTGACCATCATCGGGGTCGTTCCATGGCAGCAGGCGATGGTGTCCAAAAACATCGCGGCCGACTTTATGGAAGCCTTGTACGGCCGGTCCTGGGCGGTCGCTTTCACGTGGCTGATCCTGTGGACAGCGATTGCCAGTATCTTTGCATTGACGTTGGGGTACTCGCGCATCCCGTATGCCGCGGCGCGTCAGGGGGATTTTTTCAGCGTGTTCGGAACGGTTCACCCCAAGGACAAGTATCCGTGGGTGTCGCTGCTGGCTCTGGGAATCTTGACTGCCATCTTCTGCTTTCTGGAACTGGGAACGGTGATCAGCGCCGCGGTCTGTGTCCGGATCGTCGTGCAGTTCCTGGGCCAGATCGCCGCCTTGCACCTGGTTCGGACCACACGGCCGGACATCGTGTTGCCGTTTCGGATGTGGCTGTATCCGATCCCGAGCGTGATTGCGGCCCTGGGTTGGATTTTCGTGCTGGTGGTCGCTGATCGGACCGCGTTGCTGCTTAGTTTAGGCGTGGTTGCCTCGGGGGTCCTGGTCTATGCCACCATGAGAGTTCATAACTCGTTGTCATCCCTCTAACCGTCGTTTTCGGCGTGAGACGAAGACATGGAAAAGATTGTGCATCACAAATACGGCATGCGTGAGCCAGGGATGTAGTAGACTATTCCGTTGACTTTTTTTGGCTGACGTGGAGTTGGATGATGAGCGACGGGAGAGAGTTCGGCAAAGGATGGATCAGCGGCACAGCTTCCGTCTCGCTAGCCGTCATCGGATTATTGGCGGTTCTTTGTTTTCATTTTCCGTCGTATCTGACCATCCCGGACGTTCGCGCGTACTATCCGATCCCGTGGGTCCGTTTGGCGTTGCATCTCGTTTTGGTTTCGGCCTTCTTGCTGGGGCTCACGAGCGTTATGCTGCGACACAACAAGGCGCTAGGCTTGATCGGCATGGCGGTTGTCGCGATCGCAGCGTTGCTCGGTGGATCGCGAGTGGAGATCGATGAGTCGCTCAAGGACGATTACTACTTGGGGCTAGACTATGCGCTGCTCATTCTCATCGTCTACTCCCTGATCTTTATTCCCCTCGAGAAGTTGTTCGGACGACTCAAACAGAGTGTCTTTCGCGATGGTTGGCAACTCGATGCAACGTACTTTTTCGTCAGCACGATGCTGGTCCAAGTGACCACGTATCTGACGCTCAAGCCTGCGTTCGTCTTGTTCTCGTGGGCCCAGTTTCCGGCGGTTCAGGAGGCGGTCCGGTGGCAACCGATGGTGCTGCAGTTCTTCGAAATCATGCTGCTAGCGGATCTGGTGCAGTATTGGGTTCATCGACTTTTCCATCAGATTCCCTGGCTGTGGAAATTTCATGCAGTACATCATTCGGCTGAGGTCATGGACTGGATGGCCGGCAATCGGCTCCACTTGGTCGATTTGGCCCTGACCCGGAGTCTTATCTATATTCCGGCATTCATTCTCGGTTTTGACGAATTTCCAATGGTTGCGTACATCGTATTCGTATCGTTGCATTCGGTATTTATTCACGCGAATCTGGGATTCCGGATGGGTTGGTGGCGTTACATATTTGCCACGCCTCAGTTCCACCACTGGCATCATGGTGCCGAGGCAGAGGCGATCGACAAGAACTTTGCTGTTCATTTCCCGCTCCTCGACATGGTCTTTGGAACCTTCTTTATGCCAGGTGAGCGATGGCCCAAGAGTTACGGAGTGCACAACGAGGCCGTTCCGCGATCGTTTTTGAAGCAACTCGTCTATCCATTTGTTGGGTCATCCCGCAAGGATGGATGAGAATCCGGTTCCGCACGACCGTGATGCAAGCGGTTTCGCTGGGCCAAACATGATGCTAGCAAATCCCCTGGGATGGGAATCGCTATTGATTTGATAGCCGTATTTTACTTACGCTCTTTGCCGGAGTGGGACAGGGGCGCTGGGCGACGACAGGATCCTCTTGGTCCTCATCGATGAAGCTGTTCACTTGGAGCGTTCTGCTCCGGGGGATGGGTTTCGGACTTGGTCATCCGGCAAAGAAAGCACGGCTAGCATGTTCTCCTCAAAAGGCAATTTGCAAGAACGAACCGTCCACCTGCTTTCCAATCGGTTTTTGCGGACGTCCCAGTGGATGCGCAAGAAGCTGAGTCCCAACCAGAAGGTTTATTTCGAGATTCTGCAGTCGATGTCGGACGACGGACGATTATGGTTCGTCCATGGTACCTGTCCTTGCGGTCGCGGAGCGCGCGATACGGTCGTCGCTCGGCGAGACCGGTATGGTTTGCCGATCGATTCCGTTCTCTGTCATGATTGCGGGACCGTGCGTTTGGATCCTTACTTCGACGAAGCGAGTCTCGGTGTCTTCTACTCCGAGATTTATCAGGAGCTTTACGGTCGATCGAAGGATCCGGTCGAGTACATGGAGCGTCAGCGAGCGTATGGTGAAAAAATCCTGCTCAACTTCGAGTCCGTGCTCCGGTCTGGCCAATCCCGAGTTCTCGAGATTGGGTGTGGGGCTGGTGGCGCGATTCGCGAACTCCAGCAGAAGGGCATTGACGCGATTGGATGCGATTACAGTCGCGAGTTGATTGAATTCGGTACCTCGCAAGGGGTAGGAAATTTGATCTGCGGTACGGTGGAGTCGATCTCGATCACGGATCCGGACACAGAGAAGTTTGATTTGATCTATCTCCATCACGTGCTTGAGCATGTGGGTCAACCGCTGGCAACACTTGAGCGGATTCAGCAGTTGCTGAAGCCGGACGGCCAGATCCTGATCATCGTTCCGGATCTTTTCCGGGTGGAGACGCATCGGATTTCACCGAGCGACTGCATGGAGTTATTTCACATCGCGCACAAATGGAATTTTTCTCGGGAGTGTCTTTCCACCCTAGCTGGGCAACTTGGCATGTTTGCCGTAGAGATCTCGCCCGAGGGGCCTCGGACCGCTTGGACGGATGGTACGGAGATGTGGGTGTCGTTTCAGAAGGAGTTCGACGAGCGAGCGCTGTCGGGGCCTTGTGAGGGGCAGGGAGATCGGTACCTCGAATATCTTTGCAACGCCGAGCAGGAATTCGCTTCGCGAGTTTCGAATTCCGAGTCGCTCAGCAAAACATTTTTTAGTTTCGTTTCGATCAAATAGTCCTTTAGCGCACGTGTGGGCGCCGTACGTCGCGAGTCTGCTCACCCAAGGAAAGGCTTGGCATGGTAAAGCTCTTATCCGCGAAATCCTGGAAAACGCATATTCGATCGTGGATGCGCACCTCCGCGGGATCTCCACCATCGTTTGGACAAGGAACGCATTTGACGGCAGGTGCGGAGTCGGCTGCCGAGTTGTTGGCCAGGCAGAGCAAGCATGCCAAGCGAGCAGCGGCGCAGGCGATCGCTGCGAGCGTCGAGTTCATCGTGCCGACGCAGACTCTCGATGAGATTTTTCCGGGAGCGGACCAAGCGGAGATCATCATGTTGCCTCGCCTGATCCGGAGCCACAAATGGGCGATGCCCGAGCATGAGCTCCTGACGTTGGGGGCAATTGCGAAAATGATTCAGCCTCGAAAAGTCGTCGAATTCGGGACGTTTCGCGGTGGTTCCACGTTGGTGATGGCTTCGAATATGCCTTCCGACGGCCGAATTGTGACGGTTGATATCGATCCAACCCAGCGGAAAACGCACGAACATGGTTTGGGGACTGGGCTATCGGAGTTCGACTTGGGATGTCTGTTCCGCGGTACTGCATACGAGTCGAAGATCGAGCAGCGGTTTTGCAATACCCTGCATTTCGATGCGGACGACTTGATCGGCCAGGCGGACTTGGTTTTCGTCGATGCCGACCATACGTATGAGTTTGTGAAACGGGATACCGAGAAGGCCATGACCCTCGTTCGTCCCGGTGGTTGGATCCTCTGGCACGACTACACGTGGGAACCTGAGAACAGCGAGTGCGCTGGGGTGACCAAAGCGGTCAACGAGTTCTTTCTTCGATATGGCAATTGCCACCAGATTGCAAAGACTCGTTTTGCAATCCATCGGGTCGCTTGCTGAACTACCATTTCGCTAAACCGGAAAGACACGTGATGCGGAAACGAGCATTCGTTACGGTGGTGACTCGCAATTACCTCGCGTACGCCAAAGCAGTCATGGCTCAATGCCGTCGCCATGAACCTGACACTCATCGTTTTGTCGTCGTCGCCGATCGATTGCCCGAGGGCGTGAAGCTCGATCTCGACCACGCAACGATCATTTACGCCGATCAACTGGGGATCGCGAATTGGGCTCGTTTTTCATTTCAGTACACGCCGTTCGAGTTGTCTTGCGCTTTGAAACCGCATGCCATTGCTCACCTCCTGCAGCATTTTGACTGCGACGACGTGGTTTACCTGGATGGAGATATGGGGCTTTACGGACCGCTGACTACGGTATGGCAAGCGCTCGAGAAGGACTCGATCGTGTTGACGCCTCATTTATTGCGTCCGCTCCCTGCCGACGGTCTGCGCCCCCATGAATCAGCGTTCTTGTATTCCGGTCCCTACAACGCGGGGTTCCTCGCGGTTCGCCGGAGTCCGACCTCGGACGCGTTTTTGGGTTGGTGGAAATCGATGCTGGACAAGCATTGTTTTGTCGATCTGGCCGCGAACCAGTTCGTCGACCAGAAATGGCTGGAGTTTGTGCCGGGGTTGTTCGACGACGTTTGCGTTCTCCGCAACTATGGAATCAATGCCGGGCACTGGACCCTCTCCCAAGCCAAGTTCGAAAGTCGATCGACCGCAGGGGTTTCCGAATCCGGACTCTATGTCGATCGGGACCCGTTGCTCTTGTTTCACTTCAGTGGCATGACGCCGCACAAGCCGACCGAGTATTTGCAAAGCCAGAATCGGACCAGTTTGCAGGAGATACCGGGCCTCAAGGGGTTGTGCGATGGATTTCATGCGGCGGTCGATCAAGGTGGATTGGCCGAATGCACGACATGGGGATCCGCCTTCGATGTGCTCAACGATGGTTCACCCATCCATCCGGGCTGGCGAGAAGCGATTCGGCGCGATGAGGCTCCGTTCGCTGCGATCACCGATCCGTTCGACGCAAAGTCGCAACCGGAGTTGAAAGGGTTGTATCAGAGCATTGAGGCCAAATCCTACAAGTGGCGTCGCGATTGGCGACTGAAATGGCAGAAGACTCAAGGGGTCCAAGGAGCGGTCCGGAGCGGCACGCATCGGATCCGTGATTCGCTTCGCGTCGTGCGAGCCTTCTTCAAAGCCTCCTAGATTAGCTATTGCCCTGGATCCCCCTAGTTTGCTAAACCCCATCCACTGTGGCATGGCCTTCAATTGACCTTCAACGCATGGCAGGACGATACGATGTCAACCGAGAGCCCCGTACGAGTGTTTATTGGATCCGGCGAAGCGAGTCTTTTGGAGCGAAAGACGTTAATGTACTCGCTTCGCAAGCATTCGAAACGAGCGTTGGAAATCTACGTTTTCAACGGTACCCACAACGCGATTGAGCAGGAGGGACGTTTACCCGTGCTCGCGAATATGTCGCTGAACGTCAAGTACCGAAACTACACGGAATTCAGCAATTACCGATGGTTGATTCCGGAGATCTGCCAACACCAGGGACGCGCTATATTCCTTGATTCGGACATGGTTTGCCTATCGGACATCGGGGAGTTTTTTGATGCTCCGATGAATGGATGCGACATGTTGGCCAAGGCGGAGGCTTACAAAGGGAGCGCCGCGTGGGGGATGAGTGCGGTGTTGTTCGATTGCAGCACGTGCCGATTCGATCTCGAGCAAATATTCTCCGAAGTCGATCAAGGTCGATTCACCAATACCGAGTTCCATCAGATGGCTCCCAAGTTTCTTGCGGTTCATCCGTTCAAGCTTGGGCCCATCGACCCGAACTGGAACTCTTTCGATCATTTCGATGCTGCCACGAGACTGATCCATTACACCAATTTGCGGACGCAGCCTTGGAAGTTCCCTGGGCACAAGCACGAGTCGTTGTGGTTCCAGTACTTCAACGAAGCTCGCGCCGCAGGTTACATCACGCAGCAGGATGTCGATAAGACCTTGTCGAGAGCCTATGCTCGGCAAGACATTCTCGCACCCAAGAAAGCGGACGCAGGCAACGGTTCCGCGACTGGCAGTCCCGAGACGGTACCCATGCAATCCACGTTCAAGGCGGTCAAGTACAAGCTCCGCAAGATGCTCGGATTGCAGAAGAAAAAAGCCGCTTAACGATAACCGTTTGTTGGGGATGGACGCGATATGAAGCGTAGGATCGTTGGCGTTCAAGGCGCGGTGCAATTAATCTCCGCGATCGTCGCGATGCGATCGCAGGCGGCAGACTCGTTCGGGGCCGGAACTTCGGACGGAGTCGAGAACGTCCTCGTCATTCATGATTTGAGCACTACTCCAGAACAGGGAGTGGAATTCGCAGAGTGTCTGAGGGCGTTGGCGGGGCTCTGTGCATCATGGGCTCGGATTGTTTACATCGATGCACAAGCAAATGCGACACTGCAAAGCCAACTCAAGAGTGGCGGTCGGGAGAAAGCTACTGAGACGCTCAAGTCCTGGCTTGGTTGTTCCGATGTCGACCAACTGCTGTTGGGCCAAAACCTGTTGTTCCTCAACCATCTGCTGGCCCAGGCGTTTCCGGATGCGGACAAGTCCTGCTATGGGGACGGGTTGGCGATCAATTTTTCTGCCGAGTACTATTCGCCGGACCACAATCCTATCACGCGAGCCGCGGGCATGACTCCGTCGTCTTCGAAGAAAAAGGGAGTGATGCGGTGGCTCTTGCCGTGGGGCAAGTGGGGCAGGGACTCGGAGGGGGATGCATCGAAATCTCCTCCGCTCAAACCGCTGGCCAAGGAGAAGTACCGAGTCGCGTTCTCGCGAAAGTACCTCCTGTTTCCGAACATGCTCGACGAGCAGTGGCTCAACTACGTGCAGCTCTCGCCAGCACCCTTCGTCGACTTGTTTCAGCAGATCGCGTCGGAGTTGCATCGATTCGATCAGGGCAACTGCGAGCAGCTCGCAACCAGGGTTTCGCAGGCGGATCAGACAATCGTCTTGTTGTCCAGCAATTTTTCCGAAACGAAGCGGATGGAGTTGGATGGCGAAGTCGAGTGCTATCAGGCATGGGTTCAGTCGGTCCGAACCAGCGACAATCCCCTGATTGTGATCAAGCCGCACCCTCGCGATTCCTATGGGAAAATCGAGCAAATTCGTCAAAAATTCACGCTGGCGGGTTACCGCGTCGAGGTCCTGGCCGATCCATGGACATTTTACGTTCCCTTTGAGTCGATTTATTTGCGGTATATTCAGCCTCGCTTGCGCAATCGGCAGCGGCTGGATATCATTTGCACCAGCAGCGCGTGCCTGTCCCTCGAGTACCTTTTTGGTCAACAGTGCCATTTGGGTTTCGGTTCGGAGCAAGTTGAGCGGTTCTTTGCGACTCAGTGGAAGCCGTTGCGGCAACTCCACGAGACCGATTTGCACCGCTTGATCGAGCACTCCCGATCCGGGTATCGCATCCTCTCTGCAGCATAAACTTCGATACGGCAGCTTGAGACCTTTCGTGGAACGAATGAGGACGGACTCCCGATAGTGGGGAAAAAGAATAACAAAACGCGATGGAACCGCAAATTACGTCGCTTTGCATTGTCCACGGCTGAGCGATTGCTCGGACTGGTTTACGTCAACGATGCGCGAAACCCGTACCGCGCGAGTCGTTGTGTTCAAGCGGGAATGCGATTGGTCGAACGTCGTCGTCCGAAGCGAGATCTTTGTTTGGTCCTGCCCGAGGAGAGTCGCGGTTGGATTCTCGAGGCGGTATGCAACGAAATCAAAAATAATTACGCCGGCCAAAGCGAGATTGCCACCAACTTGGAACATCTACCTCGCGCCAAGGCGTATTTCTTCGCCCACTATCATTTCTACATGAAGGCGCTGGCCAAGAACCCTTATCTTTGGGATGCACCAGTGGTCGCCTGGTTCACGCACCCGAAGGACAAGGATCTTGGGAATCCGGTGTTTCATTACGCCCTGGACAGGCCAAAAATTGTGACCATGTGCAGTATGTGGCGCAAGTTGCTCGAGGAGAGCGGCTATGATCCGGCGAAGTTGTCGACGATCGTCGGCGGGGCCGACCCAGACCTTTTCCAAAGTCACCAACGCGGTAGTGGCAAGGTGGGGTTGTGCAGCGCCTACTACGAACGGAAATCTCCGGAGCGCATCTATGAGCTGATCGCCTCGCGACCTCAAACACCGTTTGTGCTCCGCGGGCGAGGTTGGAGATCGACCGAGTTGTTTTCCAAGCTCGAGCGGCTACCAAACTTCGAATACAACGAGGGTGGGTATCAGGACTACCCAGCCTTTTATCGACAACTCGACGTCTTCGTGTCACTGAGTGAACTCGAAGGTGGTCCGATCCCGCTTCTGGAGTCGATGATGAGCAATGTCGTACCCGTGGCTACACGAACCGGCTTTGCGCCGGATGTCATCCGGCATGGTGAGAACGGTTTCCTGTGCGAGATCGATGAGAGTATCGCGAACGTGAATGCGTTGATCGATGAAGCCATGAAGTTAAAAACCGACGTGCGCAGCACCGTTCTGGAATATACATGGAAGAATTTTTCGTTGGGGATCCAACGGGAATTGGGTCTCACGGGAACTCCGGAATCGCCCTCGGCCCCATAGGTCGGGCGAGTCGCGTCCGTCTCTTTAACAAGTCGATGCACCGAAGTTTGTGTTGAGGACCGATATAGGGAACGCTATTCTCGTTCGCGGACGCGCCGCCGGGCGGTTTCTCGTAGCGATGGGGTTTGTCTCCTTCGGGCATTGATCGCGATCTGCTTGCGATCTCAATGCGTCTTTCAATTATTGCGAAGGGGGGGCCTGTCGGGTGAGGATTCGATGGTGGGCCGTTCGATCGGATCATCGCGCCCAAGCGGCAGCCACATCCATCGCAAAGCCTCTGGACGTGTCACCCTGATCTTATCATTGCCGGGCGTACCGCGTTTCTTGAGTATGCCTCAGGGGGGATCAAAGCCGCCGGGGTGAATGGGGTGGCACCGCAGGATGCGCAATATGCCTTTCCAAACTCCGCGGATCGGACCGTATTTCTCGATCGCGAGAATCATGTATTGCGAGCAGGTCGGCGTGAAGCGACAACTGCTCCACAGCAGCGGACTGATCGCTCGCTGATAGAATTTCACCGACTGGATCAGGATGTAGCTTAACATCAGTCCAGAACCATCAGGCGACGAGGCCTTTGGTGACCATCATGAAGACGTCTTCGAGCGTCGGGTCCTTGTCGCTGAAAGACCGCATTTTGACGCCGGACGCCATCAATCGTTCCATCAGTTGGGACAGTCCCGCGTCGTCGGTTTCCAGTTCCACGGTGACGCGATTGCCGTCGATATCGATACCGCGGAGGTTGGGGTCGCTACGGAGGATGGAAACGCCTGCCTCTTGATGCTCCAGGAACCGAATCTCCACGATGCGGTTGCGGCGGATTTGTCGGTAGACGGAATCAATTGGGCCGTGCATCAGCAGTTGCCCACGTTCAATGATGCCGATGGAGGTGCAGCAGTCGGCCAGTTCCGAAAGGATGTGGCTGCTGATCAAGATCGTTTTCCCCATCTTGCGAAGTTCTTTCAAGAGGGCTTTGACTTCGATGCGGGCACGGGGATCCAGACCGCTGGTCGGTTCATCGAGGATCAGGACCGGCGGGTCGTGGACGAGGGTTTTCGCGAGGCACAACCGTTGCTTCATGCCACGGGACAATCCGTTGACATAGTCGTCCCTTTTGTGGGTAAGGTCGAGTAGTTCGAGAACGTCGAGGATGACTTTCTTGCGCTGTGAGCGGCCGATTTTGTAAGCGACTGCAAAAAAATCGAGGAACTCCCAAACCTTCATGCCATCGTAGACACCGAAATCGTCGGGCATGTAGCCGATGCTGCGTCGCACGTCCATCGGGTTTTTGTTGACGCTGAAGCCGTTGACGGTGCCGTCCCCTCGCGAGGCTTTCAGGAGCGTGGCCAAGAAGCGGATTGAGGTGCTTTTGCCGGCGCCGTTGGGACCGATGAATCCAAACAACTCCCCGGCCTCGATTTTCATGTTCAGGGTCTGGACTGCGGTGAATTCCCCGTAGTCCTTTCCGAATTCCATAAACTCAATCATCGGTGGGTAAATCGCGAGCAGATGGTGGACTGATCCAGAAAAACAGCTTTCCTGCGGAATGCTCAGTGTAATCTTTTTTCGTGTTTACCAAAACAACCAAGTCGGGGGCGGCTCAAGAACCCGCCTGAATCATTTTCCGGAAATCGTCTTCAGTGAGGACGGTAACTCCCAGTTCCCGTGCTTTGTCGAGCTTGCTCCCGGCCGCCTCGCCAGCGACGACGTAATCCGTTTTGCGGGAAACGCTACCGGAAGCTCGGCCACCCATCCGTTCGATCAGATTCTCGATTTCATCGCGAGAGAAGCCTTGAAGTGTGCCGGTGACGACGACGGTTTTGTTTGCCAGGGGGCCTTGGGCATCGACTTGATCGTCGTCGGTGGTTTGCAGGAGGACACCCGCCTTTCGGAGTTGTTCGAAGACTTGTCCTCCTTCTTCGCTTTGGCAAAAGTCATAAACGCTTTTTGCGATGATGGGTCCGATCTCATCGACATTGGCCAATTCGTCTTGTTGGGCAGCGAGCAATCGGTCGGCGGATCCAAAACGTCGGGCGAGGATCTGCGCGACGCGTTGTCCGACGTGGCGGATGGAGATGGCATTGAGAACGCGTGAAAGCCCTCGCTCCTTGCTGGCTTCGATTCCTTGCAAGAGATTCTCGGCGGATTTCTTTCCCATGCGTTCGAGGCTCATGAGTTGCTCGATCTTGAGCGCATAGAGATCCGCGTAGGAATTCACGAGTTGGGCATCGACGAGTTGGTTGACCAATTTCTCTCCGAGACCTTCGATATCCATGCAATCTCGCGAGGCAAAGTAGCGCAAACGTTGCCGCCATTGGGCGGGGCAATTCTTGGAAGTGCACCGGATGTAGACTCCGGTAGCATCTCGGTGGAGTGGGGCGTCGCACTCCGGGCATCGCGTTGGAAACTCCCATGCAGGCGGGTTTCCCTGGCGGCGGTGTTTCTCGACGCGAACGATGTGCGGAATGATTTTCCCGGCTTTTTCGACCACGACCCAATCGCCGACGCGCACATCCTTGCGCTCGATCTCATCTTGGTTGTGGAGCGAAGCGCGGCTGACAGTGGTGCCGGCGAGTTGCACGGGTTCGAGTTCTGCGACGGGGGTGATGGTTCCTGTCTTTCCGACCTGGGTTTTAATGTCGAGCAGTTGGGTGACGGCTTCGTATTTCTCGATCTTGTAGGCGATCACCCATCGCGGTGACTTGGAGGTGGTGCCGAGGGATTCGCGTTGTTCAAACGCATTGACTTTGACGACCAGGCCATCGACCTCGAAATCGAGATCGTGCAGGCTCTCCATCAGGTTGGCGCAATGCGTCACGACCGCCTCGGGGTTGGGAAGGCACGCGACGCGGGGTGTCGCCGGGATCCCCAAGAGCTTTGCCAAGTCGAGGAACTCCGAATGGGTTTTCAAGGCGAGTCCTTCGTAGTGTCCGAGTCCATGGCAAAAGAATCGAAGTTTGCGTTGAGCGCAGATTTTTGGATCGAGCAGGCGGATTGCGCCGGCGGCGGCATTGCGGGGGTTATTGAATTCGGATTCCCCCAGTTCCGCGCGTTGCTGATTGAGCCATACCAGATCGGAGTTGGTCATGTAGACTTCGCCGCGGACCTCCAGAACGGGTGGAGGCGAATTCCCAAGGAGTCGTTGCGGTAGTCCTCGAAAGGTCCGGGCATTGTGGGTGATATCATCGCCGACTTCGCCATTGCCTCGGGTCACGGCTTGTACGAGATGCCCTCGTTCAAAGAGAACGGAGACCGCGACGCCATCGACTTTGAGTTCCACGATCCATTCGATTTTATCGCCGGGGAGGAGGCGTTCGACGCGGGCCATGAAATCGCGAAGCTCGGCTTCCGTGTAGGTGTTGTCGATCGACAGCATCGGAATGCGATGCTTTACTTGGGACAATTGCGAGAGGGGTTCGTCACCGATTTTTCGGGTTGGGCTATCGGGGGAACTCAACTGGGGCCAATCGGTCTCCAGTTGCATCAGTTGTTTCAGCAGCCGATCGTATTCCAGATCGGTGATCGTGGGTTCCGCTAGGACGTAGTATTTGTAATCGTGCGTACGAATTTCCGATCGCAGCGACTCGATCGTCGTGCGGGCTTCGTCGAGAGTGCGTGGCGTACGGATGTCGACCATGATCGATGCGAGTTTGGAGGGGAGCGAACTCCGGGTTGGTTACAGAGAGACGGCGAGCGAGCGTCGCATTCGGCTTAGAGTATAAACAAAAAGACCACCGATGTTTCCATCGAGGGTCTCTTCGTTTGAATATTGGATTTGCCTGACGCTCAGACAAGTTCCTTCTTGGCTCCGATCAGCGTCCTGAGTCGTTCCGCGAGAAGACGGGCGTCGAATGGCTTCTTGAACGTTTCGTTGATGCTCGAACGATCAAAGCTCATTGTGTTACCGTCATCTGGTAGCAACGCGATCAAGATGATTTCGGAGAAGTCGGAATTCTTGCGCAGATTTTGGCAGATTTGCAGGGCTTCCAGTTTGCCGACTGAGAAGTCTACAATCATGCAATCTGGGTGAAAGCTTTCCGCTTGAATCCCCGCCTCGAAACCGCTTGCGGCGACTTGAACCTTAAAGCTCTTTTCCAGGGGAAGTTCTCGCTTCAGATTCTCGATCAAGACCTGATCTTGCGCAACGATCAGGACTTTGGCCATGGCCTCATCTTCCAAGTCTCCGAGGGGCATGCCATGCTCCTTGAGGAACTTGATGAGATACTCACGGGGAATGCGGCGGTCTTGTGAACCGGGGATGCGGTACCCCTTGAGTCGGCCGGAGTCGAACCACTTGCTGACGGTTCGCGGGGCCACCTTGCAGATCTTAGCGACCTGGCCTGTGGTGAACACCTTCATATTTTTGGTCTCCGTTACCTTCCAATTGAGTGTCGAGTCAGCGCCCTCGCGGTTGCGAAGGCTGCAGACAGTAGTTGCCCTTGCTGTACTATCCCCTGGGTATCCGATTTTCAGCGGGTGTCGAACGGATACTCGGGAACGCTCACAACTGGGTCAGGGCACATTTTGTGGTCGAGGACGCTTGCACACTCGGCCGGCGATCAGCTCCTTCTTCACGCCGACAGGATGTGGGCCGATCTGCAACACCAACAAGCATGGCGACAGGATTGAACCGACCCCGCACCCCTACGACGCAGCGTCCAATTCCTATCGATGATCGTTGGCGGGCCGCCAACAGGCTGGGTAAGAGAATATCCCCACAGACGGTCATTGCCGGATCCCTTTCGGTCCCGTCAACCACCGCAAGCCTCGTGTTCAGAACAACGAGGCCAAGCGAATCCCCCCTATCAGTCCCTGCTGGCAAGTTCCTTGACGGGCGACTCGTTCAAGTCGTCCGGCGCAGATCAGGCCGTCCTGACCCTAGTTTCGATTCAAACGGGGTGATTACTTTAGAAAGAATCTTCGTTTGAGCTCGCATGAGCTCTTTTTTGATCACCAGAGCCGCAATAGGCAGCCTTTGGGAAAGTTCTGGACGATTTATCGGAATTTGCTCAACCCGAGCCTGGACCTTGTACGGGGCCGCTAACGTCCATGTTCGCTGTTCATCAATGTCGCAGAACCCGTCGCAACATCAACGTTCCGAGGACGAGGAGTACTGCGTTGCCAAGCCAAAGGCTGGCCGGAGGCCATGATCCATCTTTCGCTCTGTCGAGAGCCAAGCCGAACAGGGGATAGTAAATCAGGAGGATTGGGATGAAGCACAAACCGAACGTCCACGCATAGTCGGCGCTGCGAATCAGGATGGACATCGGCACGCCTACCCAAACAAAAAAGAAGCAGCTAAATCCGAGCGCCCAACGCCGCGCGGGTTCTAGGCTCATGCGGATCAAACGCCGCTGACGATCGCCCAGCGTGTCTCGCAATTCGTAAAATTTTTGATCGTGCAGTTGGGTGTAACGACCGAGCCCGAGCCCCACGGCGCATTGGACCGCCATCGCCTCCCGCGTCCGCTCGTTCGACTCCAACAAAGAAGCAATTTCCTTGGGAATCTCGCGCATCGACAATTGCGACGGCGTTCGCGCTGAAGTCGATTTCCGGGATGCCTGATTCAAGGGCATTGTAAACCGGTCCTCCCCGGGAAACTGAAATCGGGTGGAGGAATTGTCATTGATTTCCCCATGGGAATTGACCAAGTCGATCACCAGTCGATCGTTGTCTGGATCGATCGAAATCTTCGCCTTCTCCGCATGGATGGTCACCGGATCCCCGGACTCCTCATTAAACAGAAAGATGTTGGGTTGAATCAACCAACCATCTCGTACCTCCTCCACATGGATCGTGAATCCCTCGTTCTCATACGAGCGACGCGCTCTCAGTGTCCCCAAGACAATTTCTTCAAACGATCGCAACACGACCCGCTCCATGCCCGGTCGTCCCCAAGAGACGGCTAAATCATTGATCCAGACCGCCGGAAAACTGACCAGGAACGCCAAGAAGGCAATTCCGCGGATGATCCGCAACGGGGAAAGCCCGGCGCTCTTGAGAGCCACGATTTCATTATCCGCAGAGATGCGGCCGTAGACGCAACATACCGCGAACAACAAAGTGGCTGGTAGAGAGAATTGAAGGGCGATCAAACTGATGTAGGGAAGCAGCTTCAAGACCGCGAACCAACCGAGCCCCTGGCGAACCAATTGCTGGCCAACCAACCCGAATGAGATGACCAGAGTCATCGCGGAAGCACACAGAAAAAACAGCTTGAACACATCCCAGAGGATGTAGCGATTGAATTTGCCGGGAAAGAAGGGAGGGAGTCTCATGCGGGGAGTTTACCGAAACCCACCCCTTGTTTCGACATCAATCCCGAGGGTAGCCATCCACGGAGAGCCGTGCTAGCAAAATTTGGGACGGATCGTCAATCTTGGGAAATGCGACGCGGTTCCGTCCAACAAACTGCCCGAATCGCCGATAAAACCCTCAGAATCGATTCCATCGGTATTTTCGTTCGCAACCGTTTTCTTCGGGCAACTTGTCTACTTTTGTACCTCGCTCTGTGTTGGCCTCGTGGTTTGCCATAGTCATGGTGATCGCATTTTCGTTGAAATACTCGACGGCATTGCATGGGCAAGAGGGAGACGTTGCACCACGTGAAGCCCAAACCGAGGAAGCTCGCGAGATTGCCCAACTCAAGGACCGGATCGCTACCCTGGAGCGACGCTTTGAGCAGGATCTTGTCGGTAAGGACAGTTCGCTGCCTGGATCCGGCTCGGAGCGACAAGGTGTCATCGCGGAAGCCGACAAGCCGCCGAGTCGGAAGGATTCCCCTGCGCCAGCGAAGAAGAAGGAGGGTTGGGACGTACGCTTCGGGGGGCATGTGCAAATGGATTACGTGACGTGGGCGGATGCTGCCCCGTCGATCCCTGATACGTACGACTACTTTAACTTTCGGCGATTGCGAATTCTTGCGGATGGCAAAGGTTACGACAACTATGATTTTCGGTTGCAGATGACCCTCGAGCCCGACAATACGGGGGATAACCCATCGAATGGGGTGCTAACCCCCTTGGTGAAGGATGCGTACTTTTCACTCAACGAGATTCCTTGGCTCGGCCGATTCCGCATCGGGAACTTTTTCGTTCCGTTCGGTTTGGAGCAGGTGACCAACGACACCAACAACATCTTCATCGAGCGATCGATTCCTACGCAGGGAGTTTTCACGCCGGATCGCGAGGTGGGGATGGCGCTTTACAACCGCATTCCTTCGGAGCGTTTGGCGTGGGCTACGGGGATTTTTATCGACAGCATCAGCGAAGGATTGAAGCTGCGGCAGGATGATAATCAGGGGTATCGCGTGAGCGGTCGTGTGACGTGGCTACCGTACTATGACGAGCCCAGCCAGGGTCGTTATCTGGTCCATACCGGTTTGGGGATCTTGTACACCGACGACCAAAACAACAGCGTTCGAATCCGCGCTCGGCCTCAGGTTTCGGAGGGACCTCGCATCATCGACACCGGTGCGTTGCCGGCGGACGACTACACGATCGGCAATGTTGAAGCGGCGATCGTATGGGAGCGGTTTACTGTCCAGTCCGAAGCCTTTCTCAGCCGCGTGAACATGCTCAATGGGGATGGAATGAACGCCAATGGCGCCTACATCCATATGAGTTGGTTTGTTACAGGCGAGAGTCGCATGTACGAGCGATTCGGCCAACATGGTCCCCAGTTTGGCCGCAACGTTCCGTTCACGAACTTCGCGTTCTCAAAATCGAAGCGAGGGCCCGGCGCATTGGAGCTCAAGACGCGTTGGTCGCATTTGGATCTCAACCAATTGCAGGCCGGCCAGTACAACGACTTGACGGTAGGCTTCAACTGGTACTGGAGCGATCGAACGCGGATCATGTTCGATTGGATTCGACCGGTCACCAGCTCGACAGCAATCTTCGGCGCAACCAGTTCGGACCTGATCGCGACTCGTTTCGACTTCAATTGGTGAGGTGATTCAATCTTTCGCCATGCGATCGAAGGCCCTCAATCGGAGCGCATTGAATACCACCAAGACGCTGGACAGGCTCATCGCGATCGCACCGAACATGGGATTCAACGACCAACCGTTGATCGGGACCAGGAGCCCTGCGGCGACGGGTATCAGGAGGATGTTGTAGGCGAACGCCCAGAGCAGATTCATGCGAATATTTCGCATCAACGCTCGCGCCAAACGCACCGAAGTGGATACGCCATGAAGATTCCCGGAGATCAGGACCACGTCTGCGGCCGAGATGGCGACTTGGGTGCCTGTGCCGATACCCATGCCGACCTGTGCCGACGCCAAGGCCGGGGCATCGTTGATCCCATCGCCAACAAAGGCGACGCGAACGCCCTCGCGCTGCCAGGCTCGCAAGGCTTCGGCTTTTTGTTCAGGGAGAAGATTGCCCTGCGCATGCTCGATCCCAAGTTGACTGGCGAGTCGTTCCACGGGAAGGGGATGATCGCCGGAGAGGATCCATGAGTCGATCCCGAGCTGCTTCAGTTGCGCGATCGCGCTTTTTCCTTCTGCTTTGCATCGGTCCGAGATCGTAACCCAGCCGGCGAGCACGCCATCGACCGCGACGCAGACCAGGGTTTTTCCTGAGGCCAGGGCCGTCGATAAAAGGGGCTGGGCATTGTGCGGGACCAAACCCAAGTGCTCGAACCAGGTTGGGGATCCCAGGTGCACGCGTGTGCCGTCGCTCAGATCCACGATAACGCCGCTGCCAGGCACGTGCTCGGAGGTTTGCGCATGGAGCAAGCCGTCTGCATCAGGGAAGGATGCGACGAGCGCTTTCGAGACGGGGTGTTGCGAGGTCCGGGCGGCAGAGACAGCGCGTTCTAGAAGTTGCCGTTCGGTCCATGGCTGCAGGGGTGTGACGTGATCTCGCGTCGGCTTGCCTTCGGTGAGTGTTCCGGTTTTGTCGAATGCGATTCTTTCGATGGAGGCGAGGTTTTCAAAGGCTTCTCCGGAACGAAACAAGATCCCCAACTCGGCGGCTCGCCCGGTGCCGACCAGGGTGCTGATGGGGGTGGCAAGTCCCATGGCGCAGGGGCAAGCTATGATCAGAACGGCGACACAGTGGACCAGCGCATGCGTCCACCGATCGTCTCCCCCGAAGATGAGCCATGCGATGGCGGTCAGGAACGCGATGGCGAGCACGGCAGGAACAAATCTCGCGACCACACGATCGACCGCATGTTGGATAGGCGGTTTGGAGGACTGTGCATCGACAACCATGGCCGTAATGCGAGAGAGGAACGTCGCAGGACCGATGGCGGTGACCCGAGCGCGGAGCATGCCATTGCCATTCACGGTGCCGCCGATAATTTCGTCCCCCACACTGCGAACGCGAGGAATGGGTTCTCCTGTCACCATGCTCTCATCGACGTAGCTGGTTCCATCGACGATCACTCCGTCGATGGGGATCGCTTCGCCTGCATGGATCTCGAGAATGTCGCCGAGCGCGACCTGTTGGATATCAACCGACTGTATTCCATCGGATTGCACACGCCGCGCGATGCGTGGTTGCAATTGCCCGAGAGCTTCGATCGCGCTCCTCGAGTGTTTTTTCGAACGCTGCTCGAGAACTTTGCCGAGAAGCACAAAGGCGATGACTACTGCGGACGATTCGAAATAGACATGCCTGGCCGACGGGGGAACAGCCCAAGGGGTCCAGGTTACGATGGTGCTGTATACATACGCAGCGGTGGTGCCGAGCGCGACCAGCAAATTCATGTCGGGGTTCCAGGACCGAAGGCTCGACCATCCGTGTCGGTAGAATCGCCAACCCGGGATGAATTGTACGGCAGTCGCCAGGAACCAAAGGGCTTGGTTCCATCGTTGCATGCTCATCCGGGCCATCATCCATTCCATCCCGCCAGGAACCAGCATCGGGCCCATGGAGACAACCAGGATCGGCAGGGAGAGGAGCATCGCCCAAATCAGATCGCGATCCTGTCCCAGATCGGCGGAGGGCGCGGATTGTTGGGTGGTGAGTCGGGTTGGGTAGCCAGCATCCGAGATCGCTTTGCGAACAGCTTCGATCCGATCGCTGGTCGGATTGGAAAGTTGAATCGACGCTCTTTCCGTAGCGAGGTTGACCGTCGACGAGAGAACTCCTTCGACCTTGCTCGCGGCTCGCTCCACCCGGCGCACGCATGCCGCACAGGTCATCCCGGAGACGTCGAAATCGATCCGTTGACCGGTTTGAGGTGCCGTATCAGTCATGGTGCTCCGAGGGGCCGATCAGCCGCGCCTCGTAGCCTTCCTCTTGGACTGCCGTTACCAATGCACCGGAGTTTGCGGAACCCGAAACGGAGGCGGTGCCTCGTTGTAAGTCGACCTTTACCTCTGCAACACCGGCAACGCGGGCCAAAGCCTGTTCGACCGCGCGCTGGCAATGCCCACAGGTCATTCCATCGATCTTGAGTTCGCTCTTCGGTTGATTCATGGTCGATCTCCTCTACGGGCGGGAATGCGTTGAATGATTCTACTCCTCCAGGTGATCGAGGAACGCGAAGACATCGGTCAACGCGGCTTGAACGATCACCATATGTTCGACATCCGAGTATTCGCGGTAGGAGACGTCGCAATCCAGGTTGCGAAGCGAATCGGCGAGCGATTTGGCGCGTGGTCGCCCAAAGTCTCGGTCGCCGGCCGCGACGAAAAAACGGACCTCGCTGGATCGCAAGCTCGATCGGGGCATGCCTCCTCCGCCGAGCGCCGCGACTGCCCGCACTCGATCTGCGTGCGCGGACACTTGCGCGATCGCTTGCGCTGCGCCCATCGAATGGCCGACGAGCATCACCTGCGAGCGATCGATCGGGAACCATGGCTCGATCGCATCGAGCATCCCATCGATGTCCATGCCCAATCCATTGAGGGACTGCCGCGGCGAAACCACCAGCCAACCGCGTTCATGGGCCATGTCGATCAATCGCCCCGCACCGTAAGCCTCGAAGAACATGTTTTCGCTTCCGCCAGCGCCGTGAAACACAATGAGAACAGGGCTCGGTGTCGAAGTGGGCGTCGGGAACCCGATACGAACAATTTGCGATTTCGCACCATCGCTCAGTTGGAGCCAGTGCGACCGAGGATCGGATCGCGAGAGTGACTTGAGGTAGTCGATGTTTCGGTCTCGCAAGGCCTCAAAGTCCTCGAGCCACGCATTCCATGGGATGTCGATCTCCGTCGGTTGTCCTTTTTCACCCTGTTTCATTTCCCGGGCGAGCCAGCGAGCTGTCGCGATCGGCGTCTCTCCTTTGCCCCGACGATTTTCGTCATACCACGCAGTCACGCGTTCCATCCGCGGCGCGAGGTCCTTACTGATCGAAAGTCCTTCAGCGATCAAATCGAATTCGCCGTCCCGTGTTTTACAAAGCGCGGACACTTGGTAATCGCCGGCGGGGAGAGATGGCAGCTCCCAGGAATACCATGTCTCCTCGTTACCTGTCTCCTCGTTCGTCCCGGGTGCGAATAAGGGAAGGATCCCTTCCCATCGACCGGTCGCGATCGGGCGGTTTCCATCGAGGAGTCTCAGTTCCAGCGAGCCGATCTTCTCGAAAGGAAGCGATTCAGGAGTTGAGGCGGCGAAGTTGTCGTTGGAATCTTGAGATCCGGATGTCGTCGCGGAGGGAGATGGAGGAGTGATTTGCCGCAGCCGGAACCGGAGCGGCCCTCCCTGGGAATCGCGCCAGGAGGTCTCGAAGTCGATCGAGAAGCGGTTGGCGGCCAGCCAGGGGATGGACTTTGCCGTGGGTGTCCCTTGGACGCGTTGGGTCGACTGGTCAAGCAACCTCGCCGCAGTGTCCAATTGAAGGCTAAAAAAACTTCGGACGGCATCCTCCATCGGGCGGACGCAGGCCATTCTTCCTTCCGAGTCTGCTGTCTCCCAAGCGCGTTCGAAGCGAGTCAATCGCCTCCCGAGTTCGAACCGCATGGTTTCCATTTGTCCCAACGCATCGGATGGTCCAAAGAAACCAGCCGGAAGTGAGCAGACGGCGAGAGCGGCGGGCCAGAATCGAAAAAATCGAACTAGAAACACCATCGACAATCTCCCCAAAAAAGAAAAAACGGGAATTCTTTCCCACGAAAGTTACCAAATTGGATACAGTAAGTGGAACTCACACAACCCGAAGAGACTCTCAGGATATTCGCATCAAATCCCCCAAGGGACGGTTGGGCAGGTGCCTTGAATGAAATATCGACGCAAAAACGATTTGGGTTTGTCGCAACCGGCACGAGCTCGGTCCCTGCGGTTTGACATTCTCGAAGAGCGACGGCTGTTCGCGGGTTTGGACGGAACACTCAAGGTTTTCGTGTTTGACGATCCGTCGTCCGTCCGCAGTCCGGGTGCGAATACATCCCCGGCACTGGAACGCGTAGTGTATGTTGATCTGAGCCGAGATGGATCGTTTCAATCGGTAGAACCATGGGCGATTACCGATGACCGAGGGGTCGCAACCTTCGAAGGGCTAAGGCCAGGAAATTATTCGGTTCGTTTGTTGGCTCATCGATCTTTGGTCGAGACCACGTCAACGCAGCCTGCGGCTACGGGTGATTGGACGTTGGGTTTGGGGGTGAACTCGGCGATCGCTTGGGAGAGCGAAAGCGTTGGCTGGTTCGCAGGCCCTCGCTCCCTCAAGAAACTGGATCTTGCCCAAGGCAGACTTCTTCGGGAAATCGATCTGGAGGGAGCGGTCGAATCGGTGAAGGTTGCCGATTCCTCGCGGATGGTGGCGTTGGTCGAAAAGACGGGGCTCTTCCAATTGGTTTCCGTGAATCGTGAGACGTCGGTCGTGCAGCAAATTCCGCTCGACGGGGTTCAATCGTTTTCCGTTGTAGGGGACGAAGTTTTGGCATTCGCCAGCAACGTAGCGGGAGCAAGTTTGGTCGCGATCAATTTGGACCAGATTTCGAGCGATTCGACCGAGAATCATTCGTTCATGGCGAGTAAAGCCCTCCCGGTGATCAAGGAAGTTAGCGACCCGCGAAGCTACGTGCACGCCATCGGATCCAGCGATATGGTCCTCGTCGAACCCGTCGACGGTGGGACTCGCATTTCCACGTGGCGAAAAGAAGACGATGCCTGGCAACTCGTCGCCGAACGCACATTTGAAGGTTCGGCTCATTTCTCGAGCATGCTCTCCAATGCCAACCAATTTGTGATGGAAACATCGAGCGGCTTGACCATTCTGAACAACACGACCGGTCTGCCGGCTTTGGAAGTTCTTGAGGATGCGGCTGGTCCGGTAGTCTTCGACGCGACCCGCGGCATCTTGTTCACACAGCCGAAAAACGGAAGCGGTAAGGTGCAGGGGTGGTCCAGCTTGGATTGGAAGTATCTTTTCGAGATCGCGGTCGAAGGTAACAACACGGGAGCAACGACGGCTGGCTCCATGGCTATTTCCTTGGGTTTCCTCAAAGATTCCTTAATTGCAGTCGTCGATGGAAATGTATATCGGCACTCTCTCACCTCGCCGCAGGGAGCGACTGTTTCGATCAGCGACGGCGCACTCAAGCAAGTTGCAATAGGGGTGCGAACACGTGGTGAGAACCGCGCTCCGACCCTTGGAGAGTTGCCTGACTTTACTAGCGACGAGGACCAAGCCCTCGCCATTCCGCTTGAGTGGCTCAGCAGCCGAAGCGCTGACGACGATGGTGATGCGTTGTTTTATTTCGTACGAACTCCGGGCCAGAAGGGTAAATTCGAGGTCTCCTCGTCCGAGTTCGCCGTGTTTATGCCTACTCGGAACAGCAATGGTACGGATTCATGGTCCGTGCAGGCCTTCGACGGCCGCGCCTGGTCGGAGCTTCGGTCCTTTCAGATCGATGTCCGCCCCGTGAATGATCCTCCCACGGAAATTATCGGTGCGAAATCATTCCGCGTCCCGGAATTGAGCTCGGGCGTTGCGTTGGGACGGCTTGAGGTCAAGGATCCGGATACTGACGCCAGCTACCGTTTTACCGTCTCGGATAGCCGATTTGTCGTGAACGGCGGAACTCTCTCTCTCGCATCAGATGCTTCGCTCGACTTCGAAACAGAGGCGACGATCGTGGTGACGGTGTCCGCGAACGAACTCAGCCAGGGGGACGTCATCAGCCAGCAGATCACCGTCTCGGTGGAAGATCGAAACGATCCGCCTGTCGGTATTTCTTTTCATGGTCGCGGAGGCATACCTGAGAACCGAGCGCCCGTCATGGTTGGAACGGTCGGCGTGATCGACCCGGACCCCTCGGAAGTTTACGACATTTCGGTGTCGGACTCGCGTTTCGAGATTACGGGCAACACCGTCCGCGTGAAACCGGGATCCGGGATCGCGTATCGCGCCCCGGGGTGGCTCGAATTGACCTTTGTGGCCGTATCGCGAACGACCGGCGATACGGTCCGTCGCACGGAAAGGTTCCAGATTGTTAAGGATCCAACACCTTTTCACAACGAAGATAATCCCATGGATGTCGACGGTGACGGTGTTGTCTCCCCGCTCGACCCGTTGTTCGTGATCAACTACATCAACAACAACGGAATCGGAGCCACCCCCGGCGAAGGTGAAGGGGGAGGGCAGATCGACGTCGACGGAGACGGGCAAGTTACGCCGATCGATATCCTGATCATTGTGAACCAACTCAATAGCCAGAGCAGTCAGAGCCGTCCGAGTGAGGACGACGGGAACACGAATGGATCGGCCCAGCCAGGATCCAGCACACTGGCTGGTGGCGAGGGAGAGGGGGCTTCTGCTTCTCGGCCTGCCGGTCCCAGCGCAGGTTTGAACGAAGATGAGATGGCATGGCGGCGATCGAGACGGTCTATACGCTAAACTGACTGAGCGACTCGTCGCCGAGTCTTTACGCGTCGGTCTTTTTGCGATTGCGACGTCTTGCAGCCAGGCAGTACTCGCGACGGTTATGGGCCAATTGTCTCGCCTCGACCCATTCAAATCCCCACGATTGGACACGTTCGATGTGCGAGGGGATGGACTCGGTGTGCTCCCATTCCGGCAGTTTCATCGTCAGTATCAGCCCACGGAAGTTCGATGTCGGGTAGTTGACGATGGCTTCGACCGTGTCGAGTGTGTACGTCGGGGTCACATTCGCGTCGCACAGCAAGATCCGAAACGGGCTGAACGCGCGGCGCTTGACCTGGAGGGAACGTTGACGCCAGTGGGTGAAGTTAGGATGGCTCAGGATGCTCGGGTCCATCTCGGCGGGATCGATTCCGGTGACTCGGGCACCGTGTTCGAGAAGCCACTGGCTCGCTCCGCCAGGGGACGATCCGATCTCCACCACTCGTTCCTTGGGGCGGAGCTGGAACCCAGCCCATGCGAATGCTTCGGCAACTTTGTAGTAAGCGCGACTGATCACATCCTCGCGCAGCGGCAAGTCCGGGATGCCGCCCGGCCATCGGTCGTAGCGGGCTTGTACCAGCTTTGCGCCCAGCCACCAACGGTTTGGAGTATCGATGATGACCTCCAGAACATGGCTCGAAGCAGCTTTGGGTGGCGTGTCTGCCCCAGTATTTTGAACCGGATCTTGACGCGTCAAACCGTGGGCGACCACGGGGCGAGGATCAGATCGAGCGTCCAGCCTCTTTTGAAAGAGCGATGCAACATCCTTCGCCAGCACGGAGCGACCTGGTTCAAATCCGCGGTAGCCCACCGCGTAAGGATCCCGCTCCCAGACATGCATGACCTGCCAATCCAAGCCCTGGGATTTTTCGAGAATTTCATCCGCCAGCGTTCCGGCGTCGCCGCCATCGAATCGCCCAAGGATGAAACCTCGCGACCGAACCAGGGGGGCGTGAGGAAGAGCCCGAGACCATACCGGCAAGGCCATCGCGTTCTTGAAGGTCAGGAAACCCTTGCCCGAATAGGCGATTCGGAATGGGCCTTGGGGCTCGCACCATTGGTGCTTGATAACGTTTTCCGCCCCGTGCTGACAGGAAAAGTAAAGGAATGAACTGGTGGATGGTGCGCTCATGGAAAGCACCAACGTAATCCATGGGTTCCCGCAAACCAACAAGAAAGTCTTCTCAAGATCGGTGAATTCAGTCCGAAGAAACAGGTTTGCCGTGGACGGTTCGGGCTTGCTTCGCTTATAAAATAGTCACGTGAGGGTGAGTATGATGGCGTCCAGATTGATCCGGTAGAGGGGTATGGGGAAGAACGAAGAAGCATTTGAAGTCGAGGGGACCGTCACAGCGGCCCTGGCGAATACACGATTCCGCGTCCAGTTGGAGACCGGCACCGAGGTGCTGGCGCACGTCGCTGGCCGGATGCGTCGAAACTTCATTCGTATTGTTCCAGGGGACAAAGTTCGCGTGGAACTGTCTCCGTACGACCTCACGAAGGGTCGCATCGTCTTTCGAGAGCGCTAAAGAGATCTTCTTCGGCCAACCGCAAGGTAATCCTCGGCTCGCGCTGTTGTGAGAGCAGAGTCTCGGTTTTGGCATAGCCTGCTGTTCGCTTCATCAATTCGCGGCTATCATTTCCCTCGCTTATGTATTTGACGAAGAATTTGCTTCCTCGAGCCAAGAACGGGCGACGGGGAGCGAACTTCTACTAATTCACCGCGGTTCTGATCTTCTTCCTACTCGAGGAGTTTCTGGTTATGAGATTGCATTGGTTTGCGATGGCGTGCTTGACCGCTGCGAGCCTTGTATCGGCTTCTGCATCGGTTCCCACAACGCTGTTGGCGCAAGAGACAAAGACGTTTGATGTGCCCAGCTTGGAATCCAGTAGCGAGTCTGGGTCGGAGGTCGTGACTGTTGCGATTGCTCCGCTGGATCGTTTGTTGCCGAACATTACGCACCTGATGCGGCTCGTTGGAGCGGGTGCTCAGAGCGGTGTCGTGAATCAAGCGGTCAATGGCTACACCAACGGAATCGATCGAACGCGTCCGATCGGCGTTTTCGTGACGTTGGGTGAGGCTGGCGTCCCAGTCACTGTCGCAGGTTTGCCCGTTACCGACCTCGACGAATTCCTGGGAGGACTCGAACTCTTTGGGGAACCGGAGGACCTGGGAGACGGTTTGTACAGCATGACCATTGGGCCGAACACAATGTTCGCTCAGGAGGACGACGATTGGCTCTATGTTTCAAGTTCCGAGGAGGCCTTGGAGGATCTGCCGGAAAGCGGCATCGAGAATCTCAAAGGAATGGTTGCCAAGAACGACCTTTGGGTGGAAGTCAATGTCCAAAACATTCCAGACGATTTGGTGGATCTGATTTCGGGCCAATTGCGGGCTGGATTCGAACAAGCGATGGAAGCGCAGGCAGGGAACGCAACCGCCGATGAGTTGGAAGCGACTCGCGCCCAAGGTGAGCAGATGATGAAGAACCTCGAAGAAACCATGGCGGGAACTGAAAAGTTCATCGTCGGCTTGGGGATCCGACCAAGCGAGAAGTCGGTGACTCTCGACTTTGGTGCCCGTTTCGTCGATGGTTCGCGTTTCGCCAAACAAACGGCGGGGCTCGAGAACTCGAAGTCCAAACTCGGCGGCGGTATCAACGATGGTGGAGTGATGTCGCTCAGGGCATTCCAGCTGATTGCCGCTGAGGATCTTGCCCAAATGGAATCCACATTGGAATCCTCATTGACCGCTGCTTACAAGAGCATCGATGACAATACACGCGACAAAGCATCGGCAGAGCGTGCCAAAGCCTATTTGGATCGCTTGGTCAAAATTCTGGTCGACAGCTGCAAAGAAGGTTCGTTGGAAACGGTTGCAAGCGTTTCGACCAATCCCTCCCTGAATGTGTTCGCTGCCGTTTCGGTGGCCGACGGTTCTCAGGTCGAAGCCCTCGCAAAGGATCTCGCGGACGAGTTGGCAAAAGAAAAAGTCCCGGTCAAGGTGGAACTCAAAACGGGATCGCACCAAGGCGTGACCCTTCACAAAGTGACCGCTCCCCTGCCTGAGGGCGCCGACGATAGTGCTCGGAAGATCTTCGGCGATAGCGTGAATGTTTCGATTGGCACCTCGCCGAAGTCAATTTATCTGTCGGTTGGCAAAACCGCAGAAGCATCTCTCAAATCGGCCTTGGATGGAATTGCGGCCAAGCCGAGTTCCGCCGCCACGCCACTTCGGATGCGATTGAGCCTGAGCCAGCTTTTGAATTTCGTTCAAAGCATCGAATCCAACCCGATCGTCGACGGCATGTTGTCGGCCCTCGGTTCGGGTGACGATCATGTAAGAATCGATACCCAAATGATCGAGCGAGGTTCGGTCACCCGGATTACCATCGAGGAAGGGGTTCTCAAAGCCGCTTCCAGCGGCGCGATGGCTGGTGCGGGAAATCGGGGCGGTTTCTAGGGACCGCGCAGCGAGAGCGATTTCATAAATTTCCTTGAAATCACGGCCGAAAGGCCGTGATTTTTTTCTTTGTGCGAACAACGGCGTTGGATTCGATTTGCCAAGTTAGGCCGATCGGTTCACAATTGAGTTCATGGGACTGCTGTTTTGATTTAGGAATGTTTCGTGAAACTGATCATCGCCATCGTTCAACCGAATCGCTTGGAGGCTATCAAGGAGGCTTTGTCCGACGTCGAAGTTTCCCGATTAACCGTTCTCGATTGTCTCGGCTTTGGTCGTCAGAAAGGGCAAAAGAGTACCTTTCGTTCGCAGGACCCATCAGTCCATCTGCTCAGGAAACTGCAGTTGCAAATCGCGGTGAACGACGACTTTGTCGAGCCGACGGTCAAAGCCATTCTCAAGGGGGCCAAGAGTACGGATTCAGGTCAGATCGGAGACGGCAAAATCTTCGTATTGCCCATGGAAGATTGCATCCGTATCCGCACGGGCGAACGTGGATCGGAAGCGATCTGATGTCGGCTGTCATCGAGAACCCGGAATCCCAGACCAACGGCATTGAGTCCGGCACTCAGGGACCCTCGCATCATGCCTTGATTGAGCTTCGAGATGTCGCCAAGGTTTACCAGTTGGAGGAGGTCGAGGTTCGCGCGTTGGACGGTGTGGATCTCGTGATGCATCGAGGAGATTACTCGGCTTTGATCGGCCCGAGCGGTTCCGGCAAGTCGACGCTCATGAATACTCTCGGCTGCCTCGACCGGCCGACCCGCGGCAGCTATCGCCTGGACGGTGTCGAAGTGGTCAACATGTCGGCTGACCAACGAGCGCGAATTCGCAATGCGCAAATCGGTTTCGTTTTTCAGAACTTCAATCTCCTGGCTCGAACGAGCGCCTTGGAGAATGTCGAACTTCCGATGTTGTACGGCAAAAGGATGACCGCGCGGGTTCGTCATGATCGCGCCAAGGAATTACTGAACCTCGTCGGCTTGGGAGATCGGCTCGACCATCATCCCGGTCAACTGTCCGGAGGCCAGCAGCAGCGGGTCGCGATCGCCAGGGCCCTCTCGACCGACCCCTCGATTTTGATGGGAGACGAACCAACGGGAAATCTCGATTCTCGAACCAGTCGCGAAGTGATCGAGTTGTTTCGTCAGCTCAATGAAAACAAGGCGTTGACCGTAATCTTGGTTACCCACGACTTGTCGGTCGCCAAGAACGCTCGTCGCAATATTGTCCTGCGAGATGGAAAGATCATCGCCGATACTCGCGACCACGATGCAGCCGCAGAAGCCCTGCGTGCTTCGGCCGAGTGATCTCTCACACCAACCGGGATGGGCCGACCATGCAGCAAATCGATAACGGCAACTCAGCTTCCTGCGGAATCCTCGCTCCTGTCTGCAGTCGGTTTCTGACGTCCCTAGGATTGGTCGTTTTCACCGCAAGCCTCTTCGGGGCCACGCTCGCCGGAGCCCAGGAATCCGCTTCCCCACGGTCGTCTACGGAGAATGCCGAAGCTGCAAGCACCCCTGGGCATTCGATGCATGCCGACGCCTTCAACGAAGGGCCCAGGCAAGCTGCCTATGTGATGCCTGGCATGGGAAATGTTCACTGGCAAACCTCCACTGCCAGTCCGATGGCTCAGCGGTTCTTCGACCAGGGATTGGCCCAATTGCATGGGTTCTGGTACTTCGAAGCCGAACGATCGTTTCGCCAGGCAGCATCGATCGACCCGGAATGCGCGATCCACTATTGGGGAATGGCGCGAGCGAATATTGAAAACCCGAAGCGTTCTGAAGGATTCATTCAACAAGCGATGAGGCGATTGGAATCTGCCAGCAAAGTGGAGCGTCGTTTGATCGAAGCATGGAACGATCGCGTCTCGAATTGGCCCGAGGACCCTCCCCACGATCCGGCATCGCCACCACCCGGGTCGAAAAAGCGACGTCGCTCCTCGGATGCGAGCGAAGAAGTTCGCAACCAGCGCAAAGAGCGACTGAAGCGATACGCCAAAGCGTTGGAGGATATCGCTTTGGATTATCGAGAGGATGTCGAGATCAAGGCGATGTTGGTCCTGCAGTACTGGCAGAACCAGGGCGAAGGAATTGAGATCCAGAGCCACGCGGCCATGGATGCCTTGTTGACAGATATTTTTCGAATCAACCCGAGGCACCCGGCGCATCATTTCCGAATCCATCTGTGGGACTATCGCAAGGAAGAACTCGCTCTGACGGCGGCAGCCCAGTGCGGCCCGAGCGCACCGGGGATAGCTCATATGTGGCACATGCCTGGCCACACCTACTCCCGCTTGCATCGCTATGCCGACGCCGCATGGCAACAGGAGGCCTCAGCCCGCGTGGACCACGCCCACATGATGCGCGATGTCATCATGCCCGATCAGATCCACAACTATGCGCACAACAACGAATGGCTGATCCGGAACTGGATCTTCTCGGGGTGTTTCAACGCCGCGGTATCGCTGGCAAAGAACATGATCGAACTGCCTCGGCACCCGGACTACAACACCGTCGATGGATACGGGAGCGCTTCGTATGGACGACAACGATTGCTCGCTGCCTTAACCGCGTACCAACGTTGGCAGGAGTTGGCGGACGCATGCGACACTCCCTATTTGCTGGATTCCGAGGACTCGGAGGATCATCGCGATGCCATCCAGGTATGGAAAGGAATCGCCATGGCGCGGTTGGGGAATTTGGAGTTCGCTGGTCAAACGCGGGACCAACTGGCTGCGACGCGAAACTCGTTGCGAGCCTCGTTGGCGGAACTCGACGCCTCGGTTCCCCGCGACACGTCGCGTCCCCCGGCGTTGTTGGCCCCCTTTGATCCTCCCTCGGATCTATTGCAGTCCGCGAGCGATCCGGCGTTGCCTGAGCGAGTGGACCGCGATTTCGAGGAGTCGGCGTGGAAAGACAAACCGGCCGAGGAAAAAGAGCTTGCCAAAAAACGCCATGCGTTGCGTTATCGCTTCTATCGACTCGGCATTGGGCTCGCAGCCTTGGACGCCCACGTCGCCGCCCAGCGTCAGGAATACCGGTCCGCTGTTCAGTTGTCGCATGAAGCCCGGGACATGGTCGATCCCCTGCAGCGCATCGAATGGTGCTCCATGGCAGGCCAGCATGAGCTGTCCATTCAAAAAATAAATGAAAAATTGAATGATTCGCCCGGCCAACTTTTGCCTGCGGCGTTTGCGGTGGTTCTAGCGCATCGGGCGATCGAGGCCCATCCGCAGCATGTCGCGATCGAGTCGTGGAAAGAGATTCGATCGCGTGCGATTGCGAAATGCTCGGAACTCGCTGCAGGCTGCGATCCCAACCTTTCCTGGGTGGATCGAGCGCGGGTGATCGCTCGGGAGCTAGACCCAGAAATGGGTTGGGCAACTCCCCCTGGACCACGGAACGATTTGGGGGACCGTCCGCCGTTGGATACCTTGGGACCGGTCCGTTGGAGTCCACCCGCGGCACCGATGTGGGCAGCTGTTCGACCCAATGGAGACGAAGTGTCATCGAAACAGATGAGCGGTAAACCGTACGTGCTAGTCCTGTATCTCGGCTTCGGATGTCTGCACTGCGCGGAGCAACTGGGCAAGTTTTCGCCGGAGATCGATCGATTCCGCGAGGCTGGGATCGAAGTGATCGGGATCAGTACCGAGAATCCTCGGTCCTTGGAAGAGGGACTCAAGCGATACGATCGCGAGATGCGAATCCCGTTGGCGTCCAACGCCAGCTTGGATGTATTCAAGGCGTTTCGCTGTTTCGACGATTTCGAGGGGCAACCGTTGCATGGGACGATCTTTGTGGATGCTGCAGGAAAAATCCGTTGGCACGATATCGGTCATGAGCCGTTTATGGATGTCGGTTTTGCGCTTCGCGAAGCCAAGCGATTGATGCGCATCAGCGAGGTGCGGGAATTGTCGCTGGCGACCGGAAACTAGACGAGTCGGAGCTTGGGTCTACCAGCCACTCGGTTTCCTCACGTAGTGACTTCCTCGGGTGGGAGGTGTTGAAAAGAGTTCCAGAACTCGAGTTTCCATTTGCCACCTTCCCGCGACAAGTGACTGATCGACGTGTTGACCACCTCTCCGAGATGTTGTTCGAGATCGTCCCGTTCGAGCATGGCTTCGAGCAGTCGCAGTTTGAAGTCCGCATGGATGATCATGCCCCAGCGTTCGCTCGAGGCGGTTGCCTTGGATGCGATCCAGCGTGTTACTCGATCAGCTCGTAGCCTAGCCTCGGCGCGGTCTTCGTAATGGTCCAACGTGTTCCAACCGCTTTCGGGAATCTCGGGATCGATCGACCAGGTCGGGCAGAGTTCCGCGAGGGTTTTTCGTCCCAGGCCCGGCATCGGTTGCCGATCGCCGATCGCATAACCTCGATAGCACCCTCCTTGCTCGAACAAGTCGCGGTGGATGGTGGGGCGCAAGCCGAGCGCATCGGAAACCTCGCGCGTGGTTTGGATCGACCGCAGGAATGGGCTGGTCCATAAGTGGGTAAGCTGCAGCGGTTGGAGCGCGGTGGCCAGCCGCTGCGCTTGCCGGGAACCGAGTTCGGTGATCGGCGGATCCGGGACTCGCAGGTGTTCGTGCTGAGCGTTGTTGGCCGACTGGGCGTGGCGGACGAGAAAAACGTTGAGGGTCATCGTAGGGTTTTGGATTCCGTTATACTGTTGTTCGTTGTCGACCTGAATTTGGGACCGCGATTGAGGAGTGATCGGCAGGGAGATTATGTCACATACGATAGTGATTTTCGGGGCGTCGGGGGATCTGACAAGCCGCAAGCTGGTTCCGGCCCTGTACCGACAATTTTTGCGAGGTCGGCTCCCAAAGCCGTCGCGCATCGTCGGCGTCGCGCGCAGCGCCTTCACGACCGAACAGTGGCGAAGCCAGTTGGGAGAGAGCACCGCGAAATACGTGAAGGGGGAGTTCAACGCCGAAGCGTGGGGTGCGTTTGCCCAGAACATCTTTTATTGCCCAGGGGATATTGCCAACGAATCCGATTTTCAAACGCTCGCTTCGTTCCTTCAGCAGATCGAAGAAGGCAAGCCGTCGGATCGCGTGTATTACTTGTCCACGATGCCGCAACTTTACGCGACTGCGATCGAGCAACTCGGTCGGGCTGGGCTCAACAATGATCCGCTCGGCCATCGACGCGTGGTGATCGAGAAGCCGTTCGGCACGGATCTCGCCTCCGCTCGATCGTTGAACGAATCGATCCACCAGACGTTCCGCGAAGATCAAATCTATCGGATCGACCATTACCTCGGAAAGGAAACGGTTCAAAACATCCTCGTCCTGCGGTTTGGCAACACCATCTTTGAACCGCTTTGGAATCGAAACTACATCGAGCATGTCCAGATCACGGTCGCGGAGGAGGTCAAAGTCGGACGTCGCGGCGATTACTACGACAAGGCCGGGGTTCTGCGCGACATGTTCCAGAACCATCTGTTCCAACTGATGATGGTGACCGCGATGGAAGCGCCGGTTCGGTACACCGGCGAATTCGTGCGCGACGAGAAAGTCAAAGTGTTGCAGGCGATTCGACCGTATCGAGGAAGCGATTTCGCCGAGTTCGGAGTTCGCGGCCAGTATCTAGGCTACAACCAGGAGGAGGGGGTTCCCAAAGACAGCCAGACTGAGACGTTTGCCGCCCTAAAGCTCTACATCGACAATTGGCGGTGGCGCGGGGTTCCCTTCTACCTGCGCAGCGGCAAAGCCATGAGTTGCCGATCGACACAAATTGTGATTCAGTTCCGCGAGCCGCCTCATCTGCTGTTCGGCGAACAAAAGTCGTACCGCCCGGAAGCCAATCGCCTCGTGATTCAAATCCAACCGGGAGAAGGGGTCCAGATTTTCTTCCAGTCGAAAGTTCCCGACTCGGACATGCGGCTGCGGCTCAGCGAATTGGATTTCCGCTTCGACAGCCGCGGCAAAGAACCACCGGATGCCTACCAGCGTTTGCTCCTCGACGCCATGCTCGGTGACCCGGGCTTATTCGCCAGGAGCGATGAGGTGGAGCAATCCTGGCAGATCATCGATCCGATCATTACGGCGTGGAAGAGTCCGGCTGCTCCGGCGCTGAATATTTACGAGCCTGGAATGTGGGGGCCGACTCAATGCGGGGAGTGGATGCAAGGTCAGGGGCGGAGTTGGTTCGATACATGCCCCATCCTGCCGATCGGATGACAGAGAGACAAATTTCATGGAAATTTCATGGCTGAGGTGGTAGGGATCTGCAGGATCCGGGGCAGGTTTCTGCGTTGTTGCCGAGCAAATTCCGGATTCTCCTGTTACACTATTCCCGCCCGCTTTTCCAATTCGAAATCGATCTCAGGAACATCGCTCCGTGTCTCGACGCATTCAAGGAAAGATTGTTGAAGTCAACGCGCAGGGGGATCTCATTTCCGATTTATTGTCCGAGCAACTCGAGGGTGTAGGTCATGGTCCGGAAACCAAAGTAACGGTCGATGACGAGCATGAGACGTTCGGTATTTTCGGTTCCGATCACCAGCAACCCGCGATGACTCTGGTAGCGCTCCTCGACCCGCCTGGCGCATTGCGACTGCATCTGGTGTCCGATTCCGCCGCCATGATGCTCGGGGTTCGTGTCGGTGCCGATGTGGTAGTCAGCTGGTGAAGTACGGACTCCTCAATCTCTTCAAGCCATCGGGGCCAACCAGCCGCGATTGCGTCAATCGCGTGGCGAAGTGCCTTGGGCAGAGCAAGATTGCGCACGCGGGAACGCTGGATCCGTTAGCCCAGGGAGTTTTGTTGATTTTAGTCGGCCCTGCGGTTCGCTTGATGGATGAGACGCATCTGCTCGACAAAGAGTATGTGGCAAGTTTTCAAATCGGTCAGCGAAGTCCATCGAGCGACTTGGAAACGGAATGCGAACGCGTTCCCTTGCCTCTCGAGGTGGATCTCGATGCGATTCGAGGTCGGTTGCCCCAGTTCATCGGTCGGATCCAGCAGGTGCCGTCGGCGTACTCGGCGATTCGAGTCGATGGCAAGCGGTCGCACAAAATCGCCAGGCAGGGCAAGCCGCTGCAGATGCCATCGCGGAACGTGACGATTCATGAGTTGGAGTTGTTGGAAAGCGATTTGCCGGAAATGCGTTTGCGGATTCGATGCAGTACTGGGACATACATCCGGACCCTTGGGAGCGATTTGGCAAAGTCCCTGGGCAGCGATGCGGTGATGACGCACCTGATCCGTACGCGGGTGGGACCCTTCGAGGCGGCTTCTGCGATCGCACTCGATGCGTTAGCGGATCCGATTGCCGACGACCACTTGCGGCCGGCGATCGAGGCGCTGATCGGTTGGGAGTCGTGGCATGTGGAGGATTCGCTGTTGCGAAGGATCCTCGACGGTCAGCGACTGTCCGACGAGGATGTCCCCAGAGTGAGCGGAGGGAGACTGGCCGTGCTCGATACGCGAAACATTTTGCGAGCCCTCTTAAAGCGCCTGTCGGACGGGACTTGGCGATGCGAGAAAGGAATCGCCCATTGGGACGTATTCCCGTAGGTTCCGAGGAACCCCCGGGCTTATGGATTTCTTGATCAAAACACGCAGTGCCGGAGTATCGGGGTGCCGGAGTATCGGGAAGGCAAGCGAGGATTTCGTGGTACCGCTCAACTTGTATGTCGAGCCAATCCGGGTGGCACGTATCCGACCTTCCCGGGCTCAGGATACGGTAAGCGTTTTATCAACGAATCGCTGAATAAACTGCGAGTAGCGATGAGTGGACTCGAACCACCGACACACGGCTTATGAAGCCGTTGCTCTAACCGACTGAGCTACATCGCCATAGAAACTGAATTGTGTCCGTACCATAACCCGGACCGAATGAAATGACAACCCATTTCGAGCCTAGGTTCCTACGGCATCGGCTGGGATGCCCACTCGGGGACCGAGTTGAACTTGGGCTCGGGTTCTCCCCCGCCGAACAACTTGGCAAAGAAGCTCGGTTCCGATCGACTCGAGGCAGGTCGCTCCTTGGGGGGTGCGTACGGGTCGAGGAATTCCAAAGTGTTGCTCCACCAGCGTTTTGAGGTCTGGGACACTTTTTGCATCGTCGTTTTGTTGCTCTTGGAGTAACTCGACTTGGATTTCGTGCCGCTCCACCAACCGGTACTCGACTTCTTGGATCTCGGCATCTGCCAGCTTGGGAGTTTCCAGCTCGGCCACCAGGAGCTTCCCGAGGACTTGCTGTTGTTTGCAACAAACGCCAGCCAGGCAGGGGTCTCCGAACTGTAGTTCATGGCAGGGGCGGGAGCGATCTCCTTTGGTTTTTCCTGCCCCATGGCGGGGGAGGGATCGCAGGTGACGAATGCGGAAACGGCAAACAAAATCACACAACCAGTCGACCGAAACGGTTTGGTGATGGGGAGAAACATTTCTAGGGCATCCTTATCCGAGAACAAAACACCTTTCGACCCCGGTTTCTATAGGAAAAAGTCCCTTCTGGTGTCCAGGGCGAACGCGTCTTGCGTCAGGGGGTGAAGAACCTATACTATCAGACGCGATCCCTGGAGAAGGGCTGGTGCTCGACTTGCTGTTTGCCTTGTTGCAATCGATAGGCAGGGCATCCGGCAGATCTCGGGGATTTCGCATGTGGATCGTGGTAAAAGGGCATCAGCCAGGTTTTGGTATCGCGGGTGTAGCTCAGTTGGTAGAGCACAACGTTGCCAACGTTGTTGTCGTGGGTTCGAATCCCATCACCCGCTTTTTCCTTGGCGAAGCCCTTTTTTATTTCCTTCTAGCCGTTGAAAAATAGCATGTCGACCGCGGAAACTGAGGCCCCTTCCAAGCTGGATCTGCAAGTCAAGATCGAAAAGCCGAGTTCGTGCGAACGCCACGTTATCGTGACGGTTCCGCGAGCCGAAATCGATCGCTACTTCCGCAAGTCGTACGATGAAATCGCTCCGAAAGCCGACTTGCCCGGCTTCCGCGCCGGGAAAGTTCCCCGGAACTTGCTCGAGTCCAAATGCAAAAATACGGTGGCTGACCCAGTCAAAAGCAATCTCGTCATGGCCAGCCTCCAGCAGATCACCGACGCGGGCGAGTTCTCGGCCATCGCCGAACCCGACATGGATTTCGGTGCCGTCAAGCTGCCCGATGCCGGGGACTTTACCTTTGAATTCAAGATCGAAGTCCGCCCCGAATTCACGACTCCCGATTGGAACGGGCTGAGCCTCACCAAGTCCGAGTACCCCGTGACGGACCTGGACGTGGATCGCCAGCTGCAGAGAACCCTCGAGCGAGTGACACCCGGCGAAGCCTACGATGGCGCCGCGAGCCTAGGGGATCGTGTGTTGGTCAACGCAAGCTTCCAAGTGGATGGCAAGTTCATCAATACGCTCGAAGAGGAACTGATCACGCTCCGCTCGAAGCTAAGTCTTGCCGACTCGATCATCGAAAACTTCGGTGACGCGGTTGTCGGGAAAAAGGAAGGGGAACTCGTGGAAGTCGATTTCCACATCCTCGAGACGTCGCTCAACGAAGCGTTTCGCGGCAAAGCAGTTCACGGAGCCTTTCAGATTCTCGAGATTCGTCGGGTGAATCCCGAAGCCTTGGGAGCGAGCCAACTGGACAATCTCGGGTTCGACAACGTCGAGGAACTGAGAGACTTTGTTCGCGGGGAACTGCAGCGACAAGCAGAGTACTACCAGAACCAAGAGTTGCGCGAGCAGATCGTCGCCAAACTCACCGAAGGCGCAAGCTGGGATTTGCCTCCTCGAACCGTCCGCCGACAAGCCGATCGCGAACTGCAGCGCCGCGTTCTCGAGTTGCGAAGAAACGGTTTCTCGGATGACCAGATCCGCAACGTCGTTAACTCCATGCGACGCAACATCGAGGAGTTGACCAAAGCCTCTCTCCGCGAACACTTCCTCCTGGAAAAGATCGCTGAGGAACTCAAGATTGAGCCGTCCGAGCAGGAATACGATGCCGAGGTCGCCCTGATCGCGGAACAAAGCGATCTTTCGCCCCGTCAGGTCCGCGCCAAACTGGAACGCACCGGTCAAATGGATGCCTTGAGAAACCAGATCCTGGAGCGTACGGTCATCCAAAAGATTGTCGATGCGGCCAAGGTCTCTCCCAAGGATGGAGGCTCGATCCTCAAGGCTGACCCGGACGAGTTCTCGGTCGAGTTCATGGTCGCGCCTGTGGCGGCTACACTTCCCGAAGCACTCTACGACGAACAGCCCGAAGACGGTGCTCCGGACAAGGGAACGGTCAAGCCGAGTTAGGGACTGCGTCGGCGTTGGCCAATTCGAAGGCTCTCCTCCACAACGACGATCTATGAAAGACAATCCTCCCCCGTCTCCCATCGCTCCGGAAGCCCTTGGGGAGGATGAAAAGCGGAGACCGATGCCGGCCGATGAGCCGGGATCGGCCTTGGGAAGCGAAGATCTCATCGACATGATGCAACGGACCGTCGAGCGACTTCAAGCTGACGGGACCTCGCGTGGCGATCTCAAAATCCTTAGCCGCACGCTCCGCGAACTTCGGTACGCCTTCAAAGTCTTCCAGCCCTACCGTCGTCGACGGAAAGCGACTGTCTTCGGTTCGGCTCGTACGCCTCCGGATCATCCTGCTTTTATCCAGGCTGCCGAACTCGGGCGACGCATCGCTGAACATGGCTGGATGGTGATTACCGGTGCCGGCGGCGGCATCATGGAGGCTGGGCATCAAGGTGCCGGTCGCGAGATGTCGATGGGGCTCAACATCATGCTTCCGTTCGAACAATCCGCCAACCGCGTGATCGATGGGGACCACAAGCTGGTCACGCTCAAATACTTCTTCACGCGCAAGCTGATGTTCATCAAAGAGTGCAGCGGCGTCGTATGCTGTGCCGGTGGGTTTGGAACTCTCGACGAAACCCTCGAGATCCTGACGCTTCTGCAAACCGGCAAGCAAACCCTGCTTCCGCTTGTGCTTCTCGATACCCCGGGGGGCGATTATTGGGCGAGCATGGAAGAGTTTTTCCACAAGCAGCTGCTCGCCCAACGGCTCATCAGCCCTGAGGACCTGCACCTCTACAAGCGAACCGATTCCATCGATGTCGCGGTCCAAGAGTTGCTTACCTTCTATCGCGTCTACCACAGCATGCGGTACGTCAACGATCTGCTGGTTCTGAGGATCACCACGGCCTTAAGTCCCGAGCGGGTTGAGCAACTGAACGATCAATTTTCGGATATTCAAGTCTCCGGTCGCTTGGAGCAGCGAGGGGCGCTCCCCGAGGAATCCTCGGAGCCGGAACTCGCCGAATTGCCCCGTTTGGTCATGCACTTCAACCGCCGCAATCTCGGCCGGCTTCGGCAGTTCATCGATGCGGTGAACGCAGTTGCCTAGTTAGGGGCGGTTTCCCTGACTTTTCTCTTGTTTTCTGGTCTGTTCGTGTCACCATAAAACACTGAGGAATCCCCGATGCGACGCGATGAACTCCGCGCTTTTTTTGACCATTCACCTACCGTTCGGCTGCTGCGCTCCGATTTGGCCCCATGGATTCTGGCCTTCCTGCACGCGACGTTCAAAGCGGACGGGACCATTGCCGTCGGTCAGGCGGAATTGCGCGATCGCCTCGCCTCGTTTCTCGAGGATCTGCATGAATTGCTTCCCGAAGTCATGAACGGAACGCCGGAGCGGTACGTGGCCCAATGGACCGAATTCCTATGGCTTCGGAGGTTCGTCGAATCGCACTCGTCGGAGCCGCAGTATCAGCTGTCCGCTAGCGCGGAAGAAGCGATCCGATTTATCGAGGAGGCTCTGTCCCGCCGCCAAAACATGGTTGGTACCGAGGGCCGATTGCGAATGATCATCGACACGCTTCAGGATATCGTTCGGGGGTCGTCAGACGATCCGGAGCGGCGTCTGGTTTACCTTCGAACTCAACGGGACGCGATCGACAAAGAGATTGCAGCGATCGAAGCGGGCAAAAGTGTGCAGGTCTATCGGCCATCGCAGATTCGAGAACGATTTCAAAACGCGATCAGTTTGCTTCGTGAATTGCAATCCGATTTCCGCGCGGTGGAGGAGCGATTCCAGGAGATCGCGCGGCGGGTGCAGCACCTGCAAGCCGCTGGGCATGAGACGCGAGGCACCATCCTCGGTTTCGCTCTCGACGCTGAGGAAACGCTCAAGCAAGAGGACGAGGGGGTCAGCTTTTACGCTTTCGTGCGATTCCTATTTTCACCCAACGAACAAATGTCTCTGCGAAAGAGCGTCGAGGAGATCCAGCGTTTGGCTGCCCTCGCCGACCAGCAGGACGGATTGCAGCGACTGCATCGGATGGTTCCGTCTCTTTTGGCCGAAGCCGACAAAGTCATGCGCACTACCGCGCGATTGTCCGCGACGCTTCGTCGTTTGCTCGATTCTCGCTCGGCCGAGCATCGCGTGCGCTTGGCCAATGTGCTCGTCGATATTCGCAAAGCTGCCTTGCAACTGGGCAATCAGCCCCCGTCGCATATCGCGTTATCGATCGATGCCGAGGCAGGGATCCAAGCTCCGTTGGAGCGTCCGTTCTGGACCGCGCAACCCGACTTTGCTCAGGATGCGATGGTCGAGCACATCACCGACTTGACCCAGGCCGGACAGATCGCGTCCGCGTTTGCTCGCATGCACCGTTTGGATCTCCGAAAATTGCGAGAGCGCATTCGGGAGTGCACGCTCGAAGGGGAATCCTGGTCGCTCAAGGATCTGTGGCGCGCGAACCCGTCGCCCCTCGGGATCGTCGATTTGCTCGGATACATCCAAATCGCCCATGACGACGGCCATCCGATGGCTGCAGACGAATGGGATATCGTTGAGTGGAGTCCACCGGACCGGCACGGAGTGACGATGCGAGCCCGAGTCCCTCGCATTACTTTTGTACCCAAGGCTACAAGTCGACCTTCGGGGAGGAAGCCTCGCTGATGGCAACACCGGATCCCGATTCTCCAAATACCCCGTCCACCGATGTCGATCGATTGCATCGCGAGGTTGCGAATCTGCCGCCACCCTGCGATTGGAGCGGAGTCGCCGTCCGATTGTTGCAAGGAGTCCTGTACCACGACGACAGCGAGGAGAATTGGGAAATCCTGCTGCGCAACGTAACGCCTCTCGCCGATTACTTTGCGAAACTGGGTTTGTTGCTCGTGGTCGATGAATCCGACGCGATGGCCTACCTGCGTCAATTCGGTGAGGAAGAATGGCCCACTGGTTACCCGGATATTCCGCGGTTGTTTCGTCGTCAACCTCTGTCGTACGAAACGACGTTGTTGTGCGTGCTGTTGCGGGACGAGTTGCGTCGATTCGAGGAACAGGAGGTTTTCAGCGATCGGTGCATCGTTCCCCAATCGGACTTGCTCCCGGTTTGGCAAGCATTTTTTCCAGCCGAGCAAGATGGAGTGAAACTGAATCGGCAACTCGGGACCGCGCTGCGGAAACTGGAAGACATGAAGTTCGTGAAGCAATTTGAGAAGGAACCTCCGACTTGGGAGGTGCGGCGCATCCTCAAGGCCCGCGTGCCTTTGGAGGATCTAGAGAAACTGAGGCAGTCGCTGGTGGACGAAGTCACCCGTCGCGGCAAGTCGGCTTCGAGCTCGGAGCCGCGGGCCGACGCGAGCGACCAGGAGTCGGCGGAATGATCGATCGACAAGCCAAGCTCCCCTTTGGATCCGTTGCGGATCGGCCGACGCTCCCCGGATTTCGCCTGCATCGATTCGAGGTCTTCAATTGGGGTGTGTTTGACGGGGCGGTTTACACTTTGGAGCCTCGAGGCCAGAGCACATTGCTGGTCGGGGAGAACGGGTCGGGCAAATCGACACTCGTCGATGCGCTGCTGACCCTCTTGGTACGGCCTCAAACGCGCAACTACAACGTGGCCGCCGGCGCGATGAAGAACGAACGGGATGAACGGACCTACATTCGCGGCGCTTACGATCGAACCATCGGTGACGACGGCCGACCGCAGATTCAATACATGAGGCCCGGGACGACCCACTACTCCGCTCTGTTGGCCGTATTTCACAATCAAGCGACCGGGGAGTGGATCTCGCTGTGCCAGGTCCTGTACATGAACAGCGACAACTCCGTCGAAAAGATCTACGCTTCGAGCAATGAGGAACGGAGTATCGTTCGCGACCTCGCCAACTTGACCTCCGGTTCGATGCTCGCGCGTCAACTGCGCGAACGCGGATTTGAAACCACGACCAGCTACAACCAGTACATACACTGGCTGCAGCGGCAGACCGGTCTCAAGTCGAAGGCGATGGATATCTTCAACCAGACCGTAGCGGTCAAGGATGTGCAGCGGTTGGATGTCTTCATTCGACAGCACATGCTCGAGAAGCAGCCATGGAATGAACGGGTCGCCAAACTGTTGACGCATTTCAATGAGCTCAGCGAAGCGCACCGCATGCTCGTGCGGATACGGCAGCAAAATGATTTCTTGGTCCCCATCATGCAAGCCGGGGAAATGTATCGCGCTCGGGTCGACGAACTGGAATCGGTGAAACAACAATTGGCGGCTGTCCCCATTTACTTTGCCAACGGGATGGTGGAGTTGCTCGAGCCACTGGTCGCCAAGTGGAATCAGCAGCTGGTGTTTCACGAGTCTGAAATGGAACGGCTCAATGGTCTGCTAGTGAAACTACGCCAGGACATCGCGCGGCTCGAGATCGAAATCGAAAACGCGGGGGGCGACCGTCTTCGTAGGCTGCCGGGTCTGATCGAGGCGGCTTTGCAGTTGGCTCGCGCGAAACAGGATGCCTTCAATCGCTATGTCGGTTTCCTCCGCAACTGCGACATCTCCACTCCCGTCACGTCTCCGGAGCAGTTTCATCGGGTCCGGGCTGAACTGACGTCCAAGCGAAATGCGTTGGTGGAGGATCGAGACACGCTCCGCAAAAAGAGCAGCGATGTGCAATACGAGATCGGGCGCATGACTCGAGAGCTGCAAGAGCATCGCGCGGAAGCGGAGGCGCTCGGGAAACGGAAAGGGAATTTGCCCGAGTCCCTGATCGCCATGCGCGAACGGCTATGCAAGGACCTCAAGCTCGCCGTGGGCGATATTCCGTTCGCAGCCGAACTGCTCGAGATACGGTCCGAGGAACGCCAATGGGAAGGCTCGATCGAGAACGTGCTGCACGGTTTCGCACGCAGTCTGCTGGTCCCGGATGAGTATTACAGCCGCGTGGCGGGATACGTCGACTCCACTCGCCTCGAAGATCATCAAGGTCGGGGTCAGCGGCTCGTTTACCTGCGGGTTTCCAAGCGGTCGCCTGCCGACAGGAAACCGGCAACGAGCGGCACGCTCTACTCCAAACTCAAGTACCGCGAACACCCGCTGACCCCTTGGGTCAAAGGGGAAATTCTCGAACGATTCGATTATCAAGCATGCGAGACCCTCGACGCATTCGCTGCGTGCCATGGAGCCGCGATGACGGTCAATCGTCACATCAAGAAGGGGACGGTACGGCACGAAAAAGACGACCGGAACGCGCCCGATGATCGCCGGCACTTTGTGTTGGGCTGGGATAATCGAGAGAAACGCGCCGCGATCCTCGACGCGATCCGCGAGATGGAACAGGATCTCGAAGGTCTCCACAAACGGGGCCGACAGTCGGAACAAAAAATCGATGATGCGACGCGCAGGATCAACGAACTCGACCAAGCCGCCAAGTATTCCGACTACGACGAGATCGACGCGGCGCGACACGATTTCGAGGTGTCCCAGTTGCGTTTGGAAAAGGAGCGGTTGGAAGCCTCCAACAACGTCGTTCGCGAGTTGAAACGCAAAGCCGATGCGCTGCGAGGCGAAGAAAGCGGATACCAGCAAGATCGAGATCGGCATCTCGAGTCCAAAACCCAATTGGCGGCCGAGCTTCGAACCGGCGATCGAGTTCTCAAGAGCGCGCGGCAGCGGCTCGAGGATTGCAGGCAAAAAGGGAACTGGGATTTGGCACAAAGCCACTTCGAGGCGATTTCCCAATGGGTTCGTACCCCCCTTACGCTCGATAATTTGGGAATCCTCCCCGAGACTGCGGAACGGGATCAGAGAGATCGATGGGAAGCGTTGGCGGCCAAACTCGAGCCGCTCAAGAAGGACGTCATCAGCGCGATGGCGAAGTACTTGCGCGCCTTTCCGGAGGACAACCCCGATCTCGATCCCGAGGTGGCGTCGCTCGACAGTTTCGGTGCGTTGTACGCGCGGATTTCCAAGGACGATCTGCCGCGTCACGAGGATCGGTTCCGCAATCGGCTCAACGAAAAGGTCCTTCACGAAATCGGCCTGCTCAACAGCAGCCTTGAAAACGACCGGCAGGAGATTCGGGACAAAATCGAACAGCTCAACGGCGCCCTGCGGCTGCTCGAGTGGAAAGCAGGTACCACCATGCGTCTGGAAGCGACCGATATCGCCGACCGCGAGATTCATGACTTTCGTCGCGAATTGGCGAGTTGCTTGTCCGGGACCCTCGAGGGGACACCCGAGGCCAACGAAGCCACGTTTGTTCGGATCGAAAAACTCGTCTCCAAGCTTCGGGATCCCGCCAACGAACGGTGGCGAGATAAGGTCGTGGATGTGAGGAATTGGTTCAATTTCGCGGCCCGTGAGATTGTCACAGCGACCGGGCAATCGCGCAGCTACTATGAGGGTGGAACCGGTCAATCGGGTGGAGAAAAGGGGAAACTCGCGTTCCTCGTGCTGGTTGCGGCGATCGCCTACCAGTACGATCTCGAACCGGACGGCGAGAACCGGAATCGATTCCACTTCGTGATGGTGGATGAGATGTTCTCGCGAAGCGACGATGCGCATGCGGAGTACGCATTGGATCTGTTCCAGCGATTCGGACTGCAACTGCTGATCGTCGCGCCGCTGGATGCCAAGGCGCGTGTTACCGAGCCGTACGTCGGTACTTACGTGCATGTCGTCAAAAACAAGGATACCCACCGCAGCGCCCTGATTACGATCACTGCGGAAGAGTTGCAAGACGCTGTTGCTCCAGGATGATCACTTCCATATTGGCCCCGCGAGGGGCAACAAAATTAGCGGAACGGCGCGAGCCGTCCGGTCGGAAGTGTGGCAGAGGTTGCAATGTACAGGTCGGTTCAACCCAGATGCTTGTCCGCCCCGGCGGATCTTCGACGCATCTCGGCTAACCAAGGCTAGTTGGTGCATGGCACCGACTAGCCTTTGGTGAACTGAAATAGCCGGTTGGCAACTCGGTGGAACTCGTTCGATTGGCAGATGATCCTGGCCCGGATCCATTCTCCGAAGGCCAACTTCTGGGACTGGAGCTTGCGACAGAGCTTCGAGCACTCGTACTGCGAGTTCCAGATCGGCGTGACCCTCGGTAACGATACAAATCTCGCCGCCGCATGTTCGCAATCGACTATCCGCACCGCGTCGCTTCCGCTCCCGGAAATATGAAGCACGCCATGAAGTCCTCGAGCATCACCTCTCGATCCCCACGTAAAGCGGACTTCCAGCCCGCTCACGAGGAAGCCCTGCGCCCAGTGCGAAAAAATCGCGTGCGAAGTGGTAAAACGGTTACTTTTAGTGATCGAAAACGCCAAAACTTCGGCGCAGCTACTTGTTCAAGGCACGATTCTCGGACGTGCGCCGAGCAAAATCATCTAAGGGAAAAGATTGGGAAAATCGCGAAATCGAAAAATCGCGTGCGACCTGGTTCCGCCCTCCATCGTAACGCGTCCCTCTGACGCCTGAAGCACTCACTGGCTGTTCGAATTGCTCCGAACCTGCATCCCCTCCGGCCAGGCCCATCGTCCCTCACCGCTCTGGCGGACTGTCGTTGTCGGAGTGGGTGTCATTCTTTAGGTGAACCAAGACACCGGAGCCAAAACGAACCAACAAATTCTACTGAAAAGGCTAAATCGTTATAATCTCCGAGTTAACCTTCAGGACAAGATCGCAATGACGATTCCGCAAAACATTTGCTGTCTTTTCCCAGCATTTCCGAGAGATTTGCTCCGATGTAACGCTTAGCACTCCAATTGACGAAAAACTAGAAAACACTTCCGCAGTGAATTCTTCGTTGATATTCGACTCAACGAATTTGCAATTTACTAAAGAAAGCAAGCATAGGTTTTTACTATTCGCAAGGAATTTGAGATCCTGCAGTGACAATGTACATCCATGAATCGAGATTTGAAACAGCTTTTCCGCAGTAATGAAAAGCCGAAGAAATGACGTCTCGATATTATTGTTGCAAATAGTAATGCCGACCGTAGAGAAAAAAAAAGGCAATCCCTGAGCAAGTATAGAACCATCAAGGCCAATTACTTTCAAGCCTAGAACTCTTTCTCGCCTTTTGAGGAGCATTAAACGAGAACGCATTCTTGAATCAATTTGAGCTAGCATGATTTCAATTGCATTTAATCAAGTTCCTGCGTACATTACTTGCAACGACTCAGTCATACGAGGCAGGCTTGTCGCCACAGAAATGTTCCCAGACAACCATGCATGGATTTCTATTCACTCCCGATTTAAGGCAAACCCCGAGAAGTCGATCACACCCAACTTCCTTTAAGGTTTGACAAGCAAGTACGCACGCAGCATACTTCCTTGGCTCCGTTCCACCGTTTGCACTGTTAAATTTTTCGCAGACCTTCAAGCAGTTTTCATCTACGGTAGGTAATTCCTTTTTCTTCTTGCAAAACAAGCTCCAAATACTTTTACCGCTCGGATCCATTGAAATGAGCGATTTACCGTTTGTATAATTATACAATGCCCATTCACTACCCTCGTAACCAATCGGATCCCTGCCCAGAAACCTACCCGCACTCGGGCTCATCCATCTCGCCCGGAAGTGATGCAACCCCAGCGTCGCGTCCCACTCGCGACCGGTATACGAGTAACGAGAGTTGAGTGTTGAGATTTGAGGGGAAAGCGGAGTGCCAGACGCATTCAAGATCGTCGGCTGGCCGTAGGCGGTGTAGGCGTAGCGCTCGGCGATGGCGCCGGTGGAGGTGGTGATCGCGGTGACGGAGTATTGATGGTTGCAACAGAATGGACCAGTGAGGGTCGATGTTGTCGTCGAAGAATCGCTAGGCGATTCGTTGGTCGATGCGATGGTGGACAGGGGTGGAGTGCTTGTGGGTGAGCCATCGAAATCGAACGAGGCGATCCAACCTCCCGCGCGCGACTGCGCGCGAGTTGATGTAGAGGATGCGTGGACTGGAATCGAGGAAGCTACCATGCGTTGCATTGTAAAGGATCCGCAGGGGGCAGTGCAAACTTTTTGAGGAGTTTCGCGAGTTGGGGTGGCACGTCCCAGAGGCTTTGCGATGGGCGTGGAGGCGGTTCAATGTGCGCCACCATCGGATCATCATCCGACGGGGGCAAGCCCCGCCGTGATGGGGACCGCGTCGCTATCGCTTGCTGGTTGCGATTGCCGTCCGATGGGGACAAGCCCCATCGAAACGAGGATCGCTGCGCGTGTGTTTGGTTATCGCATTTCGAAGCGTGCTCGCGCATGGACCGGGTTTGTTAGCCGAGATGCGTCGAAGATCCGCCGGGGCGGACGAGCATCCGGGTTGAAGCGCGCAACAGCTCGCCATGTTTACTTCCGGATCCATGCTCCGA